>SEFA01000156.1 GCA_004210455.1 Rubrivivax sp. | reverse complement strand
ATCGAAGGGGACCCGGACGCGCCCATCATCATGGGGCGGACCTACAACGGCGAGAACCTGCCGCCGTGGGACCTGCCGGCCAACGCGACGCAGAGCGGCTTCCTGACGCGCTCGACCAAAGGCGGCAGCTACGGCAACGCCAATGCGATCCGGTTCGAGGACAAGCAGGGCGACGAGCAGCTGTGGATCCACGCGGAGAAGAACCAGGACATCGAGGTCGAGAACGACGAGACGCACTGGGTCGGGCGGGACCGGACCAAGACGATCGACCGGCATGAGACGACGCTGGTCAAGGGCAACCGCACGGAAACGGTGAACCTGGACGAGACGATCACGATCCATCAGAACCGCACGGAGCGGGTGGACCTGGACGAGAAGATCTCGATCGGGATGAACCGCTCGGAAGACGTCGGGATCAACGAGACGATCAGCATCGGGGCCAACCGGTCGGTGACGATCGGCGCGAACAAGACCGAGACGATCGCGATGGCGAAGGCCGAAACCATCGGCATGGCCAAGGCGCTCACGATCGGGCTGGGCTACCAGACCTCCGTCGGCGCCATGATGAACACCACGGTCGGCGCGTTCCAGACCGAACAGGTCGGCCTGTACAAGAACACGATCGTGGGGAAGGACTACACCATCAACAGCGGCGCGGTGTATTCGGTCAACGCGAAGGACGAGCTCCATCTGACGGTGGGCAAGGCCAGCCTGACGATGAAGTCGGACGGCACCATCATCCTCAACGGCCACACGCTCAGCGTCGGCACCACCGGCGAGCAGACCTTCAAGGCCGACGGCGAGGTGACGGTCAAGGGCAAGAAGATCCTGGAGAACTGACGTGGAGCGACTCGACTTGCCGGCGCACGGCGTCGACGCGGCGGCCCAGGACGCGTCGCCGTTCCATGCGCTGCTGAATCAGGGCTCGCAGGCTGCGGCGATGCCGGTGCCGGGACAGGTGATCATCGGCACGTTGCAGACGGCGCCCGCGCAGGGCGCGGCCGGATCGGCGACGGTCGCCGGACTGGGACTCGTGGGCGTGGCGCACAGCCTCGTGGCGCTGTCGGCCGAACATGAAGGGCAGGGCGTCGCGCTGAGCGTGCTCGCCGGAGGTTCCGCGATCGTGCTGGGCTTGCTGTGGAACGATGCGGCCGCACAGGAAGCACAGCCGGAGCCCGCCGAGCGCGATGAGGAGCAGGAAGGGCTCGTCATCACGGTGGACGGTCATCGCGAGGTGATCGAAGCCGCCGAAGAACTCGAGCTGCGCTGCGGCGAGGCGTGCATCGTGCTGACGGCCGACGGCCGCATCCAGCTGCGCGGAACCTACATCACCAGCCACGCGAGCGCGACGCAGCGCATCGTGGGCGGGTCGGTGCATGTGAACTGAGGTCGCACGCAGCATGCAGATTCAAGTGGGGTCGAAGCATCTCGCGGTCGACACGTCGGTTGCCTTGGATGCTCAGGGTCGGGAGTACCTGGTGGTCTTGGCCAAGGCCACATGGAGCATTCCGGGACCTGGCCAACGGCCGCGACCGCTGTTGCCACTGCCCGTCGTGTCGACGGACGACTATTTTGGCGCTCCTGGCGAAAGCGCTATGCGATACGGCGCCGATGTCGCCCGCTTCAAGCCGCGTTGCGACGTAATCTTCGATGCCACCGCTTACAGTGCCGGCGGCGTTCCGGTCACATCGTTGCTGGCCGGATGGCGCGTGGGCGACTTGAGCAAGCAGGTTCGGGCCGTGGGTCCCCGTCATTGGACGTCGTCGCTTGAACCGGGGCGGCCGGCCGCCTTCAGCGACATGCCTCTGCGATATAGCCACGCCTACGGAGGTACGCGTTCGTACGAAGATCCAGCCCCGCGCGTGGAAACGTTCGAGTTGAACCCGGTAGGTCTCGGCTTCGCGGGGCCGCGGACCCTGGCTCAAATGAGTGGCCAGGCGTTGCCTACGCTTGAAGCCGTCGACGATCCGATTCTTCGACCCGACGGTGCACATCGCGCCGTCGCGTTCGGTCCCATCGGACGCCATTGGGTGCCGCGACGAGGTCTCTCGGGCACCTACGACGAACGCTGGCGCAAGGAGGTCTTCCCGTTCCTGCCGGACGACTTCGATGAGGCTTTCAATCAGGTCGCTCCGCCGGATCAGCAGATGCCATTTCCCCGGGGTGGCGAGGAAGTGACGCTTACACGACTGATGCCGCATCAGGAGGGAAGCGCCGAGCGCCGATTCCGACTTCCGCGTCTCGACCAACCGGCCGTGCGCGTGTTGCGTCAGGACTATTCCCAGGAACGGTTGACGCCCGTGGTCGACACCCTGTTTTTCGAGACCGATGCGGTCATCGAGGAGGATTCCGGTAGACGTGGTCGTCTCACTGCGGTGTGGCGCGTGGCGACGCCGATCCGGCGACGCATCCAGGAGTTCAGTGTGATCACGGTCGGGCCCGTGGACGAGGCCTGGTGGACGGCGAAGGCCATGGGACAGGCCGATGCTTCGTGCGTCGGCTGTGCGCCAGCCCGAACGCCGGCGACTTCCGAGATTGGCGAGGACGACGAATGACGGCCTATTCCGGACCTGCGCCGCTGAGAGTGGTCGCCTCGGGCGTCTGTTGCGCGTTGGGTTACGAGCTTGCGGCTGCCGGCCCGGCGATCGCCGCGAACCTCGATGCCTTCGCGACGGCTGGCTTCCTCACCGACACCGGCCTACCGATTCCGATCGCGGCGCTCCCGGCCGATCGCTTGTGGGGCGCATCGCGTCTGGCGCATTGGGCGGCCTGGGCCATTCGTGACTGCATGAAGTCGGCGTGTGTCGACTTGCCGGAGGATGCTCAGATTGCCATGGCCCGGTCCTGTGCGCTGCTGCTGCTCACGCCCTCGGCTGAGGCATTGGAAGAGCGGGACATCGCCGTCGATCGCTTGCCCGAAGCCGTTGGGCAGCTATTGGGGCTGACGTTTTCCAGTGCCTCGCGCGTGCTGCCCCTCGGCGAGGCGGGTCTGGCGACGGTACTTGATCAGGCTTCGGCCCTGCTTTCCCATGCGCCGGAAGGGCGAGTCCTGGTCGTTTCGGTCGACAGCCTCATCGACACACAAGTGATCGAACGGATGATCGAAGACGAGCGGCTGAGAGTGCCGGGAGCCGCTCATGACGGCTTCACGCCGGGCGAAGCCGCAGGGGCGGTCCTGCTCGAGAGCGCCGAATCGCCCATGCGCGTCGTCCCGCGCGGGACTGCGGAGTTCCGCATTCTTGGTTGGGGTCAGGCACGGGAGGCCGCTCGCTGGGACAACGGAGTGCCGAACCGTTCTCAGGGGCTGACGGCGGCGGTCCGTGCTGCATTGAGTGTTTCCGGAATCGGCGTGAAAGACATCGACTACCGGCTCTCGGATCAGAACGGCGAGACCTTCCTCGCGCGCGAAGCGGCCAATGCGGTCACTCGCCTGATGGTGGATTCGTCGCCTGACCATGCGCCAGTCTTGATCACGCTGGCCGACAAGCTCGGCGATGTCGGCGTCAGCGTCGGCGTCGTGGCCGTTGCGGTCTTGCACTACTTCGCCGTTCATGACGATTTCCGGCCCGGCCAGCGAGGCCTGATTCATCTTGCGCAGGACGACGGCCTGCGTTGTGCACTGGTAGTCGGCACATCGCCGGCTGCCGCGTAAGGAGTTCCCTTGGACACAGGTGTTTTCGCCAACGGCTCGGAAATCTGCTCCAAGGCTGCGGACGGCAAATCCCAGGTGGGCGTCGATCCCTGCTGGAGTCCCCCGGCGCCGAGCGCAGGCCCGGTGGTGATCGTGTATGCCAATACGGCCTTTTCCAATCAACTGCAGAAGGGCAGCAGCACGGTCTTCATCTGCGGCACGCCACTGGCGCTGCGCGACCGTTCTTTCCTTGCCAACAGCACGGGCAACGAACCCGCGACGCAGCAGTTCGCGAAGGGCGTGTCGAGTGGCGTGATCAAGGGCAGGGCGTACTTCGTGGACTGGTCGCCCGACGTGAAGGTCGAAGGCTTGAATGTCTGCCGGCATGACGATCCCATGACCCATAACCACGGCTGAGGACGGGAGATCGGAATGGCCGCGAATACCCCAACAACCTACTACCGGGATTCGGACGTCGAAAGGCATTGCAAAGACGACTTCGACAAGATTGCAAAGGAATGCGCTAAGGACGATCCCGCCAACAAGACCAAGTCCAGACCAACGTTCAAGAAGCTGCTTGGGAAGAAATACAAGGACCACTCGCAGACGCTGAGCAAAGGCGGCACCGACAACAAGTCTTGGATGGCCGACCATTGCGACTTCCTGTGGATTCCGCCGGGATCCGAGTCCCACGAGGCCTTTCTCCAGAAGGTTGAGAGTCTGAAGACCGATCTGGCCGATGCGGTGGACAACACCCTTGGCAAGGCCATGGATGCGGCGAAGGACAAGATCAAGGAAGAGGCGATCGACCTGGCGAAGAAG
>SEFA01000102.1 GCA_004210455.1 Rubrivivax sp. | reverse complement strand
AATCCGGCGTTCCGTTGACGTGCCTCAAAAAATCTCTGCGCGACAACGTCATGCTCCACGACGCCGCGACGCCGCGCATCGCCCCGAGTTCCGCCAATCTCCCCCATTGGTCTTCCCTCCTCATGGCCCCACTCGGGGCGATGCGCGGCGTCGCGGCGTCGTGGAGCATGACGTTGTCGCGCAGAGATTTTTTGAGGCACGTCAACGGAACGCCGGATTTCTGTCGCGACACCCGCCGGCTGGCTTGCTTCGTGGCCGCATCGGCAGCAGCATGCCGACCGATTGATCTTCAACGCCTTCTCCCTATGACTGCACTGCATCCTGACAACGACGCGTCCGCGCTTCCAGACATCGTCGCGCAGATGGCGACCATCGAACGTGCGCCTCTCATCGAGAGCAATGGCGGTCACTGGCTTCAGATCCCGGTTGAGCTTCGGGAACTGATCGATTGCGCTGCCGGATGCGCCAACAAGACACGGGCAGCTTTCGTGCGCGACGCGATGCTGGACGCGGCCGAAGGCGCAATCCTGCACAAAACCACCCAGGGACTCTCCGACGCCGAACTGCAGGCCTGCGAAGACATCCTGGATCGACCGCTCAGCGAAAACGCTGCCTACCAACGAATGATGGCAAGGAAGGCGCCGTGGGAACTCTGACGCACGGCGCGCTGCGACCACCGCATTTGCTGCTCCCGTCGCATGAAGTCAGCGGCTTCCGCTGCGGTCAGAACGACCTCGATGCATGGCTTGGGCAGCACGCCCTATCGAACCAGAAAAACGGGGCATCGAAGCCCTATGTGGTGACCACTGATGTGCCATGCCATTGATGAACGCGCCAAAGCCTTCTACCTCAGCCAAGGATTCTCCACGTCGCCCATTGCGCCGCTTCTGCTGATGCTTTCATTTGGGCGTGCAGCGACGGTCGCCTCGATCGATGAGGAAAGACCTCGCCGGCTGACGGCAGATCAACGCGGATCCCCCACCATCTTCATGATCACCCCCGCCGTCCGCTGCAACAACGGCGTCGCCCGCTTGCTGGTCGGCGTGACCAGGCACAGCGTGCTCTGGATGTCCGCCTTCGCGAACGGCGTCGTGACCAGACGCTCCGGCTTCTCGTAGATCTGCAGCGCGTCCTCGCCCAGCGCCGCATGGCCGATGCCGGCCGCGACGCAGTCCAGGATCGCCGGGACGCTCGCCACCTCCCAGCGCACGTCGAGCTGCACCCCCGCCATCGCCGCCGCCTGCTCCATCAGCGCACGGAAGATGTGGCCGCGCTGCGGCATCACCAGCGGATACCGCGACAGCTGCGACAGGGTCGGCGGCCGCGCCGGCGCCTGGTCCTTGGGGCTGACCAGGCACAGCCGCTCGCGGCGCAGCGGCAGGATCTCCAGCGCCGGCACCGGCTCGGGGTTGTAGACCAGCGCCAGGTCCGTCCGCCCGGTGAGCAGCCACTCGGTCAGGTGCACCGAGAACCCCTCCATGATCGTCAGTCGCGCCTGGGGCATCTCCGCCTGGAAGGCCCGGATCAGCGCCAGCGTGTGCAGCCGCGCCAGCGTCGGCGGCATCGCGATCGTGATCTGTCCTACCGGTTCGCTGCGCCGCGCGCGCAGGTCGTCCTTCGCATGGCTGACCAGGTTCAGGATGTCCTGCCCGTGCTGCAGCAGCCGGCGCCCCGCCTCGGTCAGTTCCACGCCGCGGCCGTTGCGCAGCAGCAGGGTCTCGTGCAGTTCCGTCTCCAGCGCGCGCACCTGCCGGCTCAGCGCCGGCTGCGCCACGCCCAGCACCATCGCCGCCTTGCTGAAACTGCCGTGCTCGGCCACATGGACGAAAGTCTCCAATTGCGTCAGGTTCATGCCCGCATGCTCTCACGAACCGGCATGGCCCCACATCCGTGTCATGCCGGAACGGAATAGCAGCTAGTGGAACCCAGAACTGGATGGCCCGGGCCGACAGGACCAGAATCCGCCCACTCGACCGCTTCCGGACCGCCCCCGTGATCGCTCCCCTCGCCGGCCTCTCCTCCATGGCCACCCGTGCCCTGCTGGCGGATCTGTCCGCCGCGTACACCGCCGCGCATGGCCTGGAAGTCCGGTTCGAATCGATCGGCGGCGTCGATGCCGCCCGGCGCGTCGAAGCGGGCGAAGCGCTGGACCTGGTGGTGCTCGCCGCCGAGGCGATGGAACGCCTGCTGGGCGCCGGGCATCTGCGCGCCGGCTCGCTGCGGCCCATCGCCGACTCGCCCATGTTCATCGCGTCGACGGAAGGCCATGCCCGCCCCGCCGTCGACACCGCCGACGCGCTGCGTCAGGCCTTGCTCGGCGCCCGGGCCATCGGGTACTCGACCGGACCCAGCGGCCAGGCGCTGCTGAAGCTGCTCGAGGACTGGGGCTTGCGCAACGCCCTCGCCGACCGCCTGCGTCAATCGCCCGCCGGCGTGCCCGTGGCGAAGATGGTGGCGCAGGGCGACGTCGACCTCGGGTTCCAGCAATTGAGCGAGCTCCTGGGACACGGCGGCCTCACGATCCTCGGCCCGATGCCGCCCGGACTGGAGATCGTCACCCGCTTCACCGCCGCCGTCGCCGCCAGCAGCGCCGAGCCCGCCACCGCGCAGCGCGTGGCCGACGATTTCGCCTCCCCCCGGCACGACGCGCTGCGCCGGCGGCTGGGCCTCGCCTCACCGGCGGTCTGAACGCGCGCAGCAAGCGCCCGCGCCACCGCCCGCTCCCCAGATCCCCAGATCCCCAGATCCCCGATCAGAACCTCCGAAGAAGGAACCCGCCATGTACGAGCTCGGTGTCGTCTACCGCAACATCACCCGCGCCGATCGCGCCGCCGCCGACGCGCTCGGCTCCTTCGGCGCCGCGACCGTCCATGAGGCGCTGGGCCGCGTCGGCCTGCTCAAGCCCTACATGCGACCGATCCAGACCGGCGTGGCGGTCTCCGGCACGGCCGTCACCGTGCTGCTGCAACCCGGCGACAACTGGATGCTGCATGTCGCCGCCGAGCAGATCCGCGAGGGCGACATCGTCGTCGCCGGCGTCACCTCCGAATGCGGCGACGGCTATTTCGGCGACCTGCTCGCGACCTCCTTCAAGGCCCGCGGCGCCCGCGCGCTCATCATCGACGGCGGCGTGCGCGACGTGCGCACGCTCAACGAAATGAACTTCCCCGTGTGGAGCAGGTGCATCTCCGCCAAGGGCACCATCAAGGCGACGCCGGGATCGGTGAACATCCCGGTGGTGTGCGCCGGCGCGCTTGTCCACCCCGGCGACGTGATCGTCGCCGACGACGACGGCATCGTCTGCGTGCCCGCCGCGCTCGCCCGCCAGACCCTGGACGCCGCCGCCGCCCGCGAGGCCAACGAGGGCGCCAAGCGCGGGCAGTTCGCCGCCGGCGTGCTGGGCCTGGACATGTACAGGATGCGCGAGCCGCTGGCCAAGGCCGGCCTGCGCTACATCGACTGAGATCACCTTCCGCAGGACCCGCAGGACCCAGCAGGACCCAGCAGGACCCAGCAGGACCCAGCAGTACCCAGCAGTACCCAGCAGTTCCCAGCAGTTCCCATCCACCCGAGCGCCCCACCCGCCAGAGGGCGCCGACGACAAGAGATCGACGGAGACAACGACGATGACTGCCCTGACGAATCGCCGCGTGACCCTTGCCCGCCTCGGGCAAGGCCTGACCCTCGCGACCCTGCTGCTGGGCTCGGCGATGCCGCGGCTGGCCGCCGCCCAGGCCAGCGCGCCAGGCGCTGCTGCGGCGGACTGGCCCACCAAGCCCGTGCGCATCCTCACGCCCTTCCCCGCCGGCGCCGGACCGGAGACGGTCGCCCGCGTGGTCGCGGAGAAGCTCTCCAAGAAGTGGGGCAAGCCGGTGATCGTCGAGAACAAGCCCGGCGCGAACGGCTTCATCGCCATCGACGCCTTCAAGCGCGGCGCCACCGACGGCCACGACCTGATCCAGCTGGACAACGTCCACCTCGTCGTCTATCCGCACCTGTTCAAGAAGCTGCCGTACGACCCGGTGAAGGACTTCGATCCGATTGCGCCGCTGTTCAAGACCTACTTCTTCGTCGGCGTGCCGGCCACCAGCAAGTACAAGACCGTCGGCGACATCGTGGCCGACGCCAAGGCCCATCCCAACGCGCTGAACTACGGCTCCTGGTCGGTCGGCAACCCGGTGCACCTGGGCGCGGCGCAGCTGGAGTCGATGACGAAGACGCAGATGACGCACGTGGTCTACAAGGAGACCACGATGCTCTACACCGCCGTGGCCAACGGCGAACTGAACTTCGCGCTCGGCTCGATGGCCACCGCCGGGCCGCTGCAGCGCGCCGGCAAGATCCGCTTCATCGCGGTGACGGGGCCCAGGCGTCATCCGGCCTTCCCCGACCTGCCCACCGTCAGCGAATCCGGCGGCCCCGCCGGTTACGAGGTCACCGGCTGGACGACGATCGCCGCGCCGCGCGGCCTGCCGAAAGCGGTGCAGGAGAAGATCCAGCGCGACATCGAGGCCGCGCTGGCCGAACCCGACATCCGCGAACGCTACGCCACCTTCGGCTACGACGTCTTCCCGACGACGAAGGAGCAGTACCAGGCCTTCATCGCCGGCGAGTCCGCGAAGTACGCCGACCTGATCAAGCGACTCAACATCTCGTTGGATTGACCATGAACGCCGCAGTTCCCCAAGCTCAGAACCCGCCCCGGCCCCTTCGCGTCGGCCTGATCGGCTACGGCGAGGTCGGCCGGATCCTGGCCGAGGATCTGCACGCCGCCGGCGTCGCGGTCAGCGCCTACGACCTGAAGCTGGAGTTCCCGTCCAGCGACGCGGACACGATGCGCGAGCACGCGGTCGAGTTCGGCGTCGAACTGGGCGCCTCCGCGACCATGGTGGCGACGCCGGCCGACCTCGTGATCAGCGCCGTCACCGCCAGCCAGACGCTGGATGCCGCGCGTGCGGCCGCCGCCGGGCTGCGGCCGGACACCCTCGTGCTGGACTTCAATTCCGCGTCGCCCAAGGTCAAGCGCGCGGCGGCCGACGCGGTGCACGCGGCCGGCGGCCGCTACGTCGAAGGCGCCGTCATGACGAGCGTGCCGCCTTACCGCATCCGCGTGCCGCTGCTGCTCGGCGGACCGCATGCGTCCGCGGCCGAGCCGCTGCTGCGGCAACTGGGCTTCGCGCCCACCGTCGGCAGTGCGCAGATCGGCGTCGTCAGCGCGACCAAGATGTGCCGCAGTGTGATGATCAAGGGGCTGGAGGCGATGGTCATCGAGAGCCTCACTTCCGCGCGCCACTACGGCGTCGAGGACGCGGTGCTCGCCTCGCTGAAGGAAACCTTCCCGGGCATCGACTGGGAGACGCAGGCCGCCTACTTCTTCCAGCGCGTGATCCAGCACGGGCGCCGCCGCAGCGAGGAGGTCCGCGAGGTCGCCGAGACGGTGCGCGACGCCGGCCTCACGCCGTGGAGCGCCGAGGGCACCGCCGAGCGCCAGGCCTGGATGGCCGACCTGGCCGAGGACGGCGTCTTCGGCCGACGCGGCGAGGCGGATTTCGGCCGCAGCCCGGACTGGCGCACGGAAGCCGACCGGCTGCTGGCACAGATCGCCCGACCCCAGCTGTGATTTCGAAGAAGGACAAGCGATGACGCTCCCGACCTCCGGCGGCTTCGACAAGACCCCGGGCTGGCTCGACTGGTACCAGGATCCGTCGACGCCGCGCTTGCGGCTGCCCGACGGGGCCGTCGACGCGCACTGCCATGTCTTCGGCCCGGGCGCCGAGTTCCCCTACGCGCCCGAGCGCAAGTACACGCCGTGCGACGCAGGCAAGGCGCAGCTCTTCGCGTTGCGCGACCGGCTCGGATTCAGCCGCAACGTGATCGTGCAGGCCACCTGCCACGGCGACGACAACCGCGCGATGGTCGACGCGTGCCGGGCGTCCGGCGGCCGCGCGCGCGGGGTGGCGACGGTGCGCCGCGGCATCACCGACGAGCAGCTGAAGGACCTGCACGACGCCGGCGTGCGCGGCGTGCGCTTCAACTTCGTCAAGCGGCTGGTGGACTTCACCCCGCGCGACGAGCTGATGGAGATCGCGCAGCGCGTGAAGGCGCTGGGCTGGCACGTGGTCATCTATTTCGAGGCGCCGGACCTGCCCGAGCTGTGGGACTTCTTCAGCGCGCTGCCGACGACGGTCGTCGTCGACCACATGGGTCGCCCCGACGTCACGAAGCCGGTGGACGGGCCCGAGTTCGCGCTCTTCCTGCGCTTCCTGCGCGAGCACCCTTTCGTCTGGAGCAAGGTCACCTGCCCCGAGCGCCTGTCCGTGGCCGGACCGCCCGCCTTGAACGGCGAACCCGAGCCCTACCGAGACGTCATCCCCTTCGCGCGGCGCGTCGTCGAGGCGTTCCCCGACCGCGTGCTGTGGGGCACGGACTGGCCCCATCCCAACCTCAAGGACCACATGCCCGACGACGGGTTGCTGGTCGACGTGATCCCGCGCATCGCGCCCACCGCCGAGCTGCGCCAGAAGCTGCTGGTCGACAACCCGATGCGCTTGTACTGGCCGGAGCAGATCCGTTGACCCCGCGCTGATGGAGACCTTCATGCCCATAACCAAGCCTTACCAGGACATCCCCGGCACGACCATCTTCGACGCCGACCAGGCGCGCAAGGGCTACTGGCTCAACCAGTTCTGCATGTCGCTGATGAAGGCCGAGAACCGCGAGCGCTTCAAGGCCGACGAACGCGCCTACCTCGACGAGTGGGCGATGACGGCCGCGCAGAAGGAGGCGGTGCTGGCGCGCGACCTGAACCAGTGCATCCGGCTGGGCGGCAACATCTACTTCCTGGCCAAGATCGGCGCGACCGACGGCCGCAGCTACCAGCAGATGGCCGCCGGCATGACCGGCATGAGCGAGACCGACTACCGCGACATGATGCTGGCCGGCGGACGTCGGCCCGACGGCACGCCGCGGCACGCGGCGGTCGCCCCGGAGGTGGCCGCCGACGCGAGCGCCGCGACCAGGGGCGACACCCGGCAAGACACCCGGCAAGACACCCGGCAAGAGAGCCGGCAAGAGAGCCGGCAAGAGAGCCCGCAGGACACGAAGGGAACGCCCCGATGAGCCAGCATGCGCGTATCACCGCGTCCGTGTACACCTCCCACGTGCCGGCGATCGGCGTCGCGATGGACCAGGGCCGCACGCGGGACCCGTACTGGCAGCCCCTCTTCGCGGGCTACGGGCCCTCGCGCCGCTGGATGGACGCCCACCGCCCCGATGCGATCGTGCTGGTCTACAACGACCACGCCAACGCCTTCAGCCTGGACATGATCCCGACCTTCGCGCTGGGCACCGCCGACCGCTACGAACCCGCCGACGAAGGCTGGGGCCCGCGCGCCGTGCCGACGGTCCACGGCCACGGGGAACTCGCCGCCCACCTCGCGCAGAGCGTGATCCAGCAGGACTTCGACCTGACGCTGATCAACCGCATGACGGTCGACCACGGCCTGACCGTGCCGCTGTCGCTGATGTTCGGGGAACAGCCGGCCGGCGCGACCGGCTGGCCGGTGCCGGTGATCCCGCTGGCGGTGAACGTCGTGCAGTATCCGGTGCCGTCGGGCCGGCGCTGCCTGCAGCTCGGGCAGGCGATCCGCCGCGCGGTGGAGAGCTTCGACACGCCGCTCCGGGTCCAGGTCTGGGGCACGGGCGGCATGAGCCATCAGCTGCAGGGACCGCGTGCCGGCCTGATCAACCGCGAGTGGGACAACGCCTGGATGGACCGCCTGGTCGCGGACCCGCGCGGCCTGGCGGAGATGCCGCACCTGGATTACGTTCGCGAGGCCGGCTCCGAGGGCATCGAGCTGGTGATGTGGCTGATCGCGCGCGGCGCGATGGCGGACCTCGACGGAGGCCGCGCGCCGCGCGTCGCGCACCGCTTCTATCACGTGCCCGCCTCCAACACCGCCGTGGGTCACCTGATCCTCGAGAACCCCTGAACCGCCTTCCCGGACTTTTCGGAGACTCCATGACCGCACCCATCCGCATCGCGTTGGCCGGCGCCGGCGCCTTCGGCCAGAAGCACCTCGACGCGCTGAAGCCGATCCACGGCGTCGAGGTCGTGTCGCTGATCAGCCGCGACCTCGACAAGACGCGCGAGACCGCCGCGAAGTACGGCATCGACCACGCGACGACCGAACTCGACGAGGCGCTCGCGCGCGACGACGTCGACGCCGTCATCCTGTGCACGCCGACGCAGCTGCACGCGAAACAGGCGCTGGCCTGCCTGGACGCGGGCAAGCATGTGCAGGTCGAGATCCCGCTGTGCGACGTGCTGGCCGAGGGCGAAGCCGTCGTGCGACGCCAGCGCGAGACCGGCCTGGTCGCGATGTGCGGGCACACGCGGCGCTTCAACCCGAGCCACCAGTGGGTGCGCCGCCGCATCGAGGCCGGCGGATTCAACATCCAGCAGATGGATGTCCAGACCTATTTCTTCCGCCGCACCAACACCAACGCGCTGGGCCAGGCGCGCAGCTGGACGGACCATCTGCTGTGGCATCACGCCGCGCACACCGTGGACCTCTTCGCCTGGCAGTGCGGCAGCCCCGTGGTGCGCGCCAACGCGCTGCAGGGGCCCATCCACCCGACGCTGGGCATCGCGATGGACATGAGCCTTCAGCTGCAGGCCGCCAACGGGGCGATCTGCACGCTGTCGCTGTCCTTCAACAACGAAGGGCCGCTGGGCACCTTCTTCCGCTACATCGGCGACACGGGCACCTACATCGCCCGCTACGACGACCTCGTGACCGGTCGCGACGAGACGGTGGACGTCAGCCGCGTGGCGGTGTCGATGAACGGCATCGAGCTGCAGGACCGCGAGTTCGTCGCGGCCATCCGCGAGGGGCGGGAGCCCGTCGCCAGCGTCGCGCAGGTACTGCCGTGTTATCAGGTGCTCGATGGCCTGGAGCGCCAGCTCCGGTCGCCACGGAGCTGACGCGCGGCGTCGCCGCGCCGGCCTTGGTGGACCTCGGTCGACGGGCGGTTTGCGAACCCGCCGACGCGGTTAGGATGACCGCTTCGCCCGCAACGCCTCCGATGGACCGCCCGCCCCTTTACGCTCCCCGCTCACTGACGCGACTGGCCTGGTGGCTCGCGGCGGGCAACCTCGTCATCGCCGCGGCGATCGTCACCGCCACCTGGCTGGCCTTGCAGGCCGGCCGCGACTCCGACCTCACCCGCGCCCGCGAGACCACCGAGAACCTGGCCGCCAGCCTCAGCATCGAGATCGGCGCCGAACTCAAGCAGGTCGACAACGCGCTGTCGACGCTGGCGCTGCAGTTCCGGCGTACAAGCGGCGACCCGGACCAGGTCCGGCGCGGGATCGAGCGCGCCCTGTCCGACCAGCGCAGCCTGCTGCCGCAGGTCGACGCGATCCGCATCACCGACGCGCGCGGCCAGGTCGTGTACGGGCTGGCGGGCGAGGAAGGCACGCTCAACGTCGGCGACCGCGACTACTTCCAGCGCGCCCGCGACGGCCGCAGCGACGATGTCGTCGTCTCCGAGCCGCTCTTCGGCCGCGTGCTGCACAAGTGGGGCATCGCCGTGTCCCGCCGGCTCGAGAACGAGGACGGCAGCTTCGCCGGCGTGGTCTACACCACCCTGTCGACCGAACACTTCATCGAGAGCTTCAAGGGCCTGACGATAGGCGCGGAAGGCGCCATCTCGCTGCGCACGCGCAGCCAGCGGCTGATCGCGCGTTATTCCGCCACGGAGCCGCATTCGATCCGCGGCATCGGCGACGTGATCGTGTCCGAGGACCTGATGCGCAAGATCGCCGCCAACCCGCGGCAGGGCTGGTACATGACGCGGACCAGGCTCGACAACATCGAGCGCATCACCTGCTACCGCCAGGTGCGAGGCTATCCGCTGACCATCTTCACCGGCGCCAGCACGGCCGAATTCCTGGCCGCCTGGCGCGGCGAGGTGGTGCAGCAGGCGGCGCTGGCCAGCGTGGTGATCCTGACGGTGCTCGGCTGCTCCGTGCTGGTCTTCCTGCAGCAGCGCCGCGACCGTCGCGCGGCGATCGGGCTGCAGCAGCTCGCGCTGGAGCAGGCGCTGATGCTGGACAACGACATGGTCGGCATGATGCGGCTGCGCGACCGCACCGTCGTCTGGAAGAACCGCGCGCTGGCGTCGCTGTTCGGCTACGCGCCGGGGGAGCTGCACGGCCAGACGACCCGGCCGCTCTACCTGGACGACGAGAGCTTCCGCGAGGTCGGCGACGCCGCCTATCCGGCGATCGAGGCAGGCCGGCGCTACCGCCGGCAGCTGAGGATGCGGCGCAAGGACGGCACGCCGGTGTGGATCGACCTCAGCGGCGCGCGGGTGGCCGAGCGCGAATCGCTCTGGATGATGATCGACATCTCCGCGTTCAAGGAAAGCGAAGCCACCGCGCAGCATCTGGCCGTGCACGACGCGCTCACCGGCCTGCCCAACCGCGTGCGCTTCACCGAGCGGCTGGCCGGCGCGATGACGCTGCTGGGCGAGCGCGTCGGGCTGGTCGCGGTGTGCTGGGTGGACCTGGACGGCTTCAAGGACCTGAACGACCAGTTCGGCCACGAGGCCGGCGACGTCGTGCTGCGCGTGGTGGCGCAGCGGCTGCTGGCCGCCGTGCGCGGGCACGATCTGGTGGCGCGCATGGGCAGCGACGAGTTCGCGCTGCTGCTCACCGCGCTGCGTGCGGAGCACGAGGCGGAGCCGGTGATGCGGCGCATGCTGGCGTCCATCGCGGAGCCGATCCGGCTGCCCGACGGCGATCACGCGTCGGTCACGGCCAGCGTCGGCATCGCGTTTGCCCCTCACCACGGCCGCCAGGCGGAGTCGCTGATGCGGCTCGCCGAAACGGCGATGACGACCGCCAAGCGCGCTGGCAAGCGACGCTTCGTGTCGGCCAGCAGCCTGCCGGGGAATGCCATGAACGCCACGAATTCGCCGTCGACCTCGGTCGGCCCTGACGCTCCCACGCCCGTGGACGCGATCGACACGCCCTCGGGACCCGCGCCGGAGCCGGGGACGGAGAACGCCGGGGAGCACCGGAAGGACGGCGCCAAGGAGGGCGCCACGCCGGCCGGACCGCGTCCGCACGACCCGGGCCCGCCGGCGGTGCCGGATCATTCATTCGACGAATCGGTCGCCGGGGAGGAAGATCCCGGGGCCACGCTCGACGGCGAGGACAGCAGCCGCGTGCCGCCGTCGCGCAAGCCGCGCTGACGCGCCACTGAGCCTTTCACGCCCAGGCCTTCTCGCCTTGTTCGCCCTTGTCCTCCGGGAGCGATCGTCATGTCCGAAGAAACTTCCAGCCCTCACAACAGCGAACGCCATCGCGTCAACGTGCAGGACGACTACGAACTGCGTTATTGGGGCGAACGCTTCGGCGTATCGCCCGAACTGCTGCGACATGCGGTCGACGCGGTCGGTACCAGCGCAAAAACCGTCGAGGAATGGCTGCAGGCTCATCGCTGAGGATGTCCTACTGGCACGACGATTGCCGATGCCTGGGTTGCCGATCCCGGCCAGCCAGGAGTCCCCAGCATGGATCTCGACACGGATCGAACGGACGTCGCGTCCCCGCCCTCCCCGACCGACGCCGCCCCGCGCGACGGTGAGCCCGGCGCCATCTCGCGTCGCGGCGTCCTGATCGCCGGCGCGGGGGCCTCCGCCGCGGTCGCCGCCGGCACGCCGCTGGAGGCGGCCGCGCAGACGACTTCGCCGGCTGGTCCCAAGCCTCAGGAGAACCTCGTGGCCACCTCCCGCGTGACCCTCAGCGTCAACGGCCAGCCGCACACGCTGGTCGTCGACAACCGCACCTCGCTGCTGGACCTGCTGCGCGAACACCTGCAGCTCACGGGCACCAAGAAGGGCTGCGACCACGGCCAGTGCGGCGCCTGCACCATCCATCTCGACGGCCGGCGCGTCAACGCCTGCCTGACGCTGGCGGTGATGCACGAAGGCGCCCAGGTCGTGACCATCGAAGGTCTCGGCACCCCCGAGAAGATGCATGCGATGCAGACCGCGTTCGTGCGCCACGACGGCTACCAGTGCGGCTACTGCACACCCGGGCAGATCTGCTCGGCCGTGGCGGTGCTCGACGAGATCAAGGCCGGGGTCCCCAGCCATGTCACGGCCGACCTCAACGTCCGGCCGCTGCTGTCCATCGACGAGTTGCGCGAACGCATGAGCGGCAACCTCTGTCGCTGCGGGGCCTACTCCAACATCATCGACGCGATGGCCGAAGTGGCCGGCGTCCCTGTGCCGGGCGCCGGCGACCGGAGGTCCGCATGAAGCCCTTCACCTTCGAACGCGCCAGCTCCCCGGCCGCCGCCGTGGCGGCCGCCGCGAAGCAGCCCGGCGCGCGCTTCATCGCCGGCGGGACCAACCTGCTCGACCTGATGAAGCTGCAGGTCGAGACACCCACCCACCTCATCGACGTGAACGGCCTCGGCCTGGACCGCATCGAGCCGACCGCCGAGGGCGGCCTGCGCATCGGCGCGATGGTGCGCAACACCGACCTCGCGGCCGACGCGCGCGTGCGCCGCGATTACGGCGTGCTGTCGCGTGCGCTGCTCGCCGGCGCGTCGGGCCAGCTGCGCAACCGCGCGACCACCGCCGGCAACCTGCTGCAGCGCACCCGCTGCCCCTACTTCTACGACACCGACCAGCCTTGCAACAAGCGCCAGCCCGGCAGCGGCTGCTCGGCGATCGGCGGCATGAGCCGGCCGCTCGCGGTCATCGGCGTCAGCGAGGCCTGCATCGCCTCGCATCCCAGCGACATGGCCGTCGCCATGCGCGTGCTGGACGCGACCATCGAGACCATGCGCGCCGACGGCCAGGCGCGCCGCATCCCGATCGCGGATTTCCACCGCCTGCCCGGCAACACGCCGCATCTCGAGACCACGCTCGACGCCGGCGAGCTGATCACGGCGGTGACGCTGCCCAGGCCGGTGGTCGGCACGCACCTGTATCACAAGGTCCGCGACCGGGCGTCCTATGCCTTTGCGCTGGTCTCGGTGGGCGCGATCGTCCAGCGCGACGGCGGCGGACGGTTCGCCGTCGGCGGGGTCGCGCCCAAGCCCTGGCGCTCAGAAGCCGCCGAGCGCGACCTGCGCCGCGGCGCCGCCGCGGCCGCCCAGACCCTGCTGGCCGGCGCGACGCCGACCGCCGAAAACGCCTTCAAGTTGCCGCTGGTGGAGCGCACGCTCGCCGCGGTGCTCGCGCAAGCCAAGGCCACCGGGAGGCCCGCATGAAGTTCGACACCCCCGCCACCACGAATCCGATCGACCAGCTGCGCATCGTCGGCAAGCCGACCGACCGCATCGACGGGCCCCGCAAGACCACCGGCACCGCGCCCTATGCGTACGAGCGCCATGACGTCGCCAAGAACGTCGCCTACGGCGTCGTCGTCGGCGCCGGGATCGCCAAGGGCCGGATCGCCACGCTGGACGTCCAGGCCGCCGAGGCCTCGCCCGGCGTGCTCGCCATCGTCACGGCCTACAACGCCGGCAAGCTCGGCCAGGGCAAGATGAACACGGCCAAGCTGCTCGGCGGGCCCGAGATCGACCACTACCACCAGGCGATCGCCGTGGTCGTCGCCGAAAGCTTCGAGCAGGCGCGCGCGGGCGCGGCGCTGATCCGCGTCCAGTACACGCCCGGGAACGGCGCCTTCAGCCTGGCGAAGGCCAAGGACGAGGCCCAGCCCCCGAAGGAAGCGGACGGTCCCGGCGGCACGCCCGCCGAGACGAAGGTGGGAGACTTCGAGGGTGCCTTCGCGCAGGCCGCGGTGAAGATCGACCAGACCTACACCACGCCCGACCAGTCGCACGCGATGATGGAGCCCCACGCGACGCTGGCCGTCTGGGAAGGCGACAAGCTCACGGTCTGGACGGCCAACCAGATGATTGACTGGGGCCGCGGCGACCTGGCGAAGACGCTGGGCCTGGCGCGGGACAAGGTGCGCCTGATCTCGCCCTTCGTCGGCGGCGGTTTCGGCGGCAAGTTGTTCCTGCGCGCGGACGTGCTGATGGCCGCGCTCGGCGCGAGGGCCTGCGGCCGGCCGGTGAAGGTCGCGCTGCAGCGGCCGCTGATGATGAACAACACCACCCATCGCCCCGCGACGATCCAGCGTCTGCGCATCGCCGCCGGACGCGACGGGAAGATCACGGCGATCGGGCACGAGAGCTGGTCGGGCGATCTGCCCGGCGGCGGGCCGGAAACGGCGGTCGCGCAAACCCGGCTGCTGTACGCGGGCGCGAACCGCATGACGGCGATGAAGCTCGCGGTGCTGAACCTGCCCGAGGGCAACGCGATGCGGGCGCCGGGCGAGGCGCCGGGGCTGATGGCGCTCGAGATCGCCATCGACGAGATCGCCGAGCAGGTCGGCATGGACCCGGTGCAGTTCCGCATCGTCAACGACACGCAGGTCGATCCGGAGAAGCCGGAGCGGCCGTTCTCCCAACGTCGCCTGACCGAGTGCCTGCGCACGGGCGCGGAGCGCTTCGGCTGGAGCCGGCGCGGCGCCCCGGGGCAGCGTCGCGAGGGTCCCGGCGGGCGCTGGCTGATCGGCCTGGGCGTCGCGGCGGCCTTCCGCAACAACATCGTGATGAAGTCCGGCGCGCGCGTGCGACTGGACCGCCGCGGCATCGTCACCGTCGAAACCGACATGACCGACATCGGCACCGGCACCTACACCATCCTCGCGCAGACCGCGGCGGAGATGATGGGCGTCGGGCTCGAGCAGGTAGTCGTGCGGCTGGGCGATTCCGCGCTGCCGGTATCGGCGGGCTCGGGCGGCCAATGGGGCGCGAACAGCTCGGCATCGGGCGTCTACGCGGCCTGCGTCGCCCTGCGCGAGATGGTGGCGAAAAAGGCCGGCATCGATGCGAAGGACGCCGTCTTCGCCGACGGTCAGGTGCGGGGCAGCGGTGGCAGCGGCGGCGGCGGACCGCGCAGCGTATCGCTGGGCGACGTCGCCGGCCCCGAGGGCCTGGCCGCGGAGGACAAGATCGAATTCGGCGATCTCGACAAGAAGTACCAGCAGTCGACCTTCGGCGGCCACTTCGTCGAGGTCGCCGTCGACGCCTTCACCGGCGAGGTCCGCGTGCGGCGCATGCTGGCCGTGTGCGCGGCGGGTCGCATCCTCAATCCCAAGGCGGCGCGCAGCCAGGTCATCGGCGCGATGACGATGGGTGTCGGCGCGGCGTTGATGGAGGCGCTGCATGTCGACGAGCGGCGCGGCTTCTTCGTCAACCACGACCTTGCCGGCTACGAGGTCCCGGCGCATGCCGACATCCCGCACCAGGAGGTCGTGTTCCTCGACGAGACCGATCCGATGTCCTCGCCGCTGAAGGCCAAGGGCGTCGGCGAACTCGGCATCTGCGGCGTGGCCGCGGCGGTGGCGAACGCGATCTACAACGCCACCGGCGTGCGCGTCCGGGACTATCCGGTCACGCTGGACAAGCTGCTGAAGGATCTGCCGAAGGTGGCGTGAGCGGCGCCGCCGGCCCGCTCAGTTCTGCTGCGTCGTCGCCCGTACGGCCACACCGAGGCCCAGGTAGTCGGGCGCCGCCTCCGCATCGCGTGCCGGGTGACGAGGCGCCGAGGGGCCTCGTTCGCTGATGATCCAGGCGTCCTGTGCCCGATGCAGTTCCCGACGCAATCGCTGCTGCGTTTGCTCCGCCGCTGCAATCGCCGACTGCAGCTCGTGCAGCTCCTGCTGCTCTTCCAGCGCCTGCAACTGCGCCGCTCCGAGCGAGGGTTCGATCGGGTCGCCCCGCCCCAGGGCCCCCGACATGAGATGGGCGAACATGGTCGACCGGTGCGGGCCTTGTTCCCGCAAGCGATGAAAGGCGACAGCGCCGAGCAGTTGCCGTAGCAGACGGTTCACTTGAGTCGCCAGAGGGGCTGCCGCTCGACAGACCTGCACCGCGCGATGACTCATCAGCTCCTCGCGCGAGCCGTCGGTCACCTGATAGCCCGCCAGCACGAGTGCGGCGATCCAGCCGGCCCGCCGATCGGGGGGGAGATCCGTGAGGTCGTGGGCGGCCTGGGCGCCTTCCTCACCCCCCAATGCTTCCAGCAGATGGGAGCCGATCGCACTGACCCGGCCCGCGCGTCCAGCTCCTCGGTCATGCGTCGAAGCCTCGAGGTGCCTTGCCAGGTCGCCCCATTGCGTCAGCCACGCCGAGGGATCGGGATCCCCTGCCACGTCGCTCGGCGTGCTCGTAGCGGACGAATCAGGCGAATCGATCGACCTGAGGCTGTAGAGCGCACTGTCGGGCGTGAAGCTGTCCATCCGATGATCCCTTGACGAAAGCCCTTCAGTGCCTGGGTGACCGGCCCGGTTCCTGCGGACGGCTCGGGCTGCGCGTCGAACGACGGCACGCCGCCGCGGCGCCTCAGCGCGCGTTCGTCGTCTGCGCCGCCTGCATCGGATTCATCGCCTCCGCGAGCACCGACGCCAGCACGTCCACGTCGTACGGCTTGGGCACCAGCGGCACGTTCGGCGCCTCCTCGATGCGCACCGGATGGCCGCTGGCCAGGACCACCGGCAGCGTCGGCTTCAGCACCTTCAGCGTCCGCACCAGATCGACGCCGCTGCGCGTGCCCGGCATCACGATGTCGGTCAGCACGACGTCCGCCGCCAGCCCGCCGCGCAGCACGTCCAGCGCGTGATCGGCCGTCGGCGCGGTCTTCACGGTGAAGCCTCGTTCCTCCAGCGCCTGCGCGGTCAGCTCCCGCACCGCGGGCTCGTCCTCCACCAGCAACACCGTGCCGGTGAAGCGCCGCGGCGCGTCCGTCGACGGGGCGGGCATGTCCTGACCCTCCGCCTCCGTCTTCCCATGCGAGCGCGGCAGCCACAGTGTGACCTCCGTTCCCAGACCGATCTTGCTGACGATGCCGGCCGTGCCGCCCGCGGAGCGCGCCAGCGCGTAGACCTGCGCCAGGCCGAGGCCCGTGCCCTGCCCCACGGCCTTGGTGGTGAAGAAGGGTTCGAACGCGCGCTCCATCTGCTCCTGGGTCATGCCGTCGCCGGTGTCGCGCACCGCGATCGCGACGTAGTCGCCGGGCTGCAGTTCCGGCGCCAGTCCGACCGGGTCCGCTTCCGACAGCACCCGCTTGCGGGCCGAGACGGTCAGCCGCCCCCGCCCGTGCATCGCGTCGCGCGCGTTCAGCGCGAGGTTCAGCACCGCCAGTTCCAGCTGGACCGGGTCGGTGCGCACGGGCCACAGGTCCTCGTCGATGCTCAGCTCGACCTCGACGGCCGTCCCCACCGCGCCGCCGGCCAGCGCGATCAGCTCCGGCAACTGACGTCGCAGGTCGATCACGGCCTCGTGACCCACCTGGGGCCGCCCGAACGCCAGCAGCTGCCGCGTCAACTGGGTGGCCTTCGCGGTCGCGCGCTGGCAGGCCTCGAGCGCCGTGTCCGCGCGCGGATCGCTGCTGAGCCGGCGCGCCAGCTGCAGTCCCGTCGTCATCGTCTGCAGCAGGTTGTTGAAATCGTGTGCGATGCCGCCGGTCAGCCGGCCCAGCGCCTCCAGCTTCTGGCTGCGCAGCACCGCCTGCTGCGCGTTGCGCGTCTGTTCGACCGCCGCGTCGATCTCCTCGCGCAGGCGTTGCTCGTTGCCCGCGCGTTCACGGCTGGCCGTGGCCAGCGCGTGCTGCACGACATCGATCTCGTCGACGCCGCCAGGGGTCTCCTCGATCGTCGCGCCGCCGCCCATGCGGATCGCGTCCTTGCGCAGACGACGCAGCGGATCGGCGATCGCCCGGCTCATGCGGCGCGCCAGGACCAGCGCCAGCACGATGAAGGCCAGCGACAGCGACAGCATCATCGCGAAGGCCGTCCAGGCGCCTTTGGCCAGCTCGGCCTGGCTGAGCCCGATCAGGACCACCCAGCCCGAATCCGGCGCGCGGCTGAAGACGGTGAAGACCGACTCGCCGTCGAGCGTGCGGGCCTCCACGACGCCGCGGTCGCCGCCGCGCAGCGCGTTCAGCATGTTCGGGCTGGCCTGCTGGCCGACGCGTTTCTCCGGATCGCGGGTGCGCGCGATGACGCGGCCGTTGCGGTCCAGCACGACGCCCAGCCAGCCGTCGGGCAGCGGCTGCTGCCGGAAGATCTGCTGCATCTCGCTGACGGGGCTCCCGTAGCCGAGGTACATGGGCTTGCCCAGCACCGTCACCGGCACGCGCACGGCGAAGCTGGGCGCCCCGTTGACCGGTCCGACATAGAGGTTGGAGACCAGCAGCCGGCGCGTGGTGTCGATGCCGTCGGTGAACCCGCCCGCCGCGGGCAAGGGCTGGCCCCAGGCGATCCGCGTGTTGATCAGTTGCCGGCCCTCGGCCGTCGTCAGCACGATGGTGTTGGGCGACCCGGCGACGAGCCGCGACGCCTCGCCGTGGAAGAGTTCCAGCCGCCCCTCGGCCAGGCTGGGCGAGACGCTGAGCGCCTGCAGCAGCGCCGTGCGCACCGCCATCTCGCGGTCGGCGACCAGGCTCAGGGCCTCGGCGGTCTCGGTGGCGGCGGACACGGCCGCGCGGCGTTCGGTGTGGAAG
>SEFA01000101.1 GCA_004210455.1 Rubrivivax sp. | reverse complement strand
GCCTTCCCGCCTTCCCGCCTTCCCGCCATGCATCGCGTCCTGCTCATCGCCGTCCCGCTGTTCGGACTCCTGATCGCCTTCGAATGGCTGTGGGGGCGGCTGAAGGGGCGCGACACCTACCGGCTCTCCGACTCGATCAGCAGCCTGAGCCAGGGCCTGATGAGCCTGGCGGTGGCCGCCGTGACACCGCTGTTCCAGAACGGCATGTACGCCTGGCTGCAGCCGCACCTGGCGCTGCTGCCGGCCTCGGTCTGGAACGGCTGGTGGGGCTGGGCCGCGGCCATCGTCGTGTACGACTTCTGCGACTACTGGCTGCATCGCGTCAGCCATGAGAGCGCCCTCTTCTGGGCGGCGCACACGGTCCACCATCAGAGCGAGCATTTCAACCTCACGACCGCCCTGCGCCAGGAGAGCTTCTACGCGCTCATGGGCTGGCCGTTCTTCCTGCCGATGGCGCTGCTGGGCCTGCCGCTGGAGCAGTACGTGGCGGCCGGGCTGTTCGTGCTGCTGTACCAGTTCTGGATCCACACCGAGCACATCGGCCGGCTGGGCTGGCTGGACCGCGTCTTCTCGACGCCGTCCAACCACCGCGTCCACCATGCGGTGAATCCGGGCTATCTGGACAGGAACTACGGCGCGGTGCTCGTGGTCTGGGACCGGATGTTCGGGACCTTCGCCGAAGAGACCGAACCCTGCGTCTACGGGACGGTCAAGGCGCTGCACAGCTGGAATCCGATCCGCGCGGTGGGGCAGTTCTATGGCGAGCTCTTCCACCGCGCGCGGGCCACGCCGCGCTGGGCGGACCGCATCCGGGTGCTGTTCAAGTCGCCCGGCTGGGCGCCGCCGGGAAGCTCGGCGGCGGCCGAGCCGGACGGCGAGCGGCTGCGCCAGCCGCGTTTCGATCCCCCGGTGAGCCGGCTGGACCGCTGGCGCGCGGTCAGCCTGCTCGCGATGACGGGCGCGGCGTCGGCGGTGTGGCTCGATGCGAGCGACGACATGAGCGAAGGCCGCAACCTGCTCGCGGCGGCGGTGATCGCCGCCGGGCTCTATGCGGCGGGCACCCTGCTTGCGAGAGGCACGGACCAGGCAGGCGATCGAGAGGACCGCCGCCGCCGCTTTCGCGACTGGGGCCTCTACCTCGGCGCGATGGCGCTCTGCGGCGCGATGGTGGCCGTGCTGGTCGGGCGTTGATCGGGCGTTGATCCGATGGCCGGCCGCTCAGCTGTGCGGCCACCCCAGCACCGAGAGCGCATCGTTGTAGGAATCGGTTGCGTCTGACGGCGTGGCCGCGGCGTCCGCCGCGTTGCTCCCCAGTTGAGCCAGACACACCATCGTCGCACCGCCGAAGGCGATGAAGTCCTCGACCGCCGCGACCGGGAAGTCGTGGCCGAGTGCGTCGGACAGCTTCTCGCGCAAGGTGTAGCCCGCATAGGTGGCCACGACCGCGCCCATCGCGCCGGCGAAGGCCGCGGGCCATGAACGGCCGCCCGCCAGCGCCGCGCCCGAGATCGCCCCGCTGACCGCGCGCGCCGCGAGCCCCGGCGGATCGGTGCGATCGGGTGTCGCAGGCAGCTTGTCGACGATGAGTTCGCCGATCGCCATCGGGGTGGTGACCGCCACGGCGTGGGTCGAGCCCAGGAAGGCCAGCGGCGAGTCCTTGACGTCGATCCAGCCGCACTTCGCGGCCCAGCTGGCGACGGTCAGCGGCGCGCTGGTCCGCGGCCCGGCGGTGCTGCCGAGCAGGAAGGCGAGCAACAGCGTACGGCGTGAATCGGCCGGCTTGACGGCGACGACGGGCACGCCCTGCGCCTTCGCTTCCCGCACGAGCTGCGCGCCCGTGCCCACGTCGCCGAAGAAGCGACGGAAGAAGCGTCGCGCCGATTCGGTGAACGCGCCGTATACCAGGTGCGAGACATAGGAATATGGATGCGACTGCAGCGGCGCCCGGGTGATCGGATCGCCGAAACGGAAGGCGGGCACCAGCGTCTCGTCGACGACGGTCGCCGCGGCCACGCCGAAGACCGTGCCGCATCCCGCGGTGACGCGCGGTTGGAGCTCGGCGGCCGCGCCGTACAGACCGCCGACCAGCGAGCCCATCCCGTAGTGGACGGCTTCGCCGGCCGCGGGACGGCGCTTGCGGGGCAGGCGACGGCCCGTGAGCTTGGCGACGCGCTCGGCGGCCCGTTCGGTCGAGGGCATGCCGCGCACGCCGGAGGTGATGCCGACCCGCTCCAGACCTGCCTGGAAGGCGGTCATCGCGGCGGCGCCGATCAGGCCGCCGAGCAGTCCGGAAGCGGTGCCGACGCAGAGGTCGCGCGGCGGGCGGGGGTCGATGTCCATGGGCGTTCCCGTCAAGATCGGAGTGGAGCCGCTTGCATGGCAAGGGTCGTTCCTCCCAGGATGACGGGGTTGAGATGGCGGAGGAAATTCACGATCGGCTTCATGAACACCGACAACCGCCTCGCCATCAGCTTCCGGAACGTACCGAAGGCGGGCCGTCGAAGGCGGGTCGTTGAAGCGGGTCGTTGAAGCGGGTCGTTGAAGCGGGTCGTTGAAGCGGGTCGTCGAAGCGGGTCGTCGAAGCGGGTCGTCGAAGCGGGTCGTCGAAGCGGGTCGTCGAAGCGGACGCCGCACCAGCCTCGAGCCCCTCTCCCGCAGTGCGGGAGAGGAACTCATCCGGGTGGTGGCGCGTTACCAGCGATATCCCGCCTTCGCGTAGTACTGACGGCCGTTCGCGCCGAATGGCGAGAACTGGTTGTAGGCCAGGATCCCTCCGACGGCATTCGGCGTGATCACGCGATCGGGGTAGCGGTTGGTGAGGTTGTCGATGCCGGCGCTCCAGGACCAGGCGCCCTGCTCCCACCCCGCCGACAGGTCGAGCAGCCACGCCGGCCCGAAGGTCTGGTCGTTGGCCGCGTTGGACTGCCGGATCACGAAGCTGCCGTAGCGGCTCGCCGCCGCGCGAGCGATCCACGGTCCCCAGCGGTGCTCGGCGCCGAGCACGAGCTTGTCCTTGGGCGATCCGATCGTGGCGCGCGCCAGCGAGACGCGGTCGATCAGCTCCAGACTGTTGGCGGTCAGGATCGCCGGGTTGTCGTCGACATGCCGGATCGAATTCCTGTTGTGGTTGTACGCGACCGTGTACTGGCCGCGGCCCGCGCCGCCCCAGTCCTGCTGCCAGGTGCTCACGACGTCGACGCCGCGCGTGCGCGTGTCCAGCGCATTGGTGAAGTAGCGCCCCGCGCTGACCGGCACGCCCTGCGCCGCCAGCTGGTTGCGAAGCGCGACCGGCAAGGTCAGGTTGGCCGACAGCAGGATGCGGTCGTCGATGTCGATCTGATAGACGTCGACCGTCGTCTGCCACTGCGCCAGCGGCTTCAGCAACAGGCCGAGGCTCACGTTCCGCGACTTCTCCGCCTTGAGCGGCTTCGCACCAAGCGCCGCCGCGGCGGCGGACTCGACCGGGAAGGTGCCGGCATCGACCAGCGCGCCGTTGATCAGGTTGGTCGACGTGGTGGCGAAGTACTGCTGCGCCAGCGAGGGCGCGCGGAAGCCCGTGGACACGGTGCCACGCAATGCGACGGCCGGCGACCAGACGTAGCGGCCGGACAGCTTCGCGGAGGTCGCGTTGCCAAAGTCGTTGTAGTGTTCGGCCCGCAGCGCGGCGGAGGCGCTGAAAGCCTTCGTCACCTGGCCTTCGAGGCTGGCATAGGCCGCCACGTCGTGACGCGAATGCGCGCCGGCGTTGCTCGGCTGGAAACCGGGGAAGCCGGAGGCGCCGCCGGCCTGATAGGACGCGGGCTCGCCGGCGTCGATCTCATATCGCTCACGGCGCGCCTCGGCGCCGAGCGCCAGCGTCCACGGCGCAGCGAGGCCCAGATCGACCTCGCGCGACAGGTCGAGGTTCAGCACCGTCTGCTGGTTGCTGAGCCGGCCGGCGTCGAAGCGCGTCGGGCTCGCGTTGCCGAGCGAGTAATTGGCCGTGTTGGCCACGGCGATGTCGAAGCGGTTGCGGCCGTGGTTGACGCTCGCATCCCAGGACCAGCCGGCGACTTCACCGCGCACGCCGGCGACGATGCCGGTGTCGACCGTGCTGCTGTCCTGCAGCGGCAGGAAACCCTCCGGATACAGCCCGGCGACGTTGTTGGCCACGGCGGTCGCACGGGTGCGCCAGAACGCGGCGGACACCGTGTCGCGATGGCTCAGCGTGGCGACGGCATAGGCCTGCAAGCTGTCGGTCAGCGAGATCTCCGCGTTGATCACGGCGGACTGCTGGTGGCTGTCCGGATCGCCCAGGCGGTTGTTGACCTGGCCGAAACGCGGCTCCGTCGCCGCGTCGCGCGTGTCGACGCCGGCGCGGTTGGTGCGTTGCTGATGGCGGTTCTCAAGCGCGAAGCGTACCCAGCCATCCTGGCCGAGCGCGAATCCGGCGCTGGCCGCCTCGGTGTGGCGGAAGCCGTCGCCCGAATCGGTCTGGCCGACCTCGGCATTGACGCTGCCGCCCTTGGCGCCCTTCTTCAGCACGATGTTGATCACGCCGGCGATCGCGTCGGAGCCGTACTGCGCGGCGGCGCCGTCGCGCAGGACCTCGACGCGTTCGATGGCGGCGAAGGGGATGGTGTTCAGGTCCACCGGTGCGGAGCCGCGGCCCTGCGTGCCGTTGATGTTGACGACCGCGGTGGTGTGCCGGCGCTTGCCGTCGATCAGCACGAGGGTCTGGTCCGGCGACAGCCCGCGCAACTGGGCGGGCCGCACGGCATCGGACGCGTCGGTCAGCGACGGCCGCGGGAAGTTCAGCGAGGGCAGCAACTGCCCGAGCGCCGTCGCGAGTTCGGACGTTCCGGTACGTTGCAGATCGGCGACGCTGAGCACGTCGACCGGCGATTCGGACTCCGCAACCGTCCGGTTCACGCGACGCGTGCCGGTGACGACGACCTGTTGGAGCTGATCACCGGAGGCGGCGACCGACGATGCTGCCGATTGCGCTTGAGCCTGGACGGCGGATGCGAGGCTGGCGATGGCAGCGAGCGCGACAGCACTCAGCGGGATTCCGGAGTTCAACGGGCGGAAGGACGAACGAAGGGACATGGGGGCTTTCGGGAGTCATCAGTCACGACAACCCCATAGCCTGCTGGCGTTGGCGTGCCCAGCCAACGAAGCGCACCGCACAAGCAAATGCGAAGGAAAAGCTTCCCGGCGCTTCGGTGCCCTCCAGCTTCAACGCAGCTGCGTCAGAGCCACCGCCAGCGTCCCCAGCGACAGCACGGTCGACACCAGTGTGGTGGTCGACGACACCCCGACGTCCCGTCGGTAGAACTCCGCCAGCATGAACGGACCCGTGCCGGTGGGCAGCGCGGCGAGCAGCACCGCGGCGTCGGCGCTGCGCGGAGGCAGCATGAACACGTGGTTGGCCAGCCACCACGTCAGGCCGGGCAGCGCGATCAGCTTCACCGCCACGAGCGCCCACACGGTGCCGCGATCGGCGCGTCGCACCGGGCAGTCCGCGAGGAACACGCCCAGCGCCGCGAGCGCGCATGGCGTCGCCGCCTGGCCGAGCAGTTGCAGGAAGGTGTGCGCCACGGCCGGCAGGGCAACCCCTGTCCCCGACCACGCCGCGCCCAGCAGCGGAGACATCACCAGCGGATGCTTGAGCGAGCGCCAGAGCGCCGCTCCCACCCGTCGGGCCCGGCTGCGCTCGCCGCCTTGCAGGCCGAGCTCGATCAGCACGATCGCGACCGAGAACAGCACGCACACGACGATGAGCGTCGCGATCGTCGCCTCGACCTGGCTGCCGCGGCCGAAGACCAGCAGGCACAGCGGCAGGCCGACATACCCCGTGTTCGAGTACGACGCCGCCACCGCCTCGACCGAGGCGTCCGCCATCGGGCGTCCGGCACGCAACCGGACCAGGAAGACCGCCGCGAAGACCACCGCCGTCGCCACTCCGAAGGCGCCGACAAAGCCCGGCTGCCACAGCGCCGCCCAACTGCTGTGCGCGGTGATGTCGAAAAGCAAGGCCGGCAGCGCCAGCCACACGACAAAGGCGTTGAGCACGCTGGCCGCGTTGCCGTCGAGCAGCGACAGCTTGCGTGCGCCGTATCCGGCGGCGATCAGGCCGAAAAGAGGCAGGAGGATGGTCAGCGTCGCGAACATGCCCTGCGCGTCACGTCGCCGGCCGCTGGGTCTCGCCCCAGTGCGGATTGATCAGCGCGAAGGTCTCGTGATCGCGCCACGCGCCGTCGATGAACAGGTAGCGCGGGCTGAAACCCTCGCGCTGGAAGCCCAGGCGCTCCAGCACCCGACGGCTGCGCTGGTTCTCCGGCCTCACCGACGCCTGCAGGCGATGCAGCGACACCGACTCGCCAAAGACCTCGTCGATCAGGTGCGTCAGCGCCTCCCGCATCAGTCCGCCGCCCACGCACCCCGCGTCGAGGCTGTAGCCCAGCATCGCGCTCTGGAACACGCCCCGCACGACATCCGACACCGCGCACACGCCGATCAGCCGATCCGGCGCTTCGGGCAGCGACAGCCAGTAGCGCCAGATCGTCCCGGCGTCGAAGGCGACGTCCTCGCGGGCGAGCCGCGCCCTCGTGATCTCCAGCTCCCAATGATTGGCCGGGCGCGTCGGATCCCAACGGGCGAAATGCGCCAGGTTGCGCGACTGGAAGTCGATCGCCGCTGCGGCGAGCGCGGGCGCGGAGGCCCGCATCAGCAGGCGTGCGGTTCGAAGCAGCTTGGGCGGGGAGCCGGGGCGGCGTTCAGCCGAAAGGTCGACACGGGGAGAAGACATGCCCCGACTGTCGCATGACCTTCGCACGACCTTCTCATGACCAACGGGTGCGTCACGAAGACCGGTGCACAATGCCGCCCGCGCGTTTCTTCGCCCTCCTCTGCCGTCATGCCTCGTTTCAACCGGTCCCTCACGCTGTGGACGTTCGCCCTGCTGGTGGCGAGCGTCCTGCTGGCGTGGCCGTTGCACGAAGCCCGGCATGCGAGCCAGGCCGTCGCCGAACTCGTCGGCGCCTCAAGCGCCTCCGCTGACGGCGTCACCGCCAACGTCGTTGGGGCTTCCGTCGATGTCGACGCCGCCTTGATCGCCAACGCATTCGCGTTCGACGACCACAGCGATGCCGATGGTCTCGATGGCGGCAACGGCGAGGTCAAGGGCGGCGGATGCGCCTGGTGCCTGTTCCATGCGCAGCTCTTCGCCGCGTCGGACACGCCGCTCGCCTTCAGCTTCCATGCGGAAGCCTCTCCCCCGCCGCTCGCGCCGACCTGTGGACTGCCCACCGGTCGCTGCGTGCTGGCCGCGCCTCCTCGAGGGCCACCCCGGGCCTAGGTTCCCGTCCGCTCCGGACACCTGACCTCTCCACGTCCGCATGGCCTCATCCGCACCTCCGGTGCCGGATGACGGCCGCGCTGCGTGTCGACCTTCTCCATTCCCCGGGCTCTCTCATGTCTTCGAACCGTTCCACGTCCTCCACGTCCATTTCCTTCCCCTTCGCGCCGACTCCCCTGGCCCTCCTTCTCTCGCTGGCCTTCGCGGTCGACCTGGCCCATGCCCAGGCCGTCCCGCCCACGCCGGCTTCCGACGTTCCCGCCGACGCGCAACCCCTGCGACGCGTCGAGGTCTCCGGCAAGTCCGCCTCGACGGTCCGCCAGCCCGGCGACCGCAACGAGCTGAGCCTGAAGCCGACTGCCCTGCCCGGCGCCGTCCAGCACCTGAGCGAAGAGGACATCGCCGCGACCAACATCGGCCGCGACATCTCCAACGTCTTCCGCCGCGTCCCAGGCGTCCTGGCCAACAACATCGACCAGGGCGAGACGGGCAACGGCTTCCGCATGCGCGGCTTCGCCACGCAGGGCACGCACGGCGCGGACACCGCCGTCTATGTCGACGGCGTGCCGCAGAACATCCCGTCCAGCCAGGGCGGCGCCGGCCACGGCCCGGTGTTCCTCGAATGGCTGGTCGGCGACCTGATCGGCGGCATCGACGTCGTCAAGGGACCGATCTCCGCGCTCTACGGCGACCAGAACCGCGCCGGCGCGGTGGACATCCGCACCCGCGACGGCGGTGCCGCGACGCCGTCCAGCCTGGGCGTCAGCGTCGAGCGCTACGGCCTGCGGCGCGCCACCCTCGTACTCTCCAACACCTTCGGCGGCACCTCCGACAGCGCTTCCGACAGCGCTTCCGGCGGCGCTTCCGGCGGCGCATCTTCCAGCGCTGTCCTGGGCGGCCTGCCGAAGATCGATTCGCTGCTCGTCGCCGACCTCTATCGCAACGACGGCTACCGACGCGACTCCCGCACCGACCGCGACACCTTCTTCTGGAAGCTCGGCACGCGCATTGGCGACGCCCGCTACAGCCTGCGCGTCACCCGCTACGTCGCCGACTTCGCCGCCGCCGGCTATCTCCTGCTGCCGGACCTTGAAAAGGGCCTCGATCCTCGCTCGACGCAGGCCAACAATCCGGGCTTCGGCAGCGCGCGCCGCAGCTCGCTGGTGCTGAACCGCGCCCCCGCCGAGGGCGACGCCGGCTGGTACGGGACCGCCTACGCCGAACGCTTCGATCGCACACGCGGCATCACCTCCAACGCCACGACGCACACGGTCGGCGTCGACCATCGCAACATCTTCGGCGGACGCCTGCTGCAGAACTTCCGACTCGGCGAGGACGCCGCGATCGCGGTCGGCGCCGAAGCACGTGTGGATCGCGGGGACGCGTCGCGCCGGATCTTCGTCAACCGCGCGCCGACGGCCAACTACGTCAACGCGCAAGACCTGGACCTGCTCACCTACGGCGTCTTCGCGCAGGCGCAGTGGCGCCCCGTCCGGGACCTCAAGCTGAGCGCGGGTGCGCGTTACGACCGCTTCGACTACGACATCGACAACCTGAAGCTGCCGGCGGCCACGACCGGCTATCGCAAGGGCGTGCTGACGCCCAAGCTGGGCGCGTCCTGGTCGGTGCTGCCGTCGTTGGAGCTGTTCGCCAACGTCGCGCAGGGCATGCGCTCGCCGGCGGCGGAGCAGATCAGCAGCAGCGGCGCGACCGGTCCGCTGGGCGCGTCCGGCGGTGTGATCAGCCCCGTGGCGCCGAGCAAGGTGCGCTCCTACGATGCCGGCTTCACCACCGCGCCGCTGGCCGGCTGGACCGCGTCCGGCACCGCGTACTACATCCAGAACGACGACGAGATCACCGGCCAGCCCGACGGCTCGTTCAAGTCGGTCGGCGACACGACGCGCAAGGGCGTGGAACTGGAGACGCGCTGGCAGCTCGCGGCGTCCAGCAGCGTCTACGCCAGCCTCGGCCGCATCCTCGAAGCCAAGGTGAACAACCCCGCCGCCAACACCGGCGCGAAGCTGTCGGTGCCCGGCCGCCAGCTCAAGGGCGGCGTGCAGCACCGCTTCGCGCTCGGCGCCGGCCGGATGACGCTGAACGCCGATGCCTACTACCTCTCCGGCATCCCCTACTACGTCGGCACGCCCGCCACCCAGGAGCGCGAGATGCCGGTCTACACGCGCTACGACCTGCGCGCGACCTACGACTGGGCGTCCATGCAGGCGACGCTGTACGCGGTGTTCCAGCCGCACCGCTACGGCACCGAGATCGCCTACGGCAGCGCCGCCGGCCTGATGCTCTCGCCGGTGCCGCGCCGCACCGTCGGCGCAACGCTGAAGGTGTTCTTCTGATGGGCGCCGCTCCCTCTTCGCACACCGCGCTCCCGCTCGATGTCACCCGGTCGACGGCGGCCGACCCGGTGCTCGAGGCACGGCGCCTCGTCGTGCGGCGCGGCGCTCGCGTCACGCTCGACGCCCTCGACCTGCGCGTCCCGCCGGGCTGCGTCTACGCGCTGCTCGGCGGAAACGGCGCCGGCAAGACCACCACGCTGAACGCGCTGCTCGGCTTCGTGCCGGCGTCGAGCGGCCAGGCGCTGGTCGACGGCATCGACGCGACGCGCGATCCGCAGGCCGCTCGCGCCCGGATCGCCTACCTGCCGGAGAACGTTGCCCTCTACCCCTACCTCAGCGGCATCGAGAACCTGCAGTACTTCTGCACGCTCTCCGGGCTGCGGATCGCCTTCGGACGCGCCTGCCAGCTGCTCGCCGCGTCCGGCCTGGCCGAAGCGGCGCATTCGCAGCGCGTCGGCGGGTATTCGAAGGGCATGCGGCAGAAGGTCGGTCTCGCCATCGCGAGGGCGCGGCGGGCACGCGCGGTGCTGCTCGACGAACCGACCTCCGGCCTCGACCCCGCGGCGGCCAACGAGTTTGCGCGCGGCGTGCTCGACGCCCGCGACGCGGGACTGGCCATCCTGATGGCGACCCACGACCTGTTCAACGCGCTGCAGGTCGCGGACCGCATCGGCATCCTGCGCGAAGGTCGCCTGGTCGCGGCGTTCGACGCCCAAGGCGTCGCCCACGAGGAGCTGGAGCGCATCTACCTGGAACATGCGCGCGGCGGGGCCCGCGAGATGCACGGAACCGTTGGAACCGTCGGCACCGGCCAGAGCGGCGACGGCGGCCAGAGCGGCGACGGCGGCCAGAGCGGTGGCACCGGCCAGAGCGGCTACAGCGGCAGCCCCTTCGACGAGCCCTTGCCATGATGGCCGCCCTCGTGAGGACGGAGCTGCGCGCGCAGCTGCGGGACGGCCGGCTGTGGGTGCTGGGCATCGCGCTGGTGCTGCTGTTCGCCGCGATGCTCGTGCTCGCGCATCAGCGGCGCGAGAGCGCCGAGCGGGAACGGCGGGAGGTCGAGGCCGCGTCCCGGGCGCAGTGGGACCACCAGGGCGACAAGCACCCGCACCGCGGCGCGCACTTCGGGCTGTATGCGTTCAAGCCGGCGTCGCCTTTGGCCGCGGTGGAGCCTGGCGTCGATGCGCAGGCGGGACAGGCGCTGTGGCTGGAGCCTCACAAGCGCAACATGGCGCTGTTCGCGCCGGCGGCGGACGCCGCGCCGACGATCGGCCTGGGCGAGCTGACGCCGGCGTTCGTGCTGGGCGCGCTGATGCCCTTGCTGATCGTGGTGCTCGGCCACGGCGCGGTCACCCGTGAGCGTGAGACCGGCACGCTGCGCATGCTGCAGGCCTGCGGTCTGCGCGTGCGGCCCCTGCTCTTCGGCAAATGGCTGGCGCTGTGCGCCGCCCTGTCGCTGATCCTGTTGCCTGCGCTGCTGCTGGCCGCAGGGCTCGTGATCGACGGCAGCGTGGCGATCGAGGCGCTCACCTTCTGCGCCGCGTTGCTCATTTCCGTCGCCGTCTGGTCCGCGGTGACGGTGAGTGTCTCGGCGTTCTGCCGCAACTCCCGCGCCGCGCTGCTGGCCCTGACCGGCCTCTGGGTCGTCGCGGTGTTCATCGTGCCGAGGTTGGCGGCCACCGCGGTCGAGCGTCTCGCGCCGCTGCCGACGGGTCAGGCCTTCTGGTCGGCCATCGCGCGCGACATCGAGCAGGGGCTGCCGGGCGATGGCGATGCGAAGGCGCGAATGAAGACATTTGAAGCCGGACTGCTCGCCGAGCATCGCGTGACCCGCCTCGACGACCTGCCGCTCGGCGCGAACGCGGCGCGCCGCCTGTTCCGCGACGCCTACGCGGCCCGCGTGCACGCGCTGCACTTCGACGCGCTGTGGGACGCGCAGTCGCGGCAGCAGGCGCTGCTGCGCGGCCTGACCGCGATCAGCCCCTACGCGTCGATGCGCGCGGTGGGCGGTGCGCTCGCGGGGACCGACCTCGCGCATCGCCGGCATTTCGAGGACGCGGCCGAACAGTACCGCCGGACCTTCACCACGCGCATGGACGAATGGGACCGCGACGCCACGCGCGGCCTCACGTCCTTCGAAAGCCGTTATGCGGGCGATGCGCAGTGGCGTGCGATTCCGCCGTGGACCTACGAGCCGCCCGGGTGGCGGTTCGCCTTGCACGCGGCCTGGCCCGACCTCCAGCTGCTGGCGCTGTGGCTGGCGGCGGCCGTCGGCGGTCTGCTGCTCAGCGCGCGGAGGCTGGTCCCATGAGGCGCCTTCGGTTCATTCCCTCCATTCCGTTCATTCCCGACCTCGATACCTGGCGCGCCGAAGGCCTGCGCTTGAGAAGGCAAGTGCAGGCCTGGATCGCCTTGGGCGCGCTGCTGCTGGCGCTGCTGACCGCCGCAGTGTCCGCTGGCGTGGATGCGCGCGACTGGCGCCGCGCCGCCGCTGCCGACGACGCGCGGCGCACGGCGGTCATCGACGCCGCGAGCGCGCAGTTCCGAGCGGCATTGCCGGGTCCCGCCGCCGCGCAAGCGACCTATCAGCTCGGCCGCGGCGAGCTGGGCGCGACGCGCATGCCGGTGGGCGACGGACTCGGGCTCGGCGTCGATCGCCTGCGCGTGCTGCCGGTGCAACTCAAGGCGACGCTCGACAGCCGGCACGTCGACGCGCGGCCGCCCGGTCCGTTGCGCAATCCGCTGCTGGTCGAGAGCGGCCTGCCGGGCGTGCCGGCGATGGTGGCGCTGCTGCTGCCGCTGGTCGCCCTGGCGCTGTGCGCGGGCCTGCTGCAGGAGGAACGCGAACAAGGCCGTCTCGGCCTGCTTCGCGTGCAGGCGCGCCGCGGCGTGCCGAGGGTGATCGTGGCGGCGCTGGGTTGGCGTTTCCTCGCGTTGTGGATGGTGGCGATGCTGGCCACGCTGCCGGCGTTGCTGCTCGATCCTGGCGCCTCGGCCGCTGCGGGCGGGCACTGGGCGCTCGCGCTCGCGGCCTTCTGCGGCGCATGGGTGCTGCTGGGCGGGTCGCTCTCGGCGCTGCCCCTGTCCGGCCCCGCCGCCATGCTCGCCGCGCTGGGCCTGTGGCTCATGCTGACCTTCGTCGTCCCTGCCGGGCTGCTCTGGGGCGCCCAGCGCGAGACGCCGATGCCGTCGCGTCTGGCGGCGATCGTGCAGATCCGCGACGCGCAGCAGGACAGCGAGACCCACGAGGACGCGCTCGCCCGCGACTGGTACGCACGACATCCGACGGTCCCCGCCCAGTTGCCGGCGGTGTGGCCCGCGAGCTTCGTCCCCCGCGTGCTGGCGCAGGACCGCGTGCTGAGACCGTTGATGCGAGGCTTCGATGACGCGCGGCTGAAGCAGGCCCGCTTCGTCGAGCGCTGGTCGTGGTGGTCGCCGGGACTGGCGCTGACCTTGACCGGCGAACGCCTCGCGGGCACCGACGCGGCCAGCCATGTCCGATACCTGCGCGAGGTTGATGCCTTCGAGGATCGCTGGCGGGACGCCCTCGTCCCGCACGTGATGGACCGGAGCGGGATCAGCGCGGAGGGACTGGCGGCGCTGCCGTCGTTCCGGACGCCGCCGCGTTCTTCGGCGGGATCCACCTCCCCAGCAGCGTCGCCGCCAGCATCGCCAGCAAGCCGGTGACCGCGATGCCGCCGGCCAGCGAGGCCGTCGCCACCAGCGCCGACAGCAGCGCGGGGCCGCAGGATCCGCCGACGTCGGAGAGGAAGCGCCACACCGCGAGGAAGTAGGCGCGACCGTGGCGCGGCGCGTGGTCGGCGCCCAGCGTCATGATCAGGCCCGAGCCGATGCCGTTGCCGAAGCCGATCGCCGTCGCGGCGATCAGCAGGGTCGTGAAGCCGACGGTGAACGGCATCGCCAGCAGCGCCAGGCCGATGATCGCCATCGACGGCACCGCGACCCAGCGGCGGCCCTTCAGGTCCATCACGCGGCCCGCCGGGTAGAACAGCAGCATCTCGATGCCGCCCGAGATGCCGTAGATCAGCGAGGTGACCGCCGGCGCCAGCAGCAGATGGTCCGCCCACAGCGGGATCACCGCCTGCCGCGACGCCCGCACCGCGCTGACCAGCATCACGCCCAGGCCCAGTGTCAGGAAGACCCGGCGGTGGTCGGCCACGATGGATTTCAGCGAGACCGGCGCCGGTGCGGCCGCGCCGGCGGGATGCGGCGGCGCCTCCAGGTCCGGCAGCCGCGCGCCGATGGCCGCCGCGGCCAGCACGCCGGCGATGCCGACGCCGAACGCCGCCTGCAGGCCGAAGGCGTGCACGGCGGCCGCCGACAGGAACGGCCCGATGAACATCCCGATCCGCATCACCCCGCCCAGCGTGGACAGCGCCCGCGCCCGGTACGCGGCCGGCACGGCCTCGGTCAGGTAGCTCTGGCGCGCCAGGTTGTAGACGGCCTGGGACATGCCCACCATGAAGCAGCCGATGCCCAGCGCCAGCACGCCGGGCAGCAGCACGCACAGCGCCATGCCCAGCGCGCTCCACACGCCGGCGGCCACGATGGCCCAGCGCTCGCCCCAGCGCATCGTGATCACCGACGCGGGGATGTTGTTCAGCAGCGAGCCCAGCCCGATCAGCGTCACCACGAAGGCCGCCATCGACACCGACGACCCCAGCTCCCGGGCCATCAGCGGCACGATCGGCAGGATCGCGCCCTCGCCCAGGCCGAACAGCAGCGACGGCCCGAAGGCGGACACGGCGATCCGGCGGAACGAGAACTCGGCATCAGACGTTGCGGAAGGTGTCGACATCGGGCGGGGATCGGACTGGGATCGGACGGAGGAGTACCGGAAAAAGCGGCCATGACGATAAGCGAGGTCCGTACCAGCAGGCGGCGCTCCTCGCCCGCAGCCCCCATTTCAAGCCTCTTCCGCCCTCGCCGGGGCTGCTGGTCCGCCCGGACATCGCACCGGTCCTCACGCCGCGACAGCAAGGCCCTCCCCCACCCGTTCACCTGCATCGCCGCTTTCAAGCCGTTTCAATCGCATACCTCGAAATGGTGAAAGCGCTTTCAGAATTCACGGCTTTTGCCTAGGATGGTTGGCGCAGGAGAGAAGTCGCGGACCCGGACGGACGTCGCAGAGCGTTCCCCGGACTGCGTCGATCGGTGCCTCCAGCACACCATCGAAACCTCTTGGAGATTGCATGAATCGCCTCCTCTCCTGGCTGGGCGCGTGCCTGGCCTTCCTCGCGCTGAGTGTCAGCGTGCCCACCACCCAGGCGCAGACCAATGCGAGCTTCTCGCACGGCGTCGCGCTCAACGGCAGCCAGGCCACGCTCTGGTTCAAGTCCAACGTCGCGACGACCTGGGTCGACGCGCATTACCAGTTGAACGGCGGCCCGCAGCAGAACCTGCGCATGCCCTTCAACGGCGGCGCGGCGCGTTACGAGCTGGCGCTGGCCGGCGCGGCCGTCGGCACGCGCGTGGACTACTGGTTCACCTACAACAACGGCAACCCGGCCTATGACAGCGCGCGCTTCTCCGCGACCGTCGCGTCGGGCGGCGGCACGACCGATCCGGGCACGCCGCAGAACCCCGGCAATCCGGGCAACCCGGCCGACTGGAACGCGAAGACCACCTTCAAGATCGAGAACGCGACCAACGGCCGCTGGCCCGACTCGCAGGTGTACTGGGCCATCATCGGCAAGAGCTGGCAGACCGGCGAGTTCGTGCACGTCGACGCCGGCGGCAACGTCGTGCCGATGCGCCTGTCCGACAACACCGTGACCAAGAACGGCCGCAAGTACGCCAACTACTTCTTCCCGTTGTCGCAGACCAAGCAGATCACGATTCCGCCGGTCAACTCGGCACGCGTGCTGATGTCGGTGGGCAGCCCGATGTTCATCGAGGTCAACACGGACGGCGCGGGCAACATCGCCTACGCCGGCGCCAACATCGAGAACGCGAGCGATCCCAACCTGGACGTCATCTTCGACTTCGGTGAATTCGCACTGATCCCCAAGGGCCAGCCGGACCAGGGCATCTTCATCAACACCACCCGCGTGGACCACTTCGGCTTCCCGTTGAAGCTGCGCGTGCAAGGCCTGGGCGGTTACGACAAGACCGTCGGCGAACCGCTGACCGAATCGCGCGATGCGCTGTTCACCAAGTTCCAGCAGGAAGTGCCGGTCGAGTTCCGCAGCCTGGCCGATCCCAACTTCGCCAACGTGCCCTACCGCACCCGCATCCTGGCGCCGGCGCATTTCACCTTCCGCCCGGGCGACGTGAACGGCGCCTACCTGGACGGCTACATCGGCGACATGTGGAACCGCTTCAAGACGCAGGACCTGGTCTTCACGCTGGACAACCTTGGCACCTTCCGCGGTCGCGTGGACGGCAGCACCAACCGCTTCGTCTTCACCGGCGGTCGTTCCAACGGCACGTACTACATCAACGGCAAGCCCAACACGGCCGAGGTCTTCCTGGGTTCGGGCAAGCTGGACGATCCGCGCAAGCCTGACGGCAGCTTCCAGGTCGACACCCCGGCCGACGCGGCCAAGTCGATCCAGCTGCAGATCCAGGCGCAGGTGTGCGCGGCGCTGAACCGTCACGTGCTGGCGACGCCGGCCGACTGGTACCGCCCGGCGGCCTTCTACCCGGCCGGCACGCGCGGCAACTGGTTCGCCAAGTTCTGGCATGACCACTCGATCAAGGGCACCGAAGGCGCCGCCAACGGCTATGGACTGGCCTACGGCTTCGCCTACGACGACGTCGGTGGCTTCAGCCCGTCGCTGCACACGAACGCGCCGACGACGGTGACGTACACGATCGGCTGGTAAGCAGCCTCCCGCAGTTGAAAGGCCTCGCCTCCCGGCGAGGCCTTTTGCTTTACTGGAGATGCTTCGCCAGGAAGCGCTCCATCCGCCCGTAGAAGTCGACCTCCGTGGAGAGCTTGCGCCAGCCGTGGCCTTCGCCCTCGTAGGTCACGTATTCGAGGTCCTTGTGCCCTGCCTTGTCGAGCGCACGGCGGAAGTCCGACGCGTGGTCGATGGGCACGCGGCGATCGTCGTAGCCGTGGGCGATCAGGACCGGTGCCTTGAGATCGGCCGCGCGGCGCAAAGGCGAGGTCCGGCGCAGCATCTCGGCATCCTTCACGCGGTCGCCGACCAGCGCCGGCAGGCCGTAGCGTCGTCCGGCTTCGCTCTCGTCGCTCCAGTCCAGGCTGAACAGGTAATCGAGATCGGTCACGCCGGCCCAGCTCACGCCGCAGCGGTACTGGCCCGGGTCCTTGATCAGGCCCATCAGGGTCGCGTACCCGCCGTAGCTCGCGCCGGCGATGCAGACGCGCTTCGCATCGACCCAGCCCTGCTTCACCGCCCACGCGAGCGCATCGCTGAGGTCGTCGATCATGCCCTCGCCCCACTGCTTCATGCCGGCACGGAACAGCTTGTTGCCGTAGCCGTAGCTGCCGCGGAATTCGGGCTCGATGACGACGTAGCCGCGCGAGGCCAGGAACTGCGGCTCCGCTTCCCAGCCCCAGGTGGTGCCGCGCACGAACGGGCCGCCGTGCACCAGTACCACCGCCGGACGCGGGCCATCGGCCTTGCCTTGCGGCATGGTCACTGTCACGGGGATCTCAAGCCCGTCGCGCGCCTTGATGCGCGTCTGCTCGACGTGCGCCATCCCGGCCGCGCGGATCCACGGCCGCGCCGCGCCGATCGCGCTCAGCTTCTTCGCGGCGTGGTCGTAGACGTAGTACTCCTCCGGCTGCGTGTCCGACATCGAGGTCACCAGCACGCGCCCCGTCTTGAGGCAGCGCCGGCATTGCAGCGTGTTGATGCGCCCGGGCAGCGCGCCGTCGACGTTCGCCTGCATCTGCTTGAGCGTCGCATCGAACCAGTGCGTGGTGGGCGCGTCGCTGACGAAGTGCAATCCCAGCAGGCGCCGGCTCTCCGAGTCGAAGACCGCCTCGCCGTCGAAGTCGAAGCCGTCCAACGAGACGAGCGGCTCGGCTTCCTTCTTCAAGGTCTTCGGATCGATTCGGTACAGCGCGTCCGTGCCGGCGGGTGTGCTGCCGACGACCAGGCGCAGGTCGCGGCCGTCGGAGGCCAGCGGCATGACGGTCGGCGAGGTGACGTAGTTGCCTTCCTGCGCCAGCGTCCAGGCACCGTCCGACGTCTTGAAGTAGAGGGCCTCGCGATTCTCCACGTAGGTCCTCAGGGCCCAAGGCTCGCCGACGGGGTCGAGGTCCCAAAGGATGGCGTTGTCCGGCGACTTGGTGTCCAGCATGCGGCGCTGCTGCGTCTCGACGTTGAGGCGCGCCAGCTGCACCGACGTCAGATCGCCGCGCGCGTCGTACCGGCCGTAGCCGACGATGACCTCCCCGGTGTCGTCGTCCGGCACGCCTTGGAACTGCCATTCGTAGGGCAGCGCGCGCGAGATGACACGCGTCTCGCCGGTCTGACCCTGGGCGTATCGCGTCATGATCAGCTGGCGACGTTCGGAGCCGTCACGCTTGACGGTCCACAGGCCCGCGGCGTTGTAGTCGCTGCGTTTGCCCGCCTGATCCTTGCCGGAGGTGAAGACGAGACGGTTGCTGCCGACCCAGTCGAAGTGCGCGATGTCGGAATCGGTGAAGCTGGCGACCTGCGTGACGCGGCCGCCCTGGTCCAGCTCGATCACCGCGAGGGCGCTGCGATCGTGCTGCGCGCTGCTGACGACCAGTGCGATGGCGCGGCCGTCCGGCGAGATCTTCGGACGCCGCATCATCGGGTCGCGGAAAAAGTCGGCGATCGGGGGTGGTGCGCCTGTGGCGGACGTCGCCGACGTAGCGGCTGCGGCGGTTGCAGCGGTCTGCGCGTGCGCAGCACCGTTGATGAGCGCCGTCGCGCCGATCGCGACGCACGCGGACAAGCCCGCCCAGGCGGCCAGACGCCGCCCACGAGATTGATTCATCCCTCTCTCCCTGAAACCTAGAAGTGTTTTTCGTGAAGGCGCATTCTCGATAGGTTCGACATGCGGGGGTACCGGGTCGATCCATGAGAAAGAGGGGCTCGCGGACGTGATAGCCCGGCGGCCCCATCGACGACCAGCGCCGTCGTCCCTTCCTTCGATGCCGCTTGCTCTACTGATTCGTCGGCCTCTAGGGACAGTCTGCAAAACCCCTCGTCACCCCGACTGGCGATTTGATCGTCGGTCAGCGACGATGAGGGCATGAATCAAAGCTCGCTTGGTTTTGACCCGCTGCCCAAGAAGACCCGC
>SEFA01000100.1 GCA_004210455.1 Rubrivivax sp. | reverse complement strand
ACTACTACAACCACCACCGTATCAAGCTCAAGCTGAAAGGCCTGAGCCCGGTGGCATACCGAGCTCAGGCCTTGGGCGCCTAGCTTCTTAACTGTCCAACTTCTTGGGGTCAGTTCAATCGCGGGGCCTTCGTCATGGGGCGTCGATCAGGCGATCGAGCAGGATCGGATCAAGCGGCTTCCGCCACCATCGCCTTGCGCATCTTCTTCATCGCGGCGACTTCGATCTGTCGGACCCGCTCCGCGGAGACCTTGTACTCGGCCGCCAGTTCGTGCAGCGTCATGCCGCCCGAGCCGTCGTCGTTGACGTTCAGGTAGCGCTCCGTGACGATGCGGCGGCTGCGGTCGTCCAGCAGGTCCAACGCCTTCTGCAGGCCGTCCGTGGCCAGACGGTCGCGGGACCGGGACTCGATCACCCGCGTCGGTTCCTGCGCGTCGTCCGCCAGGTAGGCGATCGGCGCGAAGGTCTCCCCGTCGTCGTCGGTCTGCGGTTCCAGTGCCACATCGCCGCCGGAGAGACGCGTCTCCATCTCGACCACGTCCTCGGGCTTGACGTTCAGCTCTTCCGCCACCAAGGCGATCTCGGCTTCCGTCAGCGAGGTGCGCTGCTGGTTCTCGGCGTGTTCCTTCAGCGCGTGCTTCTTCGAGCGCAAGTTGAAGAACAGCTTGCGCTGCGCCTTGGTCGTCGCGACCTTGACCATGCGCCAGTTCTTCAGGATGTACTCGTGGATCTCGGCCTTGATCCAGTGCATCGCGTACGAGACCAGGCGGACGTTCTGCTCCGGATCGAAGCGCTTGACCGCCTTCATCAGGCCCACGTTGCCTTCCTGGATCAGGTCGCCCTGCGGCAGCCCGTAGCCCAGGTACTGGCGCGAGATCGACACCACCAGCCGCAGGTGCGACAGCACCAGCCGGCCGGCCGCGTCCACGTCGCCATGCGTCTTCAGACGCGTGGCGTAATCCTTCTCTTCTTCCGGCGTCAGCAGCGGGATGTGGCTGATCGCCGTGATGTACGCATCCAGGTTCCCGAGCGACGGCACCAGGGACCAGGGATCGCGGACCTTCAATGCAAGGGTGTTGGACATGGGTTCGTTGCTCCTGTATCGGGGCGGTCCTCCGACCCGACGCCGAAGATATTAGCACTCATGCGGGAGGAGTGCTAAGGCTCGCCAGATCGGCTGGGTCACGGGAGGGCTACCCTTGAAACCGAGTGTGAGTCTGCCGTCTTAGGACCGACTTAAGTCATTGATCTACCGAAGAAATCGGCAGATCAAAGCTGAAAGTGGCTCCCTCGCCGGCGGTGCTGGCCACACGCAGGCGGCTGCCCATCAGCTCCAGCAGCCGTTGCGTGATCACGAGCCCGATCCCCGTCCCCTCGATGGCGCCCACCTCGCGCCCCAACCGGTTGAAGGGTTGGAACAGCTGCCCCATCTGACCCTCCGTGAGGCCGGGGCCGGTGTCGCTCACGCTGAGTTCAACCTGCGAATCGTTGATGCGTCGTGCCCGCAGCCGGACCCGCCCGCCCTCGTGGTTGTACTTGACGGCGTTGCTGAGGAGGTTGGTCAGGACCTGCTTGAGCCGGGTGGCGTCGGCGCGCAGCCGGCCGGCGTCGGGCGCGAGCTCGACGTCCACCGCCACCCCCCGACGCTGGCGCTGGGTCTCGATCATCGCCAGGCTGTCCGAGACGATGGGCGCCAGGTCCTGGTCGTCGATCTGCACGCGCAGGCCGCCGGCGTCCAGGCGCGACAGGTCCAGCGTGTCATTGATCATGGCCAGCAGGTGCCAGCCCGATTGCTGGATCTGCGCCAGCCAGCCGCGCTGCCGCGCGCTCAGCGCCGACTCGGGGTCCGACTCCAGCAGTTGCGAGAAGCCCAGCATCGCGTTCAGCGGGGTGCGCAGCTCATGGCTCATCCGGGAGAGGAACTCGTTCTTGGCGCGGTTGGCCGCGAGTTCGGCCTCATGGATGCGCTCCAGCTCCGCGAGCCGGAGCTGTTCGCCGATGTCCTCGACCACGCCCAGCAAGCGCGACGGCTGGCCCTGCGCGTCGCGGAGCAGGCTGACGGTGGAGCGGACGGTGATGACCTGACCCTGGCCGCCAATGTAGCGCTTGACGCGGCTGTAGCGACCGAGTTCGCCCCGGATCAGCGCCATGCCGAGCCGGCTGTCCTCGGCCCGGTCCTCGGGATGGGTGATCGCCAGGATGGAGCGCGCCTTCAGTTGCTCGAGGCTCATGCCCAGCAACTGGCAGAAGTAGGGGTTGATCTCCTGCGGCCTGGCGTTGAGGTCGCAGGTGACCACGCCGATCGGCGCGTGTTCGACGATGTCCCGGAAGCGCTCCTCGCTGGCGCGCAGGCGGTGGGTGGCTTCCTCGACCCGTCGGGCGACCCGCGCGGTGCTGCCGGTGACGGACAGCAGCAGCAGGCCCAGCAGCGCGGTGCCGACCAGACCCGCGATCGCGAAGGGCAGGGCGGCGCCGCCGTCGAGCATCGGCAGCCCGGACGGGTTGTAGACGACCAGCCGCCACGCGCGCCCGGCGAAGTCGAAGTCGCGCGAGCGGCTCGGCAGCGCGGCCGGCAGGCGCAGGCAGCGCTCGTCGCCGGCCAGCAGCGGACGACGGCTGCCGGCGGTGACGTCGATCAGGCAGTAGTCCAGCCGACCCTTGCGCGCCGCCAGCGCGTCGTGCAGCAGCGCTTCGGGCCGCAGCGTCGCGAAGGCCACGCCGGTGGGCCGGCGGGCGCGGCCCGCGGCGTCGCGGAGATCGGTGGAGCCGCCCTCATAGAGCGCGCGGTAGACCACCACGCCCATCAGCGTCACGCCCGCGTCCTGAGACAGCGGGAAGCTCTCGCTGGCCGCCGGCTGGCCGGTCGCCATCGCGCGTTCCTGCGCGGCGCGCGCCTGCGGGATGTTGCGGACGTTGGCGCCCATCGCCGGCCGGTTGCGGGCGAACGGTGCGATCAGGCGGATCGGCAGCCGGTCTTCGGCGGCATCCGGGGTCAGGTCGCCCGGACGTTGCCGTTCATACACGCGATAACCGACGTAGCCGTCCGCCTGCGCGGCGCGTTCGAAGGCCGGGACTTCGCGCGCTGGCACCAGGGGCGCCCAGCCCACGGCGTACACGGCGCCGCCGGCACGGGCGCGCTCGGCGTGGGCGCGTTCGAAATCGATGCGGCTGATGCCCGGCGCGACCAGCAGCAGGCTGTGATTGGCCTCGAGCGCCGTGAGCGGCATCGACAGCGTGTCCGACAGGGTGTTCAGCGCGGTGACCGCCTCGAGGTCGAAGGCGTGGCGCCGGCGGCCTTCTTCGTTGCGGACCACGTGGAGCGTGGCCCCGAACAGCAGGGCGCAGGCGACCAGCATCGGCAGCGCGACGCTGGTCCGACGCGGCGCCCAGTGCCTGCGCGGCAGGCCGAACAGCGCCAACGCCACCGGCGCGCCGATCAACACGCCGATCGCGTCGCCCACCCACCACGCGAGCCAGTGCGAGATCACCTGCGCCGGTCCGATCGCGCCGGTGATCCACAAGGCGGCGACGCCGACGCTTGGCCCGACCAGACAGGCGATGCCGGCGGTCGCGACCAGGAAGCGCACCAGTTCTGCGGGTTCGCACAGCGGGGGATGGTCGCCGGTCCAGCGTCTGGCGAGCCAGGCGCCCAGCCACGCCTGCGCCGCGCCGCCCAGGCCGACGAGCACGGGCTGCAGCGGCTGGACGTGCGAGCGTTCGAGTCCGATCGTGAGGCTGACCGCTGCTCCGCCGATCGCGATGCCCGGCAGCACGCCGGGTCCCCAGCGCAGCGCGGCGGCGACCGCGAGTCCGGCGGCGGGATAGATCGGGGAAACGAAGTCCGGCGGCAGGATCAGCTTCAGGGACAGGACGCCGAGCGTGAGGTAGGCCAGCGCGAGGGCGACGTTGAGCAGGGCCGACCGGACCGCGGCGCCCGTGATGGTCCCGGCAGACGGAGCGGGGGAGGACGCATCGGTCATGAGCGCCAGCCTACCCCCGCCCGAAGGTGCCCGATACGGCGGATTGCCCCCCGGATCGGGCGCTTGTCCTGCGAAACCAACGACGGCGTCAGGTCGGCAGATCCCAGCCGAGGCCGAGGCTCTTCTGCAAGGCCACGAAGTCCTTCAGGAGGGCGGTCTCGCCGTCCAGCGCCTTCAATCGTGCCTCGGTGTCGCGGCGTTGCGCGTCGAGCAGATCGATCTGGCTCGCGGCGCCGGCCTGGCGACGTTGCCGGGTCAGATCCAGCGTGCGCGATGTCGAGCCCTGCTGCGCCAGCAGATGCTGGACCGACTGACGCTGTCTGCCAAAGCGGGCCAGCGAGGTGTTCGCATCCTGCAAAGCCGCGAGCACCGCGGCCTTGTAGTTGGCGACGGCCTCGTCGCGGCCCGCCTCGGCTTCGCGCACCGCGGCCGCCGTACGTCCGAGGTCGAGGAGGTTCCAGCTGAGGTAGGGCACGGCGGCCAGCGCGAGGCTGTCGGTGCGCAGCAGCTTGCCCGGGTCGGTGCCGGCGACGCCGATGTTGCCCAGCAGGCTGAGCTTGGGGAAGTACTTCGCCTTCTCCTGGCCGATCTGCGCGTTGCGTCCGGCGAGCCGGCGCTCGGCCGCGCGGATGTCCGGCCGGCGTTGCAGCAGGGAGGCGGGATCGCCGATGGCGACGCGCTCCGGCGCCCGCGGCAGCACGGGCGCGGCGTCGGCCAATCGCGCATCGAGCGCGCCCGGCGCCTGTCCGGTCAACAGCGCGAGACGGTCGAGCGAGGCGACGATCTCCGCCCCGACGTCGGCGAGCGAGGACTGCGTCGCCTCGGCCTGCTGGCCGCGTTGCTCGACGTCGTCGGCGCTCGCGACGCCCTGGTCGCGCCGCTGTCGGACCAGCGCCAGCGCCTGCGCGTCGAACGCCGCCGTGTCCTGCAGCATCGCCTGCCGACGCTGCTGGGCGCGCAGGCCGACGTAGGTGGAGGCGACCTCCGCCGTCAGCGAGACCTGCGCATCGGCCAGGTCCGCCTGCACGGCCTGCGCCTGCGCAGCGGCGGACTCGACCGCGCGACGCGTGCCGCCGAAGAGGTCGATCTCCCAGGTCGCATCGAAGCCGACGCTGTAGAGATGGAGCGAGCTCTCGTGATCGGTGCCCGGCCCTTGCCAGACGCCGGCGCCGAGCGCGGACGCCGAGCCCTTGGGGCGGCCGTTGGCTTCCTGCGCGTTGAATGCGGCGCGGGCGGAACGCAGGCGCGCTTCAGCGGCCTGCAGCGTCGGACTCTCGTCCAGCGCCTGCTCGACGAGTCCATCGAGCGCGGGATCGCCGAGCGCGCGCCACCACTGCGCCGCCGCCGGCGCGGCTGCGGCAGACGGTGCGTCGGTGGGGGCCTCCTCGCGCTTGAATCGCGACGGCCGGAGCGCATCGGCCGCGACGGCCGGCGCGCCTTGGTAGTCCGGACCGACCGTGGTGCAGCCGGCGAGCAGCAGCATCGCCGCCGCCGCGGCCACGGCGGACAACGTCGTCAGCGTCGTGAGCCTGAGCCCCCCGGACAGGCGGAAGCGGAAGGAAGAGAGGGAGCGGGAAGGGACGTGGATCATGGACATCTCAATGCGCCTCGTTGGACGCCGGCGCCTTGCCGGGTTGCTGCGGCGCCTTGAGCGTGAGCGCCAGCGGCACGCAGAGCAGCAGCGCGGCCGCGAGCACATAGAAGGTTTCGGAGAAGGTCATCACGCTGGCCTGCTGATGGATGGTCAAGACCAGTTCCTTCATCGCCTGCAGCTGCGCATGCGCGAAGTCGCCGACCTGCGCGAAGTGGCTCGCGGTGCTGCCGGCCAGGCGTTCCTGGACCAGCGTGGCGTTCGCGTTGAGCGTCTCGCCGAGCCGGTCGATGTGCAGGCTGTTGCGGCGGTCGATGAAAGTGCCGATGACGGCCAGGCCGACCGAGCCGCCGAGGTTGCGCGCCATGTTGTAGATGCCGGCGGCGTCGCCCGATTCCTCGCGCGTGACCGTGGCCATCGACGCCTGGTTGAGCGGCATCATGCAGAGCATCTGTCCGACGCCGCGCAGCAGCTGCGAGCCGACGAAGTCGTGGCCGACGCTCTGGGCGGTGAGGCCGATGTCGAGCAGGCAGCTCGCGGCGAAGGCGGCCAGTCCCAGGATGACCATCACGCGCAGGTCCACGCGCGAGATCAGCCGCGGCAGGATGGGCATCATCAGGAAGGCGGGCAGCCCAGCCAGCAGCATGATCGCGCCGGACTGCTGCGCGTTGTAGCCGGCGATCAGCGCCAGGAACTGCGGCACCAGGTAGGAGATGCAGTACAGCCCGGCGCCGACGGTGAACACGATGACGATGACGCTGGCGTAGTGCCAGTTGCGCATCAGGCGCAGCCGCAGGATGGGCTTGGCGGCGTAGCGCTGCGAGAGCGCGATCATCGCCATGCCGATCGCGGAGACGAGGCTCAGCGTGATGATCAGCGAGGACTCGAACCAGCGCTCGCGCTGGCCTTCCTCGAGCACCACGGTCAGCGTCGACAGGCCCACCGCGAGGCCGACGATGCCCAGCCAGTCGGCGCGGATGAACTCGTCCAGGTGCATGCGCTGCGCGGGCAGGCCGAGCAGGAGCAGCGCGAGCAGCGCCGCGCAGACCGGCACGTTGATGAAGAAGCACCAATGCCAGCTGGCGTTCTCGGTCAGCCAGCCGCCGAGCACCGGCCCCAGCAGCGGCCCGAGCAGCACGATCAGCCCGAACAGCGTCATGCCGACCGGGAGCTGATGCCGCGGCAGTCGGGTGCGGATGATGGTCTGCGCGGTAGGGATCATGGCGCCGCCGGTGAAGCCCTGCCCGATGCGGGCGAGGATCAGCATCGGCAGGCTGCCCGAGAGGCCGCACAGCACCGAGAAGCAGGTGAACAGCGCCGCGTTGCCGACCAGGAAGTTGCGCAGCCCGAAGACGCGCGTGAGCCAGGCGGCCAGCGGGATCATGACGATCTCCGACATCAGGTAGCCGGTCGAGATCCAGGTGCCCTCGGTGCCGGTCGCGCCGATCGCGCCCTGGATCTGCGGCAGCGCCGAGTTGGTGATCGAGATGTCCAGCGTCGCCATCAGCGCGCCGAGCGCGCCGGCCGCGACGGCGATCCAGTCGCCCGTGCCGGCGTTGGGCTCGGCGTGCGGGGCGGCTCCGGGAGCGTTCGACGCGCCTTGCGCACCGGGCACGGCCGACGGGGCGGCCTCAGCCATGGCGGGCTCCGCGGGTGTCGACGTCGGTGGTCACGGAGAGTCCGGGCAGCAGGCGATCGCGCAGCGCGGGATCCGCCTTCGGATCGAGGTCGACGCGGATGCGCACCGGCACGCGCTGGACGATCTTCGTGAAGTTGCCGGTGGCGTTCTCCGACGGCAGCAGCGCGAATTGCGCGCCGGTGCCGGGCGAGAAGCTCTCGACGGTGCCGTGCAGGTCGAGGGCGGGCAGGGCGTCGACGTGCAGCGTCACCGGCTGCCCGGCGCGCATGCGGCCGATCTGCGTCTCCTTGAAGTTGGCGACCAGATAGACGTCCTGCGTCGGCACCACGGTCATCATCCGCGTGCCCGGTTGCACGAACTGCCCGACGCGCACGGTCGTGTCGCCGATGCGGCCATCGATGGCGGCGCGCACGACGGTGTCGTCGACGTCGAGGTGGTTCTGGCGCAGCGCGGCCTCGGCGGCCTCGACCTGCGCCTTCGACTGCGCGACCTGCGCCTCGCTCGACTTCAGCCGGCCGTCGGCGGCCTTCACCGCGGCCTCGGCGGCGGCGAGGCTGGCGACGGCTTGGTCGCGGTTGTTGCGCAGCTCAGCCAGGCGTTCCGCGGTCGTGGCGCCGGTGGCGGCCAGCGGCGTGTGGCGCGTCACCTCGTCCTGCGCATGCGCCAGCGCCAGGCGCGAGGCTTCGGCCTGGGCGCGCGTCTGCGCGAGCTGGCCCTGCTGCTGGAGGATGTCCGCCTCGAAGCGGCGGATGTCGGCCTTGCGGCCGTCGATGGTCGCCTTCGACTGGTCGGCGGTGGCCTGGTACTGGCGCGCGTCCAGCTTCACCAGCGGATCGCCGCGCTTCACGGTCTGGTTGGCGACCACGTAGACCTGCGTCACATAGCCGCCGACCTTGGGCGCGGCGGTGACGCTGTCGGCCTTCAGGTAGGCGTCGTCGGTGGTTTCGATGAAACGGCCGGTGGTCCACCAATGGACGCCGTACGCGCCCGCGGCGACGAGCGCCGCGACGGCGACGGCCAGCAGCACGGGCCTGCGGTTCGAAGAATTTCCGGAGGTCTGGGAAGACATGGGGGAGCGCCGGGTCGACCGGTTCGCAGAATTATTCCGGTCGCTATCTTTTTCCAGTTGGAAGATTTCTGTCAACTGGTATATTTTTGACTTCAACCAGCTTTACACATGACCGAACGCCCCGTCAGAGCCCCTCGACATCGCGCCGACGCTGCCTATGCACGCGGCGAGGAGACGCGCCGCCGCATCATCGACGTGGCGCTGCGGCTGTTCAGCGAGCGCGGTTTCGAAGGTGCGTCGACGCGCGAGATCGCGAAGGCGGCCGGCGTGAATGCGCCGGCGCTGCAGTACTACTTCGACAACAAGGAAGGCGTGTACCGGGCCTGCGCGCAGTACATCGCGGACAGCCTGACCGCGCATTTCGATCCGGTGGTGACGCGAACGCAGGCGGTGCTCGACGACCCCGCATCCACGGGGGAGCAGCTCTTCGAGGCCTTCGGAGACATGCTGGATGCGCTGACCGACTTCCAGTTGCTGCCGGACGACGCCGAGCATCGCCGGTTGTTCATCGCTCACGAGCAGATCGGTCACGCGCCCGGTGTGCTGTTCGAGTTGTTCGACCAGGGACAACGTCCGAAGATGGGCGAGCTGTCGGCGCGCGTGCTGGCGCGCTACTGTGGCATGACGGAGAAGGATCCGCTGCTGGCGATGCGCGTGATGATGCTGTGCGGGCAGATCATGGTGTTCTCGCTCGGACGGCGGACCGTGCTGACCAAGCTCGGCTGGGAGCGCTTCGGCCCGGAGGAGGTCGCGACGATCAAGCGCGCCTCGCGCGAGCACAGCCGGGTGCTGATGGACAGCTGGCGTCACGAGTCCTTGACGCATGCCCCTGGCAGGTGACGAAGGTCAGTAGGGCGGCGGGGAGCGGATCCCTAGACTCCGCCGCTGTCGTCATCTCCGGGACTTCCATGACTTCCGCCGCCATTGCCACCCGCAACTACTTCGAACACCTCGGCGTCGTGCCGGACATTTCGCGCCAGGTCGGCCAGCCGCCGGTGCTGCGCGCCGACGGCGCGATCCAGTGCGCGGAGCTGGTGAAGGCCTTGGCCGGCGCGCCGCGCACGCAGCCGGACAACTGGAAGAAGGGCACGTCGCTGACGCCCGCTTTCGTGAGCTCGCTGCAGCCGGGTACGCCGATCGCGAGCGGCTGGAACGCCGGCGGCTTCTATCCGAACGGCTCGACGGGCCAGCATTCCGGTTTCTTCTCCGGCGTGGTCAAGGACAAGAGCGGCGTGGTGATCGGCTTCAAGATCGTCGAGCAGTACCGCGGCGTGGACGCGATCAAGGAACGTGAGGTCTACTTCGACCCCACGGCCCACAAGAAGGCCAACACCTATTTCTACCGCGGTCTCGACTACGCAACGATCCAATGGTGACCCCCTTTCTTCGGGCCGCGCTGCCCGCCTCGATGATCCTGGCCTGTGCCTCGGCGTTTGCCGCGCCGGAGCCCTTCTCCTGCCCCACGGAACTCGGCGCGACCGAGCAACGGGCCGCAACCGCGCCGTCCGGCTGGGAAGCCGCCGTGGAAGGCGCCGGTCCGACGCGCCACGCGCTCACGGGGTTCCAGATCAACCTGGGACCGGTGAGCAAGTCCGACGGCGCGATCTACGACGACCTCAAGGAGAAGAAGGACCCGAAGGGCGGCGTCACCGAGACGGCGACCTGGAAGGTCGGCGCGCTGGAAGACGCGTATGCGGTGTGCAGCTACCACCGCACGGCGGTCGTGCTGGTCCGTCCGCTGAAGGGCTACGCGGAATGCCGGCTGGTGAATCAGCGCACCAAGGACACAGCGTTCCGGCTGAAGGAAGCTGGCTGCCGCTGAGCGTGCCGATGCGCCCATGAAAAACGCCCGCGGAAGCGGGCGTTCTGCATCGCGGGAAGGCAGTGCGAGGCGATCAGCTCAGCTTGATCCTCGCCGCCTCGAAATTCTTCGGCGCGGTCGCGAGCACGGTCAGCGCCTGGATGAGGCGCTCCAGGTCCAGCAGCTTGTCGTAGAAGCCGTCGATGCCGGCGTCCACGCACTGCGGACCGTATTCGCTCTCGTCCGCGGTCGTCAGGAGGTAGGAGGTGCCGTTGAAGCCGCCGGCGCGCAGCCGCTGCAGCGCCGTGAAGCCGGAACCCGTGCGCAGTTCGACGTCCGCGAGCACCACGTCGGGCGCGCAGAGCGAGGCGGTGACCACCGCCTGCTCCTCGCTGCCGGCCTGACCCACCACCATCGCGCCGGGGACGACGCGCAGGCGTTCGGACAGGTACTTGCGGAAGGTGTCGGAGGCGTCGACGAGGAGGATCTTCATGATGGTGCTCAGCCAGGAAGTGGCCACACCATTCTGAGCCTCCACCCTGTCCAGCGGGAGCAGGGAAGGGCGCAACTTCCTGTCGGGATTTGCCTGACAAAAACGACAACGCCCGCGTGAGCGGGCGTTTGGACGACAACGCCCGCGTGAGCGGGCGTTTGGCGGGTCGGGGAAGGGCCGGTCAGACGTTGAACAGGAAGTTCAGCACATCCCCGTCCTTGACGACGTAGTCCTTGCCTTCCGCGCGCATCTTGCCGGCGTCCTTCGCGGCCTGTTCACCCTTGAACTGGATGAAGTCGTCGAAGGCGATGGTCTGCGCCCGGATGAAGCCGCGCTCGAAGTCGGTGTGGATCACGCCGGCCGCCTGCGGCGCCGTGTCGCCGACGTGGATGGTCCACGCGCGCACTTCCTTCACGCCCGCCGTGAAGTAGGTCTGCAGTCCGAGCAGCTTGAAGCCGGCGCGGATCAGGCGGTTCAGACCCGGCTCGTCCTGGCCCATCTCGGCCAGGAACATCGCGCGGTCCTCGTCTTCCATCTCGGACAGCTCCGCCTCGGTCTTGGCGCAGATCGCCACCACCGGCGCGTTCTGGCCCGCCGCGTATTCCTTCAGCCGGTCCAGGAAAGGGTTGTTCTCGAAACCGTCTTCCGACACGTTGCCCACGAACATCGCCGGCTTGGCCGTGATCAGGCACAGCGGCTTCAGGATGACCAGCTCTTCCTTGCTGAAGTCGATGGAGCGCACCGGCTTGGCCTGGTCCAGCGCGACCTGGCACTTCTCCAGCACCTTCACCAACGCCGCCGCCTCCTTGTCGCCCGCGCGCGCCACCTTGTTGTAGCGGTGCAGGCTCTTCTCCACCGTGCCGAGGTCGGCCAGGCACAACTCGGTCTGGATCACCTCGATGTCGGAGATCGGGTCCACCTTGCCGTTGACGTGGATCACGTTCGGGTCTTCAAAGCAGCGCACGACGTTCACGATCGCGTCGGTCTCGCGGATGTGCGACAGGAACTGGTTGCCCAGGCCCTCGCCCTTGGATGCCCCCGCCACCAGGCCCGCGATGTCCACGAACTCGACGATCGCCGGCACGATGCGCTCGGGCTTCACGACCTCCGCCAGCTTCCCCAGCCGCGGATCGGGCAGCTCGACGATGCCCACGTTGGGCTCGATCGTGCAGAAGGGGTAGTTCTCGGCGGCGATGCCGGCCTTCGTCAGCGCGTTGAAGAGGGTGGACTTGCCGACGTTGGGCAGGCCCACGATGCCGCATTTGAGGCTCATGGTTGGCTTTCGGGGAAACTGGGGGAAATGCTGGGGCGGTTCGGGCCTGCGGCAGCGCGCGGGCGAAACCGGCATTTTAGTCAGGCGGCGGCGGCACCGCCGATCCCGCCTTTGATCCCGCCTGGAAGTCCGCCCGGGACCCATGCACCGCCCCTGCCTACAATCGCCGTCCATGGAAAAGTTCGACGTCCTGGTGCGCGGCAACGGCTGCGTCGGTCGCAGCCTGGCGCTGGCGCTCGGCGCGCGCGGCCTGCGCGTGGCCCTGCTGGCCCGGCCGGCCGCCCCCTCGGCCTCGGCCGACGTGCGCGCCTACGCGCTCAACGCGGCCTCCGTCGCGCTGCTGACCCGGCTGCGCGTGTGGGAAGGCCTGGCCGAGGACGCCCGCACCCCGGTGCACGACATGCGCATCCACGGCGACCGCGCCGGCGCGGAGCTGCACTTCAGCGCCTGGCAGCAGGGCGCCGGCGAGCTCGCCCACATCGTCGACGCGGCCGCGCTGGAAGACCAGCTCGACGCCGCGCTGCGCTTCGCGCCGCACGTGCAGCGCGTGACCGAGCCGGTCCCCGCGACGCTGCAGGCCCTGTGCGAAGGCCGCGATACCGGCGCTGCGCAGGAATTCGGCGTCCACTACGAACGCCACGACTACGGCCACATGGGCGTGGCCACCCGGCTGACCGCGAGCAAGCCGCACCAGGGGCAGGCCTGGCAGTGGTTCCGTTCTCCGGACGTGCTGGCGTTGCTGCCTTTCGACCGCCCCGAGCCCGGCCACAGCTACGGTCTGGTCTGGTCGCTGCCCAAGGACGAGGCCCGCCGCCTGATGGCCGCCGGCCCGGCCGAATTCGAATCCGCGCTGCTCGAAGCCACCGGCGGCGGCGCCGGCACCTTGAAGCTGGCTGGCGAGCGTCAGGCCTGGCCGCTGCAGCTGTGCCGCGCCGATGCGCTGTGCGGCCCCGGCTGGGTGCTGCTCGGCGACGCCGCGCATCTCGTCCATCCGCTGGCGGGGCAGGGCCTGAACCTGGGTCTGGCCGACGTCGAGGCGCTGGTCGACGTGATCGTCCGACGCGAATCCTGGCGCAGCCTCGGCGACGAGAAACTGCTGCGCCGCTACGCCCGCGCGCGCATCGCCCCGACCTGGGCGATGGGCGAGTTGACCGACGGCCTGCTGCGTGGCTTCGCCAGCCAGGCGCCGGTGCTGGCGCGCCTGCGCAACGAGGGCCTGCGCCTGGTCGACCGCGCGGGCCCCCTCAAGAAATGGCTCACCGCGCGCGCGCTCGGCCATTGAACGGCTTCGCCCGTTCATCCTGAAGTTCCTTGAAAGTTCCCATGACCGCCCTGCTGTCCAAGTCCTTCTCCCGTGCTTCCCGCGTCTGCGGCGTCTCGCGCCTGTCGCGCAAGACCGTGGCCCTCGTCGCTTCCCTGGCCGCGCTCGGCCTGTACGGCTGCTCGGCCCAGGCCAACGAGGACACCATCCGCAAGAACCTCGCCACGGTGATGCCCAAGGAGATCAAGATCGACGAGATCCGCCCCAGCCCCATCGCCGGGCTGTGGGAAGTCCGCATCGGCAGCGAGATCCGCTACACCGACGCCAGCGGCCAGTACCTCATCGAGGGCGAGATCCTCGACCTGAAGAACCGCAAGAACGTCACCCAGGAGCGCGTCGAGAAGATCACCGCGATCGACTTCGCCTCGCTGCCGCTCAAGGACGCGATCGTCTGGAAGAAGGGCGACGGCAAGCGCCGCATCGCCGTCTTCGCCGACCCGAACTGCGGCTACTGCAAGCGCTTCGAGAAGTCGCTGCAGGAAGTCGACAACATCACCGTCTACACCTTCGTGGTCCCGATCCTCGGCGGCGATTCGCCGGAGAAGTCGCGCACGATGTGGTGCGCCAAGGACAACACCGTCGCCTGGCGCAACTGGATGATCGACGGCACGATGGCGCCCCCGGCCGACGCGAAGTGCGACAGCTCCGCCATCCAGCGCAACCTGGCCCTGAGCCAGAAGATCCGCGTCAACGGCACGCCGGCCATCCTGTTCGAGAACGGCACGCGCGCCCCGGGCGCGCTCAGCCCGCAGCAGCTCGAACAACGCTTCCAGGCGATCCAGGAAGCGGACAAGAACCAGAAGAAGTCCTGATCCCGATGAGCGACCGCACGCCCCACCATCCCGCGCCGGTGCATGCCGCCTCGGCCTCCGTCAACCCGATCGCCGCGCGACTGGGTTATGCGGGCCTGATCCCGTTCGTGCTGGGCGCGCTGCTGGTCTGGCTGGTGCGGGAGGACGCCCATCCCTACGTCACCGACGGCCTGTCGCGTTACGCGGCCATCGTGATCACCTTCCTGGGCGCGATCCACTGGGGCCTGGGCATGCGCCAGAGCGTCCCGTCGCCGTCGCCCTTCATCTGGGGCGTCGTGCCGGCGCTGCTCGCCTGGATCGCCTCGACGATGCCGCCCTACGCCGGTCTGGTGATCGAGGGCTTCCTGCTGATCGCCTGCTATGTCGCCGACCGCAAGCTGTACCCGTCGCTGGGCGCGTCGGCCTGGCTGACGCTGCGCTTCCGGCTCAGCGCCGTGGCGGCGCTCAGCTGCTTCATCGCCGCCCAGGGCACCTGAAGGCCCCGAACCCGCACAGGCGTCGATCCGGGCGAACCCTGGTCCGGCGCCCTGAACGGGAACCGCCCAAAAACGCGCGCCCCGTGCACCACGCGCGGGCCAGCCTTGGTAGGCTGTTCCTCATGACTGCTCGCCCCACGATCCATTACCGCATCGCCGTCGCCGACCCGCACGCGCACCGCTTCGAGGTCACGCTGACCGTGCCGGCGCCCGAGTCGCGTCAGGCCCTGAGCCTGCCCGTCTGGATCCCCGGCAGCTACCTGGTGCGGGAGTTCTCCCGCCACCTCGGCGCCGTGACGGCGCGCCAGGGGCAGCGCGAGGTGCTGGTCACGCAGACGGCGAAGAACCGCTGGGAGTTCGACTGCGCCGGCCGCGGCGCGCTGGTGGTCAGCTATCCGGTCTACGCCTTCGACACGTCGGTGCGCGCCGCCTTCCTGGACGCGCAGCGCGGCTTCTTCAACGCGACCGGCCTGTGCCTGCGCGCGCACGGCAAGGACGACCTGCCGCATCGTGTCGAGCTGACCGGTCTGCCCGAAGGCTGGGACATCGCCACGGCGATGCCGCCGGTCGAGGACGCGCCGCTGCAGTTCGAGGCGGCCGATTACGACGAACTCGCCGACCATCCGTTCGAGCTGGGCCCGTTCTGGCGCGGCGAATTCGTGGCCGGCGGCGTGCCGCATGAACTCGTCGTGTCGGGCGCGCTGCCGATCTTCGACGGCGAACGCCTGCTGCGCGACACGCAGAAGATCTGCGAGACGCAGATCGCCTTCTGGCACTGCGGCAAGAGCAAGCCGCCGATGTCGCGCTACGTGTTCCTGCTCAACTGCACCGACGACGGTTACGGCGGCCTGGAGCACCGTGCGAGCACGGCGCTGATCGCGGCGCGGCGCGACCTGCCGCGCCTGGGCCAGTCCGAGACCGGCGACGGCTACGTCAAGCTGCTCGGCCTGATCAGCCACGAGTATTTCCACACCTGGAACGTCAAGCGGCTGCGGCCGGACGTGTTCGAGCGCTACGACTACGAGCAGGAGAACTACACCGAGCTGCTGTGGTTCTTCGAGGGCTTCACCTCGTACTACGACGACCTTTTCCTGGTCCGCGCCGGCCTGATCGACGAGGCCCGCTACCTGAAGCTGATCGCCGCCACCTTCACGCAGGTGCTGGGCGCGCCGGGGCGCAAGCACCAGAGCGTGGCGCGCTCCAGCCTCGAGGCCTGGACCAAGTACTACCGGCAGGACGAGAACACGCCGAACGCGGTCGTCAGCTACTACGCGAAAGGGGCGATGGTGGCGCTGGCGCTGGACCTGTCGCTGCGCGGCGCGGAAAAGTGCGAGAAGCCGATCTCGGTGGACGACCTGATGCGCGGCCTGTGGAAGGACACCGGCGGCGGTCCCGTCAGCGAGGCGACCATCCTGCAGAAGCTGGTCGACATCGGCGGCGAGGCGATCGCGCAGACGCTGTCGACCTGGGTGCACGGCACCGAGGACCTGCCGCTGCCGCAGCTGCTGGAACGCGTGGGCGTGCGCTGGTGCCTGGACAAGCCGACGCTGGCGCAGCGCCTCGGGCTGCGGGTGACGGAGAGCGACGGCATCGTGACGGTCAAGAACGTGCTGCTGGAGAGCGCCGCGCTGGCGGCCGGACTGAGCGCGGGCGACGAGATCGTCGCCTGCAACGGCTGGCGGGTGCGCAAGCTCGAAGACCTGCCGCTGACGCTGAACCACGTCGATCCGCAACGGCTCGAACTGCTGGTGACGCGTGACCAGCGGATGCTGAACCTGGCCCTGACGCTGCCGACGCAGGACAGCGCGGCGCGGCCGGTCTGCCTGGGCCTGCTCGACAAGGCGCCCGCGCGCGCGCAAAGCCTGCGGCGCGCATGGCTGGGTGGCTGAGACGTCGACTCGCCCTGGAGGTCCGGCAGATCCAGGACGCCGGACGGGTGGTCGGCCGCTGGCTGTCCGCAGCCGTCGCCGGCATCGCGACGGGTGCCGCACGTCTCGCCGATCCGCGACGTTGGCGCGTGGCGGCGGGCAACATCCGCCGGCATCACATCGCGCTCGCGGTGCTGACGACGACGGTGATCGCCGCCCACCTCTGGCTGTTGAGCGGCGCCCGCGATCTGCGCGAGCAGTGGATGCCGGACATCCCGGAGCCGGAACGGCTGCAGGCCGCGTTCGTCCGGGAACTGGCGCCGGCGCCGCCGCCGCCGCCCGCGACCACGCCGCCGAAGGACGAGCCGGCGGGCACGCCTCAGCGTCGCATCGAATCGATGCCGGCGCTCGGCGAAGGGCCGCTGCCGCTGCCGCCCGATCCCGCTGCGAGCGAACCGCCGCCTGAGCTTCAGGCGCTGGCGATGCCGCCGGCGCTGGCGGTCTCCGACGCGGTCGGCACCTGGATGCCGGGCATCGAATGGCCGTTGTCGACGGAACTCGAGTACAAGCTCACCGGCGATTTCCGCGGGGCCATCTACGGCGACGCCCGCGTCCAATGGCTGCGGGATGGCGCGCATTACCAGGTGCATCTCGAGGCGTGGATCGGTCCGAAGATCGCGCCGCTGATGTCGCGCCGGATGAGCAGCGACGGCGAGATCACGCCGATGGGCCTGGCGCCCAGGCGCTTCGACGAAGTGACGGGCGGGCTCGCGGGCGGGAGCCGCCGGTCGACCATCCTCTTCGACGTCGGCGGCGCTCGCCTGGCCAACGGTCGCCGCGAGCCGATCCCCGACGGCACGCAGGACGCGGCCAGCCAGTTCGTGCAGTTCACGTGGCTGTTCCTCACCGGTCGTCAGGCTTCGCAGGGCGGGCAACTGATCCAGCAGCCGCTGGCGCTGCCGCGCAACGTGCACCTGTGGCGCTACCAGGTGACGGGATTGGAGGAGGTCGCGACGCCGCTGGGGCCGATCACAGCCTGGCACATCGACTCGGACATGACCGACACCCGCGGGGACATGCAGGCCGAGTTCTGGCTGGCACCGTCGCTGCAGTACCTGCCGGTGCGGGTAAGGATCTGGCAGAACCGGCCGGCGGATCCGCGCACGCACATCGACCTGGTGCTGAAAGCGCCGCCGAAGCAGGCGCAGGCGCCGGCCCCATCGACAGCGGCATCGGGCGCGGCGAGCGCGCCGGCCGCCACCGCGAGCCCCTGAGCGAGCGTGCCGGGGACGCGGACATCGTCCGGCGCCAGCGCCTCTATAGTTGCCGCCATTCCAGTACGAGGAGACATCCCATGATTGCAGCCCTGACCGGCGTGACGTTCGAGAACATCCTGGTGGAGGTGGCTGGGAGCGGCGACCGCAAGACCGGGGTGATCCGGCTGAACCGGCCCAAGCAGCTGAACGCGCTGAGCGACCCGTTGATGGACGAGCTGGGCCGCGCGCTGCTGGCCTTCGACGCGGACGACGGTATCGGGTGCATCGTGCTGACCGGCAGCGAGCGCGCCTTCGCGGCGGGTGCGGACATTCCCACGATGGCGCCGCACACCTTCCTGTCGGCGTTCAAGAGCGGACTGATCTCGAAGAACTGGGAAACCATCCTGCAGGTGCGCAAGCCGGTGATCGGCGCGGTGGCAGGTTTTGCGCTGGGCGGCGGTTGCGAGCTGGCGATGATGTGCGACTTCATCATCGCGGCGGACACGGCGCGTTTCGGCCAGCCGGAGATCAAGCTGGGCATCATCCCCGGCGCGGGCGGCACGCAGCGCCTGCCGCGGGCGGTGAGCAAGAGCAAGGCGATGGACATGCTGCTGACGGCTCGCATGATGGACGCGGCCGAGGCGGAGCGCGCCGGTCTGGTGTCGCGCGTGGTGGCCGCGGAGCAGCTGATGGCGGAGGCGCTGACGGCGGCGGAGACGATCAACGGCTTCAGCGGTCCGTCGACGATGCTGATCAAGGAACTGGTCAATCTCGCCTACCAAGGGCCGCTGACGGACGGCGTGGCGATCGAGCGGCGCTACTTCCACGCCCTGTTCGGCTCCGACGACCAGCGCGAAGGCATGGACGCGTTCCTGGCGAAGCGGGCACCAGCGTTCAAGCACAGCTGAAATCGCAAGAATTGAAACAATCCTTGATGCCAACCGCTGTACGCTCACTGTGCGCTGAGGAGATTGTTGACGATCGGTGAACGGATCTTTCCAGTTTGCCTAGTGTTTCCCCTAGGCGGCGGCGCCTAAAGTCCAACCCATGGACGACGCGGAGTGCGGAGTCCGGTGCAACGAACCGCCAAGGAGCCCGCCATGAACACCCTGATCAAGACCACCCTGATCGCCGCCGCCTTCCTGACCACCAGCGCCACCTTCGCCGCCGAACCGGCCCAGAAGACCCGCGCCGAAGTGATCGCCGAACTGCAAGCCGCCCGCGATTCCGGCGAGATCGCCTCGCTGAGCGCCGAGCAAGCCGGCGTCGGCTCCCTGGAAAACGGCATCAACGCGCCGACCTCGGCCCAGATCGCCGCCAAGAAGACCGCCGTCAAGACCGCCGCCAAGAAGGGCGCGACGACGGAAGGCAACTCGGCCAAGTGAGGCCGGGGCTCCCCCCCCAAGACATTGCCGGACGCACCGGCCTCACTTGGCCGAGTTGCCTTCCGTCGTCGCGC
>SEFA01000018.1 GCA_004210455.1 Rubrivivax sp. | reverse complement strand
GCCGTCCTGGGCATCCAGGCCAGCAACGCGCACATGCTCATCTCCGTCAAGGAGATGTTCAACGCGATCAACAAGTTTCCGCTCGCGGCCATCCCCTTCTTCATCCTGGCGGGCAACCTGATGGAAACCGGCGGCATCTCGCGCCGCCTCGTCGAATTCGCCAAGAGCATCGTCGGCGGCGTCCAGGGCGGGCTGCCCATGACCTGCGTGCTCACCTGCATGATCTTCGCGGCGGTGTCGGGCTCCTCGGTGGCCACCACCTTCGCGATCGGCGCCATCCTGATCCCCGCGCTGCTCAAGCACGGCTACCCGAAGCCGTACGCGACCGCGCTGCAGGCGACCAGCGCGGAGCTGGGCGTCGTGATCCCCCCCTCCATCCCGATGATCCTGTACGGCGTGAGCGCCGAAGTGTCGATCGGGGAGCTGTTCATCGCCGGCATCGGCCCCGGCATCCTGATCGGCGGCGCGCTGATGCTGTTCGTGTGGCTCTGGTGCAAGTGGAAGGGCTGGGGCAAGAACGACGGCGACGGCCGCCTGCCCTTCGGCCGCGCGTTGCTGCAGGCCGGCTGGGCGCTGCTGATGCCGGTGATCATCCTGGGCGGCATCTACGGCGGCATCTTCACGCCGACGGAGGCCTCGGCCGTGGCGGTGTTCTATGCACTGGTCGTCGGGATGCTCGTGTACCGCGAGATCGGCGTGAAGGACCTTTACGCCATCCTGCGCAAGTCGGTGATCTCCTCGGCGGTGATCATGTTCATCATCGCCAACGCCGGCCTGTTCGCCTTCCTCATCACCCGCGCCGGCGTGCCGGAGGCCATAGGCCGCTGGCTCGAGGCGGTGCTGCAGAGCCCGGCCATGTTCCTGCTGGGGGTGAACGCCGCGCTGTTCATCATCGGCATGTTCATCGAGACGAGCGCGGCCATCATCGTGCTGGCGCCCATCCTCGCGCCGGTGGCGATGCACTTCGGCGTCGACCCGGTGCACTTCGGCATGGTGATGGTGGTGAACCTCGCGCTGGGCATGATCACCCCGCCCTTCGGCGTGAACTTGTTCGCGGCCTGCACGGTGGCGCGGATTTCGCTGGACCGCATCGTCACGCAGCTCATCCCGTTCGTCCTGGTGATCATCGCTTGCCTGATGGTGGTCACGTACGTGCCGTCGCTGTCGCTGTTCCTGCGCGACCTGGTGTACGCAAAGTAGGTGGATGCGCGGACGTCGGGGTTCGGCTTCGCGCTCACCCCGACCTACCTGCGCCGAACCCCGGCATCGCGCGTCGTAGGTCGGCGGTGAGAGCGCAGCCGAACCCCGACATCGCCCGCCCGGCCACCAGCTACAATCCGCCGCGTCAGGAGAGAGCTTCCCCCGCGGAAGCCGCCGAAGGCGAATAACGCTCAGGCAAAAGGACTGGCAAGCGCCCCTTCCCGGGGCGCCTCCATGCTGGAGAGAGGCCGCACCGCAGAGCTGCGGCCCACCGAAGGAGCAAGCCCCCGCAAGGGGTGTGAATCTCTCAGGTAAAGCGGACAGCACGGGCCCATCCATCGTCTGTACGATGGCCCCCAGCCTGTTGGAGTCCGCGTTGTCCGCCCCTCGAGAAGAACTTCAGAAAACCCCGCTGCACGCGCTGCACCTCGAGCTCGGTGCGCGCATGGTCCCCTTCGCCGGTTACGCGATGCCGGTGCAGTACCCCGCGGGATTGATGGCCGAGCACCACCACACGCGCGCCGCTGCCGGCCTGTTCGACGTTTCGCACATGGGCCAGCTGCGCCTGGTGGGCCCTGACGCCGCAGCCGCCTTCGAAACGCTGATGCCCGTCGACGTGATCGGCCTGGCTCCCGGCAAGCAGCGCTACGGCCTGCTGCTCACCGAGGAAGGCACGATCATCGACGACCTCATGTTCGTCAACCGCGGCGAAGACCTGTTCGTGATCGTCAACGGCGCCTGCAAGGCGGGCGACATCGCGCACATGCAGGAACGCATAGGCGGGCGCTGCGAGGTCGTCCCGATGCCGGAGCGGGCGCTGCTCGCGCTGCAGGGCCCGAAAGCCGTCGCCGCCCTGAAGGCGCTGGTGCCCGGCGTGGAGAAGCTGGTGTTCATGACCGGCGCCGCCTTTCGCTGGAAGGAGGCCGACCTGTTCGTCACGCGCAGCGGCTACACCGGCGAGGACGGCTTCGAGATCTCCGTGCCGGGCGCGCAGGCCGATGCCTTCGCCCGCGCCCTGCTCGCGCAACCCGACGTGAAGCCGATCGGCCTGGGCGCGCGCAATTCGCTGCGCCTGGAAGCGGGCCTGTGCCTGTACGGCAACGACATCGACACGACGACCACGCCGGTCGAAGCCGCGCTGAACTGGGCGATCCAGAAGGTGCGCCGCACCGGCGGCGAGCGCGCCGGCGGCTTCCCCGGCGCGCAACGCGTGCTGGCGCAACTCGATGGGGCCGAGCCGCTGCAGCGCAAGCGCGTGGGCCTCGTCGCGCTGGAGCGCGTGCCCGTGCGCGAACACACCGAACTGCAGGACCTGCAGGGAGAGCGCATCGGCGAGGTCACCAGCGGCCTGCTCGGGCCGACGGCCGACAAGCCGGTCGCGATGGGCTACGTGCCTCCGGCGCTGGCCGCGCCGGGCACCCGCCTGAACGCCATCGTGCGCGGCAAGCCGGTCCCCATGGAAGTGGCCGCCCTGCCCTTCGTCCCGAATCGTTATTACCGCGGCCCCGCCGCCTGAGGAGAAGAACCATGACCGTCAAGTACACCTCCGACCACGAGTGGATCCAGCTCGAGGACCACGAAGCCGCCGTCGTCGGCATCACCGTGCACGCGCAGGACGCCCTGGGCGACGTGGTGTTCGTGGACCTGCCGGAAGTCGGCCGCACCTACGCCAAGGGCGAGGTGGCCGGCGTGGTCGAGTCGGTCAAGGCGGCCGCGGACGTGTTCATGCCGCTGGACGGCGAGGTCACCGAAGTCAACGAGGACCTGCGCAACGACCCGTCGATCGCCAACAAGGACCCGATCGGCGCGGGTTGGTTCTTCAAGATGCTCATCAAGGACATGAGCCAGTTCGACGAACTGATGGACGAACCCGCTTACCAGAAGTTCGTGAAGGAAACGACCTGAGTCCCCTGGTTGTCATCCCGGGCTTGACCCGGGATCCATGGATTGCGGGTCAAGCCCGCAATGACAAGGAAGCAGAGCCCCCATGTTGATGCAATCCGCCCGGCCGCTCGGCGAGCTGGAAAACCCCACCGAGTTCATCCCGCGCCACATCGGCGTGTCCGAGGCGGACGAACGCCACATGCTCTCCGCGATCGGCGAGGCGTCGCGCCGCGCGCTGGTCGACGGCATCGTGCCGCGCGCGATCGCCCGTGCGCACGCGATGCGCCTGCCGCCGCCCACCACGGAAGCCGCGGCGCTGGCGGAGCTGCGCCGCATCGCGTCGCGCAACCAGGTGTTCCGCAGCTTCATCGGCCAGGGCTATTACGGCACCTACACGCCGGGCGTGATCCTGCGCAACATCCTGGAGAACCCCGCCTGGTACACGGCCTACACGCCCTACCAGGCCGAGATCAGCCAGGGCCGCATGGAAGCGCTGGTGAACTTCCAGACGATGGTGTGCGACCTCACGGCCATGCCCATCGCCAACGCGTCGATGCTGGACGAGGCGACTGCCGCGGCCGAGGCGATGACGCTGGCCAAGCGCAGCGTGAAGAGCAAGAGCAACACCTTCCTGGTCGCCGGCGACTGCCATCCGCAGACCATCGAGGTGATCCAGACCCGCGCGAAGCCCCTGGGCATCGAAGTCGTGCTGGCCAACTCCGCCGAGGAATGGCACGCGCGCATGCAGGGCGACTACTTCGCCGTGCTGGCACAGTACCCCTCCACCAGCGGCCGCATCGACGACCTGCGCGCCGACGTGCTGCAGGCCCACGCCAAGCAGGCCGCCTTCATCGTGGCGGCCGACCTGCTGGCACTCACGTTGCTGGTGCCGCCGGGCGAGTTCGGCGCCGACATCGTGGTGGGCACCACCCAGCGCTTTGGCGTGCCCATGGGCGCGGGCGGCCCGCACGCGGCCTACCTCGCCTGCCGCGACGACTACAAGCGCTCCATGCCCGGGCGCCTGGTGGGCGTGAGCGTGGACAGCCACGGCAACCCGGCGTACCGCCTCGCCCTGCAGACGCGCGAGCAGCACATCCGCCGCGAGAAGGCCACCTCCAACATCTGCACCGCGCAGGTGCTGCCCGCCGTGATCGCGAGCATGTACGCCGTGTACCACGGGCCGCAGGGCCTGCGGCGCATCGCGCAGCGCGTGGCCAGCTTCACGGCCATCCTGGCGCGCGGGCTCGAGCAGCTCGGGCACAAGCCGCGGGCGAGCGCCTATTTCGACACCCTCTCCTTGCACACCGGCGAAGCGACGCAGGCCCTCGTCTCCCGCGGCCACGCCCTGAAGGCGAACCTGCGCGTCGGCTGGGACGAGTACATCATGATCTCGCTCGACGAGACCACGACCCGCGCCGACGTCGAGCTGATCTGGTCCATCTTCGCCAAACCCGGGCAGGGGTTGCCCGCGTTCGCGCCGTTCGAGAAGGGGATCGAGCCGGCGATCCCGCCGGAGCTGCGCCGCACCAGCGATTTCCTCACGCACCCGGTCTTCAACACGCACCACAGCGAGACGGGCATGCTGCGCTACATCCGCAGCCTGTCCGACAAGGACCTCGCGCTGGACCGCACCATGATCCCGCTGGGCAGCTGCACGATGAAGCTGAACGCCACCAGCGAGATGATCCCCATCACCTGGCCGGAGTTCGCGCACGTGCACCCGTTCGCGCCGCGTGACCAGCTGCAAGGCTATGCGGAACTCGACGAGCAGCTGCGCGCCTGGCTGTGCCAGGCCACGGGCTATGCGGGCATCAGCCTGCAGCCGAACGCCGGCTCGCAGGGCGAGTACGCCGGCCTGCTGGCGATCCAGGCTTGGCACGAAAGCCGCGGCGAAGGGCACCGCAAGATCTGCCTGATCCCATCGTCGGCGCACGGCACCAACCCCGCCAGCGCGCAGATGGCCGGCATGCAGGTGGTGGTGACGGCCTGCGACGACAACGGCAACGTGGACATGGCGGACCTGAAGGCCAGGTGCGAACAGCACAGCGCCAACCTGGCCTGCATCATGATCACGTACCCGAGCACGCACGGCGTGTTCGAGGAGCAGGTGAAGGAGCTGTGCGCGCTGGTGCACAGCCACGGCGGCCGCGTGTACGTGGACGGCGCCAACATGAACGCGCTGGTGGGCGTGGCGGCGCCGGGCGAGTTCGGCGGCGACGTGAGCCACCTGAACCTGCACAAGACCTTCTGCATCCCGCACGGCGGCGGCGGCCCGGGCGTCGGCCCGGTGTGCGTGGTGGAGGACCTGGTGCCCTTCCTGCCCGGGCACCAGACGGGCAGCGGAGTGCGGCATCCGGTGGGCGCCGTGTCGGCCGCGCCGCTGGGCAACGCTTCGGTGCTTCCCATCAGCTGGATGTACTGCCGCATGATGGGCGCCGAGGGCCTGACGCAGGCGACCGAGGTCGCGATCCTCAGTGCCAACTACATCAGCGCGCGCCTGCGCGACCACTACCCCACGCTGTACGCGAGCGCCAACGGCCACGTGGCGCACGAGTGCATCCTGGACCTGCGCCCGCTGAAGGAAACCAGCGGCGTGATGGCCGAGGACGTCGCCAAGCGCCTCATCGACTACGGCTTCCATGCGCCCACCCTCAGCTTCCCGGTGCCCAACACGCTGATGGTGGAGCCCACCGAGAGCGAGACGCTGGAGGAGATCGACCGCTTCGTCCACGCGATGATCGCCATCCGCGAGGAGATCCGGCGCATCGAGCGCGGCGAATGGCCGCAGGACGACAACCCGCTGAAGAACGCGCCGCACACGGCGGCGGCGCTGCTGAAGGGCGAGTGGACGCATGCGTACCCGCGCGAGGTGGGCGCCGCGATCCTGGATGAACGCCGGCACGCCAAGTACTGGCCGCCGGTGGGACGCGTGGACAACGTGTACGGGGATCGGAACCTGTTCTGCAGTTGCGTGCCGATGTCGGCTTACGAGTGAAGCTGGCGGTTCGTCCTTGCGGGCTGGCCCCCTGCGCTTGTCATTGCGGGCTTGACCCGCAATCCACACGGCGCTCGATCAGGCGCCGCATGGATCCCGGGTCGAGCCCGGGATGACAGCCCCTTCGCCCTCGCTGGACGCCGGCGCCCTGGGTCCCCGCCTCCGCGGGGACGACGGTCCTTGGACCTGATCCTCACCATCGCCCTCGGCGCCGCCCTCGCCGGTTTCGTCCAGGGCCTCTCGGGCTTCGGCTTCGGCCTCACCGCCATGGCGCTGTGGGCGTGGACGCTGGAGCCGCGCCTGGCCGCGGCGCTCGCCGTGACGGGCTCGCTCACCGGGCAGGTGCTCGCCGCCCTCACCGTGCGCCGCGGCTGGGACCTGCGCGCCCTGCTGCCCTTCATCGCGGGTGGCCTGGCCGGCCTACCCCTGGGACTGTGGCTGCTGCCCCGCCTCGACGTGCCGCTGTTCAAAGCCACGCTGGGCGCGATGCTGGTCATCGTGTGCCCGCTGATGTTCTTCGCCGCGCGCCTGCCGCGCGTGCAGCGCGGCGCGCGCATCGGCGACGTCCTGTCCGGCGCGGCGGGGGGCGTGATGGGCGGCCTGGGCGGATTCACCGGCGTCGCGCCCACGCTGTGGTGCACCGTGCGCGGCTTCGACAAGGACAGGCAGCGCGCCATCATCCAGAACTTCAACCTGGCGATGCAGGTCGTCACCTTCGCGAGCTACGTCGCCACGGGCATCGTGGACGCCGCCATGCTTCCGCTGCTGGCGATCGTGCCGCCGGCGGTGCTGGTGCCGGTGCTGCTCGGCGCCCGCCTCTACGTGGGGATCAGCGAAACCGCCTTCCGCAAGATCGTGCTCGGCCTGCTGTTCGCCAGCGGCATCGCCCTGCTGGTCTCTTCGGTCCCGGTGCTCGCCACGCGGCTTGTGTAGGCTGGGTTCGCCGGAGGCGACCCCAGCGCTACGGCCGCAGCGGCCTCTTGAAAGCCCGGCAGCCGATCCCTAATTCCGGATCGCCCGAATGCAGGAAAGGAGAGAAGCCATGAGTCCCATGTTCCGATCTTCCGCGGACCTCTTCGCGGAACTCAACCGTATGCAGTCGCTGCTCGACCAGGTGTTCCCCACGCCGGGCAGCAGCATCCGCTCGCAGGCCGGCGCCGGCTTCCCGGTGCTGAACGTCGGCACCACGCCCACCTCGGTCGAGGTGCAGGCGCTGGTGCCCGGCGTGGACGCCGGCCAGCTGGAGCTCACCCTCGACCGCGGCCTGCTGGTCATCGCCGGCGAGCGCCAGAGCGAGCTGCCGCCCGCCGGGGAGCGCAGCAACGTCTATGCGAACGAGCGCTTCGCCGGCAAGTTCCGCCGCGTCGTGAGCCTGCCCGAAGATGCCGACCCCGCGCGGGTGGAGGCGAGCTGCCGCGACGGCGTGCTGCGCATCAGCGTGGCCAAGCGCGAGTCCTCGCTGCCCCGCCGCATCGAAGTGAACTGAAGGAGAACGCCATGAACAACGCTGTCCAGACCTCTTCTTCCGCCAATCGCCAGGCGGCGACGATGGAGCCGGCGCCCTACGTGGTGCCGCCGGTGGACGTCTTCGAGAACGAACAGGCGATCACCCTGCTGGCCGACCTGCCCGGCGTGGCGCGCGAGCAGCTGCAGGTGCGCGTCGATGGCGACAGCCTGGTGCTGGAAGCCACGGCGAGCACCGCCGGCCCGGAGAACATGCAGCTGGTGCACGGGGAGGCGCAGTGCCCCACCTACCGCCGGCAATTCACCTTGAGCCGCGAGCTCGACGCGGGGCGCATCGAGGCGCAGCTGCGCAACGGCGTGCTGCGCCTGACCATCCCCAAGGCCGAAGAAGCCAAGCCCCGGCGCATCACGGTGCAGGGCGGCTGACGCGCAACACCCGGGCCCCTGCCGCGTACCCGGCGCGGCGTCTTGGGTGCAGAATGGATCGACCGCCGCGCCGGGTGCGCGGCGCGCGCAAGGGAGACCATTTGCCGCTCAAGGCGTTCATCGTCGAAGACCAGCCGCCCGTGCGCGACAGCCTGCTGGAGGCGCTCGCCGAACTGGGCGGCATAGCACCGGCCGGGTGGGCTGCCGACGAGAAGTCGGCCACCGCGTGGCTGCGCAACCCCGCGAACCACTGGGACATCGCCATCGTCGACCTGGTGCTGGAGCCGGGCGGCGGCAGCGGCTTCGGCGTGCTGCAGGCGCTGCGCGACCGGCCGGTCACCCGCAAGATGGTGGTGCTCTCCGGCACCACCAATCCGCAGGTACGCCGCCATTGCGAGGAGATGGGCGCCGACGGCGTCTTCGACAAGGCGATGGAGACCGAGGCGATGCTGGATTACTGCGTGAAGCTGGCGCGGGCTGCGGGCGGGCATTAGTCCTCGGCAGCTTCGGCGATCTGCCGCAAGGCCTGCTCGAACACTTCCGGCGGCTGGCCGCCCTGGATCAAGTGGCGGTCGTTCACGATCACCGAGGGCACGGCATGGATGCCCAGTTGCTGGAACTGCCGTTCGCGTTCGCGCACTTCGTCCGCATAGCGGCCGCTGCGCAAGACCTCTTCCGCGGCGGCGCGGTCCAGCCCCACGGATGCGGCGACATCGGCCAGCACGGCGGCATCGGCCGGACTGCGGCCTTCGCCGTGATAGGCCTGGAGCAGCGCCATCTTCAGGTCGCGCTGCTGCTGCGGGCCCTGCTCGCCGGCCCACATCAGCAGGCGGTGCGCGTCGAACGTGTTCCACACCCGCCCGCGGCCTTCCTTGCGGAAGGTGAAGCCCACGTCGGCGCCGCGCTGCGCGATGCCCGCGCGCGCCTGCGCCTGCTGCTCCGGCGTGGATCCGTACTTCTGCGTCAGGTGCTCGGTGACGTCCTGGCCTTCGGGCCCCATCTGCGGATTGAGCTCGAAGGGCTGGAAGGCGACGTCGACGGCGACGTCCCCCTGCAGCTTCTCGAGCGCGCGTTCCAGCGAGGCCAGGCCGACGGCGCACCAGGGGCACGCGACGTCGGAGACGAAGTCGATGTGGAGGGTCTTGGGCATGGGAGGATTTTCGTCATTCCCGCGCAGGCGGGAACCCAGGGCGTTGAAAACCCTGGCGGCCGCAGGCCACCCGGCCCGGACGCCCTGGGTCCCCGCCTCCGCGGGGACGACGGAATTCTCAGCTCCCCACCGACCCCGTCACCGGCAGCACGATCCCCGTGATGTAGCTCGAACACACCGGCGACGCCAGGAACACGTACGCCGGCGACAGTTCCTCCGGCTGCGCCGGGCGCTTGAAGTCGGTCTGCTTGCCGAACTCCACGATCTCCTCGGAGCTGCGGTCCGCCGGGTTCAGCGGCGTCCACACGGGCCCCGGCGCGATCGCGTTCACGCGGATGCCCTTTTCCAGCACGCTGGAGGCCAGCGACATGGTGAAGGCGTGGATGGCCCCCTTGGTGGCCGAGTAGTCCAGCAGCTGGGCGCTGCCCTTGAGGGCCACCACCGAGCCGGTGTTGATGATGCTGGAGCCCTTCTTCAGGTGCGGCAGCGCGGCGCGCGCCATGTAGAAGTAGCCGAAGATGTTGGTCTCGAAGGTCTCGCGCAGGCGCTCGTCGGTGATGTCCTCCAGCGAGTGCGCATGCTCCTGGAAAGCGGCGTTGTTCACCAGGATGTCCAGGCCGTCGAATTCGGCCACGGTCTTCTCCACGGCTTCCTTGCAGAACTTCGCATCCTTCACGTCGCCGGCGATCAGCAGGCAGCGCCGGCCCTCCTGCTCCACGCAGCGCTTGGTCTCTTCCGCGTCCTCGTGCGAAGACAGGTACACGATGGCCACGTCGGCGCCTTCGCGCGCATACAGCACCGCGACGGCGCGGCCGATGCCGGAATCGCCGCCCGTGATGAGGGCGACCATGCCCTTGAGCTTGCCGCTGCCGCGGTACTCCGGCGCGGCGAACTGCGGCTTGAGCTGCATCTCGGCTTCCAGCCCGGGCTTTTCCAGGTGCTGTGCGGGCACCTCGTCGGGATAGTTGCGGCCGTTGGTCTGCACGCCGCCCTTCTTCTCGCCGCCCGAGCCTTCGGCCGGCTCCTTGCGGTCCTGCTCGCGCTGGATGTCACGCTGCTTCTCGGCCGCCGCCTCGTTGGCGGCGTTGCGGGCGGTGCCCTTCGCTTTGGGCTTGTTGTCGTCCATGGAGGCCTCCTGTGGCAAACCTCCATCGTGCGGCGGCGGGCCGTCCGCGCGCCGCGGACAAGCTTGCACAGGGGCGTGGGACCCCGCCTACACGTGGCCCAGCACCGGATGCGGCTCGTACGCCGACTCCAGCCCGCGCATCTCCTCGGCGTCGAGCGAGACTTCCAGCGCGGCGACCGCTTCGTCGAGCTGCCACGGCTTGCTCGCGCCGACGATGGGCGCGGTCACGCCCTTGTGCAGCAGCCACGCATAGGCGAGCGTCGCATTGCTCACGCCCTTGCGCTGCGCCAGCGCCGCCAGGTTCTCCACCACCTTGAAGTCGCTGTCACGGTAGTAGTACTTCTGCGCGATGTCGTCGGTCATCGCGCGCGACGTCTCGCCCGATGCCTTGTCGTCGCGCTGCGTCCAGCCGCGCTCCTTCGCGATCTGCTGCATCTTGGCGAACTGCCAGGCGTACATGCTGCTCGCGCCGATGTAGCGCACCTTGCCGGCCTTCACCACGTCGTGCAGCGCCTCCATGGTCTCTTCCATGCAGGTCTCGCTGTCGATGCGGTGCAGCTGGTACAGGTCGATGTAGTCGGTGCCCAGCCGCTGCAGGCTGTGGTCCACGGCGTGCAGGATCCGCTTGCGCGACAGCCCGCTCATGTTGGGGCGCTTGGGCGGCGGCGCCCCAGCCGCATTGCCACCCTTGAACTCCAGCTCCACCGGGTAGTACAGCTTGGTGGCGACGACCACCTCCTCGCGCTTGCAGAACTCGCGCAGGAACCTGCCGGTGAGCACCTCGCTCTCGCCGGCCGAGTACAGGTCGGCGGTGTCAAAGAAGTTGATGCCCAGCTCGACCGCGTGCCGCACGACGGGACGCGACGCCTCCTCATCGAGGATCCACGGTCGCCAGCGCGGCGTGCCGAACGTCATCATGCCCAGGCAGATGCGCGAAACCTGCAGGCCGGTGCGGCCCAGCCGGGTGTATTGCATTCGATTCCTCCGGAGCGCCGGGCGCGCCCGGCGGATACCGCTACTGCGGTGGCTGCTTCTTGTGGCGCAGGTAGCGTTCCACTTCCTCCACCTGGTGCCCCGCGTGGTGCACGGCATCGCGCAGCTCGTCCATGCTCAGGTCGAAGACGCGGCACCAGAACTGCACGTCGGTCTGCTGCGTCAGGTCGATGCGGCGTGGGGTTTCGGCGGGACTCGGTGTGGTGTCCATGGGATCTCTCCTTGGCCTGCAACGCGATGATGCCGCCAATCGGGCGCTCGTGCAGCCGGGGAGCTCCCTAGGAACCTACGAACTGATGCGCCGCCGCGCCGGCGTGGCGGCGTACGCCTGGCGCTCGAAATGGTTCTCGCGGTATGGGTTGCGCCCGCGCAGCAGCTGCAACAGGCTCGACAGCAGGTAGGCCGGCAGGAACAGCGGGCCCCAGCGCTCGTACTGGCGCACATGCACGCGCTCGTGGGAACGCAGCTCGCGCAGCGCGCAGCGGTCCACCGCCAGGATCACGTGGCCGAGCGTCATCGCCGAAAAACGCAAGGGCTCGGGAAAACTCGCTATGAATGCGCCCAGCCGGCCGCCGCAGAACTCCAGCACCCCGAAATGAAGCCGCGCACTGCCGCCGAAGGCCACGGCGAGCAGGCCCAAGGCCACGCCCAGCAAGGTGTACGGGGCAGCCCAGAGATAGCGCAGCAGGCGGGAGGTGGTCGCCATGAGCCGCATTGTGCCGCCGCGGCGCCGTTCCTGCTGGAGCGTAAGCGCCCCGTCCTGGCGTCAGACGGAGGCGGCTCGTTCGAGGCGCCGCACGCGCCGGGCGCAGAAGAAGGCCAGCAGGCCCAGCACGGCCGCCACGCCGTACATGACCTGGAAGCCCCAGCGGGCCGCCACCGCGCCGCCGGCGATCACGCCCGCCACGCCGCCGAAGCCGTAGCCGATCACGGTGAAGAGCGCCTGGCCGCGTCCGCGCATGCGGCCCGGGAAGTGCCGCGTGACCATCGCGATGCAAGCGGTGTGGTGGGTGGCGAAGGTGAGCGCGTGCAGCGCCTGCGCCAGGAACAGCGCCAGCAGCGAGCCGCCCAGGCCGCCGGTGAGCGCCATGCGCAGCGCGGTCGCCGCGGCGCAGATCACCAGCCACTGCTCCATGGTGCGCCGGCCGATCAGCCGGCCCTGCGCATAGAACCAGGCGATCTCCACGAACACCGACACGGCCCACAGCGCGCCTATGGTGGCCTTGCTGTAGCCCAGGCTGTCGAGGTAGAGCGACAGGAAGCCGTAGACGGCGAAGTGCGCCATCACGTGGAACAGCAGCGAGGCGAAGAACCAGCGCACGACGGGCCGGGCCAGCGCGGTGGCGATCGGCTCCTGCGCGGCATGGCTGGCGTGGTGCGGCGCCTCCTTCACGTTCGGCAGCCACAGCGTGCACGCCAGCACGCCGGCGAGCGTCATCGCCGTCCAGCCCGGGAAGCTGCCCATGCCGAAGCGTTCGAACCACGCGCCGGCCGCGAACACCGTCACCATGAAACCGGCCGAGCCCCACAGGCGCACCCTGCCGTAGCGGCCCCAGTCGCCGGCCACCAGGTGCGCCATGGCGGCTTCCGTCAGCGACATCATCGAGCTGGTATGGGTGAACAGCACCAGCAGCACCAGCGCGATCCACCACGGGCCACCGGCCATCCACAGCCCCGCGGACGACAGCAGCGCGATCGCCGCGCTGATGCGCAGCAGCTTCACGCGCTCGCCCGTGTGGTCGCTCAGCGCCCCCCAGGCATAGGGCGCGAACACGCGGGTGAAGGACTGCACCGAGGCCAGCAGGCTGATCGCGGTGATCTCCAGCCCCTGGTCCTTCAGCCACAGGGGCAGGTAGGGATTGAAGAAGCCGATGTGGGCGAAATAGGTGGCGGACAGCGCCGCGAACGGCACCAGCTGGCGGGCGCCGCCTGCCGCTTGCGGGGCCATGTCAGCCGCGCGAGGAAGCGATGGGCGAGAGGGGCGGCTGCACGTCCGCGCACTGGCCGCGGTGGCGCAGCGCCAGGTCGATCACCACCAGCGCCAGCATCGCCTCGGCGATGGGCGTCGCGCGGATGCCCACGCAGGGGTCGTGCCGGCCCTTGGTGACGACCTGCGTGGCCTGTCCCTGCACGTCGATGGTGTCGCGCGGCGTGATGATGGAGCTGGTGGGCTTGATCGCGATGGACACTTCCAGGTCCTGCCCGGTGCTGATGCCGCCCAGCACGCCGCCGGCGTTGTTGCTGGCGAAACCTTCGGGCGTGGGCGAGTCGCCGTGCGTGGAGCCGCGCTGCGCCACGCTGGCGAAGCCGGCGCCGATCTCCACGCCCTTCACCGCGTTGATGCCCATCATCGCGTAGGCGATCTCGGCATCGAGCTTGTCGAACAGCGGCTGGCCCAGGCCCGCGGGCATGCCGCTGGCCGTGACGCGGATGCGCGCGCCGCAGGAGTCGCCCGCCTTGCGCAGGCTGTCCATGTAGGCCTCCAGCGCGGAGACGTCGGCCACGGGGGCGAAGAACGGGTTGTTGGGAACGTGCTCCCAACCCTCGAACGGGATCGTGATCTCGCCGATCTGCTGCATGCAGCCGCGGAAGGTGGTGCCGTACTGCTGCTGCAGCCACTTCTTCGCGACCGCGCCCGCCGCCACCATGGGCGCGGTGAGTCGCGCCGAGGCGCGTCCGCCGCCACGCGGGTCGCGCAGGCCGTACTTCTGCAGGTAGCTGTAGTCGGCGTGGCCGGGGCGGAATTTCTGCGCGACCTCGGAGTAGTCCTTGCTGCGCTGGTCCGTGTTGCGGATCAGCAGGCAGATGGGGGTGCCGGTGGTGCGGCCTTCATACACGCCGGAGAGGATCTCGACCTTGTCCTCTTCCTGCCGCTGCGTGACGTGGCGGCTGGTGCCGGGGCGGCGGCGGTCGAGGTCCGGCTGGATGTCGGCCTCGGACAGTTCCATGCCGGGCGGGCAGCCGTCGATGACGCACCCGATGGCCGGCCCGTGCGACTCGCCGAAATTGGTGACCGCGAAGGACTTGCCGAAGGTGTTGCCGCTCATGGGGAGCGATTATCCCAGAGGCTCCGTCATCCCCGCAGCTCCGTCATCCCCGCGCAGGCGGGGATCCAGGGTTCCGGGGAAGCGCGCCGCGCGCTCTCTGGGTCCCCGCCTGCGCGGGGACGACGGTGGACTGCTACAACGAGGCTGTCGGCTGCGAATCCTCCGCCGCCGGCCAGTCCCGGATGTACGCCTTCAGCATCCGGTTCTCGAAATTCTGGCTGTCCACGACCGCCTTGGCGACGTCGTAGAAGCTGATCACGCCCATCAGCATGCGCTGGTCCATCACCGGCATGTAGCGCGCATGGCGTTCCAGCATCATGCGGCGCACCTCGTCGAGCTCGGTCTCGAGGGTGCAGGTCAGCGGATGGTCGTCCATCGCCGTGCGCACCAGGGTGCTGCCCACCAGGTGCTTGTTGGCGACGATGCACTGGATCACTTCGCGGAAGGTGAGCATGCCCACCAGGTCGCCGTGGGCCATCACGACCAGCGAACCGATGTCCTTCTCGGCCATGATGTCGATGGCCTGCGCCAGGGGTTCGTCGGGACCGACGGTATAGAGGGTGTTGCCCTTCACGCGCAGGATGTCGCTGACTTTCATGGCTGCCTCCTTGAGCCGGCTGCCGTACTCCACGGCCGGGTCGTGAAGAATATAGCCCACAATCCGGGGCAGTACCACAGGAGGGACGCCCCCCATGCCCGGTTACTCCGACCCCGGCTTCGACACCCTGGCGCTGCACGCGGGCGCCGCCCCCGACCCCGCCACCGGCGCCCGCGCGGTGCCGATCCACCTGAGCACTTCCTTCGTCTTCGAGTCCAGCGACCACGCCGCGGCGCTGTTCAACCTGGAGCGCTCGGGGCACGTCTATTCCCGCATCAGCAATCCGACCAACGCCGTGCTCGAGCAGCGCGTGGCGGCGCTCGAAGGCGGCATCGGCGCCATCGCCACCGCCAGCGGACAGGCGGCGCTGCACCTGTCCATCGCCACGCTGATGGGCGCGGGCTCGCACATCGTGGCCAGCACCGCCCTGTACGGTGGCTCGCAGAACCTGCTGCACTACACGATGCGCCGCTTCGGCATCGATACGACCTTCGTGAAGCCCGGCGACATCGACGGCTGGCGCGCGGCGATCCGGCCCGAAACGAAGCTGCTGTTCGGCGAAACCGTGGGCAATCCCGGCCTCGACGTGCTGGACATTCCCACCGTCTCGGCCATCGCGCACGAGGCCGGCCTGCCGCTGCTGGTGGACTCCACCTTCACCACGCCGTGGCTGATGAAGCCTTTCGAGCTCGGGGCCGACCTCATCTACCACTCCGCCACCAAGTTCCTCTCGGGCCACGGCACGGTGATCGGCGGCGTGGCGGTGGACGCCGGCAGCTTCGACTGGGAGCGCTCCGGGCGCTTTCCGGAACTGAGCGCGCCCTACGACGGCTTCCACGGCATGGTCTTCAGCGAGGAGTCCACGGTGGGCGCCTTCCTGCTGCGCGCGCGCCGCGAGGGGCTGCGCGACTTCGGCGCCAGCATGAGTCCGCACACCGCGTGGCTGATCCTGCAAGGCATCGAGACGCTGCCGCTGCGCATGGAGCGGCACATGTCCAACACCCGCAAGGTGGTGGAGTTCCTCGCGGCGCATCCCTTCGTCAGCCGCGTCGGTCACCCGCTGCTGGAATCGCATCCCAGCCATGCCCTGGCGCAGAAGCTGCTGCCGCGCGGCGCCGGCTCGGTGTTCAGCTTCGACATGAAGGGCAGCCGCGAACAGGGCAAGCGCTTCATCGAGACGCTCAAGCTGTTCAGCCACCTCGCCAACGTGGGCGACTGCCGCTCGCTGGTGATCCACCCGGCCAGCACCACGCACTTCCGCATGACCGACGAGGCGCTGCAATCGGCGGGCATCGGGCCGGGCACGATCCGGCTGTCCATCGGCCTGGAAGATCCCGCCGACCTGATCGACGACCTCAAGCGCGCGCTGAAGGCCGCGGAGAAAGCGTGAGGAGCGGCCCATGGCGATACAACTGACGGTCAACGGCGCCCGCACCTTCTGCTACACGGGCGGCAAGCCCTTCGATCCCGCCAAGCCCACGGTGGTCTTCCTCCACGGCGTGCTCAACGACCACAGCGTCTGGATCCTGCAGACGCGTTATTTCGCTCACCACGGCTGGAACGTGCTGGCGCCGGACCTGCCGGGCCACTGCAAGAGCGAGGGCGAGCCTCCACGCAGCGTCGAGGAGGCCGCCGGTTTCGTGCTGGCGCTGCTGGACGCCGCCGGCGTGCAGAAGGCCGCGCTGGTGGGCCACAGCTTCGGCGCGCTGGTCGCGCTGGAGGCCGCCGGCCGCGCACCCGAGCGCGTGACGCACCTCGCGCTGGTGGGCGTCGCCTACCCGATGAAGGTGTCGCCCGCGCTGCTGGAGCACTCGCAGCACGACCCCATGAAGGCGATCTCCATGGTCAATGGCTACTCGCACTCCACGCTGGCGCCGCCGCCCTCGTCGCTCGGCCCCGGCACCTGGCTGTATGGCAGCTCGCAGGCCCTGATGCGCCGGGTGCTGGCGAGCAATCCGCGCGTCAACGTGTTCCATCGCGGCTTCGTCGCCTGCGACAGCTACACCGGCGGCGATGCAGCGATCGCGCGCGTGACGTGCCCGGTGCTCTTCGTGCTGGGCAAGCACGACGCGATGACGCCGCCGAAGGCCGCGCACGCCCTGCGCGAAAAGGCGCGCAACGCGACCGCGGTGTTCGTGGACGGCGGCCACCAGATGATGACGGAAGCACCGGACGCCGTCCTGTCCGTGCTGCATGACCTCTTGAAGCGATGACGATGCAGGTGACACCCCCCATGGCCCCGGAACGCGCGCGCGAGATCGCCGCGTCGTTCGATCTGCGCGCCCTGCCCGCGGACTTCTACGCCAATCCCTTCCCGGTGTACGCCGCGCTGCGCGAGACCGAGCCGCTGCGGCGCATGCCGGACGGCTCGTGGTTCCTCACGCGTTATGCGGACCTGGTCGCCGTGTACCGCGACGCGCAGGCCTTCAGCTCCGACAAGAAAGTCGAATACACGCCCAAGTACGGCGCCGGCTCGCCGCTGCTGGAGCACCACACCACCAGCCTCGTCTTCAACGACCCGCCGCTGCACACGCGCGTGCGCAAGCTGATCATGGGCGCGCTGACCCGCCGCGCGATCGCGGACATGGAGCCGGGGCTGGTCCTGCTGGTGGAGACGCTGCTCGATGGCATCGAGGCCAAGGGCGGCGGCGACCTCATCGAGGACTTCGCCTCGGCCATCCCGGTGGAGATCATCGGCAACCTGCTGGCGGTGCCGCACGATGAACGCGGGCCGCTGCGGGGCTGGTCGCTGGCCATCCTGGGCGCGCTGGAGCCGAAGCTCACGCGCGAGCAGGAGGACCTGGGCAACCGCAGCGTGCGCGAGTTCCTGGAGTACCTGCAGGTGCTGGTGGCGGATCGCCGGCGGCATCCGGGCGACCCGGAGCACGACGTGTTGACGCGGCTGATCCAGGGCGAGTCCAGCGGCGAGAAGCTGTCGGAGACGGAACTGCTGCAGAACTGCGTCTTCATCCTCAATGCTGGCCACGAGACCACCACCAACCTGATCGGCAATGCGCTGGTCGCGCTGGAGGAGTGGCCGCAGGAGAAGGAGCGGCTGCTGCGGGCGATAGGCACGCAGCCGGACTGGGACGCGCTGGAGCCGGTGATGACGCTGGCTGTCGACGAGTTCCTGCGCTTCGAGTCGTCGAACCAGCTGGGCAACCGCCGCGCCGTGCGCGAGTGCGAGGTGGGTGGCGTGAAACTGCCGAAAGGCGCGCTGGTCACCCTGTGCATAGGCGCGGCAAACCGGGATCCGGCGCAGTTCGCGCATCCCGACGTGCTCGACCTGGGGCGGGAGAACAACCGGCACCTGGCGTTCGGGTTCGGCATCCACCAGTGCGCGGGCTTGAGCCTCGCGCGGCTGGAGGGACGCGTGGCGATCGGCCGCTTCCTGGCGCGGTTTCCCCGGTATCGGTTGACGGCGGCGCCCACGCGCGGGGGGCGGGCGCGGTTTCGCGGGTTCCTGGAGGCGCCGTTCGCGGTGGAGTGACCCGGGCGCGTCGGGGTTCGGCGCTGCGCGCGCTCACCCCGACCTACATAGGCGACCCGTAGGTCGGGGTGAGCGCGAAGCCGAACCCCGACGCCGGTGTCACAACACATCCTTCAAATACACCTGCGACAACCGCCCCGTCTGCCACAGCTTCGCCGTCGCCTCCGAAGCCGGCAGCAACAAGTGCCGCATCAAGGGCTCCAGCGCGGTCGATTGCGCGTCGGCCAGCAGCACGTAGCGCGTGCCGGCTTGGTCCTCCACCTCGTTCAGGCGGCCGATCCAGTCCAGCTGCACCAGCGTCTGCAGCACGGGCTCGAGCTGCAGAACGTCGACTTCCATCGCGGCGCCCAGCTCCATGGCGCTCAGGCCACGCCGCGCCGTGGCCTTCGCGCGATCCAGTTGCTGCAACACCTCCAGCGCCAGCTGGAACTGCCAGCCATGCCCGCCGCCCAGCCGCCGCGGCCCCGCGAGCAGGTTGGGCAGGTAAGCCGTGACGACCGCGCCCAGCAACACGATCACCCACGCGATGTAGATCCACACCAGCAGGATGGGCACGGTGGCGAAGGCGCCGTACACCGCCGAATAGGTGGGCACCTTGCCGATGTACCAGGCGAGCAGGCGCTTGGCCAGCTCGATCCCGACGGCAGCCGCAACGCCACCCGCGATCGCGTGCGAGCGCCGCACCGGCGTGTTCGGCACGTAGCGATACATCGCGGCCAGCGCGCCCGCCAGCAGGATGAATTCGACGACATCCAGCACGAAGGCCAGCGTCCCCGGCAGCGAGCGCACCAGCCCGCGCGAAGCGGAGATCACGTACGAAGTGGTGCCGACGCTGGTGGCCACCAGCAGCGGGCCGAGCGTGATGGCCGCCCAGTAGATCATCAGGCGCTGGCCCAGCGAACGCGGACGGCGCACGCGCCAGATGCCGTTGAGGGTGCGGTCGATGGTGAGCATCAGCGCGATCGCGCTCAGCACCAGCGCCGCCAGGCCCACGCCGCCCAGGCGGCTGGCCTTGCCGGCGAACTGCGTCAGGTAGCTGACCACCTGGCGCGCGATCGAATCCGGCACCAGGCTTTGCACCAGCCAGGTCTGCAGGCTCACCTGCAGCTTGCCGAAGATCGGGAAGGCGGTGAACAGCGCCAGCGCCACCGTGAAGAACGGCACCAGCGCGATGGTGGTGGTGAAGGTCAGGCTGCTCGCCGACAGCCCCAGGCGGTCTTCGCGAAAGCGCTCCCGCAGCGTCACCGCGGTCGTGCGCCACGGGAAGCGCGCAAGGTCGGCAAGCAAGGGACGCAGGTTCATCGGTGCGTTGTTAACTCAGAAAAATCGCAAGCGATTTTTCTGAGTTGTTTGATCGGTGTGAAGAGGCCCGGCAAAGCCGGATCCTCTTCACAAGGGAGACCGCGCTGCATGATATTCCGCGCGGTCTTCGACGGAAGAAGCAGTCTAGCCGCACCGCGGCACGTGGACCGGACGGAGCATCGCGCAGACCGGTCCCCCTTGTGGAGCGGAACCGGCTTTGCCGGGCCGCTTCACACTGACTAGGCCACTGAAAGATCCGCTTCAGCGGATCTTTCAGTGAGTACCCTATGATGCCATTCGCCATGCAGTCCCCTGAAGCCGCCGCCGTCCCACCTGCCGTGGAAACAACACGCTGGGTCGCCGCCGGCAGCCTGCTGGGGCTGATCGCGATCGGGCTCGCCTGGGAGCTGTGGCTCGCGCCGCTGCGTCCCGGCGGCAGCCTGTGGGCCTTGAAGGTGCTGCCGCTGGCCTTCGCCGTGCCGGGCGTGCTGCGCCGGCGCATGTACACCTACCGCTGGACCAGCCTGCTGGTCTGGCTCTATTTCACCGAGGGCGTGGTGCGGGCCACCGGCCGCGGCGTGGGCGACAGCCTGCCGCTCGCGCTGCTGGAGATCGTGCTGTCCGTCGTCCTTTTCATCGCCTGCGCGCTGCACGTGCGGCTGCGCCTGCGCAACGCCAAGCCATGAACGAACTGGTCTCCCAGCTGCGCGCCGCCGTCGGCGCTGCGAACGTGCTCACCGACGGCGACCTGAGCGCCTACGAGATGGACTGGCGCCAGCGCGCCCGCGGCAAGGCCCTCGCCGTGGTGCGCCCGGGCACCACCCAGGAGGTCGCGGCCGTGGTGCGCGCCTGCGCCGCGAGCGGCACGCCCATCGTGCCGCAAGGCGGCAACACGGGCATGGTGGTCGGCTCGACCCCGGACGCTTCCGGCCGCGCGATCGTCCTGAGCCTCACGCGCCTGAATCGCGTGCGCGCGATCGACGCGGGCAACCTCACCGTGACGGTCGAGGCCGGCTGCATCCTGCAGAACCTGCAGCAGCAGGCCGAGGACGCCGGCTTCCTGTTTCCCCTGAGCCTCGCCGCCGAAGGCAGCTGCACCATCGGCGGGAACCTCGGCACCAATGCCGGCGGCACCCAGGTCGTGCGCTACGGCAATGCGCGCGAGCTGTGCCTGGGCCTGGAGGTCGTGACGGCGCAGGGCGAGATCTGGGACGGCCTGTCGGGCCTGCGCAAGGACAACACCGGCTATGACCTGCGCGACCTGTACATCGGCAGCGAAGGCACGCTGGGCGTGATCACCGCGGCCACCATGAAGCTGTATCCGCAACCGGCCGCGTCGCTCACCGCATGGGCCGCGGTGCCGTCGATGGAAGCGGCCGTGACGTTGCTCGGGCTGGCGCACAAGCACCTGGGCGCCGGGCTCACCGGTTTCGAGGTGATGGGCCAGTTCGCCCTGAGCCTGGTGGCGAAGCACATGCCGCAGCAGCGCGTGCCCTTCCTCGGCGAGAGTCCCTACGGCGTGCTGCTGGAGAATTCCGACCAGGAGTCCGAGCCGCATGCGCGCGCGCAGTTCGAGAAGCTGCTGGAGGTCGCGCTGGAGGACGGCTGCGCCACCGATGCCGTGGTGGCCGAGAACATCGCGCAGGCGCGCGCCCTGTGGCACGTGCGCGAGTCCATCCCGCTGGCGCAGGCGCAGGAGGGGTTGAACATCAAGCACGACATCTCGATTCCGGTGTCGCGCATCCCGGCCTTCTGCGCCGAAACCGACGCCCTGCTGCAGCGCGAAATCACCGGCGTGCGGCTGGTGAACTTCGGGCACCTGGGCGACGGCAACCTGCACTACAACGTGCAGGCGCCCGAGGGCGGCGACATGCAGGCCTTCCTGCGCGAGCAGGAGGAGCACGTCAACAAGCTGGTGTTCGAGCAGGTGAAGCGCTTCGACGGCTCCATCTCGGCGGAACACGGCATCGGCACGCTCAAGGTGGGCAAGCTGCCCGGCTACAAGTCGCCGGTCGCGCTGGGGCTGATGCGCGCGATCAAGAAGGCGCTGGATCCGCAGGGGATCATGAATCCGGGGAAGGTGCTGGCGCCCTGACCGTCATTCCCGCGCCCTGCCCGTCATTCCCGCGAAGGCGGGAATCCAGGGCGTTGAAGGCGGGGGCGGAAGCCCTGGATCCCCGCCTTCGCGGGGATGACGATGGTTTGCCGCGGGGATGACGGTGGTTTGCCGCGCGGATGACGAGGGATTGCGATAATCCCCCCATGACGCGCCCCGTCCGCTCCCAGTACGAAGACTTCATGCGCCACGTGTACGCGCATGGCACGCCCAGGACCGACCGCACCGGCACCGGCACGCGCAGCGTGTTCGGGTACCAGATGCGCTTCGACCTGAACGAAGGCTTCCCGCTGGTGACGACCAAGAAGGTCCACCTCCGATCCATCATCCAGGAACTGCTGTGGTTCCTGCAGGGCTCCAGCGACAACAAGTGGCTCAACGAGCGCGGCGTGACCATCTGGGACGAGTGGGCGCGCGAAGACGGCGACCTCGGGCCCGTGTACGGCGTGCAATGGCGCAGCTGGCCCACGCCCGACGGCGGCCACATCGACCAGATCGCCGAAGCGGTCAGGACCATCAAGACCAATCCGGACTCGCGCCGCATCATCGTGAGCGCATGGAACGTGGCGGACATCCCGAAGATGGCTCTGGCCCCGTGCCACGCCTTCTTCCAGTTCTACGTGGCCGACGGCAAGCTTTCGTGCCAGCTGTACCAGCGCAGCGCCGACATCTTCCTGGGCGTGCCCTTCAACATCGCCAGCTACGCCCTGCTCACGCACATGATGGCGCAGCAGTGCGACCTGGGCGTGGGCGACTTCATCTGGACCGGCGGCGACTGCCACATCTACAGCAACCACCACGAGCAGGTGGAGCTGCAGCTCTCGCGCGCGCCCTACCCCTATCCCACGCTGAACATCAAGCGCAGGCCGGCCTCCATCTTCGAGTACGAGTACGAGGATTTCGAGGTGCTGGACTACCAGTGCCACGGCGCGATCAAGGCGCCGGTGGCGGTGTGAGCAACAGCGCGCAGCGCTGCATCGTCCTCTACGGGGCGGGGTCGTCCATCCTGGTCGACTTCGAGGAAACCTGTCACCGGCTAAGTCTCGATGTCGTCGCCATCGTCAACAACCAGGACGGCCCATCCTTCGCGATTCACGCGGAGAAAGTGGTGACGCGGCGCGAGTACGTCGAGCGCTGCCTCGCGTATCCGCTGCTGTTTCCCATGTTCACGCCCGGCCACCGCAAGCAGGCGCTGGAGGAAGCGCGCGGTCTCGGCGCCCGCAGCTTCGCCACCCTGGTCGATCCCACCGCGGTGACGCCATCCAGCCTCGCGCTGGCCGAGGGCGTGTTCGTCAGCTGCGGCGCGATCCTCGGCGGCATGGTATCGCTGGGGCCTTTCTCCTTCGTCAATCGCGGCGCCTCGCTGGGCCATCACAGCCGGCTGGAGGAATTCGCGTCCGTCGGTCCCTCCGTGGTGATGGGCGGATATGCGCAGGTGGGCCGGGGCGGCTGCGTCGGGGCCGGCGCCGTCGTGCTTCCGGGCGTGCGCGTCGGCGCCAACGCCGTGGTCGCTGCCGGCGCCGTGGTCACCGCGGACGTGCCCGACCACACCCTGGTGGCCGGCAACCCGGCCGTGATCAAGAAGCGGGCGATCGTGGGCTACAACGGGGTGGGCGTGTGAGCGATCCCGTGCACGCCGCCGACCCGCCGCCGGAAGAGCGGCCGCTGCGCGACGTGCGCTCCGGCGTTGCGTCCTTCGTGCGGAGCAGCGCGGAGGTCGAGGCCTTTCTTTCGTCGCTGGGGGAAGCGTCCGCCGTCGACCGGGCGTGGGCCGCGTCGCCCTGCAATCCGCAGGCGTACATCGGCGAACTGCGCGACGTCGTGGTGCTGCCCGGCTCGCGCATCCTGCTGGACCGGCAAGGCCAGGCGCGCAGCGATGAACTGGAATTCGCCTTCCGCCGACTGTCACTGCGGCCCAAGCGCTGGGACATGGAGCTGGCGCCGGGGCCGGTGCTGCGCTTCACGCAGCCCCCGCTTTCCGGCACGCTGCAGCCGGCCGGGATCCACCTCACCGGCGAACACGAGACGAACTACTTCCACTGGGTGAGCGAACTGCTGCCACGGCTGCACCTGTACCAGCGCATGCTCCCCGACGAGACGGAAACGCCCTTGCTGGTTTCCTCCGGGCTCCACCCCAACCACATCGAGCTGCTGCGCCTGGTCTGCAGTCCCGGCCGCCCTATCCGCCAGCTGGAGCGCGAGCAGGCCCATTCCGTCACCCGCCTGCTGTACCCCTCGGACGTGGGCAGGATCCTGGACGTCTACGACCGCGCCCCCGGCATGGACACGACCTTCCTGCACGTGGGCTTGTTGCGGGACATGGCGAGCCGCATCAAGCGCGCCGTCCCTCCGCCCTCCCCGGGCGCGCGGCGGCGGCTGTTCCTGCGGCGCGGCGGCAGCTACCGGCGCCTGCTGAACGAAGCGGAGCTCGAGCAGTTCCTCGTGGCGCAGGGGTTCGCCGCGGTGGACCCTGGCGAGCTCTCCGTGCACGAGCAGGTGCGGCTGTTCGGCGAGGCGGAACTCATCGTCGGTCCGTCCGGGGCGGCGATGACGAACATGCTATGGTGCCGGCCCGGCACGCGGGTGGTCGTGTTGCACTCGGACCACCCGTTCAAGAAGTATCCGTACTGGGACGCCTTGTCGCGGGCGGCTGGCGTGGCCGTGAGCTACGTGTCGGGGCCGCGCGCGCACAATCAGCAAGGCCTGTTCCAGGCCCATGACGACTACTCCGTGCCGACCGAAACTGTCCAACAAGCCCTGCCATGAAGATCGGACTCATCTACGCCCAATCCCGCAACGGCGTGATCGGCAAGGACGGCGTGCTGCCCTGGCACCTGCCCGAGGACCTGGCGCACTTCAAGAAGGTGACGCTGGGCGCGCCGGTGATCATGGGACGCAAGACCTGGGATTCGCTGCCGCCGAAGTTCCGGCCGCTGCCGGGGCGCAGGAACATCGTCGTCACGCGCCAGGAAGGCTGGTCCGCACCCGGCGCGGAGAAGGTTCACTCGCTGGAGCGCGCGGTCGCCCTGTGCGAGCCCGCGGCGCACGCCTGGGTGATCGGCGGTGCCGAGATCTTCCTGCACGCGCTGCCGCTGGCGCAGATCGTCGAAGTCACCGAGATCGATGCCGACTTCGAGGGCGACACGCATGCGCCCGACCTCGGCACCGAGTGGACGCAGCTGGCGCGCGAGGAGCACGTGGCTGCCTCGGGCGTGCGGTTCGCGTTCGTGACGTACGGGCGGGGGTTGCTGGCGGATTAGGCCCCGGCGTGCCCTCACCCCAGCCCTCTCCCAGAGGGAGAGGGAGAAATTCAGGTGCTTGAGCGACGCGCCGCCCCGGAGTTGTCATGCCGGGCTTGACCCGGCATCCATCGGGGCTCGTCTTGAGCCGGCAGGCTGGTCGGCACCGGAGTGCCCTCACCCCAACCCTCTCCCGAAGGGAGAGGGAGAAAGTCCGCCGACTAACCCGCGCGCGCGCCCTTCGCTTTTTCCATCAGTTCGCGCGCTTCCCTGCGCCGGCCTTCGTCGGCCAGCGGGCGGCCCGGACGGGGTGGCGCTTGCAGCGCGCGTTCCAGGTACGGCACGGCGTCTTCCGGATGCTTCGTCTCCACCAGGTATTCGGCGAAGAAGAAGTTCGGGTCGATCCCCTTCGGGTTGATCGCCAGCGCCTTCTGCAGCAGCTCCCGCGCCTTGCCCTTGTCGCCGAAGCCCACCGGCCAGCCCGGCACCTTGTAATACAGCACACCCAGGCTGTTGTAGGCCGAGCCGTCCAGTGCGGCGCCGTCGATCTGGATCGCGTTCTCGTACAGGGACTTCGCCTGCTTCACGAGGCCGAGCGCACCCAGCCCGCCCTTCTCGCCGGCCCAGGAGCTGACGATGATGCCCTCCCACACCAGCGGCTCCGCGCGGCCGGCGTTGGCTTCGCTCACCTTGCGCGCCTTGGCGGCCAGCGCCTCGAAACGCTTCTCGCGCTCGGGTGCAGGCGCCTGGTAGCGGATGACCTCCCACTCGCGCTGCAGCTCCGTGACGGCGTCCTCCACGGGACCGGCATGGGCGAGCGGCATCACGGCGGCGACAGCTATTGCCGCGAGCACGCGGCGGCGGGCAGAAGAGAGGATGGTGGAAGTCATGGGTGAGTCCTTTCCTGCAGGTTCGGAAGCGCGGCGAGGCTGCGGCTGTGGCGCCGGAAGCTGCCGTCGAGGGCGGTGGGCAGCGCGCCGTTGATGCGCACGCCCAGTTTTTCGGGGAAGCCGAGGAAGCGTTCGGCGCTGCCGTCCTCCAGCATGCGCAGCAGCGCGGCGGCCACCACGGCCGGCGGATCGCTCGCGGTGCGGGTGGCCGCGTTGTAGGCCTGCACGTCGGCGCCGTTGAAGGCCGTGCGCGTGCTGCGCGGGCCGAGGTACTGCACTTGCACCGACGTTTCCGCCAGCTCGCGCCGCAGCGCCTGCGCGAAGCCGCGCAGGCCGAACTTGCTGGCGCTGTACACGCTGTAGCCCGGCAGGCCGATCGCGCCCAGCACCGAGCCCACGCAGATCACCTGCGCGCGCGGCTGCCGCCGCAGGTGGGGCAGCAAGGCGCGGGTGAGCTGGATGGGCGCGAGCAGGTTGGTCTGGATCACGGCGGCGATGCCGGCGGCGTCCTGCTGCGCAAGGGCGCCGAAAGCCGGTGCGCCCGCGGCATGCACGACGACATTGCAGCGCCACTCGGCCGCTTGCCGCGCCAGGTGTTCGATGTCGCGCTGCTCGCGCAGGTCGCACATCAGCCACGGCACGTCCTCGCCGCCCTGGCGCGCACGCAGTTGCGACGCGAGCGCGGCCAGCGGCTCCGCGTTGCGCGCGGCCAGCAGCACCCGCGCGCCGGCAGCCGTAAAGGCCGCGGCAGCAGCGCGCCCGATTCCGCCCGACGCGCCGGTCAGCAGGATGCGGGCTTCGACGGCGTTCATGCCGCCAGCTCCCGGGCGCGTTCGACTTGCGGCAGCGGCAGCCCGCGGAACACGTCGCCATACAGCCGGTAGAACGCGCGAGCGGCGTGGACGATGGCGGCCTGGTCCGCCGGGTCCTCGATGCGGTCCATCAACAGTTCGAAGTGCGCCGTGTGCTCGCGGTCCAGCATGCCGTGCGAGCGCAGGTAGCTGAAGCCGCCGTCCGGCAAGGCCAGGTGCTGCTGGATCTGGTCGGCCGCCATCAGCGCCAGCGCGACGCTGGTGCCTTCGAGCACGTGCACCATGCCGAAGAATCCCAGCGGGTTGCCGCGCGCGATGGTGTCGTAGGCGTAGGCCACCATCACCTCCGCCGCATGGTCCGGCGCGCCGCGGCGCACGGCCTCGGCATCGCCGCCGCAGGCGCGGATGTCGTCCAGGATCCACTCGTCGTGGCCCTGCTCCTCCTCGACGTACTCGTCCAGCGGCTCGCGCAGCCAGGCATGGTGCGCCGGCAGCGCGGCGCGGCAGGCCTGCAGCAGCGGCACGGTGTGGCGCACGTGGTAGTAGGCCTGCGTGAGGAAGGCGACGTAGCTGGGCAGCGAGACCTCGCCGCGCAGGCAGCCCTGGATGATGGGCGCGGACAGCAGGCCCTGGCGCGCGGCCTCGGTCTGCCGCTGCAGTTCAGGAAAGAAGCGCATGGTTTCCTTTTTCGGTAGCCCCTGCGAAGCCGAGCGCGTCGGCGTGCAGCGACTGGATGGCGGCGCGTTGCGGCCGGCCGTTGGCAGTGGCCATGCCGGCATCGGCACGGAAGGGTGCGCGGGCGCGCACCCAGTGGAGGATGCGGGCGTAGTCCGGCAGCGCGCGGTTCGCAGCGGCCACGGCCTGGGCCAGTGCGGCGTCGGGCAACTCCGCCTGCAGCGGCCACAGCACGGCGCTGAGCGCCGCCTGGCCTTCGCCGAAGACGACGGCCTGGCCGATCGCCGGCTCGGATCGCAGCGCGGTCTCGACCCACTCGGGCGACACGTTGCGGCCGAAGCCTGTGATCAGCACGTGCTTCTTGCGCCCGCGCACGTGCACGAAGCCCTCGGCGTCGATGCTGCCCAGGTCGCCGGTGGGCCACCACGCGGGCACGGGAGAAGGATCACCGAGGTAGCCGGCCATCAGGGCGCCGGCCACTTCGATCTCGCCGTCAGCAGCGATGCGCACGCGCGCATGCGGCAAGGGACGACCGGCGCTGCCGGGCAGGTCGGCGCCGGGCAGGTTGAGCGTCTGCACCGATGCGCCTTCGGACAGGCCGTAGCCTTCATGGGCCGGGATGCCCACGGCGCGCGCGGCGTCCACCAGGCGCGCGCCGACGGCTGCGCCGCCCACGGCAGCCATCTTCAGCGAGTCGGGCGCGCGCAGCCCGGCGTGCTGCAGCCAGGCCGTCCAGGCGCGCAGCATCTGCGGCAACAGGATGATGCTGTCGGGTCGATGGCGGCGCACGGCGGCGTCGAACACGGCGGGATCGAAGCCCGACGAACCCGCGAGCCCCAGTTCGCCCAGCGGCGGCACGACGACGGTGGCGCCGCGCGTGAGCGGCGCCAGCACGCCGGCGATGTTCTCCAGCAGCACGGCCAGCGGCAGCACGCACAGGTGCCGGCGGATGTCCAGCGGCGCGAGCGCCTGCACCAGGCCATCGGCCACGGCCTGCATGCCATCGGCGCGCAGGCACACGCCCTTGGGCGTGCCGGTGGTGCCGGAGGTGAAGGTGATCTTGGCCGTGCCCGCGGGCAGCGGCACGGCAGCAGCGGGCAGCGCCAGCAGCGCGCACGGCTCGTTCGCCAGCACGCATTCCTCGCGCGGAAGCCCTGGCCACTGGACGGCGGCTGCGGGAGCGGCCAGCACGGCATCCACGCCCGCGCTGCGCAGCGCATGCGCGACTTGCTGCGGCGTGAAGAAGACGGGCAGCGGCACATGCACCACGCCGGCCGCCAGCGCCGCCGCATCGGCGATCACCCAGGCCGGGCCGTTGTCCAGCAGGGTCGCCAGCACGCGCGTGCCCTTGGTGCGCAACTGCTGCGCGAAAGCAGCCACCGTCGCATCCAGCGTGTCGCGGCTCCAGGAGACGCCCGGTGCTTCCAGTGCAATGCTCATGCCGGCTCGCTCCCGGCCGAAGCGCCGCGCCGCGCCAGGCGGCGCAATGCAGGCTGCAGTTCGCCGGCCAGCACCAGCGGCGCGTGATCGTAGTAGCTGCCCCAGAGCGCGGCGTCCTCGCCCAGCCGGGCGGGATCGGCGGAGCCCAGCGCCAGCGGCGTGATGCCCATGCGGGACATGAGCAGGCGCAACTCCTGCGTGAGGGTGGCCACCGCCCAGCGGAAGTTCTCCTGCGCGAGATGCGGGCCGAGCGCGAACATCAGGCTGCGGCCGGCGCCGGCGCGCCCCGCGGCCAGGTGGCCGATCTCCACCACCTCGCTGCGCGCGGGCGCGCGGCGCGCATGCGCGCCCAGCACGGCCTCCACGGGCGCTTCGAGGTAGCGTTCGAGGAACAGGCGTTCCGCTCCGGCGCCGCGATAGCCCGCGGCCGCGGCGATGCCGCCGTCGGGATCACGCAGGCTCACGAGCACGGGGGCGAAATGCGTGACGGTGGCGCCGTAGTGGCGGGCGTACACGCGGGCGATGAACTCCTCCACGGCACGCCGGCGGGGGTCGTGGACCGGGTGCACCGAGAAGGTGCTGCCGTCGGCCGTCACGGCAGGCGGCGCGGCGCCGCGCGCATAAGGCAATCCCATTCCCAAATCCTCCTGCGCGGCATGGCTCATGCGCGCTGGGACGGATGCTGGGCCGGGGAGCTTAAGAGCAGATTAAGCTGGCGGCGGCCTCACTAGAATCGCCGGCAAGATGAATGGATGCCCTGGGTTCCCGCCGGCGCGGGAACGACGCGTATGAAGATCACCACCTGGAACGTCAACTCCCTTGCCGCCCGCCTGCAGCACGTGCTGGACTGGACGAAGGCGAATCCCGTGGACGTGCTGTGCATCCAGGAACTGAAACTCACCGACGACAAGTTCCCGCTGGACGTGCTCCGCTCCAGCGGCTACGAGCACTGCGCGGTGTTCGGGCAGAAGACGTACAACGGCGTCGCGGTGCTGAGCCGCTTCCCCGTGCGCGACGTGGTGAAGAACATCGTCGGCTTCGAGGACGACAGCTCGCGGCTGCTGTCGCTGACGGTTGAGACGCCCGCGGGCGACCTGCGCCTCGTGAACGGCTACTTCGTGAACGGCCAGGCGCCGGGCACGGAGAAGTTCGACTACAAGATGTCGTGGCTGCGCGGGCTGCGCGACTACCTGCGCGAGGAGCTGGCGCACCACCCGCGCCTGGTGCTGGTGGGCGACTTCAACATCGCGCCGGAAGACCGCGATTCGTTCGACCCCGAGGGCCTGCGCGAGACCATCCACCACACCACCGAGGAGCGCGACCACTTCCGCAAGCTGCTGGAGCTGGGGCTGGTGGACAGCTTCCGCCTGTTCGAGCAGCCGGAGAAGAGCTTCAGCTGGTGGGACTACCGGATGCTCGGCTACCAGAAGAACCGCGGGCTGCGCATCGACCACATCCTGGTGAGCGAGCCGGTGAAGGCGATGGTGAAGGGTTGCAGCATCGATCGCGTTCCCAGGAAATGGGAGAAGCCGAGCGATCATGCGCCGGTGACGGTGGAATTGGGGTAGGGAGCGTGGATCCCGGGTCAAGCCCGGGATGACAGCCAAATGTGCGTGACCCGGGGCCGTATGGATCCCGGGTCAAGCCCGGGATGACAGCCAAATGCGCGTGACCCGGGGCCGTATGGATCCCGGGTCGAGCCCGGGATGACAGCCCAATGCGCGTGACCCGGGTCCGTATGGATCCCGGGTCGAGCCCGTGATGACAGCCCTATGTTGCCATCCCCCATGCCTGTCATTGCGGGCTTGACCCGCAATCCACCCCGCGGCTCACTCCAACCCCAGCTCCTGGATCTTCCGCGTGATCGTGTTGCGCCCGATGCCGAGCTTCTGCGCGGCTTCGATGCGGCGGCCGCGCGTGAGGTCCAGCGCGGTCAGGATCAGGCTGGCCTCGAAGCGGCGCGTCAGCACGTCCCACACGTTGGGCTCGCCGGCCGCGAGCAGGCGTCTGGCCTCGCGCGCCATCTCGGCCACCCACGCGTCCGGCGACGGGGGAATCGGCACCGCCGGCAGCGGCATCGAATTCACCGCGGCCGAGCTCGTCAACCCGCTCGCCAGCGGCATCACGTCCGACGACATGGTCGCGGAGATCGCCGAGCCGGGCGCGCCCGGCGTCACCAGCAGTTCCTGCGGCAGGTCCTTGGCCTCCACCACCAGACTGGGCGCCATCACGCTCAGCCAGTGGCAGATGTTCTCCAGCTGCCGCACGTTGCCCGGGAAGTCGAAGTTCACCAGACGCTGCAGCGCGGCCTCCGACAGGCGCTTGGGCTCGACGCCCAGCTCGCCCGCGCTGCGCTGCAGGAAGTAGCGCGCCAGCAGCGGCACATCCTCGCGGCGCTCGCGCAGCGGCGGCAATCTCAGACGGATCACGTTCAGGCGGTGGAACAGGTCCTCGCGGAAGCGGCCTTCCTTGACCAGCGTCTCGAGGTTCTGGTGCGTCGCTGCGACCACGCGCACGTTCGCCTTCTGCGGGCTGTGCCCGCCGACGCGATAGAACTGACCGTCCGACAGCACGCGCAGCAGGCGCGTCTGCAGGTCCAGCGGCATGTCGCCGATCTCGTCCAGGAACAGCGTGCCGCCCTCGGCCTGCTCGAAGCGGCCGCGCCGCGTCGCCTGTGCGCCGGTGAAGGCGCCGCGCTCGTGGCCGAAGAGCTCCGACTCCAGCAGGTCCTTCGGGATCGCCGCCGTGTTGATCGCGACGAACGGCCCCTCCGCGCGCGGGCTGTGCTTGTGCAGCGCCCGCGCCACCAGTTCCTTGCCCGAGCCCGACTCGCCGGTGATCAGCACCGTCACGTGGCTCTGGCTCAACCGCCCGATCGCGCGGAACACGTCCTGCATCGCCGGCGCCTGGCCCAGCATCTCGGGCATCTGCACCTGCTCGGCCTCGCCGACGGCCTCGCGCTGGCTCTCCTCCTGCGCGCGCCGGATCAGCTCCACCGCGCGCGGCAGGTCGAAGGGCTTGGGCAGGTATTCGAAGGCCCCGCCCTGGAAGGCGCTCACCGCGCTGTCCAGGTCCGAGTAGGCCGTCATGATGATCACCGGCAGTCCCGGCAGCTGCTTCTTGATCGTGCTCAGCAGCTCCAGGCCCGAACCGCCCGGCATGCGGATGTCCGACACCAGCACCTGCGGCGTGTCCTCCTCCAGCGCGGCCAGCACCTCGCGGGTCTGGCTGAAGCTGCGCACCGGCAGCCCCTCGCGCGTCAACGCCTTCTCGAGAACAAAACGGATGGAATGGTCGTCGTCAACAATCCAGATCGACTTCATCTATGGCTCCCCTTTCCCTTGTTGTCGGCTTGTGGCCGCGGCTCAAGGCAAAGGCAGGGTGATTCGGAAATCGGTCCGACCCGGCTGGCTGTCGCAATCGATCATCCCCTGGTGCTGTTGGGCGATCGTCTGCGCCAGCGTCAGCCCGAGACCGGAACCGCCATCCCTCCCTGATACCAGCGGAAAGAAGATGCGGTCCTTGATCTCTTCGGGCACGCCCGGGCCGTTGTCTTCGATATGCAATTCCAATGCCAAGCGCCACCGCTGCTTGCCGATGGTCACCTGCCGGGCCACGCGTGTGCGCAGGGCGATGAAGGCATCGCCCGCATGGATACGCTCATGCAGCGCCTGCGCGGCGTTCTGGACGATGTTGAGCACCGCCTGGATCAGCTGCTCGCGATCGCCCCGGAAATCGGGCAGCGAGATGTCGTAGTCGCGGATCATCGTCAGCCCGCGCGGGTACTGCGCCAGCACCAGCGAGCGCACCCGCTCGCAGACCTCGTGGATGTTGACGTCGCCCACCACCTGCGCGCGCCGGTGCGGCGCGAGCAGCCGGTCCACCAGCGACTGCAGCCGGTCGGCCTCGTGGATGATGACCTCGGTGTACTCCTCGAGCTCCGGCCACAGGTCGGTCGGCTGCAGCTCCAGCGCCAGCAGCTGCGCCGCGCCGCGGATGCCGCCCAGCGGATTCTTGATCTCGTGCGCGAGGTTGCGCGTCAATTCCTTGGTCGCGTGGACCTGGTCGAGGTTGCGCTCCTCGCGGTCCTGGCGCGTCTGCTGCGCGTTCTCGATCAGCTCGATCACCAGCCGCTGCGGATCGTCGGTCTGGCTGACGATCACGTGCACCGGCAGCAGGTCGTCATGCGTGCGCGGACCACGGCGGATGGTCGCGTCGAATCGCGAACTCGAGAACGCGTTGCGGCTCACCTCCTCGAGCGCTTCGACGACACGGCCGGTGTCGATGAACCATTCGAGCAGGTTGCTGCCCTGGACCGCGCGTCGCGGCAGGTTGAACAGCGTCTCGACGGCCGTGTTGGCGAACTCGCAGGTGCCGTCAGCGCGGACCACGGCGACCAGGGTCGCGAGCAGGTCGAAGCAGGCGTACTGCGCGTTGTGCGCGTTGTGCGCGTTGTGCGCGTTGTGCGCGTCGGGTGGGTTCCGTGAAACGGGGGCGGGCGTCTTCATGCGGTGTCGCTCGTGTCGCCATCGTCGCGCGACACCCCGGCCTGGGCGGCCCGGCCCGCCGTTCCTCGATCAGAGGTTGGGCGGCGGCAGCTTGGCGAGCTCGCGCTTGATGGCCTGGACGTCGGCCTCCTGGCGCGAGACCGAAGCCTTGAGCTCGGTCGTGCGGTCCAGGTACTTCTGGTAATTGCGTTCGTCGCCGCGGCGCTCGGGCTGGCCGCCGTTGTATTCCTGCTGGGCCTTGGCGAGCTTGCTTTCCGCGTCGCGCAGCTCCTGCTCGAGGATGCGGCGGCGGTCGTCGTCGCGCACGCGCTGTTCCTTGCCGTCGACCTTGAGGTCACCTTGACCTCCCGAGCCCGAGGTGGGCGCGGCGGTCGTCGCCGGACGCGGCTTGATGGGTGCGATCACCGAGATCGGCGTGCCCTCGATGCTGCGGCAGCCTTTGTCGGCGGCTTCCTTGGCGGAGATCGCGTCGGTGTACAGCACCGGCGGACCGGGGCAGCGATACACCACGCCCTGTGCCGACGCCTGCCCGGCCGCCATGCCCACCATGGCGGTCAGCATCGTCGCCAACCAAGAACGTCCCACCCGCTTGTGCTGCAGCGTCATCTGCATTCCCTGCTTCCAACTGACCAGAGTCGTCAAGCATTGTGACGCAATCGGTCACGCCCGGGCGAGAGCGTGCGCTCACGCGCTGTTGCCAGGTGTTCGAGTGTGGAAGTGCCGACACGGCGCTGCGGAGAAGGCAAAAGAAAAGGGACGGCGCGAGCCGTCCCTGTGCGATGCGACGAACGTGCGGAGCGGGCCGTGCCGAAGCGGTCATGGCGCACTCCGCGCGGACGATCACAGCGAGTAGTACATGTCGAACTCGACCGGGTGGGTGGTCATGCGGAAGCGCTGGACTTCCTGCATCTTCAGCTCGATGTAGGCATCGATGAAGCTATCGGTGAACACGCCGCCCTTGGTCAGGAACGCGCGGTCCTTGTCCAGATACTCCAGCGCCTGGTCCAGCGAGTGGCAGACGGTCGGGATCTTCGCGTCTTCTTCCGGCGGCAGGTGGTACAGGTCCTTGGTGGCGGCTTCGCCCGGATGGATCTTGTTTTCCACGCCGTCCAGGCCGGCCATCAGCAGGGCCGCGAAGGCCAGGTACGGGTTGGCCGAGGGATCCGGGAAACGCGCCTCGATGCGGCGGCCCTTGGGGTTCGCCACGTACGGGATGCGGATCGAGGCCGAGCGGTTCTTGGCCGAGTAGGCCAGCTTCACCGGGGCTTCGAACCCGGGCACCAGACGCTTGTACGAGTTGGTCCCCGGGTTGGTGATGGCGTTCAGCGCGCGGGCGTGCTTGATGATGCCGCCGATGTAGTACAGCGCGAAGTCGCTCAGGCCGGCATAGCCGTCACCGGCGAACAGGTTCTTGCCGTCCTTCCAGACCGACTGGTGGACGTGCATGCCCGAGCCGTTGTCGCCGACGATGGGCTTCGGCATGAACGTGGCGGTCTTGCCGTAGGCGTGCGCGACGTTCTGGATGATGTACTTCTGCAGCTGCAGCCAGTCGGCGCGCTGGACCAGCGAGCTGAACTTGGTGCCGATCTCCATCTGGCCGGCGTTGGCCACTTCATGGTGGTGGACTTCGACGGGGATGCCCATCTGTTCCAGGATCAGGCACATCTCCGAGCGCATGTCCTGGCCGCTGTCGACCGGGGGCACCGGGAAGTAGCCGCCCTTGACGGTCGGACGGTAGCCGCTGTTGCCGTGCTCGTAGTCCTTGCCGGTGTTCCAGGCGGCTTCTTCCGATTCGATCTTGACGAACGAGCCGGACATGTCCACGTTCCAGCGGACGCTGTCGAAGATGAAGAACTCGGGTTCCGGACCGAAGTAGGCGGTGTCGCCCAGGCCGGAGGACTTCAGGTAGGCCTCGGCGCGACGGGCCAGCGAGCGCGGGTCGCGCTCATAGGCCTTGCCGTCGGTCGGGTCGATGACGTCGCAGGACAGGATCAGCGTCGGCTCTTCGTAGAACGGATCGATGTTGGCCGTGTTCGGATCCGGGATCAGCAGCATGTCCGACGCTTCGATGCCCTTCCAGCCGGCGATCGAGGAGCCGTCGAAGGCATGGCCGTCGGTGAACTTGTCTTCGTCGAAATGGGAGACGGGCACGGTCACGTGCTGCTCCTTGCCGCGCGTGTCGGTGAAGCGGAAGTCAACGAACTTGACTTCATGCTCCTTGACCAGGTTCATCACGTCGGCGACGGTCTTGGTGGCCATCAATCACTCCTAGAGGGGGCTGGAAAGAAAGAAAGAGTCGTGGGGCAAGGGCCCAGCGGGGACGATTTAGCAGTTTGCATGCCAGCAGATGGCGGCACGGTGACAGCCAGGCGCCAGAGCGGTGCATGACGCGCAAGCCCTTGATGCCCAACGCGCCAGACGGGGGCGGCAACCGCCGATCAGAGAGGACCGGGGTCGGGCCGCCCGTGACACGCTCCTCGCACGCGCCCGACTCGGTGCATCATCGCACCAATTCAGTGCTGATGGCGGCACCAAACTGGACAACGCCCGTCCGCAGGGCGGCGTAGGCGGCGTCCATGGCGGCGGCGTCGCCCTTGACGCCCAGTTCGATGTGGCGACCCCATTGCGGATGGTCGACGCTGGGCAGCGAGAAGACCTTGACGCCGGGGTAGTCAGCCTCGACGCGTTCCATCAGCGGCGTGAGGCTGGCCTCCATCGCGCCCTGCACGATGAGCGAGCGCTCGCGCGTGCCGACCTGGCGGTGCAGGTCGGCGTGCAGGTGGTCGAGGACCCACTCGATCATCGGATGCGCCATCACCGGGAAGCCGGGGACGAAGTAGGCACGACCGACCGAGAAGCCGGGGATCTTGTTGTACGGGTTCGGGATGATGGCGGCCCCTTGCGGGAACACGCCCATCTCCATGCGACGCCGCGTGTCGGGGTGGTCGCGCTCGGGCGTCGTGCCCTGCTCCGCCGCCATCTGCTGGACGCGCTGCCAGATCAGTTCGGCGGCCTCGGGATGCAGGGCCAGCGGCTGGCCCAGCGCCGCCGCGGCCGCCTGCCGCGTGTGGTCGTCCGGCGTCGCGCCGATGCCGCCGCAGCTGAAGAACAGGTCCCCGCTGTCGAAGGCGGCGCGGTACTCGCGGATCAGGTGCTCGCGGTCGTCGCCGAGGTACTTCGCCCAGGCCAGGGACAGCCCGCGCGCGCTCAGCAGTTCGATCACCTTGGACAGGTGCTTGTCCTGACGCTTCCCGGACAGGATCTCGTCGCCGATGATGAAGAGGCCGATGTTCATGCGGGGTTCCTGCGGAAACGTGGGATCGGAAGTCGGGGCGGGCTCAGAGCGGCGAGGGCTTGTTCTCGATGCGGGGAGCCGCTCCGGGTGCCGGGTCTTGCCGGTCATCGACCCCGTCGACCCCGTCGACATCGTCGACGATGCGAGGCGGTGCGGTCGCGTAGTTCGCCGGCAGCGCGTCCATCACCGGATCGGGCGCGCGATCGGACAGGGTGTCGGCGCGACGCATTTCCTGCAACGCAGCCAGCGCGTAGTGCGCGAACCAGAGCGAGCTGAACGCGAAGACCAGCGTGTAGAGCCAGACCGAGACCAGGATGAGCACCGGCGCAAAGGCGATCGTCAGCGCACCCAGCGCCCAGATCGCGGCGGGGGCCGCGCCGAGGTAACCGGTCGCCAGACCGAGGACGAGCAGCGGCATCCGGTGCTCGCTGATGAGGCGCCGGCGCTCAGGTCCGGAGGCGTGTTCGGCAAGCACGTCGAAGGTGAAGACGCGATAGCCCAGCCAGCCCCAGATCAGGGGCGGCAGGATCAACGCCAGCGGCGGGATCAACCAGAACGGCAGCGACGCGATCAGCAGCACGACGCACAGCACCGTGTGGCCCAGCGACCAGCTCAGGCTGGCGACGAAGCCCGCGCCGCGCTTGCGTTCCAGGCTGGCGAAACGCCGCTGCGCGACCAGATCCACCATCGACGGCGTCATCAGCAGCGCGACCAGCAACAGGCTGAGCACGACCAGCGCCGGCACGGCCATCGCGAGCACGATGATGGGCGCGAGCACGGTGCGGAACGAGGCCGCGCCCAGGCTGTCCAGCCATTTCAGCATGCCGTCGATGAGGCTCCACGACTCCATCGTGGCGCGCACGCCGGCCACCGCCGCTTCCCAGAAGAAGTAGCCAAGTCCGAAAGCCAGCGCCGCCGAGACGATCAGCGGCAGCAAGGACAGGCCGATCACGCGCGGATGCAGGCAGTACGCGGCGGCGCGCCAGAACGAGTCCGCCAGGCGGCTCATCGGCTTGATCATCAGTCGTTCCCTCCGGCCGGAACACGGCCGTTCATGTCCGCCGGCGGGCGGCCGGCGATGTCCCTGGGCGCGCCGCCGGTCGGACCGGATCCGCCTCCGGGCGCGGGGGCGATCTTGTCACGTCCGACGAGCCGCTTGAGGCCCAGCCACTGCTGCGCCCAGAAGCCGCGCCCGTAGTCGCGACCGCCCTCTTCCGGCAGTTGGTCGCGCACCCCGGTCGGGTCCCAGCGGTCCTCGAAGTTGGCGGTGCGGAAGATCACGTCCCAGATCGGGAACATGACCGCGAAGTTGTGGCCGCCCAGGGTGCCGCGACCGAAGCCTTCATGACCGATGCCGATCGAGTGATGCAGCCGGTGGAAGCGCGGGCTCACCAGCAGCCGTTCGCCGATCAGGCCGAAGGTCAGGCGCAGATTCGCGTGCTGCAGGTTCTCCAGCAATTGCGAGACCGCCACCAGCGCGACGAATTGTCCGGGACCGACACCGATCAGCCGCGCCGTGATGGCGACGGCGCTGTCGATGATCAGGTCGTCGAGCAGGTGGTTGCGGCTGTCGCTCCACATCGTCATCTGGCGCTGGCTGTGGTGCAGCGAGTGCAGCGCCCACCACCAGTTCCACGAATGCTGCGCGCGGTGCAGCCAGTACATCAGCAGGTCGAAGGCGACCAGGTAGACGATGAAGCTGACCCAGGCCACGTCGGTGACGCCGGGCCACAGCACGTCGAGCTGGAAGGTCGGGATGCCCTGCATGCGCATCTCGCCGACGGCGCCGTCGAACAGCGGCTCCAGCGAGAAGAACATGACCAGCCGGAACAGCCCCAGCCGCTGGATCAGCGTGTAGACGATGTCGATGCGGATCGCATGCCGGTCGGTGACGGCCTCCGCCGGACGCCAGCGCTGCAGCGAGCCGATCACCGCCAGCATCACGACGATCTGGATCAGGCCGACCAGCAGCCAGCCGGTCGCGTCGAACGCGTCCTCGAGCAGGTTGCCGTACCCGAGGTTGAAGACGATCGGTTGAATGACGCTCTCGAACAGCGCCTGCTGCGCCTGTCCGAACAGATCGGTGAACCAGTCCATCACGCCGTCGGTCCTCCAGGAAAGATCAGCCTCAGCGCCGCTGCGCAACGGCCTCTTGCGGCTTGCGCATCCATGCGACGTACGCCGGATGATCGCGCAACGGCGCGAAGCACATGCCCCGGTTCTTCAATCCCTGCAGCAGCGGTTCCAGCACCGTCGGCGCCCAGGGGTCCTGGCGCGACCAGATGCCCAGGTGCGCCATCAGGATGTCGCCCGGCTTGACGCGCCGGAGCGCCTGCTCCAGCAGCGCCTGGTTGGGGAACTTGTCGCTCGGCAGTTCGTCGCCGAGGAAGCCGGACGGGTTCCAGCCCACATGGCGGAAGCCGCAGGCCTGCGCCGCCGCCAGCAGCGCCGGCGAGGTGCGTCCGGCCGGCGCGCGGAAGATCATGGACATGGGCCGGCCCGTCATCTCGAGAAAGCGTCGCGCGGGGCGCTTGAGTTCCTCGCAGTATTCGGCCGCGCTCAGCACGACGTTCTGCGGCACCTGCTCGCCCGCGGCGCGCTTGAAGCGGAACCGGCCGTCCGGCAGGTCCGCGGACCAGGCGTCGTGGTACCAGGTGTGGGAGCCGAAATCGTGACCCTGCTCGGCCAGCTGCTTCCACCACGGCGCCCACTTGTCGTCCAGCGTCTGGCCGCCGTCCATCGTCGGCTCCTGGGCCAGGAAGAACGTGGCCTTCGCGTCGAAGCGCTTGAGCGTGTCGACGATCAGCGGCGCGACGCCCATGTGGCCGGTGTCGAAGGTCAGGTAGACCGGCGTGTCGCAACGGGCGGGCGCGGACGTCCCCTGCGGCTGCGCCTGCACGACGGCCGTCAGGCCGAGCAGCATCAGCGCCCCGTGGCGCAAGACCTGGCGCCGGACGGACCGCCGCAGTGGGGAGGGAACGAACGACATCTTCACGCGGACAGGCCTGGATCCGGGAGCGCTCACTGGCGCGGCATCTGGTCGAGCGTCCAGACGCCGTGCGGCGACTTGCCGACCTTGACCTGCTGCAGGATCTGCTTGGTCTGCAGGTCCATCACCGTGAGCTTGCGGGCCCAGCGCGACGTGAACATCAGCGTGCGGCCGTCGGTCAGGATCTCCATGTCGTCCGGGCCGCCGGGCGCCTTGAAGGTCTCGACGACGCTGAAGTCCGCCAGCGCGATCTTGCTGATGGTGTTGGCCGCGCGGTTGCTCACCAGCACATGCTTCCTGTCGCCGAGCGCGCGGAACGAATGCGCGCCGTCGCCGGTCTCGATGCGCTTGACCAGCCTGGGCTGGGCGGCACTGACGTCGTAGACCTCCACGCTGCGCTCGCCGGTCAGCGCGACCAGCAGGTACTTGTCGTCCGGCGTCAGGTAGAGGTCGGCGGGCAGCTTCCCGACGGGAATCTTCCAGCGCGGGGCCATCGTGTTGAGGTCGATGGACAGCAGTTCGCTGCTGTCCTGCAGGCTCGCGTAGACGACGCTGCTCTTGCTGTCGATGGACAGGTGGCTGGGTGTCTTGGGCGCGGAGAAGCGCTTGAACAGCGCCAGCGGCTGCGCCGCGTTCTGCGGCTGCCACTTGTAGATGTCGACGTGGTCCAGCCGGTTGCCGGCCAGCACCAGCCACTTCATGTCAGGCGAGAAGCGCAGGTGGTACGGATCGGGGATGCCGCGCACGGTGCGCTGCACCTCGGCCGTCACCGGATCGAGGAAGGTCAGCGAATCGCCCAGCGCGTTGGCCACGACCATGGTCTTGCGGTCGGGCGTCAGGTAGAGGTGATGCGGCTCCTTGCCGGTCGGGATGCGCTTGACCTCGCGGAAGCCCTTGGGGTCGATCACGCTGATGTCGGCGTCCAGCGAGTTCAGCACGAAGATGGGACTGCCGACGGACGCAAAGGCGGCCGGGGCCGCAGTCAGCGCGCCGAACGCGGCCACGGCGGTGGCGACCAGGGCGACCCGCAAGGGCCGCACGAGGGAAGACAGCATGGAGATCCTCAACAGGAGATGCGCGGCGCGCCCAGCGCCACGCAGCCTTCAAGTGTAAGGCGGGTTCACCCTAGGGTCCGGCCGGAACAGGGCCCCGGAACCCCTGCTGCCGTTGCATTCGGTTGCGCCAGACTTGCCGCCAGGGTTGCGGCAAGTCTGCGCATCTCGAACTTTCTGGGACACCCAGGAGGCGTCCCGGCAGCCCCTCATTCGTCGTCGCCGCCCAGCAGCCCACCCAGCAATCCGCCGCCGGCGAGACCGGTCAGGAGACCCCCCTCTTCCCGGGAGCCCCCGCGCTGCGGGGCTGCGGCGAAGACGCGCGACGCCAGGCGGGAGAACGGCAGGCTCTGCAGCCACACTTCTCCCGGACCGGTCATCTTGGCCAGGAACAGACCTTCGCCGCCGAACAGGGCGGTCTTGATCTTGCCCACGTACTGAATCTCAAAACTCACGCTGGGCGTGTAGGCGACGACGCAGCCGGTATCCACCAGCAGCGTCTGACCGGGTTGGAGCGTACGTCGAACCACGGTACCCCCCGCATGCACGAAGGCCAGCCCATCACCATCGAGCTTCTGCATGATGAACCCTTCGCCACCGAAGAAGCCTGTCGACAGGCGCTGCTGGAGAGCAATCCCCAGCGACACCCCGCGTGCCGCGCAAAGGAACGCGTCCTTCTGGCAGATGAGCGTGCCTCCGAGCTTGCCGAGATCCATCGGCAGGATCTTGCCGGGATACGGCGCCGCGAAAGCGACCCGCAACTTCCCATGACTCTGGTTCGTGTAGACCGTGGTGAACAGCGATTCCCCGGTCACCAGCCGCTTGCCGGCGCCCAGCAATTTCCCGAAGAAGCCGCCCTGGCTGGCGGACCCGTCGCCGAACACCGTGTCCATGCCGATCCCGACATCCATGAACATCATGCTGCCGGCTTCGCCGATAGCGGCTTCGCCGGGGTCGAGTTCGACCTCGACGAACTGCATTTCGGCACCCTTGATCTCGTAGTCGACAACATCCATGGCCATGGTCTTCACCTTCTGTCTTTTCACTTGGAAACGGGCGCGATATTAACGTTTCGCGGCCATCCTCTACTGCGGTCATGACGCCCATGTCTCCAGACGAAAGCGCAATCAACGCCCCCCTGAAGCCCGGCGACAGCTACGTGCAATCCTTCGCGCGCGGCCTGTCGGTGATCCGGACCTTCGACACCCACCACGCCCGGCAGACGCTCACGGAAGTCGCCAAACGCTGCGGGCTGACGCGCGCCGGCGCGCGTCGCATCCTGCTGACGTTGCAGACGCTGGGCTACGTGAGATCGGAGGGGCGGCTGTTCGAACTGACGCCGAAGATCCTCGATCTCGGTTTCGCCTACCTGTCCTCGCAGCCGCTGTGGCGCTTCGCGGAGCCGGTCGCCATCCAGCTGGCCAACGACCTGCGGGAGTCCGTCTCCATCGCGGTGCTCGACGGCGACGACGTGGTCTTCGTGCTGCGCGCGCCGCTGCGCAAGATCCTGTCCGACCCGATGGGCATCGGCAGCCGGCTGCCGGCGTGGGCGACGGCGACCGGCCGGGTGCTGCTCGCCTCGTTGCCGGTCGAGGACCGCGAGACCCGCCTGGCGCAGGTGCAGCTGGCGCGGCGCGCGAGCAATACCGTGCGCTCCCCCGAGGAGTTGCGCGCCGCGATCGAGCAGGCGCGGCGCCAGCACTGGTGCCTGGTGGACCAGGAGCTGGAGGACGGCGTGCTGAGCGTGGCCGTGCCCATCACCGGACGTGACGGTCGCGTCGTGGCCGCGATGAACGTCAGCACCCATGCGTCGCGCACGCCGCCGCAGATGCTGCTGGAGCAGGGCCTGCCCAAGCTCCAGGCCGCGGCGCAGAACCTGTCGCAGCTGCTGGTGCTGATGAAGAAGGACTGAGCAAGACGCCTCAACGACGAAGGGCTGCCGAGGCAGCCCTTTTTCATGGGAACGGGCCCGCGGCCCTCAACCCATGTGCAGCCCGCCGTTGCAGCTGAAGTCCGCGCCGGTGGTGAAGCCGGAGGTTTCGCCCGCGAGCCAGCCGACGATGGACGCGATCTCCTCGGGCTCGCCGAGGCGCTTCACCGGGATGCCGGCCACGATCTTCTCGAGCACGTCCGGGCGCACCGCCTTGACCATGTCGGTGCCGATGTAGCCCGGGCTGACGGTGTTCACCGTGATGCCCTTGGACGCCAGTTCCTGCGCCAGCGCCATCGTGAAGCCGTGCATGCCGGCCTTGGCCGCCGAGTAGTTGGTCTGCCCCGCCTGGCCCTTCTCGCCGTTGACCGACGAGATGTTGATGATGCGGCCCCAGCCCTTGTCCACCATGCCCGGCACCACCTGCTTGGTGACGTTGAACATGCTGTTGAGGTTGGTGTCGATGACGGTGTCCCACTCGTCGCGAGTCATCTTCAGGAACATGCGGTCCTTGGTGACACCCGCGTTGTTGACCAGCACGTCGATGGTGCCGTGCTCGGCGATCGTGGCTTCGAACGCGGCGACGGTCGAGTCCCAGTCGGCCACGTTGCCGGCGGAGCAGAAGAAGGTGTAGCCCTGCTCCGCCTGCTCGCCCAGCCACTTGCCGCGATCGCGGGTGGGGCCGCAGCCGGCGATGACCTTGAAGCCGTCCTGGTGGAGGCGCTGGCAGATGGCGGTACCGATGCCGCCCATCCCGCCGGTGACGTATGCAACTTTCTGACTCATGCTTGCCTCCTGTATGACACCCAGGAGCGCCGCGTCCGCGGCCGGGGTGTCTGGAATGTCGAAACGGGAAAGACGCGAAGTTGATCGGAGAGATGACAGGCCGTCACTGGCGGCGTCAGCGTTCGACGCACAGGGCGACGCCCATGCCGCCGCCGATGCACAGGCTGGCGATGCCCTTCTTCGCATCGCGCTTGATCATCTCGTGCAGCAGCGTGACCAGGATGCGGGCGCCCGAGGCGCCGATCGGATGGCCCAGCGCGATCGCGCCGCCATTGACGTTGACCTTGCTGACGTCCCAGCCCATCTCCTGATGCACCGCGCAGGCCTGCGCGGCGAAGGCCTCGTTGATCTCCAGCAGGTCCAGGTCCTTGGGCTGCCAGCCGGCGCGCTGCAGCGCCTTGCGCGACGCGGGTACCGGCCCCATGCCCATGGTCTTCGGGTCGACGCCGGCGCTCGCATAGGACGCCAGGCGCGCCAGCGGCGTGAGTCCCAGCGCCTTGGCCTTGGCGTCGGTCATCAGCACGAGGCCCGCGGCCCCGTCGTTCAGGCCCGAGGCATTGCCGGCGGTCACCGACCCGGCCTTGTCGAAGGCGGGTTTCAGGCCGGCCAGCGCCTCGGCGTTGGACTTGCGGTTGATGAACTCGTCGGCCGCGAACACGACCGGATCGCCCTTCTTCTGCGGGATGGTCACCGGCACGATCTCGGCGGTGAAGCGGCCGGCGTCCTGCGCCGCCGCGGCCTTCTGCTGGCTGGCGAGCGCCAGTTCATCCTGCTGCGCGCGGCTGACGTGGTACTCCTTGGCCACGTTCTCGGCGGTGATGCCCATGTGGTACTGGTTGTACACGTCCCACAGGCCGTCGGTGATCATGGTGTCGACCAGCTTCCAGTCGCCCATGCGCTGGCCTTCGCGCGAGCCCGGCAGCACGTGCGGCGCCAGGCTCATGCTCTCCTGGCCGCCGGCGATGATGATGTCCGAATCGCCGTCGCGGATCGCCTGCGCGGCCAGCATCACGGCCTTGAGGCCGGAGCCGCAGACCTTGTTGATCGTCATGGCCGGCACGGTCACCGGCAGGCCCGCCTTGATGACGGCCTGGCGTGCCGGGTTCTGGCCGACGCCGGCGGTCAGCACCTGGCCGAGGATGACCTCGTTGATCTGGTCGGGCTGCAGGCCGCTTCTGCGCAGCAGCTCCTGGATGACGATCGCGCCCAGCTCGCTGGCGGGGGTCTTGGACAGCGTCCCTCCGAACTTGCCGATCGGCGTGCGCGCCGCGGCGACGATGACGATGTCTTGCGGTGAACTCATGACTCGCTCCTCTTTCGAAACTGCTGAACGACGGACGTCAGCGGGTGAATGCGGGATCAACGTTGCGGGATCGACTCTGAACCGGTTGGGTTCTCATGGCGCGGGAGTGGGTTTCACGCGCGCTGCTTCACATAGCGGCCTGGCGCCGGCTCGATGGCCTCGTGGCCGCGACCGCCCGGCTTGCGCGGTGCCGCCTTCTGCGGACCCGCGTGGCCGGCCAGCCACTGCGACCAGTCGGTCCACCAGCTGCCGGGATGCTCGGTGGCGGACTGCAGCCATTGCTGGTTGTCGGCCGGCAGCGCCGCGCCCTTTCCAATCCAATGGCTGCGCTTCTTCTTCTCCGGCGGATTGATGACGCCGGCGATGTGCCCGGACGCGCCGAGCACGAAACGCTTCCTGCCCTTGAACACCTGCGTGCTCCGGTAGGCGGCGTCCCACGGGACGATGTGGTCCTCGCGCGAGCCGTAGATGTACACCGGCGCCTGGATGGCGCCGAGGTCGATCCGCTCGCCGCAGACGGTCAACTGGCCCGGGATGCGCAGCTCGTTCTGCAGGTAGGTGTGGCGCAGGTACCAGCAGTACATCGGCCCCGGCAGGTTGGTCGCGTCGCCGTTCCAGTACAGCAGGTCGAAGGCCGGCGGCGCATCGCCTTTCAGGTAGTTGCCGACGACGTAGTTCCAGACGAGGTCGTTGGGACGCAGGAAGCTGAAGGTCGTCGCGAGTTCCTGCCCCTTGAGCAGGCCCGGGCCGCTCACGGCCTGGTCGCCCAGCGTCATCTCGCGCAGCTGCACGGCGGGCTCGTCGATGAACAGGTCCAGGATGCCGTTGCTGCTGAAGTCGATCAGCGTGGTCAGCAGGGTGACGCTCTCGGCGGGCTGCTCGCCGCGCGCGGCCAGCACGGCCAGCGCGGTCGCCAGGATTGTGCCGCCGACGCAGAAGCCCAGCGTGTTGATCGTGTCGGTGCCGGCGATCTCGCGCGTGACCTCGATGGCCTTGATCGCGGCCTGACCGATGTAGTCGTCCCAGGTCCAGTGCACGCAGTCGGCGTCGGGGTTGCGCCAGCTCACCACGAAGGTGCGGTGGCCCTGCGCCACCGCATAGCGGATCAGCGAGTTCTCCGGCTGCAGGTCGAGGATGTAGTACTTGTTGATGCAGGGCGGCACCATCAGCAGCGGCCGTGCATGCACCTTCGCGGTGAGCGGCTTGTATTCGAGCAGCTGGAAGAACGCGTTCTCGAAGACGACGTGGCCCTCGGTGGTCGCGACATTGCGCCCGACCTCGAAGGCCGACTCGTCGGTCTGGGACACGTGACCGCGCCGGACGTCGGCCATCAGCAGCTGCAGGCCGCGCGCCAGGCTTTCTCCCTGCGTGTTCAGCGCGCGCTGCTGCGCTTCGGGATTCAGCGCGAGGAAGTTGCTCGGCGAGGACGCGTCGACGAACTGCTGCACCGCGAAGCGGACACGGGCGCGGGTCTTGTCGTCGGCCTGGACCTGGTCGGCCATCCGCTGCAGCGTCTTGGCGTTGAGCAGGTAGAGCTGCGCGGTGAAGTGGGCGAGGCGGTTCTCGTTCCAGGACGCATCGGCGAAGCGGCGGTCCTTCAGCGGCGTGGTCATCGCAGTGGCCGGAGCGGCCGCGGTGGCGGCGGGCGCAGTGGAAGACGTCGCGCCCTGGGACTCACCGAGCGCGGCGTTCCACAGCGCGCTGGCCTGGCTGATGTACTCGGACTGCAGCCGCGACCACGCGTCGGGCGGGATCTGCATCGCCTGCAAATGCTTGAAGGCGTCGCCGAAGCCGTGCGACAGGCTGCTGGCCGCCTGCTGGGCCTGCTGAGCCCAGTGTTCGAAACCGTGGACCGATGTGCCGGGGAATCCGGCGGCGGCGTTGTTCGCGCTCATGTGTCTCCTCTTGCCGACCTGTGCAAGAAGCTTGCCACAGCCGGTCACGCGGAAGATGCGGATCGACGGGGAGGCTTCGCATATGCTCAGGCGCTTTGTAGCTCGATCAGCTTACCCCCGCGTGACGCTGCTGTCGCGAAGACCCGAGGAAATCGTTGATGTATCTGGTGGCCATCGCGTGGATGTATGTGGTGCTGATGATGGCGATCGTCGAGGCCTTCAGCACGCAGGGCACGGTGCTGGGCGCGCTCATCACCTTCGTGCTCTACGGCGTGGTACCGCTATCGATCGTCATGTACCTGATGGGCACGCCCGGGCGGCGCGCCGCGCGCCGGCGGGCGGAGGCGTCAGCGCAACCGGATGACGGCGGCCATGCGCCCGCTGCGCCGTCCGTCGACGCGCTCGTGTCGGAACGAAAAGAACCGTGACGGCTCGCTGAGCGTGCACCAGCCGCCGCCGCTGACGGCCGCGATGCCGTGCGCTTCCAGCCGGCGCCGGGCGAGGCCGTAGAGATCGGCGCGCCAGCGCGCCTCGCCTTGTTCGTTCCGTTGGAAACGGAACATCGGTTGATCCTGATGCAGCGGCTCGGCACCGAAGGCTGCAAGCACGTCGGCGCCGACTTCGAACTGATCCGGTCCGATGCAGGCGCCCATCCACGCGCTGATGTCGTGAGGCTCGCAGCGCGCCGCGTCGCACATCGCGGCGACGGTGTTCTCGAGCACGCCGCCCGCAAGTCCCCGCCAGCCCGCGTGCGCGGCGCCGACCACGCCCGGGCCGGCGAACAGCACGGGCAGGCAGTCCGCGACCATCACCGCGCAGGCGAGCGCTGGATCGGTGCTGATCGCCGCGTCCGCCGGCTCGGGATCGGCATCGGGAAGCGCGTGCTCGGCGCGCAGCCGCAACACGGTCGTGCCATGCACCTGCTTCAGGAAGACGGGATGACCGCCGATCGCGGCGGCGACGCGCCGGCGGTTCTCGACCACATGGGCGGGGTCGTCACCGACGGAGCGCCCGAGGTTGAGGCTCGTCAATCCGCGTTGATCGTCCGGCGCCTGCGGGCCGCCGCTGACGCCGCCGGCACGCGTGGTCATGAAGGCGTCAACATGCGACGCAGTCCATGACGGCCTCAGCCAGTCCTCATTCCGCATCGGGACAGGCGCTCGGCTGCGTCTTGCTGAAGGCGTCGAGCGCCATGCACTGCTCGAAGATCCTCATGACCGTCGGCACGTGATCGAGCCGGCTGTCGAAGCGCTGCGCGTTGAAGATCTGCGGCACGAGCACGCAATCGGCCATCGTCGGCGTGTCGCCGACGCAGAAGCGGCCCGAACGTCCTTCTGCCTTCAAGCGCTGCTCGACGACCGCCAGCCCGCTCTCGACCCAGTGGTGGATCCAGCGGGTCTTGTTGTCGTCGCCGACGCCCAGGTCCTTCACCAGGTAGCGCAGCACGCGCAGGTTGTTCAGCGGATGGATCTCGCAGGCGATGTCCTGCGACAGCGCGCGGATGTAGGCGCGGCTCAACGCGTCGCCGGGCAGCAGGGGCGGCTCGGGATGCGTCTCGTCGAGGTACTCGATGATCGCCATCGACTGCGTGACGAGCGCGTCGCCGTCCTTGAGCAACGGGACCAGACGCGACGCGGAGACGGCGGCGTAGGACTCGTTGAACTGCTCGTTCTTCGCGAGGTGGACCGGCTTGTAATCGAAGTCCAGGCCCTTGAGCGCCATCGCGATGCGGACGCGGTAGGAGGCGGACGAACGGAAGTAGTTGTAGAGCTCCATGGCCGACGATGATGCCACGGGGTCGGCGATGGAGGCCGGTACACTGCGGCCCATGTTCCAAGCGCGGCGCTTCCAGCATTGCCCCACCTGCGGCGGCCAGATCGACTACCGCATCCCGGCTGACGACAACCGGGAGCGCGCGACCTGCACCGCGTGCGGCGCGATCCATTACGAGAATCCGCTGAACGTCGTGGGGACCTTGCCGGTGTGGGGCGATCAGGTGCTGCTGTGCAAGCGCGCGATCGAGCCGCGGCGGGGCAAGTGGACGCTGCCGGCGGGCTTCATGGAACTCGGCGAGACGCTCGCCGAAGGCGCGGCGCGCGAGACGGTCGAAGAGGCCGGCGCGCAGATCGCGCTGCAGAACCTGTACTGCGTGATGAACGTGGTCCGCGTGGGGCAGGTCCACACCTTCTACCGCGCGAAGCTGCTGAGCCCGGAATTCGACCCGGGTCCGGAAACCCTCGAGGCCAGGCTGTTCCACGAGCACGAAGTGCCGTGGGACGAGATCGCCTTCCACACGATCCGCGAAGCGCTGCAGCGCTTCTTCGAAGACCGCCGCAGCGGCAACGGGTATCCGTTGCATACGGCGGATATCGACTGATTGCGCTCCGTGCTCATGCTGGCAACGACCGCTCTTGAGCCGTGTGCCAGAACTCCACGATGTCTACGACCAGGGCCTTGGGAACGTAGCGTAGGAGGTAGCGCTTTTCCCTGCCAATCCCCCACTCCCGCACGCGAGGGTCAATAGGTCGGCCGAACTCTGGATGTCGAGCTATCAGGTCCGCAGCTGCGTGCGCGTCCAGGTAGAGCCGATCGGCTGCCTGTCGATTGCGTTCCGCAAGGTAGTGGACTTGATGCTTGAGTTGGGCTCGGGCTTCGCGGGTCCACCGGGCCCTCACCCGACACTCCCTTGACGACCGCGGATCTCGGCCATCATCTGCGCGTGCTCGGCCTCGATCTCTTCGTCAGGGACCAGATCTCCACGCAGTGATGCCTTGACGCCGTTGTCGAGACGTCGCTCCTGCAACACCTCTTCCATCGTCACATCGGGCTCCTCGGGCGCCGTGCGCTCGACCCAGCGCTTGACCAAGTGTTCGACGAGTTCGTTCATGTCCACGCAGATCGAGGCGGCCAGCGTCTCAACGCGGGCCTTTAGTTGTTCATCGATCTGAACGTTGAAATCGACGCGGGGCATGAAGAGTTCGAGGGGCTTTAGGAGTGCGGACATTCTGCGCCTGCTCTTTCAAAAACAAGAGGAAGGCGCGGATTCTCAGAGCTTCAAAACGCTTTGCAAGAGTGCTTGACGGCGGTCAAGCGATTCACCGACTTGGATGAGTCAGGGCTTGATTTCCTGTGCCGAGGCCCACGGCCCGGTGATGCCGTCGAGTTCGCAGTCCCACAGCGCCTGTGCGTCGAGCGCATCGGTGACGCCCTCCGCATAGACCTTCAGAGAGAGGCTGCGCAGCATGACCACCAGGCTGCGCACGAAGGCCGCGCGGCCCACGTCCGCCGAGACGCCGCTGACCACCGAGCTGTCGAGCTTCACGTAGTCCAGTCCGGCCTGGAAAAGACGATCGATTTGAGCCAGTCCGGCGCCCGCGTGTTCGAGGCCGAGCTGCACGCCGAAGGGACGCAGTTGACGACCGAGTTCCTGCAGCGCCTCGAAGTGCTGCGCTGCCGCCGGCTCCGCCACTTCCAATCCGATCTGCCGCCGCGCGGCGGCCGGCGCCGCCTGCACCAGTTCGCGGGCGCGGGCGATGAAGCTGCCGTCGTTGAGCGACGCCGGCGCCACGTTGACGCAACGCATCCGCGAGTCCCGTTGCGTCGCCTGCAGCGCCAGCGCCAGGGCTTGCAAGTCAGCCTCGGCACTCAGTCGATGGCGCAACGCCAATGGCAGCCAGCGCGCGGCCGGCTCGAATTCGCCGACCGGGTTCAGCTTCAGCTGCAGCGGACATTCCAGATGCAAGACCTGACGCTCGCGCCCGATCAGCGGGAACTCCAGCAGCCGGCTGCGTTGATGCGCCAGCGCATCGGAGATCAGCGCGCGCCACGCGCGCTCGCCCTGCGCCACCTCGTCCGACGGCGGCGCCTCGCGCAGCTCCAGCACGACGCCTTCGCCCTGCTCGGCCTTGGCCAGCGCTGCGTCGGCCGCGGCGAACCACGCGCTCATCGGCTGGTCGCGCATCAGCTCGACCGCGCCCAGCGCGACGCCGACGCCCGGCCCCAGGTTCTGCAGGCCGGCCCGCAAGGCGTCGGCCAGCGCCTGCGCGGTATCGCCGACCACGTTCGGCGCCGGCAGCCACAGCGCGAAGTCCGAGCCGTTCAGCCGCCCCGCGAGGCAGCCCCGCACCTGCTCCGGATACACGCGCAGCGCCTGCGCGATCGCCATCAGCGCCTGGTCCGTCGCGCCGTGCCCGAGGCGCTGGTTCAGGCCCTGCAGATCCCGCAGACGAAGCAACACCAGCCCCGCGCGCAACGGACCGTCGTCGCGCTCCAGCGCCGAATTCAGTTCCGCCACGAACTGCCGCCGGTGCGACAGTCCCGTGAGTTCGTCGCACAGCAGCTGGTGATGCAGCGTGCGCAGCTGTTCAGCCTGGGCCTCGAACATCTGCCGTGTGCGCAGCACCATCGTGTTCATCGCGCTCGTCAGCTTGCGCATCTCCGGCACGCGCGGCTCCAGCACGGTCTCGAAGCGACCTTGCGAAACGCCCTCGGCCTGCCGCACCGCCGTGTCCAACGGCCGGCGCAACCGCGCCAGCACCGCCGCCGCAGCCACGCCCGTCGCCAGGCCCACGGCCAGCAGCCACAGGGCCGTGCTGACCGTCGCGCGCCACAGCGCCTCGTGCACGTAGCCGGTCTGGCCGCGCAGCTCGATCTCGCCAGCGGCCTTCCAGCCGTCCGACACCTTGGCCACACCCGGCGCCACGTCCAGCCGGAGCAGCGCCACGAACCAGCGCGGCGCGTGCGAGGTCTGCGGCGTCTCCAGATGCCGCTCGAACACCGGTTTGCCGCTGCCGTCGCGCCAGCGCACGCTCTCATAGGCGCCCGCGTCGAATTGCGCCGAGATCAGCAGCGACATCAGCTCCGCATCGCCCTTCTGCTGCGACAGCGCCAGCGCCAGCGCGTTGGCGTTGTCGGCGTTCTTCAGTTGCGCCTGTGTCTGCAACAACTCCCGCAACGACCAGGTGCTCACCGCGACGCCTCCCAACGCCGACGCCAGCACCGCGCCCAGGACCAGCCACCAGATTTGTCTTATCAGGGACATGTCGTGAATTCTCCGTCGCCCATCAGAAGCCCTCCGCCTTCGCCTTCGCCAGCAGGTCGCGCCACAGCGACAGCCGCACCAGCGGATTGCCCGCCGTCGTCCCTCCGACGCCGCTCCACAAGCCCTCGCCGTTGAAGCTGAACACGGGGGTCAGGTCGGGCCTCAGCGACGCGGGGCGGATCTCCGGGTTGATATTGTCCAGAATCAAGGGCTCCGCCTCCGGCTGCGCATAGTAGGCCAGGACCATGTGCGCCTGGGGCCGGCCCTGGAACTGCGCCCTCACGTACACCATCCGCAACTTGGCCTGCGGCACGCCGGCGCTCAGCAGACTCATGTACTTCGCGATGGCGTAGTCCTCGCAGTCGCCCGCCCCCTTGTCCAGCAGCTCCAGCGGCGTGGCCCAGTAGTCGATCTGGCCCCACACGTCGATGTCGTCCTTGAACGCCACCCGCTGGTTGAAGAAACTGTTGACCGTCGCGAGCCGGTCGCGCTCCTCGGGCATCGCCGCGGCGCGGTCGGCCATCTGGATCATGGACCTTACCGACGCCTGCGTCTTCGGCGACAACTTCGCCGCGGACTCGGTCAGCTTGTCGCGGTCCCAACCCCAGGCCAGCGCGGACCACAGGCCCGCCACGCACGCCATCACCGCCAATGCCCGTTGCGCCGGCCGGATTGTCCGGCCAGCGCGCGACGCTGTGCGAGTGACGAAACGTGACATGCGCTGCAATGTAGCTGCCCCGGCGCCCCGCGCCGGGCGAAGTGCGATAGACCAGGCGCGCCCCGAAACACGCCTGCGGACAAGCGGCAATTTGCCGCACCCCCTTCAAGACCCAGGTCGGAGAGCGCCGGGATAATCCGTCGCTCACATGAAGACCCAAGCCATCCGTCAGGAACTCGATCAGGCCCGCGCCAACGGCCCGTTGCGCCAGATCCAGATTCCGCCCTGCCCCGAGCTGCTGCAGCGCCTGCGCGCGGCGATGGCGTTGCCTCAACCCGATCTCAACGAGGTCGGCCGCGTCGCCGCCGCCGACGTGGCGATGTCCGCGACGCTGCTGCGCGTGGCCAACAGTCCGTTGCATCTTGTGGCAGGCCATGTGCCCTGTACGACCGTCGGCCAGGCCATGTACCGCCTGGGCCTGGACGAGAGTGTTGCGCTGATGCAGGCCTTCCTGGTCCGTCACGCAATCCCGGTCAACAGCCCGCACCTGCTGCGCTTCTGGCAACGTTCGACCAAACGCGCGGTCGCGATGGGCTTCATCGCCGGCCAGTTGCCCGGCATGCGCGTCGACCTGGCGCAAAGCTATGGGCTGTTCTGCCACGTCGGCATGCCCGTGCTGCTGCAGAGCGTGCGCGGCTACGGCGCCACCATGGTGGAAGCCGGCGCCCGCATCGACCGCCCGTTCATCGCGACGGAGAACGCCAACCACCGCACCGACCACGCCGTCGTCGGCGCGCTGGTGATCAAGGTCTGGCATCTGGCCCCGGAACTGATGACGGCCATCCGGCTGCATCACGACTTCGAAGCGCTGAAGGACGAGAGCATCGAGCCGGAAATCCGCTCGCTGATCGCCGCAGGCCTGATCGCCGAGCACCTGATGCGCCAGCACGAGGGATTGGATGAGGACGTGGATTGGGCCGCCAATCGCGAAGCCGCGCTGGACTGGCTGCACCTGTCCGAAGACGAGCTCGAACAGTGGGACGACGCGCTGCGTCCGCTGCTGGACGAGGCCTGAGTTCGGCTTGCGGGGCCAGGGGGCCGGCCCTCATACGTCTCGCAGGCTCCACAAATCGGGCCGGCCCCCTGGCCCCGCAAGCCTCCGACTCGTGGTGGGCGTCGTGGGGACTGGCGACGGTCAGACGGCGCGCACAGCCACACGGGCAGCCGCCAAGTCCCAACGCGCGCAACCGACACTCTTGAAGAGCCGCGTGCGACCGTCTTCGACAGGACGTTGACCCAGCACGAGGTCGTCAATCGCGTCCTGCGGCTCGAAACGACCCGCCGCCATCAGGTCACCCGCCTCGGCCTGCGCACCGACCGGGTCGTCCACCCAGATCTGCGCGCCGCGGACCAGCTCCTGCGGGAGTTCCACCATGTCGTCTCGGAACGCGCCGACACCGATCACCACCGCGCCTTCGCCGACACCAGGACGCAGCACGGGCACGCGACTGGTCGTCGCGCACACGATGACATCCCAGTCGTGACGCGTCTGGGATTCCGCCGGCAACGGCTCGACGCCGAGCTCCTCGACAAAACCTGGCACGGCCTGATGTCCCTGCACGTGGATGGTCGCCTGCGGGTGCAGTGCCTGGAGCGCTTCCACGTGCGCCCTTGCCTGCACGCCACCGCCGACCACCAGCGCGCGGCGCGGCGCCTTGCGGATCAGGTGCTGCAGCGCCAGCATGCTGACGGCCGCTGTGCGGCGTGCAGTCAGCGCAGGACCGTCCAGCACCGCCAGACGCTGACCGGTGCGGCTGTCCAGCACGACGACCTCCCCCGCGATCGTCGGCAGGCCGAGCGCCGCGTTGAGCGGATGCACGCTGACAAGCTTGGTGATCGACAGCGTGTCGCTCAGGCAGGGCATCACCAGCAGCACGCCGTCCTGGCGCAGCGGCAGCACCTGCCGCGGCGGACAGGTGAGCCGGCCGTCGCGGTGCTCGCGGCAGACCAGCGCGATCTCCTCCATGAGAGGAGACCACGGCAGTGCGCGCGAGGTGGCGGCAGCGTCGAGAACCAGCATCCGGTCGCGAGTCCCTTGGATGGCGCGGGCCGCGCTTACTTGCGCGGCGGCGGCAGGTCGGTGCACGAACCGTGCGCGACCTCCGCAGCCATCCCGATCGATTCGCCCAGCGTCGGATGCGGGTGGATCGTCTTGCCGATGTCGACGGCGTCCGCGCCCATCTCGATGGCCAGGGCGATCTCGCCGATCATGTCGCCGGCATGCGTGCCGACGATGCCGCCGCCGATGATGCGGTGCGTCTCCTCGTCGAAGATCAGCTTGGTGAAGCCCTCGTCGCGGCCGTTGGCGATCGCGCGCCCCGACGCCGTCCACGGGAACAGCCCCTTCTTGATCTTCAGTCCGCGGGCCTTGGCGTCGTCCTCGGTGACGCCGACCCAGGCCACTTCCGGATCGGTGTAGGCGACGCTCGGAATCACGCGCGCATCGAAGCGCGATCTGGCCAGCGATTCGTCGCCGAGCAGTTCGCCGGCGATGACTTCCGCCGCGACGTGGCCCTCATGCACCGCCTTGTGCGCCAGCATGGGCTGGCCGACGATGTCGCCGATGGCGAAGATGTTGGACACGTTGGTGCGCATCTGCACGTCGACCGGGATGAAGCCGCGATCACCGACGATCACGCCGGCCTTGTCCGCGCCGATCTTCTTGCCGTTGGGCGAACGGCCCACCGCCTGCAGCACCAGGTCGTAGACCTGCGGTTCCTTGGGGGCGCCCTCGCCTTCGAAGGTCACCTTGATGCCTTCGGGCGTCGCTTCGGCGGCGACCGTCTTCGTGTTCAACATGATGTTGTCGAAGCGCGGCGCGTTCATCTTCTGCCAGACCTTGACCAGGTCGCGGTCCGCGCCGGTCATCAGCGTGGGCAGCATTTCCACGACGTCCAGGCGCGCGCCCAGCGTCGAGTAGACCGTGCCCATCTCCAGGCCGATGATGCCGCCGCCGACGATCAGCATGCGCTGGGGCTGCGTCGTCAGTTCCAGCGCGCCGGTCGAGTCGATCACGCGCGGATCGTTCGGCATGAAGGGCAGGCGCACCGCCTGCGAGCCCGCGGCGATGATGATCCTGCGGAACTTCAGCGTCTGGGTCTTGCCGGTGCGCTCCTGGGCCTCGCCGCTGGTCTCCTCGACCGACAGCTGGTTGGCGTCCAGCAGCGTGCCGTAGCCGCGCACGACGGTGACCTTGCGCATCTTGGCCATCATCGTGAGGCCGCCCGTGAGCTTGCCGACGACCTTGGACTTGTGCGCGGCCAGCTTGGGCAGCTCGACCTTGGGTTCGGCGAATTCGACGCCCAGGTCGGCGAAGTGCTTGACCTCGTCCATCACCGCCGCGACGTGCAGCAGCGCCTTGGACGGGATGCAGCCGACGTTCAGGCAGACGCCGCCCAGCGTGGCGTAGCGTTCGACGATCGCGACCTTCAGGCCCAGGTCCGCCGCGCGGAACGCGGCCGAGTAGCCGCCGGGGCCGCTGCCGAGCACGATCACGTCGTACTCGCCGTCGGCCGGGGGGGTGTAGGCCGAGGCCTGCGACGCGGCAGCGGCGGGAGCCGCAGCGGGCGCGGGCGCCGGAGCAGCCGGAGCGGGTGCAGGTGCCGCGGCGGCCGGAGCCGGAGCCGGAGCCGGCGCGGCGGCGGCAGGCGCCGGCGCGACGGCCGCGTCACTGTCCAGCACGACCAGCAGGTCGCCCTGGTTGAGCTTGTCGCCGAGCTTGACCTTGAGCTCCTTGACCACGCCGGCGGCGGAGGACGGGATCTCCATCGAGGCCTTGTCGGACTCGACGGTCACCAGGCTCTGCTCGGCCTTGATCGTGTCGCCGACCTTGACCAGGACTTCGATGATCGCGACGTCCTTGAAGTCCCCGATGTCGGGAACCTTGACTTCAACTTGTGCCATGTCCGGTGTTTCCGATCAGAGGACGATGCGGCGGAAGTCCGCCAGCAGGGACGCGAAGTAGACGTTGAAGCGGGCCGCGGACGCGCCGTCGATGACGCGGTGGTCCCAGCTCAGCGACAGCGGCAGGATCAGGCGCGGCTGGAACTGCTTGCCGTCCCAGACGGGCTGCGTCGAGGACTTGCACACGCCCATGATCGCGACTTCCGGCGCGTTGATGATCGGCGTGAAGTAGGTGCCGCCGATACCGCCCAGGGACGAGATCGAGAAGCAGCCGCCGGTCATGTCGGCCGGACCGAGCTTGCCGTCGCGGGCCTTCTTGGCCAGCTCCGACATCTCCTGGCTGATCTGGAAGATGCCCTTCTTGTCGCAGTCGCGGATCACCGGCACGACCAGGCCGTTCGGGGTGTCCGCAGCGAAGCCGATGTGGAAGTAGTTCTTCAGGACCAGCGTGTCGCCGTCGAGGGACGCGTTGAACTCGGGGAACTTCTTCAGCGCGGCCACCGTCGCCTTGATCATGAAGGCCAGCATCGTCACCTTGATGCCGGACTTCTCGTTCTCCTTGTTCAGCTGGACGCGGAAGGCTTCCAGCTCGGTGATGTCCGCGTCGTCGTGATTGGTGACGTGCGGGATCGTGACCCAGTTGCGATGCAGGTTGGCGCCGCTGATCTTCTTGATCCGCGTGAGGTCCTTGCGCTCGACCGGGCCGAATTTCTCGAAGTCGACCTTGGGCCAGGGCAACAGGCCCGGGAAGGCGCCGCCGGCAGCGCCGCCGGCCGGCGCCGCCGCCTTCTGCGCGACGGTCTGCGCCGTGCCGGCCATCACCGCCTTGACGAAGCCCTGCACGTCGGCTTCGGTGATGCGGCCCTTGGCGCCGGAACCCTTGACCTCGTCGAGCGGCACACCCAGTTCGCGGGCGATCTTGCGGATCGTCGGCGAGGCATGCGGCAGCTTGCCCGAAGGCTTGGTCGGCTCATGCGGCGGCAGCGCGGCGGTCGGGACCTGACGGTCCGCCGGCGCGGCGGCCGGTGCGCTCGCAGCGGCCGGAGCGGGCGCTGCGGCTGCTTGCGCCGGAGCCGGCGCGGCAGCGGCCGGTGCCGGAGCGGCAGCGCCGCCCGCGGCCTCGATCACGGCGATCTTCGAACCCTTGGCGACCTTGTCGCCCAGCTTGACCAGCAGTTCCTTGATCACGCCGGCGTGCGACGACGGGATCTCCATCGAGGCCTTGTCGCTCTCGACGGTGATCAGGCTCTGCTCCTGCTTGACCGTGTCGCCGACCTCGACGAGCACCTCGATCACCGCGACCTCGTCGAAGTCGCCGATGTCGGGAACGATGATGTCGACGGCGCCTGCCGGTGCGGCAGCGGCAGCCGGTGCGGCGGCCGGAGCCGCTGCGGGTGCGGCCTGCGGCGCGGGCGCCGGGGCAGCCGCCGCCGGTGCCGGCGCTGCGGTGGCCGGTGCGGGAGCGCCAGCGGCATCGCTCTCGAGCACGACGATCAGGTCACCCTGGTTGATCGTGTCGCCGAGCTTGACCTTGATCTCCTTGACGATGCCCGCCACGGAGGACGGGATCTCCATCGAGGCCTTGTCGGACTCGACGGTCAGCAGGCTCTGCTCCACCTTCACCGTGTCGCCGACCTTGACCAGCAGTTCGATGATCGCGACGTCCTTGAAGTCCCCGATGTCGGGAACCTTGACTTCCACCAATGCCATTTGTGTTGTCTCCGAGTCCGACGCTTAGGCGTACAGCGGGTTGATCTTGTCGACGTTGATGCCGTATTTCTTCAGGGCTTCCGCGACCTTGGCCTGCGGGATCTTGCCCTCGTCGGCCAGGCTCTTCAGCGCGGCGACGACGATGTAGTGGCGGTTGATCTCGAAGTGCTCGCGCAGCTTGCTGCGGAAGTCGCTGCGGCCGAAACCGTCGGTGCCCAGGACCTTGTACGAACGGCCGGCCGGGATGAAGGCGCGGATCTGCTCCGCATAGTTCTTCATGTAGTCGGTCGACGCGATCACCGGGCCCTGCACCTTGCTCAGCTGCTGCGTAACGTAAGGCACGCAGGCCAGTTCGGTCGGGTGCAGCAGGTTCCAGCGTTCGGCGTTCTGGCCGTCGCGGGCCAGTTCGTTGAAGCTGGGGCAGGACCAGACGTTGGCGCCGACGCCCCAGTCCGATTCCAGCAGCTTCTTGGCGGCCTGGCTTTCGCGCAGGATGGTGCCCGAGCCCAGCAGGTTCACCGTCAGCGGCTGCGCGCCTTGCGGCTGCACGGCCTCTTCCAGCAGGTACATGCCCTTGAGGATCTGCTCCTCGGTGCCGGCCTTCAGACCCGGCATCGGGTAGTTCTCGTTGAGCAGCGTCAGGTAGAAATAGACGTTCTCCTGGTTCTCGACCATGCGCTTCAGCCCGGAGTGCAGGATGACGGCGACTTCATGCGCGAAGGTCGGGTCGTAGCTGATGCAGTTCGGGATGGTGCCGGCCAGGATGTGGCTGTGGCCGTCCTCGTGCTGCAGGCCTTCGCCGTTCAGCGTCGTGCGTCCCGAGGTGCCGCCCAGCAGGAAGCCGCGCGCCTGCATGTCGCCCGCGGCCCAGGCCAGGTCGCCGATGCGCTGGAAGCCGAACATCGAGTAGTAGACGTAGAACGGGATCATCACGCGGTTGTTCGTCGAGTACGACGTCGCCGCGGCCACCCAGCTGGCCATGCCGCCCGCTTCGTTGATGCCTTCCTGCAGGATCTGGCCGGCCTTGTCCTCGCGGTAGTACATGACCTGGTCCTTGTCGACCGGCGTGTAGTTCTGCCCCGCGGGGTTGTAGATGCCGATCTGGCGGAACAGGCCTTCCATGCCGAAGGTGCGCGCCTCGTCGACCAGGATGGGCACGGTGCGCGGGCCCAGTTCCTTGTCGCGCAGCAGCGTCGTCAGGAAGCGGACATAGGCCTGCGTCGTCGAGATCTCGCGACCTTCGGCGGTCGGATCCAGGACGGCCTGGAAGGTCGCCAGGTCGGGCACCTTCAGCGCTTCCTCGGCCTGCGGACGGCGCTTGGGCAGGTAACCCCCCAGCGTCTTGCGGCGCTCGTGCAGGTACTGCATCTCGGGCGTGTCGTCGGCCGGCTTGTAGAACGGGATCTTGGACAGCTCGCTGTCCGGGATGGGGATGTTGAAGCGGTCGCGGAAGGCCTTGATGTCCTCGTCCTGCAGCTTCTTGGTCTGGTGCGCGGTGTTCTTGCCTTCACCGATCTTGCCCATGCCGTAACCCTTGACGGTCTTGATCAGCATGACGGTCGGCTGGCCGACGGTGTTCACCGCCTTGTGATACGCCGCGTACACCTTCTGCGGGTCGTGGCCGCCGCGGTTCAGGCGCCAGATGTCCTCGTCGGACATGTTCTCCACCATCTTCAGCAGCTCGGGATGCTTGCCGAAGAAATGCTTGCGCACGAACGCGCCGTCGTTGGCCTTGTAGGCCTGGTAGTCGCCGTCCAGCGTCTCCATCATGACCTTGCGCAGCAGCTCCTGCTTGTCGCGCGCCAGCAGCGGATCCCAGTAGGAGCCCCAGATCAGCTTGATGACGTTCCAGCCGGACCCGCGGAACTCGCCTTCGAGTTCCTGGATGATCTTGCCGTTGCCGCGCACCGGGCCGTCCAGGCGCTGCAGGTTGCAGTTGACGACGAAGATCAGGTTGTCCAGCTTCTCGCGCGCGGCCAGGCCGATCGCGCCCAGGCTTTCCGGCTCGTCCATCTCGCCGTCGCCCAGGAAGACCCAGACCTTGCGCTTGGCGGTGTCGGCGATGCCGCGGGCGTGCAGGTACTTCAGGAAACGCGCCTGGTAGATGGCCATCAGCGGGCCCAGGCCCATGGACACCGTCGGGAACTGCCAGAACTCGGGCATCAGCTTCGGATGCGGGTAGCTCGACAGGCCCTTGCCTTCGACCTCCTGGCGGAAGTTGTTCAGCTGGTCTTCGGTGATGCGGCCTTCCAGGAAGGCGCGGGCGTAGATGCCGGGCGCGCTGTGGCCCTGGATGTAGAGCAGGTCGCCGCCGTGCCCGCCGCCTTCGCCGGTGTCGTCGCCGTGCCAGAAGTGGTTGAAGCCGCAGCCCAGCATGGTCGCCAGCGAGGCGAAGCTGGAGATGTGGCCGCCCAGGTCGCCGCCGTCTTCCGGATGCAGGCGGTTGGCGCGCACCACCATCGCCATCGCGTTCCAGCGCATGAAGGCGCGCAGGCGCTCTTCCATGTCGATGTTGCCGGGGAAGCGCTCTTCCTTGTCGGCCGGGATGGTGTTGACGTAGGCCGTGGTGGCCGAGAAGGGCACGTCGATGCCGGCCTGACGCGCGTGGTCGATCAGGGTCTCGAGCAGGAAGTGGGCGCGATCGCCGCCTTCCTCACCGATGACGGCGGACAGGGCGTCCAGCCATTCCTTGGTTTCGAGGGCGTCGGTGTCATTGGCGGATGCGCCGAGGAACGACTGGGGCTGCGCGGACATGTCTTTGTCTCCTGTGTCTCAATCACGGCCTTCGGAGCGTCGGGTCGCGCCTTTGCTGCGTCCGCTCCGAACAGGCCATCCTGCCCGAGCTTAAAGAAACGCGCATGCTTCGACACCCTCCGGAAGGGCTATGGCGGCGCAGTGTCGCATAAGCCTTCCATTTTCCAAATAGCGCGATGACATTCCACATAATGGAATGCAATAGCAGAGCGGGGCCTGGTTTCGTGACGGATGTCTTTCACGATGCGATCCGGGAATGCCCGGATTCGGGAATGCCCCGGGGCCGCCCGGACGGGGCGGGGCTGAGCGGGCCGGGATAATCGCGCCCATGTTGTCCCGCCTCGATGTCCAAGGCTTTGCGCGCCGCGCCCTGAATCCTGTCAAACGCCTGGTCTCCTCATGGTGGCGCCGGCAGTCCCCGTCGCGCCAGGACCGCTTCGCGACGCTGGGGCCGCTGCTGTCGGTGGTGCTGTTCCTGGCAGCGATCGTTTCGGCCTTCTGGTACCTGCGCAACGAGGAAATCGAACGCGAGGCCGAGGCCGTCAAGCGCGACACCGAGATGGCGCAGCAGCAGATCCGCTCGCGCCTGATCGAGAACGAGGACCTGCTGATCCCGCTGCAGCGCGACCTGGCCAACCGCTCGATCGACAATCTCGAATTCACGCAGCGCGCGATGGCGATCGCGCGCAACCGGCCGGAGATCACCCACATCACCTGGCTGAACGCGCGCCGCGAGAAACGCGTCAGCGTCGCGGCGATCGGCGAGCAGGCCGAGTCGCTGATGACGCTGGAGGGCAGCGATCCGTCCATGCCCAACGGCCACGCCAACAGCGAACCCGAGCGCGCCTTCCAGGGCGCGCGCGACCGGCGCACGCGGACCTATTCGGCCTCCTTCGCCGACGCCAACAACTCGACCGTGTTCCAGCTGCAGCTGCCGCTGAGCGACCGCGCCGGTTTCGCCGGCGTGCTGATCGCGGAGTACGCGGTCGAGGGCCTGCTGCGCTACTCGGTCCCGAACGAAGTGACGTCGCGCCACGCGGTCGCAGTGCTGGACCCGCGCGAGCAGGTCGTCGCCAGCACGGTGACGCCGATGCCGGGCAAGCGCATCACGCGCGCGCCGATCTATCACGAGGTGCCGATGGCGCCCGCCCCCGGCCTCGTGCTGCGCGGCCAGGGCTACCGCACCTCCATCGGCCTGATCTCCAACACGCTGTTCTGGATGGTGATGGCGCTGTCGGTGCTGACCGTCTGGATGCTGCTGGGCACCTGGAAGCACATGCGCCGGCGCGCACAGGTGCAGAACGCGCTCGCCGCCGAGACCAACTTCCGGCGCGCCATGGAGAACTCCATGCTCACCGGCATGCGGGCGATGGACCTGGAGACCCGCATCAGCTACGTCAACCCGGCCTTCTGCGCGATGACGGGGTTCGCCGAGTCCGAGCTGATCGGCCGCAAGCCGCCCTTCCCCTACTGGCCGCCCGACCGCTACGAGGAGAACCTGCGCCTGCTGCAGCAGGAGATGCAGGGCCGCAGCCCGGCCGGCGGCTCGGAGGTGAAGGTGATGCGCAAGGACGGCAGCATCTTCGACGCCCGCATGTACGTCTCGCCGCTGATCGACCCCAAGGGCAAGCAGAACGGCTGGATGACCTCGATGACCAACATCACCGAGGCCAAGCGGGTGCGCGACCAGCTGTCGGCGTCGCATGAGCGCTTCACCACGGTGCTGGAAGGCCTCGACGCGGCGGTGTCGGTGCTGTCGGTGCAGCAGGGCGAACTGCTCTTCGCCAACCGCAGCTACCGGCTGTGGTTCGGCGCGGACCCGAAGGGGCACGCGATGCTGGCCGGCTCGCAGCCGACCAGCCTGGCCGGCGCGACGAGCACGCAGGACGCGAGCTACGAGATCGGCGGCAGCGGCGCGGGCGCACGCGACGGTCATGGCGACCCCGGCGAGCATGGCGAGGAGGAGGATGTCGACGGCTACGGCGGCCTGCCCGCGCAGCACCTGACCGAGGTCGGCGGCGATTCGCGCGAGGTCTTAATCGCGCAGCTCGACATGTGGTTCGACGTCCGCGCCCGCTACCTGCAATGGACCGACGGCCGGCTGGCGCAGATGCTGATCGCCACCGACATCACCGCGCGCCGCCACGCGGAGGCGCAACAGCAGCAGCAGACCGAGAAGGCGCAGGTCACCAGCCGGCTGATCACGATGGGCGAGATGGCGTCGAGCGTCGCGCACGAGCTCAACCAGCCGCTGACCGCGATCACCAACTACTGCAACGGCATGGTCTCGCGCGTGCGCGGCGACAACATCCAGAAGGACGACCTGATCGTCGCGCTGGAGAAGACCGCCAAGCAGGCGCAGCGCGCCGGGCAGATCATCCATCGCATCCGCGCCTTCGTGAAGAAGAGCGAGCCGCAGCGCCAGCCCGCGTTCGCGGCCTCGATCGTCGAGGACTCGGTCGAGCTCGCCGGCATCGAACTGCGCCGGCGCAACGTGCAGATCCACACCTATGTCGCGCAGCGCCTGCCGGTGATGCGCGTCGACCCGATCCTGATCGAGCAGGTGCTGCTCAACCTGCTCAAGAACGCCGCCGAGGCGATCGACAACGCGGCGCTGCCGCCCTCGCGCCGGCACATCGAACTGCGCGTGGTGCCCAAGCACACCGCCGAGCTCGGCGCCAACATCGAGTTCTCGGTGACCGACATGGGACCGGGTCTGCCGGTCGAGGTCATCGAGCGCATGTACGAGGCCTTCTTCTCGACGAAGGCCGATGGATTGGGGATCGGACTAGGGTTATGCCGGTCCATCATCGAGTCCCACCAGGGTCGGATCCGTGCCGAGAACCTCTACAATGGACCTTCCATCGTCGGGTGCCGGTTCGCGTTCACGATCCCCGTCGACATCCCGCGTCCGGAGTCGCCTCCGACCCCGCTCGACAAGGGCGGTGAGGTCGGGACGAGCACCACTCACAACACTGCAGCCACACCATGAGCTTGATTCCGAAGAAGGGCAATGTCTACGTCGTCGACGATGACGAGGCCGTGCGAGATTCCTTGCAATGGTTGCTGGAAGGCAAGGACTACCGGGTCAAGTGCTACGACTCCGCCGAGAGCTTCCTGAGCCGCTACGACCCGCGCGAAGTCGCCTGCCTCATCGCCGACATCCGCATGGAAGGCATGAGCGGCCTGGAACTCCAGGACAAGCTGATCGAGCGCAAGAGCCCGCTGCCCATCGTGTTCATCACCGGCCACGGCGACGTGCCGATGGCGGTGCAGACGATGAAGAAAGGCGCGGTCGACTTCATCGAGAAGCCGTTCAAGGAAGAGGAACTGCTGTCGCTGGTCGAGCGCATGCTGGACCAGGCCCGCGGCGCTTTCGCGACGCAGCAGGAAGCGGCCAGCCGCGACGCGCTGCTGTCGCGCCTGACGACGCGCGAGGCGCAGGTGCTGGAACGCATCGTCGCCGGCCGCCTGAACAAGCAGATCGCCGACGACCTGGGCATCAGCATCAAGACGGTGGAAGCGCATCGCGCCAACATCATGGAAAAGCTGAACGCCAACACCGTCGCCGACCTGCTGAAGATCGCGCTCGGCGCGAACACGCCGGCCAAGGCCGGCTGATCCGCCAATGACTTCCAGAGGCCGCTGAAAAGCGGCCTCTTCGCATTCCGGGCAGAGTGATCCTCTGCCCTTCCGCTTTTCTGCTTTCCGCGTTTTTGAATCACTGAATCCGGAGTACCGACATGACCGCACAACTGATCGACGGCAACGCCCTGTCCAAGCAACTGCGCGCCGAAGTGGCCACGCGCGCCGCCGCGCTGACCGCCCAGGGCGTGAAGCCCGGACTGGCGGTGGTGCTGGTCGGCGACAACCCCGCGAGCCAGGTCTACGTGCGCAACAAGGTCAAGGCCTGCGAGGACGCGGGCCTGCACTCGGTGCTGGAGAAGTACGCCGACACGATGACCGAGGCGGAGCTGCTGGCACGAGTGGACGCGCTGAACAACGATCCCGCCATCCACGGCATCCTGGTGCAGCTGCCGCTGCCCAAGGGGATCGATGCGCACAAGGTCATCGAGGCGATCGCGCCGGAGAAGGACGTCGACGGCTTCCACGTCGCGAGCGCCGGCGCGCTGATGGTCGGCCAGGACGGCTTCAAGCCCTGCACGCCCTACGGCTGCATGAAGATGCTGGAGTTCATCGGCTATGAGACGAAGGGCAAGCACGCCGTCGTGATCGGCCGCAGCAACATCGTCGGCAAGCCGATGGCGATGCTGCTGCTGCAGGCCAACGCGACGGTGACCGTGTGCCACAGCGCGACGCCGGACCTGGCGCACTTCACGCGTCAGGCCGACATCGTCGTGGCCGCCGTGGGCAAGCGCAACGTGCTGACCGCCGACATGGTCAAGCCCGGCGCGGTGGTGCTGGACGTCGGCATGAACCGCACCGAGGAGGGCAAGCTCTGCGGCGACGTCGACTTCGACGGCGTCAAGGAAGTCGCCGGCTGGATCACGCCGGTGCCGGGCGGCGTCGGACCGATGACCATCACGATGCTGCTGGTCAACACGATGGAATCGGCCGAACGCGCCGCCGCACAGCGCTGATGGATGGCGCCCTCTCCCGCACTGCGGGAGAGGGGCCTTTGCTGACCGGGCTCGGCCGTCAGCCGGACCTCAACGTCCGTCAGTTGGTATCCGCCTCGCGCAGCGTCTGCACGACCGGGCGCTGCAGCACGCCGCGCAGCGCCCACCAGCCGGCGAGCTGCGCCAGCACCGCGCCGCCGAGGGTCGTGCCGATCAGCACCCAGGGCTTGAACTGCCATTCGAATTCGAAGGCGTAGTGCGTCAGCGCCCAGCCCAGCGCCTGAGCCGCCAAGCCCGCAAGGAAGCCGGCCAGCGCGCCCAGTCCGAGCAGCTCCGCGCGCTGCACCGCCGCCAGCAGCGCGCTCGACGCGCCGAAGGCGCGCATCAGCGCGAACTCCCGCGTGCGCGCATCACGTGACCCCACCGCCGCCACCAGCAGCACGACCACGCCCAGCGCCAGCGCCACCGCGAACAGCAGCTGCACGGCCATGATCACCTGCTCCAGCACCTGCTGCACCTGCTTCAGCTCGGCGGAGACGTCGATCAGCGTCAGATTGGGGAACTCGTTGACCAGCTTGCGGTCGAGCGCCGCCGCCTCGCCCTGCCCTTGCGGCGAGCGGTACGCGGAGATGTAGCTCACCGGCAGTTCCGGCATCTGCGCCCGCGGGTACAGCACGAAGAAGTTGACCCGCATCGACCCCCAGTCGACCTTGCGCAGCGAGGTGATCTTCGAATCGACCAGCACGCCCGCGATGTCGAAACGCATCGTGTCGCCGAGCTTCAGTCCGAGCTGCTCCGCGAGGCCCTGCTCGACGCTGACCCCTTCCTTGTCCTCCGCCGTCCACCGGCCGCCGGAGATCAGGTTGTGCGACGGCAGCTCCGCGCTGTGACTGAGGTTGAACTCGCGCTCCACCAGCCGTTGCGCGCGCTCCTCCGTGAAACGGCTGGCCTTGATGGCCTCGCCGTTGATGGCGACCAGCCGGCCGCGGATCATCGGATACCAGTCGTAGTCCTTGACGCCCGCCTGGTCGAGGTCGCCGCGGAAGCCCGGGCCCTGCTCCGGCTGGATGTTGATGACGAAGCGGTCCGGCGCGTTCACCGGGGTGGCGGCGCGCCAGCTCTCGATCAGGTCGGTGCGCATCAGCACCAGCAGCGCGAGTGCGAGCAGCCCCAGCGACAAGGACCCCACCTGCAGCACCGCGAAGGCCGGACGCGCGGCGACCTGCCGCGTTGCCAGCAGCAGCCAGCGCGGCGCGCCGGCCTGCGGCACGAGCCGCCGCAGCGCCAGCACGGCCCCGTAGGCCAGCAGCGCGAAAACGCCGAGCGCGACCGCAAATCCGCCGGTGGCGAACAACCCCAGCTTCCAGTCCGCCGACAGCGCGGTCAGGACAGCGGAAAACGCCAGCACGCCGGCGACCAGCACGACGATCGAGCCCGCCTTCGGCCGACCCAGCTCGCGCCGGATCACGCGCAGCGGCGGGACCGCGGCCAGCTGCAGCACCGGCGGCAGGCCGAAGCCCAGCAGCAGGCTCATGCCCATGCCCAGGCCCAGCAGCACGGGCCAGATGCCGGGCGCCGGCAGGTTGACCTCGATCAGTCCCGCGAGCATCGCGATGAAGCCGTAATGCAGCAGGAAGCCGAGCAGCACGCCGATCGCGCTGCCGATCAGTCCGACGGTGGCGAACTCCAGCGTGAACACCCAGGTGAGGCGGCGCTGCGGCTGGCCGAGCACGCGCAGCATCGCGCAGTCGTCGAGGTGGCGGTTGGCGAACTCGCGCGCCGCGAGTGCGACCGCGATGGCCGCCAGCAACGCGGCCAGCAGCGCGACGAGGTTCAGGAACTTGGTCGCGCGGTCCAGCGTCTGACGCATCTCGGGGCGGCCGGTCTCCAGCGACTCCAGCCGCACGCCGCGCCAGTTGCCGTCCTTCTGCTGCTGGCGCGTCTGCGTGTTGAACTGCTGCACCGAGGCCGCTTCGCCGATCACCGCGAACCGGTAGGTGATGCGGCTCGCAGGCTGGATCAGTGCGGTCGCGGCGATGTCGGCCTGCGCCAGCATCACGCGCGGCGCGAAGTTCATGAAACCGGCGCCGCGGTCGGGCTCGTTGGAGATCTCGCCGGCGATCTTCAGCGTGGCGTCGCCCAGCAGCAGCGGATCGCCGACCTTCAGGCCGAGCGCGCTGAGCACGCCGGTGTCGACCCACACGGTGCCGGCGGCCGGCGCGCCGACCTGACGTCCATCCTTCAACGACAGCGCCCCGCGCAACGGATAACGCGGGCTGACCGACTTCACCGCCACCAGCCGGCTGCCGCCGCCCTGGTCCTCATGGGCGCGGGCCATGCTGGGGAAGTTCAGCGTCTCGACGCTGCGCAGGTTCAAGCGTTCAGCGAGCGCGCGGACCGGCGCTGGCGTCGGTTGATCGCTGGCGACGACCGCGTCGCCGCCGAGCAGTTGCGCGGCATCCCGTCGCAGGCCCTGGTCCAGCCGATCCGACAGGAAGGCGACCGCGCAGACGGCCGCGACGGCCAGCATCAGGGCCAGGATCAACAGGTGGAGTTCGCCCGCGCGGAAGTCGCGCCAGGTCTGCAGCCCCGTCTGGCGCCACAGCGACGGCGGTCGCCGACCCGTGGGGGAACCGGAGGCCGGTCGGGCCGCGGGCGCCCCGGCGGGGGTGGCGGACGGGGAAGACGGATGCGCGCTCATGCGCGGACTGTAGCGAACCGCATGCCCGCGCGCTGGCACAGGGGTGCGGCCATGCAATCGGCTTGAACAGTCCGTGCAAGCGGTTTTGACGATGCGGCGCGCTCACGGGCGTTCAATGGACTTCATGAACACCCGTTTCCCTCCCCTCTTCGTCTCCCATGGCTCGCCGATGATCGCGCTGGAGCCGGGCGAGGCCGGTGCCTTCATGCAACGACTGGGCCGGACGCTGGACGCCGTCTGGGGGCGTCCGAAGGCGGTGCTGGCGATCTCCGCGCACACGACCGCGCGCGAGGCGGTCCTGCTCGGTGCCGATCGCCACGAGGCGGTGTACGACTTCGGCGGATTCCCCCCGGCGCTGTACCAGGTGCGTTACGACGCTCCCGGCAATCGCGCGCTGACCGCACAAATCGGCGAGATGCTCGCCCTCCCGGTCGTTGACCACAGCGGCCTGGACCATGGCATCTGGACCTCGCTGCGCTTCCTGTATCCGGACGCCGATGTGCCGGTGATCCCGCTCACGCTGACGGCGCACGCCTCACCGGCGCAACTGATGGAACTCGGCGGGAAGCTGCAGGCGCTGTCGCGCGAAGGCGTGCTCATCCTGGGCACCGGCAGCATCACGCACAACCTGCGTCTGCTGATGCGGGCGTCGTCGGAGGACGTGCCCGAAATGGCCGAATCGGCGGCCTTCCGGACCTGGTTCGCGGACCGTTCCGCAGCCCGGGACTGGGACGCCCTGGCGGCCTACCGGACGCAGGCACCGGGCGCCGCGCTGATGCATCCGACGGACGAGCATCTGCTGCCCTGGTATGTCGCCGCGGGCGCCGGCGGTCGTGACGACGCGCCGGTCCGCATCCACGACGGCGTCACCTTCGGCGCGCTGGGAATGGACGCCTACGCGTTCGGACCGCAGGCGCAGCGCCTGTCCCAGGCGCTGGCGGGACAGGACGACCCGGTCCGGGCCCACGCCGTTTGACCCCTGCGTTCAGCTGAAACGACGACGGCCCCGAAGGGCCGTCTTGCGTTGGGCGGACCGGGGTCAGATGAAGATCGCCGCCAGGATGCCGAGGATCAGCGCCCACTTGACGACGTAGTAGCCGGTGCGCGACTTCGCCTTGAACGCCTTGAAGAACAGGCGCACCTTGTAGGCGTGATAGAAGAACTTGTTGAGGCCGCCGATGGGCTCGCTCTCCAGGTTCTGCGTGGCGGCGGAGGTCATCACCAGCTTGCCGAACGCGCGGTTCAGCCAGCGGATCGGCGCGAAGTGCACGGGACGCTCCACGTCGCAGAACAGGATCACGCGCTGATGCGTGGTCGTGTTCTCGGCATAGTGGATGAAGGTCTCGTCGAACATCACGTCCTCGCCGTCCTTCCAGTGGTACTTCTCGCCGTCGACGTCGATGTAGCAACCCGGATCGTTGGGCGTCGTCAGGCCGAGGTGATAGCGCAGCGAGCCCGCGTACGGATCGCGGTGGCGCACCAGCTTCGCGCCCGGCGGCAGCGACGCGAACATCGCCGCCTTCACGCCCGGGATCTGCTTGAGCAGCTCGACGGTCTTCGGGCACAGCGCGTTCGCGGACGCCATGTCGCGGTCGTACCACTTCAGGTAGAAGCGCTTCCAGCCGGTGCGGAAGAACGAGTTGAAGCCGATGTCGTTGTAGCCCGACGCGGCCTTGATGTAGCCCTCGTCGTTGAGCTTGAGGGCCTCCTCGCGGATCACCTGCCAGTTGTCGCGCAGCAGGCTGAGCTCGGGGAAGGCCGAGGTCTTCAGATAGGGCGTCGACGGCGCGCGCGAGAACAGGTACATGATCGCGTTGATCGGTGAGATCAACACGGTGAAGTCGGTCAGCGCGCGGGCCAGCTTGAAGCGGACGCGGCCGCGGAAGTGGGCGTACAGCGCGGAGGCGATGAAGATCGCCAGCACCCAGTAACGCGTGGGCGGCAGCCAGTCGGCCATGTGCGGAACTCCAGCAAGGGAAGCCGGCGATTATCGGCGATCGAGCGCCAGCGAGACCACCCAGAAGATCAAGCCCCCGAACGCCAGGGCGACGCCCACCCAGCCGGTGGAGGTCCAGCCGTGCCCGGCGGCGATCGCCAGCCCGCCCAGCCAGGGGCCGAGCGCGTTCGCCGCGTTGAAGGCGGAATGGTTCAGCGCCGCGGCCAGGGTCTGCGCCTCGCCCGCGACGTCCATCAGCCGGGACTGCAGCACGGTGCCCAGCCCGCCGCCGCAGCCGATCAGGAAGACCACCGGCAGCAGCGTCCACAGGCTGCCGGCGGCGAAGGGATACAGCGCCAGCGAGGCGGCGCTCCACACCAGCAGCCCGCCGATGGTGGGCATCAGCGTGCGGTCGGCGGCCCAGGCGGAGACCAGCGTCCCCGCCGTCATGCCCATGCCGAACACGCTCAGCACGACCGGCAGCACACCGGGGCCGGTGCGTGTGACCTCCAGCAGCGTGGAGCCGAGGTAGGTGTAGACGGCGAACATCCCGCCGAAGCCGATGGTCGCGATGCCCAGCGTCAGCCAGACCTGGCGGCGGCCGAGCGCGCCGAGCTCTCGCATCGCACTGGCGCCGGGCTGGACGCGGTCGCGCGGCGCATGCATGGCGACCAGCGCGGCCGTCAGCAGTGCCAGCAGCGTCACCACGCCGAAGCCCCAGCGCCAGCCGGCCCACTGCCCCAGCGAGTTCGCCAACGGCACGCCGATGATGGTCGCGACGGTGAGGCCGAGCATCATGGAGCTCACCGCCTGCGCGCGCCGCGCCGGCGCGACCAGCGAGGCGGCCACCAGCGCGCCGACGCCGAAGTAAGCGCCATGCGGCAGGCCGCTGAGGAAGCGGAACAGCAGCATCGAGTGGTAGTTCGGCGCGAGCGCGCTCAGGCCGTTGCCGACGGCGAAGGCCAGCATCAACGCGATCAGCAGCGTGCGCCGCGGCACCTTGGCGCCGAGCACCGCGAGCAGCGGGGCACCGACCACGACGCCCAGCGCGTAGGCGCTGATCACGTGCCCGGCGGTCGGGGCGTCGATGCCGAGGTCCGGCGCGAAGAACGGGACCAGGCTCATCGCCGCGAACTCGGTCGTGCCGATGGCAAAGCCGCCGATGGCCAGCGCGAGCAGCGCCCAGCCGATGTGCGCCACGGGCGTCGGGTCGTCGGAGAGCTGGGGAGATGCGATCGGAGAAGCGGCGGACATGTCGGACTGCTGAAAGGGAACGCTCAGTGCGCGTTCAGGAAACGTTCAGCATTGCAACACGGATCGGGTCGCCATACCGATGGCGAGGACTGGAGAGCGCCCGTGCCGGATCGCTCAACGACGCCGCGACCGGGCGCCTTTCCGGTCTGCATCGGCGGCGGTTGGCGCGGCGAGGTCCTGCTCCCGACACAGCCATCGCGCCAGCCAGAGGTGCCGACGCATCTCCGTGAGTTCAGCCAGCCGACTCGTGGTGAATCGATGGCCGTCCCTGCGCTCCAGGGCCCGGAGCGCCAGGATGCGGGCCAGGGAGGGGCCGAATCCCGTCGCCAGGACATAGGTCACCGTGGCACCGAGCACCGGCATGGCCAGCCACACGATGTCGTCGCCACGCAGCCCGTTCATCTGCAGCAGCAGCGGCAAGTTCAATGCGAGCGCGGACAGGAACGCGATCCGACCCATCGTGGGCTGGCTGCCCGAGGCTGGCAGGGGATGGAGTTGATGCCGCTGCAGGTCCACCATGGGGAGCAGCGCCACGGGCACGCCGTCCTTCTCCGGCAGCAGGCGCCGCCGCTCCGCGATGAAGCCCAGGGCCAGCGCCCCACCACCGATCAGGACGGCCAGACCGACCGCGAGGCCCTGCAGATCAGGGCGCGCCATCCGCCACACGAGCGACGTCGTGGACGCCACCAGCAGGCTGCCGAAGAAGATCAACGCCAAAACGAAGCTCCACAGCGCTTCCCCGGGCGAGAAGCGGCTGCGGTAGGTCATGTGAAGTCCCGCCAGCAGAAACAGGAGGCCGGTGATGGGCGCCAGGGTGAGGACGATCCGAGGCCCCAGCAGAAACGCCCACATCGCGGGAATGACCAGCACACCCGCGCCAAGCATGGCGATGGGCGTGCCCTTCAGGGAATCCAGCCTATCCGGTGGCCTCACCGAGGCACTCCGAGCGCGGCCCGCGCCTTGTCTTCCGCGAAGTCTGCGCCTCCTGCCGAGTTCCAGATGACCTGGACGGCAAGACCTGCCACCAGGCCGATCAGCACCAGCGGCGCGCCCGCCACCGTCAGGCCCACACCGGCCGCGATCGCCACTGCGGCGGGGACTGCCGCGATGCTGGCCGCCAGACCCAAGGCATTGCCGCTCTGATTGCGAGCCGAGGTGATCAGGAACTTGTTGGTATCGAAGGAACGCATGCGTCGATTGCCCGCCGCATCGATGTCGAACTCGATGCTGCTCCAGGCATCGAGTGCAGCCGTCGGCGCGAAGGTGATCAGCCCCGTGCCCAGCTTGCCACTGGACCAGCCCATGCTTCGCGCCCAACGGCTTTCCGCAGCGACCGCGCCGGCTCCTCGCACCTGACCGGACGTCGGCGACGCCCAACGCGTGGAGTGCGTCGTGCCTTTGGCGTTCGTTCGCCATTGAGCGCCGGCAATCGGCGCGGCCACGGTCACCGGCAGATTGCGGATCCGCAGCCGGAGACGAGGCGCGCCCTTGCCCTGGTTGGCGTTGTACAGATCCATGAACTCGTTGATGCGCACACTGCGGGAGGCTCCCGACGCGACCTTCTGCGCCGCGGCATTCAACCCTGCCGCAGTCTGCCCCTGCATGCCCATCATCGCAGCCGTCTGCGTCGCGGCCAGGCCGTTTCCGACGATGTTGCCGGGGCCCACGCCGGCTGAACGGATCTCCGAGCCCACACCCGCCCCACCCCATTGCCCGAACAGATAGTTCCGCAACCACGGTGGCATGTCATCTTCCGGGCGCGGTCCCGGCCCTGGGCGCGGCGCGGCTGTCCGCATCGGAATGCGGGCCGGCGCGACGCTGGGCTCCCACGCGCGCAAGGTGTGGAGAACGCTAGGCTGCTGAGCGATCAGTCGGCGCAACAGATCCTGGCCCACGGCCGTGTCCAGATCGAATTCGCCATTGAGCAGCTCGGTGCACGTGTCCCAACCATCCGCCGCGCACTGGCCCGCCGCCAAGCCTTCGCGGGCAAAGGCCTGACGATGCGCCATGACCTGCAGCTTGCACTCGGCTGCCTTGTGTTGCGCGATCTGTTGGGCGGGGCTGGACATCGACGTATTCCTGGTGACGTTGCAAGGAAGTACGCGATTCTTCGCGAGCGGACGATGGCGACAACAGCCAAAGGTCACCTTGTCCCATGGCCGAACGACGAATCGATCAGCGAGGGCGATGAGCCACGATCGGGACCGCCGCGAGCACGGTCGACGCCTGGCAAACGTGGAGCGGGCGAAGGGAGTCGAACCCTCGTCATTAGCTTGGGAAGCTAAGGTAATGCCGTTATACGACGCCCGCGGAGGAGGCGGATTATCACCCAAGGCGGGAAGGTTCCCAGCGTCCGCTGGATGGCGGCTCAGCGGGCGCGCTGGCCCATCAACTGCGCCAGCAGGCGCTGGAGTTCCGCCTCGGCAAGCGGGTTCAGGCCCAGGAAACGGCAGCCGATATGGACCTGCTCGCCCGCCAGGAACGAGCGGAAGCTGCGACGGATGCGCACCTCGAGGTCAGCCACCAGCACAAGCTGGTCGCCGACCATGACGCGCGCCTGCGGCACCTTCTGGCCGAGGAACAGGCCGCGCCCCTCCTCCACCGTACCGCGCAGTCCGAGCCCGCCCAGCGACACGTCGTCGACGTTCAAGCTGCGGGCGCGTCCCAGCAGCATGAACTCGACGCGCACCGCCGGGCCGAGCGGCACGTCGCGGCGTGGCGTCGTGCGACGCTCGTCGCCGTCGCCGTCGGCGTCCTCTTCTGCAAGCACCGCTGCGGCAGCCGCGCCGATCACGTCGTCGGTCGCCTTTGCCGTATCGGCAACGGGCGTTTCATCGGCAGCGGGCGGTTTCGATCGGCGGAGTAAGCGAAACATGGGAAGGTCGGAAAACACGGGCTCCCGGGTTGTATGCGTTCCGGGTGAACGCCTTCATGTCTGGCCGACCGCCAAACGTGATCGATTTCACGCTCATGAACATCCGCTTACAGACGGTGTGTGTTCAGTCCCAGGCCGGTGCGAAGTCCGGATTCGCCAGCCGCTCGCCGCGGTCAAGCGCGGCGATGCGTGCCATGTCCTCGTCGCTCAGGCGCAGCGCCTTGGCCGTGAGGTTGGCCGCCTGGTTGGACGGCTTGGTCGACGACGGGATCACCGTGAAGCCCTGCTGCAGCAGCCACGCCAGGGCGACCTGCGCCGGCGTCGTGTCGTGCCGCGTCGCGATGTCGATCAGCACCGGCTCGGTCATGACCTTGCCGTAGGCCAGCGGCATGTAGGCGGTCAGGGTCAGGCCTTGCGCCTTGGCGAAGTCGACGACCTGGCGGTTCTGCAGGAACGGGTGGATCTCCACCTGGTTGGTCGCGAGTTCGGCAACGCCCACGAGTTCGATCGCTTCACGCATCTGCGCGACGGTGAAGTTGGACAGGCCGATCGCCCGCGTCAGGCCGAGACGCTTCGCCTCCCTCAGCGCATCCAGCGTCTCCTTCAAAGGCACCGTGCCGCCCGGAGACGGCCAGTGGATCAACGTCAGATCGACGGCTTCCAAGCGCAGCTTCGCGAGACTCTCGCGCAGGCTGGGGATCAGCCGGTCGCCGGCCAGTTGCTCCGTCCAGATCTTGGTCGTGACGAACAGCTCGGCGCGCGGCGCGCCGCTCTCGGCGATCGCCTGGCCGACCTCGGCTTCATTGCCGTAGATCTGGGCGGTGTCGATGTGCCGGTAGCCAAGCGACAGACCGCTCTTCACGGCGTCGATGACGGTCTGCCCTTTCAGGCGGAAGGTGCCCAGGCCCAGCACAGGCATCGGAAGGGAAGAGGCATTGGGAGTGGTGGGGGCGTTGGCGGTGGTGGTGCTCATGGGGAACTCCAGGAAGTGGTCGGAGGGATATCGGGATCGTGCGCGCTCAATGACCCACGGCGATCGGCGCGGCGCCGGCGGCGCGCGCCGGCAGGGGGAAGCGGCGGTCGAGCCGCCCCGCCAGCACGGTGAGCGCGAAGGCGCCGAGCACGACGATGGCGCCGATCCAGGGCGTGTGGATCAGCCCGAGATGCTCGACGATCAGGCCGCCGCCCCAGGCGCCACCGGCGATGCCGAGATTGAACGCCGCGATGTTCAGGCCCGAGGCGACGTCGACCGCCTTGGGCGCGTGGGCCTCCGCCTGGCGCACGATGTAGACCTGCAGGCCGGGCACGTTGCCGAAGGCGAAGGCGCCCCAGGCGAGCACGGTCAGCACGGCGGCGATCGGCGAGTGCGCGGTGACGCTCAGCACGAACAGCACGGCGGCGAGCCCGAGGAAGATCAGCTTGAGCGCGCCGATCGGACCGCGCTTGTCCGCGAGCTTGCCGCCCCAGAGGTTGCCGACCGCGACGGAGATGCCGTACACCAGCAGCACGAGGCTGACGCCATTGGCGGAGATGCCGCTGATCTGCTGGAGGATGGGCGCGAGGTAGGTGAAGGCGATGAAGGAACCGCCGTAACCGACGGCCGTCATGGCGTAGACGAGCAGCAGGCGTGGCTGACGCAGCGGCTCCAGTTGATACCGCAGGCTGGCCGGCGCGGGTTGGGCGAGCTTGCGCGGCACGAAGACCAGGCTGGCGACGAAGGCGATCAGGCCGAGCGCGGCCACGGCCAGGAAGGTCGCGCGCCAGCCGAAGTGCTGGCCGACGAAGGTGCCCAGCGGCACGCCGGTGACCAGCGCGACGGTGAGACCCGAGAACATCGTCGCGATGGCGCTGGCCGCCTTCTCACGCGGAACGAGGCTGGTGGCGATCGTCGAACCGATCGAGAAGAACACGCCGTGCGCGAGGCCGGTCAGCACGCGCGCCACGACGAGCGCGCCGTAGCCGGGCGCCAGCCATGCAAGCAGGTTGCCCGCGGTGAACAGCAGCATCAGCGCGAGCAGCAGCTGCTTGCGCGGCCAGCGGCCGGAGAGCGCGGTGAGGACGGGCGCGCCGACGGCGACGCCCAAGGCGTAGAGCGAGACCAGCAGGCCCGCGGACGGCAGGCTGACGCCGAGGTCGGCGGCCATGGTCGGGATCAGGCCCACGATGACGAATTCCGTGGTCCCGATGGCAAAGGCGCTGACGGTCAGCGCCCACAAGGCGATCGGCATGTTGAGGCTCCTGCGAAGCGAGGAAGGTGGAGGAATGGCCACCAGTGTTCCCGCTCTCGGTTTGCAGAAAAAGCCTCGATTGGCCAAAATATTCTTGCATCAAACGCAATGAACGCAAGAAGCGCCATGAAAAGCTCCCTCGATGAACTCGCCGTGCTGGCCGCCATCGTCGATGCGGGATCGATCAGCGCGGCGGCGGAACATCTGGGGCAGACGGTCTCCGCCGTCAGCCGGTCGCTGAGCCGGCTCGAACACAAGCTCGGCACGACCTTGATGCGTCGCTCCACCCGGCGCCTGGAACTCACCGAGGAAGGTCAGTTCTTCCTTGCCCGCGCCCGCAGCGTGCTCGCCGCGGTCGAGGACGCCGAGGAGCAACTCGCGCTGCGCCGCGACCAGCCCGCCGGGCGGTTGCGCGTGAACGCGGCCTCGCCGTTCATGCTGCACGTGCTAGTGCCGTTGATCGGCGGTTTCCGCGAACGCTATCCGCAGATCGAGCTCGAACTCAACAGCAGCGACCAGATCATCGATCTGCTGGAGCAGCGCACCGACGTGGCGCTGCGCATCGGCACGCTCGCCGACTCGACGCTGCATGCGCGGCCGCTTGGCAGTTTCCGCCTGCGGGTGCTCGCGAGTCCCGCGTACCTCGCCGCGCACGGGCGACCGACGAAGGTCGAGGCGCTCGCGAATCATTCGCTGCTCGGCTTCACCGCACCCGAGAGCCTCAACACCTGGCCCCTTCGCTGGTCCGGCGGCGAGGGCTATCCGATCGAGGCGGCGGTGCGCGCGTCCTCCGGCGAGACACTGCGGCAATTGGCCCTGGCCGACCAAGGCGTCGTGGCGCTGTCCGACTTCATGACCGCGCGGGACCGCGCGGACGGGACGCTGGTGCAGGTCCTCGCGACACACACCGTCGACACGCGGCAACCGGTACATGCGGTCTACTACCGCAACACCGCGCTGGCCTCGCGCATCACCTGCTTCCTCGACTACCTCGCCGTCGAGATGGCGACGCTCGCGGCCTGACCCGTCCAGGCCCTCCGAGCCGCCCGCACCGCGCGGGCGCAGCCGGATGGCGTCACGCGGCGATCACTTGTTCACGTCGCCCACGCACAGGTACTTCGTCTCGACGTATTCGTCGATGCCCTGGTGGCCGCCCTCGCGCCCCAGGCCGGACTGCTTCACGCCGCCGAACGGCACCTCCGCCGTCGAGATCAGGCCGGTGTTGATCCCGACCATGCCGTACTCCAGGCCCTCGGACACGCGCGTGATCCGGCCGATGTCGCGGGCGTAGAAGTAGCTCGCCAGGCCGAATTCCGTGGCGTTGGCCAGCGCGACGCCTTCGGCCTCCGTGCCGAAGCGGAACACCGGCGCCACCGGGCCGAAGGTCTCCTCGCGCGCGCACAGCATGTCGGCGGTCGCCTCCGACAGCACCGTCGGCTGGAAGAAGCGGTCGTGCAGCCGCGCGCCGCCGACCAGCACCTTCGCGCCCTTCTCCACCGCGTCGGCGACGTGGCGCTCGACCTTCTCGATCGCTGTATCCTCGATCAGCGGGCCCTGCGTCACGCCGGGCTCGAAGCCGTTGCCGACCTTCAGGCCGCCGACCTTCTCGGCCAGCTTCGCCACGAACGCGTCGTACACCCCCGCCTGCACGTACAGGCGGTTCGCGCACACGCAGGTCTGGCCCGCGTTGCGGTACTTGCTGGCGATCGCGCCTTCGACGGCGCTGTCGATGTCCGCGTCGTCGAAGACCAGGAACGGCGCGTTGCCGCCCAGCTCCAGCGAGAGCTTCTTGATCGTCGGCGCGCATTGCGCCATCAGGATCCGGCCGACCTCCGTCGATCCGGTGAACGACAGGTGCCGCACGACATCGCTCTCGCACAGTACCTTGCCGATGGCGATCGACTGTTCGCCGTCGCCGGTGATCACGTTCAGCACGCCCGCCGGCATGCCGGCGCGCTGCGCCAGCTCCGCCGCGGCCAGCGCGGTCAGCGGCGTCTGCTCCGCCGGCTTGATCACGACCGGGCAGCCGGCCGCCAGCGCCGGCGCCACCTTGCGCGTGATCATCGCCAGCGGGAAGTTCCACGGCGTGATGGCCGCGCACACGCCCACCGGCTGCTTGATCACCATGTAGCGCTTGGTCGCGTCGGTGCTGGGCACGATCTCGCCGCGCACGCGCTTGCATTCCTCGGCGAACCACTCCACGAAGCTCGCGCCGTAGACGATCTCGCCGCGCGCCTCGGCCAGCGGCTTGCCCTGCTCCGCCGTCAGGATGCGCGCCAGATCGTCCGCGTGCTGGATCAGCAGGTGGTACCAGCGCATCAGGATCGAGGACCGCTCCTTGGCCGTCTTCGCCCGCCACGCTGGCCAGGCGGCATTTGCGGCCGTCACCGCCGCGTCGGCCTCGGACGCGCCCAGGTTCGCCACGTGCGTCAGCAGCACGCCGGTCGCCGGATCGACCACGTCGAAACGGCTCGAGCCGCCCACCCACTCGCCGTTGATCAGCGCGTCGGTCTTCAGCAGGCTGGGGTCCTTGAGCTGCGCCAGCGGGGAGGTCTTGGGGTCGAGGGTCGCCATGTCGTTTCTCCGTGGAAGGCCGGCATCCTAGCGGCGGCGGCGTAACCGCCATGTCAACACCGTGTCAACGGCCCCGGCTCCTATAATCGAAAGCTTCGCGAAATCAGGTGCCGGACCCGCCATTCCACCGCCCACGGCGGCAGGGAGAGCGGCAAACCACGCACCCGCGAAGACACAAACTGATTCATGTCGCAGCATGTGCTGCGCCACAGCGACCCGCCACACCCGACCCGCCAGGCCCATCAAGCAAAGGACAGGCATGAAAGCCGCAGAGATCCGCCACACCTTCCTGAAGTTCTTCGAGTCCAAGGGCCACCAGATCGTCGCGTCCAGCCCGGTCGTGCCCGGCGACGACCCGACGCTGCTGTTCACCAACGCGGGCATGAACCAGTTCAAGGACGTCTTCCTGGGCTTCGACAAGCGCGCCTACTCGCGCGCGACCACGGCGCAGAAGTGCATCCGCGCCGGCGGCAAGCACAACGACCTGGACAACGTCGGCTACACGGCGCGCCACCACACCTTCTTCGAGATGCTGGGCAACTTCAGCTTCGGCGACTACTTCAAGAAGGACGCGATCGGCTTCGCCTGGGAACTGCTGACCGAGCATTTCAAGCTGCCGGCCGAGAAACTGTGGGTGACGGTGTACTCCGAGGACGACGAGGCGTACGAGATCTGGAACCAGCAGGTCGGCGTGCCCGCCGAGCGCATCGTGCGCATCGGCGACAACAAGGGCGGCCGCTACATGTCCGACAACTTCTGGATGATGGGCGACACGGGCCCCTGCGGCCCCTGCACCGAGATCTTCTACGACCACGGCCCGGACGTGGCCGGGGGCCCTCCGGGCTCGCCCAATGAAGACGGCGACCGCTACATCGAGATCTGGAACAACGTCTTCATGCAGTTCAACCGGACTGAAGACGGCGTGATGCACAAGCTGCCCAAGCCCAGCGTCGACACCGGCATGGGCCTGGAGCGCCTGGCGGCCGTGCTGCAGCACGTGCACTCGAACTACGAGATCGACCTGTTCGTGAACCTGCTGGCCGCGGCCCGCCAGGCCGTCGCGGACGCGGGCGCCGCCGACTTCGATCCGGAGTCGCCGTCGCTGAAGGTCATCGCCGACCACATCCGCGCCTGCTCGTTCACCGTCGTCGACGGCGTCATCCCGGGCAACGCCGGCCGCGGCTACGTGCTGCGCCGCATCGCCCGCCGCGCGATCCGCCACGGCTACAAGCTGGGCGCGCGCGCGCCCTTCTTCCACAAGCTCGTTGCCGCGCTGGCCAAGGAGATGGGCGAGGCCTATCCGGAGCTGCGCCGCGACGAGGCCCGCGTCACCGAGGTGCTGAAGCAGGAAGAGGAACGCTTCTTCAAGACGATCGCCACCGGCATGGAACTGCTGGAATCGGCCCTGGCGGGCGGCTCGACGAAGATCGACGGCGACACCGCCTTCAAGCTGCACGACACCTACGGCTTCCCGGTGGACCTCACCGCCGACGTCTGCCGCGAGCGCGGCGTGACCGTCGACGAGGCCGAATTCAATCGTCTGCTGGAAGAACAGAAGAACCGCGGCCGTCAGGCCGGCAAGTTCAAGATGGCGCAGGGCCTGGCGTACACCGGCGCGGCGACCACCTTCCACGGCTATGACCACCTGTCGCGTGAAGACGCCAGGGTCGTCGCGCTCTACGTCGACGGCAGCGCGGTGCAGAGCGCCGACGCGGGCGACGACGTCGTGGTCGTGCTCGACCACACGCCCTTCTACGCGGAAAGCGGCGGCCAGGTCGGCGACGCCGGCGAACTGCGCAATGCGACGACCCGCCTGGTCGTCGACGACACGCTGAAGATCCAGGCCGACGTGTTCGGCCACCACACGCAGGTCGTCGAAGGCACGGTCAAGGTCGGCGACGTCTTCGCCGCCAAGATCGACGCCGAACGCCGCGCGAAGACCATCCGCAACCACAGCGCGACCCACCTGATGCACAAGGCGCTGCGCGAGGTCCTCGGCGCGCACGTCCAGCAGAAGGGCTCGCTGGTCAACGCCGAGCGCACCCGCTTCGACTTCGCCCACACCGCACCGATGACCGCCGAGGAGATCCGCAAGGTCGAGGCCATCGTCAACGCCGAGATCCTCGCCAACGCCGACACCCAGGCGGACGTCATGGCGCTGGACGACGCGCAGAAGAGCGGCGCGATGATGCTGTTCGGCGAGAAGTACGGCGAGACCGTGCGCGTGCTGAGCATCGGCTCGTCCAAGGAACTCTGCGGCGGCACGCATGTGCGCCGCACCGGCGACATCGGCCTGTTCAAGATCGTCGCCGAGAGCGGCGTCGCGGCCGGCATCCGCCGCGTCGAGGCGGTCACCGGCGACAACGCCCTGCATTACCTGCAGTCGCTGGAATCGACCGTGCAGGCCGTCGCCGGCACCTTGAAGGCCGCCCCCGCCGAACTGGAACCGCGTGTCCACGCGGTGCTGGAACAGCTGCGCGCGCTGGAGAAGGAGCTCTCCGCCGCCAAGAGCAAGCTGGCCTCCGCGCAAGGCGACGAGCTGATGTCGCAGGCCGTGGACGTCAAGGGATTGAAGGTGCTGGCGGCGACGCTGGTCGGCGCCGACGCCAAGACGCTGCGCGAGACGATGGACAAGCTCAAGGACAAGCTCAAGACCGCCGCCATCGTGCTGGCCGCCGTCGACGGCGACAAGGTCCAGCTGGCCGCGGGCGTCACCCCGGACAGCATTGGCAAGGTGAAGGCCGGCGAGCTGGTCAACTTCGTCGCGCAGCAGGTCGGCGGCAAGGGCGGCGGCAAGCCGGACCTGGCCATGGCCGGCGGCACCGACGCCAAGGCCCTGCCCGCCGCGCTGGCTAGCGTGCAGGCCTGGGTCGGCGAACGCGTCTGACACATCACTCGAACAAACTCCGGACACCGGGCGGCGATCGAACCGTCCGCCCCGGAGTTCCGACGAACCACCTCTTCAAGGGCCCCGGTCGGGCCCTTGTCGTTTCAAGCCACTGGAGCAAACATGACTGACACCCCGATGGACGACGACTTCGGCGACGCGATCGACGTCGAGAACGCGCAGCGCCTCGGCGAGCTGCTGGCCGTGCTGGCCGGGCAGGCCGATCCGGATGCGCCGGCGATCACGCTGGACACGATGGACGGCTATCTCACCGCCTTGCGCGTCGGCCCCGCCGACGCCGCGCCGATCCAGGCGATGGACGCGCTGTTCGGCGAGGACTGGCCCGCCGGCCTCGACGAGCAGGACCTGACCGACGCGTTCATGGAAGCGCTGCACGTGCGCTGGAACGAGATCGGCGACAGCCTCGAGCCGCAGCCGCTGCTCGAAGCGCCCGAGCAGATGCACCTGACGCCCCTGATCTCCGAGTTCGACGAGGAGACCAAGGCCGAACTGGTGGCACAAGGCTCGATCACCGCCGAGCTGCTGGAGCGCATGCCTGCCCCCGGCGCGATGTGGGCGCAGGGCTTCCTGCAGGCGGTCGACGATTCGAACGCGTGGACGCTGCCCGCCGGCGACGGCGCCGACGACCTGCAGGCGATGCTCGAAGCGATCGAGGCCGTGACGCTGGCCGAGGACTCGACGCCGCGCGCCGACTACGTCCAGCGCGCCTACGAAGAGCCGGAAGGCATCGACCAGAACGCGCTGATCGACGACATGCTGTTCACGGTGCAGGACCTGCGCCTGTTCTGGATGCAGCAGCGCGTGCTGAAGGAAGCGATCTCCGGTCTGACCGCGGATCCGGACGCGACGCACTGATCCAGGGATCACTCCGATCGCCGGCGGACGCGAACCGCCTCGAACGAACGCCGGCCTCGCGCCGGCCTCGCACCCGCGTGTCCCATTCAGAGCCGGCCCTTGCAGTTCGGCGCGCCGCAGCGGCAGCGCAGCCGGCCTTCGTGGTGGCTCTCGCCATAGTCGGCGCAGATCTCCTCGCCCGGGTCGATGTCGCGGATCGCGTAGAACTCGGCCCGGCCCTGCCGGATGCGCAGCACCGCGTTCGGCGCGCAGCTGTGGTTCACATGGCGCAGCGCGCAATCGGACTTCGTCGCATCGATCGCGGTCTTGTCCGTCACCTCGACCACGTGGATGCGGCGCCGCCCTTCGATGCGACGCCGGGCCTCGCGCACCGGCACGATCTCGCCGCGCATCTCGCCGATCTTGCGCCGCGCCGGAATCGATTCGGCGGCGAACACCCCGAGCCCGTCGATCGGGCTCTTGTCCACGGCCAGCGCGAAGCGCTCGGCGGGCTGCGGCTCGCCCTTCGGGCGCGCGTGCGCTCCAGCGGCGGGAGCCGCGGTGGCGAGGTCGGCGACGGCAGCGACGGAACTCAGTCGAGGCATGAAGCGGCGCGCGGCGTCGGCCGCGACGGAATGGGGAAACGCACATTGTCGCGCCCTTGCCACTGGTGTGGCGGACGGCGGGCTTGACGCCTTCAACGCGTCGCCAAGATACTGGTCCGCATGTCCCCCGCGATCCGCTCTTCCGGCCATGTCCAGATGTGCTGCATGCATCCGCTGCAGGCGCACCTGTGCGCATGCGGCCAGGGACGGCGTCGAACGCGGTAGACGCCCCCACGGATCCAAAACCCACGGTCCCGAAGCGATCCCGAATTCCCCCGACAAGGCCCGCGCAACCCGCGGGCCTTGTTCATTTCCGCCCTCGGTCCTTCCATCCCACCAGGAGAACCCCGATGCAGACCTCGACGAGACCGTCCCGCCTCCCCGACGAACGCGACCCCGGGCCACGCGCCGTGCGCATCGCCGACGGCCTCACGCTGCGCCGTCCTCGGCCCGAGGACGCCCGCGCACACGCCGAACTGATGGGGCATCCCGGCGTTCAGCCGTCGCTGCTGCAGTTGCCCTACACCTCCGAACTGCTCTGGCAGGAACGCTTCTCGAAGGTGCCCGACACGAACAGCGGCGAACTGCAGCTGCTCGCCTTCGACGGCGAGCGGCTGGTGGGGTCCGCGGGCCTGCATCCGGTCGGACCTCAGGTGCGGCGCCGGCACGCCATGATGCTGGGCATCGGCGTGCATCCGGAGGCCCAGGGGCACGGCGTCGGCTCGGCCTTGATGGACGCGCTGATGCGTCAGGCGGACGACTGGCTCGGCGTGCTGCGCATCGAACTCACCGTGTTCGCCGACAACCCGCGCGCGATCCGGCTCTACGAGCGCTTCGGCTTCGAGCACGAGGGACGGCTGCGCGGGTACGCGTTGCGCGATGGTCGCTATGTCGATGCGCTCGCGATGGCTCGGCTGCATCCGCGCCCGCCCGTGATCGAGCGGACCGCGGCCTGAGCCAGAGGTTCAATCGACGGTCAATGCGGGCGTCTGCGCCTCGACCACGCCGTTGACGAGGCGCCACAGGTCGTCACCGTCCAGCAGGGTCAGCATCTGCGGCCCCTGGCCCTTGAGCAAGTGCACCTGGGCCTGCGCGGCCCAGCCCGGCCGTGTCGGGCTGGGCTGCAGCTGCTCGGCGCCGGCGACGAAGACCTGCCCGAGCTGTTGCACGGCGAGCACCAGGCGCTGGCCGGCGCCGGTCTGGCAGACCATCAACGCGGCTTCATCGCCGCACGGGCGGTGGAACAGCAGTTGGCCCAGATCCAGCACCGGCAGCATCCGGCCTTCGAAGCCCAGCATGCCGCGCACGGCCGCCGGGGCCGTGGGCCAGGCCGTGATGCGCTGGCGCTCCAGCGCCGCGACGACCTGCATCGCGGGCAAGCCCAGCCACTGGTGATCGACGAGGAAACTGGCGACATCGACGGTCTTGGCGCCTGCCGGAGCGGTCGGCGTGAAGGCCGCGGGCATCGCGCCCGCGCCAGCCGACTCGCCCGCGGCCAGACGCTCGCCGAGCGGCAGCACCACGAGTGCCGCGAGATCGTTCGCGTCGGGCGGCGTGAGGCGCCGGTATTCCCGGTAGCCCCCCGACATCGCCAGCCCGTAGGCATGGACGCGGCCGTCGAATTCGAGCTCGCCGGTCACGTGCTGGTCCGCCGGCAGGGCGGTCAGCGCGGGCAGCGGCAAAGGCAGCCGATCGCCCGGCGACCAGCGCGCGTCGCTGCTGGCCACGACCTCGCCCGCCCGCGTCACGAGCAAGGCCGCCGCGCCGCCATGATCCGGCAGCGCCGCGCGGAGCATCGCGCGGAACTGCGGCGCACCGTCGAACACGATCGCGATGCCGCCGGCCATCGCCGCACCGTCCGGATGCGGGACGCCTGCCGCGTAGACGAGACAGGGTGCGTGCCCGTCCTCGCCGTAGAGACCGCAGGGCGCGTGCGACGACACCACATATTGGCCGGCGTCGCGCAGTCCTAGCGCGCCCGACACCCAGTCGCCTTGCAGCGAGCGTCCGACGTGATGCGCCTGGGCCGGGTCCGACACGGCGACCACGCGCCCGGCGTTGTCGAAGACCAGCAGCAGCGAATAGACGGTGTAGAGCGCATGGATGCTCGCCAGGACCGATTCCGCCGAGGCGGCATCGCCGGCCGCGAGCGCGCGCTGCAGGCGCGCGTCGAGGGCCCACCAGCGGCAGTCGTTGGCGCGTTCGTAGAGGTTGCGGTTGACGATGGAGATCGCCAGTTCCGCGCGGAAGCCGGCCCCGTCGAAGACCGCGTCCAGCGCGCCGTCCTCGAGCTGGGCGATCGCGCGCTCGAAGACCTGGCGCAGTTGATCACCGGTACGTTCGACTTCATTGAGCAGCGTCACGGCGAAGGCATTGCCGCCTGGAGCCGCCGCGCCGCCCTCCCCGGTCCGGGCACCCGGCTGGGCATGCGGCTGGGAGTGCGCACGGCTCTTGAGCTTGCCGTTCCACAACGACCGCGACAACTCGCGCTGGATGCGGCGCGCCTCGACGGGAATGCTGCGCAGCTCGTCGTCGAACAGCTCGCGCGTGTCGAGGTCGCGGGCGCGGTCGCCCTGGCGCTCCGGCGGCGCGTCCGCGAAGGCGTGCTGCAGCGGCTGCAGCATCTGCGCCCGCCAGCCCGGTCCGAAGTAGCCCTCGTAGCCGCTGGCCGCGCTCTCGCAGGCCAGGTAGTCGCGACCGGCGAAGTCCAGCCGCCATCCCTGCGCCTCACCAGCGTTCGCCAGCGGCGCGCCCAGCGGGATCTGCCAGGGATCTGACGTCAGCAGCACGCGGCCCTGCGCATCCTTGAGCACCAGCACCGATCGGGGCACGCCGGCGCACAACGCACGGAAGAGTCCCAGCATCTCGTCTTCGAGCTTGAAGGACAGGCACAGCAGCCCGCGTGCGCCGCCGGCAGTCCCGTCACCGCCCTCGCCGCTGGCCAGACCACTCACCGCCGCCGCGTAGATCAGACCGCCGCGGCCGCCGAGCAGGCCGGTGGGGCCGTGCACTTCGACGAAGGCGCGTCCGGGTTCGAAAGCCTCCTGCAGCCGTGGATCGTCGACGACCGCCGCGCAGCTCGACTCATCCAATGCCGCCAGCCGGCGACCATCGGCAGCCAGCAGCACGACCTGGTCGTAGACCGAGTATTTGGCGACGTAGGCGGCAAAGCGTCGGCGCAGGGCCTCGACGCCGCCGGCGTCGACCTCGCCGGCCGCATCCGCCTGGAGCAACGTGCGCAGTGGGCCGTCGCTGGCGAGGAAGCCGACGTCGGCGGTCCGCTCGAAGAGGTTGCGCACCAGGATGTCGATCGCGACCTGCGAGCGCCCTTGGAGGTGCCCGACCGCGTGCCGCAGCTGCCGGCGCGCCAGGCTGTCCAGCAGGCGGCCCGTCAGTGCCTCGAACGCGGTGCGGGTGTCGGCCATGTCGGTGGCCGCGCCGCTCATCTGTCCCAGCAGCGCGAGGCTGTCCCAGGCGCCCTGCAGCCGCAGCAGCGGCTCGCGGTATTCCTCCAGCAACGGCATGGCAGCCAGCAACGGGGCCACTTCGGCGCTGAACGGCAGGCCTTTCCGATAGACCTTGTTCGAACCCTGCGTCATTTCTTTCCCTCCCAACGATCACACGCCCTCGTGAGGCGACGCGCGGCAGTGTGGCCCGCGTTGATGACGTTGTCAGGGGGAGAAACGCACGGTTTCCGAGACTAACTTCGTTGATCGCACGGCGATCAGGCATGAAGTGCCGCGCTGGTGCGGGGATGCCGCGATTTGGGGAGAAATCTGCCGCTGATGCGGCAGGTTGGTGCACTCAGTCCATCGACACGGCCGCGCCGTCCGCGCTACGGCGCTGCGTCTGGGCGTGGACCTCGACGTCGGATGCACGGCTCTGGGGCTGGGTGCTCGCGTCGGTCCCGCGTTCCGGGGCCGCCGGTTGCGGCGCGGGCGGACGGCTCGGCTGGCGCTTACCGGTGATCAGCAGGCGAGCCAGCTTGACGACCTCGCTGGCCTGCGCCGGCGCGGCCGGCAGCCACAGGGCGGCGCCGAGCAGGGCAACGCCCAGCACCTGCCAGAGGGGCTTGTGGGCGTTCAGCGCTTGTTGTTGTCGGCTCTGCATGGTCTCCCCGCACGAATCTGCATCTTAGCGACGATGGGAGGAGTATCGAAAGTCAGCCCCCTGACCGCCAGGGGGCGGCGACGAACTGCGCCCTGGGGCGGTTGACTTGCGGAATGGGAGGACGGGAGTCGACGCCGGGCGCGGGAGGCTGTTTCATCCCGGCGCCGCGGACCTCGAAGCGCACCTGCTGGAGCACCCGCCCGCTGGCGTCGAGCAGCGCCAGCTCGTGGCGCCCGGGCATGGGCAGCCAATCCATCGTCGCCCCGCGCCCGATGACGCGACCGTCGAGGCGCCAGGCCGCCACACCGCGATCGAGCCGGCCCTCATGCGTGAAACGGAGTCGCTGCGCGTTCGGCGGGATGTCGGGATCCAGCGCATAGATCGCGCCGTCGACCGGATTGCGGAGCGCGACGGACGTGCCCGCCGCACGGATGACCGCCTGCTCGGTCCCCGTCACGAACCATTCAAGGCGCGACGGCTCCTGTCCGGCTTCGAAACGCGTGTGCTGCGCGACGAGGCCAGCCGGTGGACGGATCGCCGGCGGAACACCGCTCGCATGCAGCGCGAGCATGACCTCGCGCCAGACCGGGGCGGCGCCGCTCACGCCCGACACCTGGTGCATGGCCTCGCCGCTGGAATTGCCGACCCAGACGCCGACCGTGTATCGGCTGCTCCAGCCGATGCACCAGTTGTCGCGCATGTCTTTGCTGGTGCCCGTCTTCACGGAGGCCGGGAACGGCAGCGCCAAGGCGCTCGACAGTCCGAAGGTCAGCGCGCGCGCGTTGTTGTCGGCCAGGATGTCGCCCACGATGAAACTGGCCTTCGGATCCGCCACCTGGCGGAATTCCACGCGCCGGGGCCCCGCATCGCGACCCGGATCGCTTCGTGGTGCCGCGTCGGCGGCGTACTTGCCGCCGTTGGCCAAGGCGCGATACGCATTGGTCAGCGCCAACAGGGTGACGTCGGCACTGCCCAAGGCCAGCGACGGACCGTAGAAGCCGCCCGTCTCCGGCAGTTGCAGGCCCAAGGCATTGAGCCGCTCGAAGACCGCCTCCGGCGTGAGCATCAGCGACAGCCGCACCGCCGGGATGTTGAGACTGTTGCCGAGCGACGCCCGGGCGCTGATCCAGCCACGGTACTGCTTGTCGTAGTTCTGCGGGAGATACAGCCCCGCCGCGGTCGCCACCTGCGCAGGCGAATCGTCCAGCAGGCTGGCCGCGGTGATCAGGCGGCGCTCGATCGCCAGCTCGTACAGGAACGGCTTCAGCGTGGAACCCGGCTGTCGACGGGCGAGCACGTGATCCACCTGGGCCGCTTCCGACAGCTGGCTGCCGCTCGATCCGACCCACACGCGCGCTTCGCCGCTCGCGTTGTCGAGCACGAGCACCGCGCCGTCCTCGACCTGCCGGCCGGACAGCTCCGCCAGATGCCGCCGCAGCGCCTGGACCGCGACGCGTTGCCAGGTCGCGTCGAGCGTGCTGCGCTGAGCCGCCGGACCGTCCGCGCGAAGCGCGAGACGTGCGTAGTGTGGCGCCCATTGCGGCGCATCGCCGATCGACAGGGGCTTGCGCCGCAACACGGCCCCGACCTCGTCGACCAGCCCCTCGCAGGTGTGCCCCATCGTCCGCAAGACGCCGCAGGCGCGTGTCGAGAGGGTCTCGGCGGACGCGTTGGGGCCGCGCAGCATCGCGGCGAGCAGCGCGGACTCGCGGACATCCAGCCCGCTCGGCCGTTTGCCGAAAAGCGCCTGCGCCGCAGCGGGCACGCCGACGAGTTCGCCGCGCAGCGGCACGCGGTTCAGGTAAGCCTCCAGGATCTGCGCCTTGGTCCACCGCTTCTCCAGTCGCCCCGCCACCCAGGCCTGCCCGAGCTTCTGCGCCACGCTGCGACCGCCGCGCCGGGCCAGGTCCTGATCAAGCAGGCCGGCCAACTGCATCGTCACCGTCGATGCGCCGCGCGTGCGCGTGTTCCACAGATTGGCCCAGGCGCTCGCGGCGACCGCCGACCAGTCGACGCCGCTGTGCTCGTAGAAATGCTGATCCTCCGACAGCAGCATCGACCGCAGCAGCGCGGGAGACATCCGGTCCAGCGTCACCCACGCGAGCACGCGCCGGTTGGGATCCACGCGCAAGGTCTGCAGTGGCTCGCCTCGGCGGTCGAGCAGTTGGAGGTCCGACAACGGATGCGATGCGCGTGTCTGCGCGAACGAGGGCAGTTCATCAGCCCAAGCGGGCACCACAGGACCACCGCTCATGACGAGCATCAAGACCAGCCCCCTCCCCCATTGCGCGAAGGCATGCCGTTGCGCCGACCTTGCCAAGGTCAAGGCTGGACCTCCAGGATCGCATTCGGCACCTCGCCGAAACGATCCGGCGAATACATCGCCTCGGCGCGCGTCGTCGGCATCTGGAAACGCCCCGCGTTGTTCAGCCGGACCGTGTATTCGAGGACATGCTTGCCGCGCGGCAGGTAGTCGAAGTAGGCGCGCCACGCGGAGAAGCTGCGCTCGATGAAGCTGGGCCAGGCCTGCCCCTCGGCGCGCTCGCCCTGGGTGTCGATCGTGCCCTCGACGATCGCGGCGCCAGTGGGCAACGGGTCGCTGAGCACCACCCAGCTCATGTCGGCGGCGGCGTCGATCTCGACCCGCACCCGCATCACGTCGCCCCGCGACCAGCGCGGCGCAGACTTCTGCGACACGGCGGTGATCGTCCGCTTGATCGCGTAGCCCGACGTGAGCGGTGCTTTCAACGGGATGGCGGACAAGGCTTGCACGGTCGCCCAGGGGCGGCCTTCGCCTGTCTGAGTCACCGTCAAGGTGCCATTGCCGGCGGCGGGCCACGGCAGGCGCAATTCGCCGCCGTCCGGCTTGGCCGCCCAATCCAGCACCACGCCCGCGCCGGCCAGCTTGGCCTCGGTCTTCCCCTTCACCGGCTGGGATTCGAAGCGCGCCGAGAACTTCTCGAGCGCCAGCGCGCCCCACAGGTTCGCCGTCGTATTGAACCAGGCGCCTCGCTCCTGGCGGGCGAGTGCGCCGACGACCAGGCGAGGGAGGTCCTCCTTCCATCCGGCATCGTCGACCAAGGCCAGGATGGCTCGCGCCGCCGTCGCATCGCCGCTCCCCATCAGCCACCACCAGGCGTCGGACTCCTCATTGACGAAGCGCAAGGTGGTGCCTGCGAAGCTCAAGCGGCTGCGCAACTGGTTCTGGGCCGCAGCGATCTGCGCGGAACGGTCCGGCGCATCGGTCATGCGCTGGTGCAGCACCAGCCAGTCGATCACGACGGAGGTCGGCCAACTGGTCAGGTTGCGACCGTCGACGGTCCCCAGTTGCCGTGACGTCGCCTTGCCGTACCGGGCCAGCGCAGCCAGCGCGGCGATCCGTCGCGGTTCATCGTCGGGGCGTGGTGACCAATGGCGACGCTCCAGCCGTCCTTCGACGAAGGCGGCCAGACCGTCAAGTGCCTTGCCCAGTTGCGCCGCCGGCAACACGCGGCCAGCTTCCTGCGCCACCGACAGCAGGTGCGCCGTCAGCACGTCGCTGCCTTGGGTCAAATGATTCGAGAGCGGGAAATACGCAAACAGTCCGTCGGCATCCTGATACGTCGACAGCTGCCCCATCAGCCCCTCCCACGCCGTGCTGTCGTGCAACGCGATGAACTTCGAACTCTGCTGCTCGAGGCAGGTATACGGATACTGCTCGAAATAGCGGCGAATGCCTGGCAACGCCGTCGACAGTTTTGGCTGCAACCCGATCTGGAGGCCGCCCCGCTTGACGCCCAGCGCGGGCACGGCGTCGCCGGGCACGGCGACCGGGATGCTGATCGGCACGTCGAGTTGCCGCAGCGTCGCCTGCAGCACCCGCACCGGCACGGCCGGCTGCACCGCCTGCGTGGTCCGCATCGCATCTCTCGCGCTGCCACCCTGCTCCTGAGCCTGAGCTTCCCAGACGATGCGCTGGGCGCCTTCCGGGACGACGACATCCCACGTCACCTCCTGGGCCTGACCCGCGGCCAGCTTCAGCGTTTTCGCATCGGCCGGGACACCCTGTTCACCGATCTGCAGGGACGCCTTGCCCGTCAACGACACCCGCAGGTCCATGACACGGTTGGTGGCGTTGCGCAGCGTGACCATGGCCTGCACGCGATCGCCTTCGCGGACGAGCGGGGGCAGGCCGGACAGCAGCTGCAGATCCTGGCTCACGTTGATGCTGCCCTCGCCCGTGCCGAAACGCTGCCCCGGCGCGTCGGCCACCGCCACCAGCCGGAAGCGGGTGAGCGAATCATTCAGCGGCACTCGCACCAGTGCCTCGCCTTTCGCGTCGACCGTCACCAGCGGTTGCCAGGTCAGCAGGGTGTCGAACAGCTCACGCGTCGCAAAACCGCCCCCGCCCCCGGCGGCCACGGCTTTGCGCCCGTAATGTCGTCGGCCGATGATTTCGCTGTGCCCGGTCGCCGTCGTCACGCCCCACGGTCGGGACTGGATCATGCCGTCGAGCAACTTCCAGCTGGGGTTGGGCGCGAGCGCCAGCAAGCCCTCGTCCACTGCGGCGAAGGCGATCTGCGCATCCGGCACCGGCTTGCCGTCCTGCGTGACCCGAAGTTTCACTTGAGCGCTTTGTCGAACGCCGTATTGCGCCTGCTGGGGCATGACTTCCACCTGCAAGCGGTGCCTCGCCTGGCCGATCTCGATGGCCGCCATGCCCAGCTTGAAGGACGGCTTCGACAGATCCACCATGGCGGTCGGCGCCTGATAGTCGCCCGACGCCCGCCACTCCCGCCACCAATTTGCCGGTTCACGCCAACCCCATGAGAAGAACGAGTACCAGGGCACGTCGCGCAGGCGACCTCGCAGCACCATCACGCTGACGAAGGCGTTCGGCGTCCAGTCGCGGTCGATCTTCAACTCCAGCCACGGATCCCGCCCCGAGAGACGCCGGACCTCGCTGTACAACACGCCTTCCCGCTCGACGGTGACCAGTGCGGTCGCGTCGCGATAGGGCATGCGTACCTGGAACCTCGCGATCTCACCCGGTTCATAACGTCGGCGCTCCGGGATCACATCGATGCGATCGTCGTTGTCCTGCGCAAACCAGGACTCACCGGCCCTGGTCACCCACAGCGACCGGGCAACCCGCGCGGTACGACCACCGTCGTCCTTGGCCGAACCGATGAGTTCAATCTGTCCGCCCTGGTTCAGCTTGACCTCGCAACGCATGAGCCCGAGTGCGTCGGTGGTCCCGCTGCAAAGTTCACCCAGGTCCTTCAGGTTCCGCTGATGCTCGTAGGCATAGAAGCCTCCCACCAGCCGCTTGCGGGTACTGAGCGTCTGAATCTGACGCGCGCCCACGCCGATCTTCTGATTGGCCACCGGCTTGCCCTGGACGTCCAGCGCGACCGCCTGAACCGACAGGGACTGGCCATTGGCCACCCAGGAAGCTGCGCGCAGGCCGATCACGACACCGGCGGGCCAGACCACCTGCGAGGCGGCGCGCGTATGCGTCTGCCCGTCGGGATCGCGGTAGTTCAATTCGACGCGCAATTCTGCCGGTCGGTCGACATCACCCTTCAAGGGCACCTTGAACGTAACGGCTCCCTTGCCGTCGGTCTGCAAGGCCAGCTTGTCTAACACCAAGCGAGCCATGCCAGGCGCATTGCCCGCAGACTCGCCGTCACCCTCGTCCATCTCCCCATCCGCCCCTGCGTCACTCGGCCCATCGCGCGACGGCGGCTCGAAGGCAAAATCGTCGAATCCGGGGAAAGTGGTCACTCGCGGTTGCAGCATCGCGTTGACCACCACCGGCGACTTCGCCATCGGACCGCCCGCCATGTAGTTCAACTGTGCGGACCAGGACAGTTCCTGCACGCCCGGGGAGTTCAGCTTCGGAGGAAGCAGGCGGGCGTCGACCAGCGGCACCCTGAACTCTTCGACGCGTACGCTCCCGCTGTCCCATGTCCGGCGACCGCCGCGCGGGTCCGCACGCTCCATGACGAAACGGTAGCGCCCGAGCTTGGCTCCCGCCGGCACCTCCCAGGTACTCAAGGAATAGCGGCCACCCTGCCACGTCAAGTCCAGCGTCGCGACTTCCTCGCCGGTCCCTTCGAACACGACACGCACCTTGTCCGGCAACTGGTCCGGTGCCGCATCCACCAACCCCTGGACCGTCTCCAGACGGAAGAAGTGCTTCATCGACAGGGTTTCGCCGGCGCGAAGCAACGGTCGATCGGTGATGGTATGAGCACGGGCCGCGCGCTCGGCGCCCCACGCGACCGGCACGTTGAAACGCCAAGGCTCGATGCCGCGGCTCCAGCCGCTGAACATGAACGACTGGTCCAATGCTTTTCCAGGCTGCGCGAACCGAGCCGTGATGAAAAGACCCGACTCGGCGATGCACTCCCCGGTGCCGCTCTCACGGTCCAGATTGGGTCGATCGATGCGCGCCAAGCCGCGCGCGTTGGTCCTCCCGTTCCACAGCGACTTGCCGCGGCAGTCGTAGACCGCGATGTGGGCGCCCTCGACGGGCTGCCCCTTGTCGAGCGAGGTCACCCATACCAGGCTGTCGTCCTTTCCCAACTTGAAATGCAGCCCGAGATTGGTGACCAGCGCACCTGTCCGCACAAACATCGGCTGGCTCGGATCGAGCAGCGACTGCCCCAGGCGCGGTGACTTCAGTTCGAGCACGTGGTACCCGGGCTGCGCCAGCGGCACTCCGATCACGTCGATGACCTTCTCCGGATTCGCCGGCGGCACCGTCATGGACTGAAGGTCCGGAGCATTCTTCAGCCACTCAGCCTTGCGGTCCTCCCATTCGTTCTGCCGGTAGAGACGCCCGTACCATCGCAATATTTCGGCATCCTCCGTCAACCTCCTGATTCGCAGGTGTCCACTCGCCCGAGGTTGCAGATCCGATTGCACGTGGCGCAGGCTCAAAGGAATCAGGCTGGGGCCAATCGCCTCCCACTCGACAATGCCGAAAGGCGCTGCCGCGAACTTCGCCAGCGGGGGCGACTCGGAGGTGCGGACCTTCATCGGAAAGCTGGCCGCATTGGACAGCGGTCGACCGCTCTCGTCCTTGATCCCGTTCGGCAACTCAAGCAAATAATCTTGCTGCTCGGCCAACGGCGTTGGGAAACGCACCGTCGACAGCCAATCGGCGGATTGAACTTCCTGGTCCGACGCCGCGAGCGGCGCCACGCTGCCGCCATGCGGCCCCTTCAAACGCACCGCCAATGCCAGTTCGCGCGAAATCGGCTCGGAGAAGTTGACGGAGATCGGCCGAATGGAAAGGCATGGCGCATTCGCCCGCTCCCTCTCGCAAGACAGCTCTGCAGTCAATGGCGCTCGAACGGTGAAGTGGAATCGACGTTCTCCTCGCGTGCGCACAGATTCGTTGGCGGCAGCCGCAATCCCAGCGCCCCAGACCAAAGTGGCCTCAGAGCCAGCTGGCAAAGGCCGAGCACAGCCAACCAGAATCCAACTTTGTCGCTTCGCTCCCTCGATCTTCAACCCACGTAGCAATGCATCTCGTTCGGAGACGCCGCGAAGTTCAACGGGAATCCGCTCACCAAGCATCTTCGATTCACACCACATGTGAGGCGCAATCGTGTCGGACTTGGCATCGCCGGAGAGCTGCAGAAGGAAGCGCTGGCTCTCCTCGATACGACTTCCCTCCCACGGGCTGACACGCCGTATCGTCGGTGCGCTCAACTGGAAGGAAAACTCCCGCGTACCGAGCCACCCTGCGGCGGCTCCCGGGGCGGTCGGCTGGAAAACGTTGCTCGCGACAACCTTGCACTTTGCCCCGGACGGCAAGGGGCCCGAGAAGTCGTAAACCCACTCTCGATCACTCGTCCAACGTCCCTTGCCGTGCAGCCCAACGCTGCCGCAATCCAGCACCACAGGATCAGGAAGGCGGGGATCTCCGAAGCGAGAGGTGGGTTCCTTGAAACGAACAACGACGTTCTGAACCTGGTCGACCTCTCCTCGCGGAGAGACCGTTGCGATCTCTACCGCGTGTGCCACTGGACACCAAAACAGCGCAGCAAGTGCCGCACGGATCGAAAAGGAAGAAATCCCCGCCCCATTCCAGAACCGCTGCATACGCTCCCCGTCCCGAACAAATGACCAAGGCAGTCTATTCGCAGCTCCGCAAAAAATCAGTCCCACAAAAGGGGTGAGTTCCTCCCACCAGACGCGAGAGTGATTACTTCAATCAGTTATTAACAGCTCTTCAACATCCGCAAGTCCAAGTGCCAAACCCATCTCGAAACCGATCGGAATTCAATTCACCAAAGCAAATCAGAAAAGACAAAACCCCTCGATCATTGCTGATCGAGGGGTTCGGCGGTGTATTAGCCTGACGATGACCTACTTTCACACGGGAATCCGCACTATCATCGGCGCTGAGTCGTTTCACGGTCCTGTTCGGGATGGGAAGGGGTGGGACCGACTCGCTATGGTCATCAGGC
>SEFA01000099.1 GCA_004210455.1 Rubrivivax sp. | reverse complement strand
GACAAAGACTTCGGGGTGTGCGGACAACCTCGGCGCTGCGCTTCAGCGAGCGGCGTCCGCGCCATCCGCGCCATCCGTGCCATCGGCGCCGTCGGGCGTGCGTCGCAGATGGACGTCCATCTGGGGATAGGGGATGTCGATGCCGGCCCCCTGCAGCGCCGCGAGCACGCGGGCGAGCAGCTCGCCGCGCAGCGTCGTCCATCCGCCGACGTCCTGCGTCCAGACGCGCACCGAGAAAGTGAGCGCGCTGTCCGCATAACCGGTCATCAGGACGACGGGCGGCGGATGCGTCGCCACGCCGGGCGTCTCGCGTGCCGCCGACCCGAGCACCGACAGCACCCGCGCCGGATCCGAGCCGTAGGCAACGTTCACCGGGATCTCGATGCGCCGGCTGCGGTCGAACATCGTCCAGTTGGTCAGGTTGCCGCTCAGCAGCAGGCCGTTGGGGACCACCACGTCGGCCCCGTCGAAAGTCCGCAGGATGGTGGCGCGCAGGCCGATCTCGCGTACGGTCCCCGAGGTGCCCGCGGCATCGACCATGTCGCCCGGCTGGATCGGACGCTCGAACATCAGCACCAGGCCGGAGACGAAGTTGTTGACGACGCCCTGGAGTCCGAAGCCGATGCCCACGCCCAGGGCGCCGAACACCAGGGCGAGCTGGCTGACCTTGAAGCCCGCGGCCGACAGCGCCACCAGGAGGCCGAGCAGCAGGACGCCGTAGTAGCTCAGCGACGCGATGCTGTTGCCGACGCCGCGCGGCAGGGCGGCATGGTGGGGCAGCTCATCGCGCAGCAGGCGGCGGACGGCGCGGGCCACCCACAGCGCCAGCCAGGTCGACACCAGGAACACCAGGACATCGCCCAGATGGATCGACACCTCGCCCACGTCGACGCCGAGATCCAGCACCGTCGCGCCCACGGCGCGCAAGGGACGCAGCACGCGGAACCGGTCCATGCTGTAGACCAGCCATCCCAGCCAGGCGGCGAGGACGAGCAGCCGGGTGACCATCACCGCCAGCGTCGCCCCGTGCTGGCGGACGAGCTTGCGCTGCGCCAGTTCGGGCTGACGCCCGAGCGCGTGCAGGATGCCCTGCACGGCCGCCACGCCGGCGTACAGCAGGAGGGCCATGTAGCCGCTGTCGATCACGCCGCTGGTCAAGGTCTCCGCCAGCGAGATGTTGCCGCCGATGTTGGCGGCGACGGACAGGGTGAGCACGGCCAGCACGATCCAGCTGATCCGGCGGACCCCCGTCTGCAGACGGCTTTCGCCGGGCGGCCGGTTCCGCGGCGTGCGCCGCAGCAGCCAGACGGTCAGCCCGATGGCCAGCAGGCTCACCGCCAGCGTGTAGAGCCGGTACAGGCCGACGTCGGCCGGCGCCGCCACGCCCAGGCGGTCGACGATGTAGAGCGCCACCGTTACGTAGGGCCACCGGCCCAGCGCGCGGATCGCGCCGGACGGCAGCAGGCGCAGCACGGGGATGAGCGCCAGCACCAGCGCAAGCTCCTGCACGAGCAGCGGCGCGTCGGGCTCCAGCACCAGCACTCCCAGCATCGCCAGCAGCAACCATGACGAGACGGGTCGGCGCAGGGCGCGTGTGACGTGGCTGGTCTTGCCGTCGTCAGGGGGGCGTCGGCTGCGCACGGTCAGCCACAGGATGAGCGGCAGCAGCAGGATCTGGATGATGCGCAGCGCCTGCTGGTTCCCGCCGTCGGCGGCGTTGTAGTCCACGGCGAACTGGCGTTCGATCTCGAATCCGCGTTCCATCGCGGCCATCGCGCCGGCCGTCCCCGCCGCGGGCCAGAACTCGCTCCAGAGCGGCGGCACGTCGGTGCGCAACAGCTGGCGATCGATCTCGTCGATGGCGGCATCGACCTCGGTGCTGCCCGCCTGGAGCCGGGCCTTGAGATCGCTCGCGCGCTGGGTCAGGTCGAACTGCTTCGCCAGCACGGCGCCCAGCGCTTCTTCCGAGGCATCGAACTGCGAGAGCATCGTGTCGACGCGTGCCGAGAGCGTCGCGGGCAGCCCGTCCAGCAGGCCCGCCGCGCGGGTCGCCGACCACGCCGCGCGGCGCTGCGCCAGTTGGAGTGCGGTGTCGGCGTACGGTGAGAGCGCGCGCCGGGATCGATCTTCCCAGCGGGCGAAGCGCCGTTCGTCGAAATCCCAGTGCCGCGCCAGGCTCTCGAGCCGCATGACGGTGAGCGTGCGCAAGGTACCGCCCGCCGCGGCATTGAGCTTGGCATCGACGGGGCGTGCGATGTCGTCGAGCTCCCGCGCCAGTGGCTCGGACGGATCGGCCGCCTGAAGCAGCCGCTTCGCGCGATCAACGCGCTGCAGATCCTCGTCCGCGCGGGTCAGGATGTCGGGCGCCGCGACCGGGTTGGCCGCGGCGGTCCCGGACGAGGTGGGGGAGGGCGGTTCCGGACTGGCCGCCGCCGGCGTCAGCAGGGACGCCAACGCCCCCGCCGCCAGAAGCCGTCCGAAGCGTCGCAGGAAGGGGGTGAACAAGCCGCGCATTTGGCCGGAGATTGTGCATGCACGCCCCGGATGTCGGATGACGTTGTCGCGGCACGTCGCCGTTCAAGCGGCGCCGGTCCGGTCTCAACCGCGGCTGGATTGCGGCAGCTTGCTGTCCGACGAGGGCTGGCGCGCGGGGCGGTTCGTCGGGAATTCCTCGGCGCGATGGCCATTGAGCCGGTCGCTCGGTCGCGCATCGCTGCCCTCGGGCGGTTCCTCGGCCGGGATGCCCCCGCCCGCGTCGATCACCGGCTTGTTGTCGCCGACCGGATCATCGTCTTCGTTTTCCGGACGGGAGGTGCCCGGCGCCTGCTGGCCGTCACGCGAGGGTGTGCTGTTCATGATGAGACCTTTGTCGTGCCGGAAGCCGGCGCAACGATGACAGGCAAGCGCGACGCCGCCGCACGCCGTTCTCGGCCCAGGGACCGTGGCGCCTGGCGTCAGGCGGCTGGCGGCGCCCTTCCCATCGCGAGGGCGGCGAAGCGGCCGGCCGGTGTCCGGTAATCCATGCCGATGCCAGGCAAACGCAGAGAGAACTTGCCGGACTCCGGAGGAGCGCGGTTCAGTGCTCATCCCTCGTGCGGTCGGCCCCACTGCGGGTGGCGGTGCCGTCGTCGGTTTTCGACTGGGCCTCATGGCCGCTTTGCCAGGCCTCCTTGCGCTCCTGCCACAGGTCGGCGCATTCCCCGGTGGTCGTCGGCAGATTGGACGCCTCGTCCATCGGGTTCCCCGACCTGCCGTCGCCGCGGGCCGCGGCCTTGGCGCCCTGGCGCTGGAGCTCCGCGCGCTCCGCGGTGGGCAACGCGCGTTCGGTGGCGGGGCGTGGCCGCGTGTCGGCGTGGGGTCTGGTACTGCGCTTCATGGTCCGCTCCAGCGTTGATCATGAGCCTCATTAGGCGCCTGCCGCGAGGCGCGTGGGGCGAAGGGAACGATGTCGGAGGTCGCACTCACCCCGTGAACCGGTACGACACCAACGATTCGCTGTCGCTGTCCGCGACGAGTGCCTTGCCTGCGGGCGGGAAGGCGCGCTGGACGCAGTGCTCCCGCGGGCAGACGCGGCAGCCGGGACCGATGGGGATGGCCTGCTGCGACACGGTCCGCTCGTCGAAGCTCAAACCTTCCGCGTACACCAGTTCGCGCGCATGGGAGATATCGCAGCCCAGCCCGATCGCGAACAGCTTGCGCCGCGCCAGGTAACCGCCGCCGCCGTGGCGCTCGATGGTCCGCGCAATGCCGAAGAAACGGCTGCCGTCCGGCATCTCCGCGATCTGCGTGAGGAAACGCCCCGGCTGCGCGAAGGCCTCGTGCACGTGCCACAGCGGGCACGCGCCGCCGTGCCGCGCGAAGTGGAAACTCGTCGCGCTCTGCCGCTTCGAAATGTTGCCTGCCTGGTCCACGCGCACGAAGTAGAACGGCACGCCGCGATGGCCGTTGCGCTGGAGCGTCGAGAGCCGATGGCAGACCGTCTCCACGCTGACCTGGAAGCGCTGCTGCAGCAGCTCGACGTCGTAGCGCGCGCCCCGTGCCGCGGTGAGGAACTCGCCATAGGGCAGCAACGTCGCCCCGGCGAAGTAGTGGGCGAAACCTTGCCGCGCCAAGGCCCGCGTCGCTTCGTCGACGAAGGCGCCGGCGCTGAGTTCCGCCTCGATGGCATCGGCCTCGGCGATCAGCGCGTACTGCGTGGCGAGCTGGAACGCCTGTTGCGCGTCGCTGAGGAAACGCGGCATGCGCAGCAGCTTGCGCCGCGCGTCGTAGCGTCGCAGGAAGGCGTCGGACGACTCGTCGCGCGTCTCCGCCTCGTCACCCACTTCGGTCCTGATGCCGTGGCGCTGCAGTAGCAGGTCGCGCAGCGGCTGCGCGCGATGGCCGGGGACCAGGCCGAGCGACGCCGCCAGCTGCTCGCCCCGCAGGTCCAGATCGTCGAGGTGGTTGTTCCGGCGATTGAGGTGATCGCGGACGGCCTCGTGCGGCAGCGGCTCGCCGCGCAGCGAAGGCGGCGCGCCCGAGGCCTCGCGGCCCTGCTCCCCGTAGAAGCGGTCGATCATCTGCGAATGCTCGTCCTGCAGCCGCAGGTAGCGCTGATGCAGGGCGACATAGGACTCCGCCAGGTCCGGCGCCTGCTCCACCAGCCGCGCGACCTGTGCCGGCGCCATCACCGTCGTCGTCAGCGAGCGGTCGCGCAGCGCCGCGTCCAGGTCCGCCAGCAGCTGCTGGTCCTGCTCCTCCGAAAACTGTCCGATGCCGCCGCCGAACACCTCCGCGAGCTTGATCAGCACGCTCGCCGTCACCGGCCGCTGGTTGGTCTCGATCTGCGACACGTAGCTGAGCGACAGCCCCAGACGGCTCGCCAGCTCCGCCTGGTTCCACTGCAGCTGCTCGCGCAGGCGCCGGATCCGCGGCCCGATGAACAGCTTGCGGGAAGAGTTCGACGGGGTGCCGGTGCTGCCGGTGGAGGAGGCCATGCGATTCACAGGATTCGCTGATTTCACAAAATGCTTGTGGAGTGTTTTGCCGCCGCACCGCTTCACAAGAGGAAGAACTGGCGTCTTGCAAAGTGTGTGGATAGATTCTCTGTGAAATTCAACCCGCCGTCGAGTGCGCCGGCGAACCGTCGTGACGGGTTCGCGAATGGCTGGCAAATGGCTGGCGACTGGCTCGCCACGACGGCATCGATCACCTGGAGACCGTGCATGAGCCGCGAAGAGTTGCCCCGCATCCCGTTGTTGATCAACGGCGAATTCGTCCAGTCGCGCAGCACCGCGTGGCGCGACGTGATCAACCCGGCGACGCAGCAACGCCTGGCACGCGTTCCGATGGCCACGCCCGACGAGGTCGAGGCCGCGATCGCCGCCGCGCAGGACGCCTTCAGGACCTGGCGCAAGGTGCCCATCGGGCAGCGTGCGCGCATCTTCCTGAAGTACCAGCAGCTGATCCGCGACAACATCAAGTCGCTGGCGGCCACGCTGACCGCCGAGCAGGGCAAGACCCTGGCCGATGCCGAGGGCGACGTGTTCCGCGGCCTGGAGGTCGTGGAGCACGCGGCCAACATCGGCTCGCTGCAGATGGGCGAGCGCGCCCACAACGTCGCCGGCGGCGTCGACACCTACACCCTGCTGCAGCCGCTGGGCGTGTGCGCCGGCATCACGCCGTTCAACTTCCCCGCGATGATCCCGCTGTGGATGTTCCCCATGGCCATCGCCTGCGGCAACACCTTCGTGCTGAAGCCGTCCGAGCAGGACCCGATGGTGACGATGCGGCTCGTGGAACTGGCGCTCGAAGCCGGCATCCCGAAGGGCGTGCTCAACGTCGTGCACGGCGGCGAGGAGGTCGTCAACGCGCTGTGCGATCACGCCGACATCCGCGCCATCTCCTTCGTCGGATCGACGCGCGTGGGGACGCTGGTCCACGACCGCGCGGCGAAGGCAGGCAAGCGCGTGCAATGCATGATGGGCGCGAAGAACCACGCCGTCGTGCTGCCCGACGCGCACAAGGAGCAGACGCTCAACGCGCTCGCCGGCGCCGCGTTCGGCGCCGCGGGGCAGCGCTGCATGGCGGTGTCGGTCGCGGTGCTCGTCGGTGCCGCGCGGGAATGGCTGCCGGACCTGATCGCCAAGGCGAAGGGCCTGAGCGTGGGCGCCGGCGATTCGGCCACGACCGACGTCGGCCCGCTGATCTCCTGCGCCGCGCGTGACCGCGTGGAGAGCCTGATCGCCCGCGGCATCGAGGACGGCGCGACGCTGGCGCTCGACGGCCGGCTGCCGCCGCTCAGCGGCCAGTTGAAGGAAGGCAATTTCGTCGGGCCGACGATCTTCAGCGGCGTGAAGCCCGGCATGACGATCTACGACCAGGAGGTCTTCGGTCCGGTGCTGTGCGTCGCCGAAGCCGCGACGCTCGACGAGGCGATCGCGATGATCAATGCGAATCCGAACGGCAACGGGACCGCGCTGTTCACGCAGTCGGGCGCGGCCGCGCGCCGCTTCGAGGACGAGATCGACATCGGCCAGGTCGGCATCAACGTGCCCATCCCGGTGCCGGTGCCGCTGTTCTCGTTCACCGGATCGCGCGCGTCCAAGCTCGGCGACCTCGGACCGTACGGCAAGCAGGTCGTCCTTTTCTACACGCAGACGAAGACCGTCACCGCGCGCTGGTTCGACGATGCCGCGACCGGCGGCGTCAACACGACGATCAGCCTCCAGTGAGCCGGTGAGCCGCTGATGGACTTCGAGCTCGACGAGCAGCAGCGCGCCTTCCAGCAGGCGGCGCGCGACTTCGCCCGCGACGAGATGGCGCCGCATGCGGCGGCATGGGACGCGCAGTCGTTCTTCCCGCGCGAGACCTTGCGCCATGCGGGCGAACTGGGCTTCTGCGGGCTGTATGCGCCGGCGGAGCGCGGCGGGCTCGGCCTGCCCCGGCTGGACGCGACCATCGTGCTGGAAGAGCTGGCCGCCGCGTGTCCGTCGACCACCGCGTTCCTGAGCATCCACAACATGGCGGCGTGGATGGTGAGCACGTATGCGACGCCGGAGACCGCGCATCGATTCGGACCCGCGTTGTGCAGCGGGACGCAGCTCGCGTCGTACTGCCTGACCGAGCCCGGCGCGGGATCGGATGCCGCCTCGCTGCGCACGACCGCGCGCCGCGACGGCGACGACTACGTGATCGACGGCAGCAAGGCCTTCATCTCCGGCGCGGGCGCGACCGACCTGCTGGTCGTGATGGCGCGCACCGGCGGCGCGGGCCCGGACGGGATCTCCGCGTTCCTGGTCGAGGGCGACTCGCCCGGCATCCAGTACGGCCGCAAGGAAGAGAAGATGGGCTGGAACAGCCAGCCCACCCGCGCCGTCGCCTTCGACGGCGTACGCGTGCCGGCGGCGCATCGGCTCGGCGAGGAGGGGCAGGGCTTCCGCATCGCGATGCAGGGGCTGGACGGCGGGCGCATCAACATCGCGACCTGCTCGGTCGGCGCGGCGCAGGGCGCGCTGGCCGCGGCGCAGCGCTACATGCACGAGCGGCGCCAGTTCGGCCGCGCGCTCGCGGACATGCAGGTGCTGCAGTTCAAGCTCGCGGACATGGCGACGGAACTGGTGGCGGCGCGGCAGATGGTGCGGTTGGCGGCGGCCAAGCTCGATGCGAAGTCGCCCGACGCGCAGGTGTACTGCGCGATGGCCAAGCGGTTGGCCACCGACATCGGCTTCAGCGTCTGCAACGAGGCGCTGCAGATCCACGGCGGCTACGGCTACATCCGCGAGTACCCGCTGGAACGCTTCCTGCGCGACGCGCGCGTGCATCAGATCCTCGAAGGCACCAACGAAATCATGCGCGTCATCGTCGCGAGACGGATGTTGCAGGACCAGGCGCCCGAAACCATTCGTTGACGTCGTCCTCCGACGTCTTCCATTCATCACTCACATGCCAACACCCATGACTGACACCCACGACACGGCCGCGTCCTACGCCGGCCTGCGCCTGGAGCGCCGCGGCCACACGGCCGTCGTCACGCTGACGAATCCGCCCGCCCACACCTGGACCGCCGACAGCCTCGCGGCATTGACGCGGCTGGTCGGCGATCTCAACCGCGATCGCGAGATCTACGCGCTGGTCATCACCGGCGACGGCGAGAAGTTCTTCAGCGCCGGCGCCGATCTGAAGCTGTTCGCCGACGGCGACAAGGGCGTCGCCGCGACGATGGCACGCCGCTTCGGCGAGGCCTTCGAAGCGCTCGCCGGATTCCGCGGCGTCAGCGTCGCCGCGATCAACGGCTACGCGATGGGCGGCGGACTGGAATGCGCTCTCGCCTGCGACCTGCGCATCGCGGAGTCGCACGCGGTCATGGCGCTGCCCGAAGCGACCGTCGGCCTGCTGCCCTGCGCCGGCGGCACGCAATGGCTGAGCTGGACCATCGGCGAAAGCTGGGCCAAGCGCATGGTGCTGCTCGGCGAGCGCGTCGATGCCGAAACGGCCCTGCGCATCGGACTCGCCGACGAGCTGGTGCCCAAGGGCGGCGCGCTGGCGAAGGCGCTGCAGTGGGCTGAACGCGTGCAGGCGCAAAGCCCCACCAGCGTGACCGCGTGCAAGCGTCTCATCCAGGGCGCGCGCGCTGCGCCGCCGCAATCGCTGCTGGCGGCAGAACGCGAGGCCTTCATCGGCCTCTTCGAGACCGAAGACCAGCGCGAAGGCGTGCAGGCCTTCCTCGGCAAACGCAGCCCGCAGTGGCGCAACGCCTGAGGAGGTCCGATGACAGTCATCCAGAACACCACCCCACAGTCGATCCGCGAGACGGGCCGAGATTCGCCGGTGAGCAGCGGCGACCACATCGACCCACCCGTGCTGTTCCGCACCGTGGTGACCGCCTCGGGCCACCGCTTCGGCCACGCCTCGCTGAACGCGCCGGCCAGCCTGAATGCGCTGACCTTGACCATGGTCGATCTGCTCCAGTCGCAGCTGAGCGCCTGGGCCGACGATCCGCAGGTCGCGGGCGTGGTCCTCGACGGCAGCAGCGAGAAAGCCTTCTGCGCGGGCGGCGACGTGGTCGGGCTCTACCGCGCGATGCGCGCGGCCGGCCCTGGCAAGGTGCCGCGCGACGCCGCCGAATTCTTCGAGCGCGAGTACCGCCTCGACCACACCCTCCATCGGTTCCCCAAGCCGCTGCTCGTCTGGGGCCACGGCATCGTCATGGGCGGCGGCATCGGCCTGATGGCGGGCGCGTCGCACCGCGTCGTCACGCCGCGCAGCAGGCTGGCGATGCCGGAGATCACGCTGGGTCTCTACCCGGATGTCGGTGGGAGCTGGTTCCTCTCGCGGCTGCCGGGCCGGACGGGGCTGTTCCTCGCGCTCACCGGAGCGCCGCTGAATGCGGCGGACGCGCTCTGGGCCGGGCTGGCCGATCGCGCCGCGCGCGCCGAGGACCACGGCGCCTTGCTCGAAGCCATCGCGCATGCGCGCTGGGACGGCGAACGCTCGGCCGATGCCGAGCGGCTCGACGACCTGCTGCGCGCGCTCCCGTCCGCCGACCTCGCACCGAGTCAACTCGCGCCGCATCGCGATCGCATCGACGCCTTGATCGGACCGCACGACACGCTGGCGACGATGGCGCCTCGCCTGCGCTCGCTGGCCTGCGAGGGCGATGCGTGGCTGTCGACGGCGGGGTCGACGTTCCAGAAGGGCTCGCCGACGTCGGCCGCGCTCGCCATCGCCCTGCAGCGCCGCCTGCGACAGGCGTCGCTCGCCGAGGTGTTCCGCATGGAGTACCAGGCCTCCGTCGGCTGCTGCGTGTTCCCCGATTTCGCCGAGGGCGTGCGCGCGCTGCTGATCGACAAGGACAAGACGCCGCGCTGGCAGGGCGCCGCGCAGGACGAAGGCGGCGACGCGCAGCTGGACGCGCTGCTCGCGCCGCGCTTCGCCGGCGCGCATCCGCTGGCCGATCTGCGCTGACCACGCCGGGCATCCAACGACACGGAGACAAGACCATGAGCAACGCGACGAACGCAAGCGCGACGAACGGAAAAGCAACGAACGCAAGCGCGACGAACGGAAACGCGACGGACGGGCACGCATCGGCCGCCGAACGCATCGCCTTCATCGGCCTCGGCCACATGGGCGGGCCGATGGCGGCGAACCTCGTGAGGAACGGCTACGCGGTGGCGGCGTTCGATCTGAGCGAGGCGGCCCTCGCCGCCGCGCGCTCGGCGGGCGTCACCGTGGCGCCGTCCGCCGCGGCGGCCGTGGAGGGCGCTTCGGTGGTGATCGCCATGCTCCCCGCCAGCCGGCACGTCGAGTCGCTGTTCCTCGGCGAGGACGGCCTGCTTGCGCGCATTGCCGCCGGGGCGCTGGTGATCGACTGCAGCACCATCGCCCCGGCGAGTGCGCAGCGCGTCGCTGAAGCGGCGCAGGCGCGCGGGCTCGCGATGATCGATGCGCCGGTGTCCGGCGGCACGGCCGGCGCGGCCGCGGGCACCTTGACCTTCATCGTCGGCGGCGAGGCGGCCGCGCTGGAACGCGCCCGCCCCGTGCTCTCGGCGATGGGCAGGAACATCTTCCACATGGGCGCCTCCGGCTCCGGCCAGGTCGCCAAGCTGTGCAACAACATGGCGCTCGGCGTGATCATGGCCGTCACCGGCGAGGCACTGGCGCTCGGCGTGTCGCACGGACTCGATCCGCAGGCGCTGTCCGCGATGATGGCCGTCAGCACCGGCCGCAGCTGGGCCACCGAGGTCTGCAACCCCTGGCCCGGCGTGAAGCCCGAAGCGCCCGCGTCGCGCGGCTACACCGGCGGCTTCGGCAGCGACCTGATGCTCAAGGACCTCGGTCTGGCGGTCGAGGCCGCGCTGCAGGTCGGCGCGGCCGTGCCCCTCGGCGAGCTCGCGCGCAACCTCTACGCGCTCAACAGCCGGGCCGGCAGGGGCGGCCTGGACTTCTCGAGCGTGCAGCAATTGCTGATGAATCCCTGAGCGCGGGAGCCGCGTGAATCCGAGGGTGTTCCGTCAGGCCGGGCGCGTCACCTGGCCTTGAGCGCGTCGGCGTTCGGCGACTGCGTCGAGACCGATGCCTGCGATGCCTGCGATGCCTGCGATGCCTGCGATGCCTGCGATGCGCTTGACGCCTGGAAGGCGCCGGAGGCGATCCGCATCAGGCTCGCCAGGTCCACCGGCTTCGTGAGGTGCGCGTCGAAGCCGGCCGCCTTCGCGCGGCGCTGGTCGTCTTCCTGACCCCAACCCGTCAACGCCACGATGTGCACGTCGAGGCCGATCTCCTCGCGCAGGTGCCGGCACGCCTGGTAGCCGTCGATGCCCGGCAGCCCGATGTCGAGCAGCACCAGGCCGGGCGCGAAAGTCCGCACCTCGTCCACGATGCGCGTCGCGTCGTAGGCCACCCGGACCTCGCCGCCGCACATCGTCAGCAGCATGGCGACGCCGTCGGCGGCATCCTGGTTGTCGTCGACCACCAGCACCCGCAGGCCCGCCAGATCCGCGTCGCCGCCGCCGTCGTCGCGGGCGGGCGCCGTCGCGACCGCGGCGGGCGTGCCCACGGGCAATCGGATGAGGAATTCGCTGCCGAGGCCGGCGCCGGGGCTGCTGGCCTCGATCGAGCCGCCGTGCAGCGCCATCAGGCTGCGCGAGAGCGCCAGGCCGATCCCCATGCCGCCATGCCGGGAGCTGTCGGATCGCACCTGCGTGAACAGGTCGAAGATGTTGGGCAGCATCTCCGCGGCGATGCCGACGCCGGAGTCGGCGATGCGCAACCGCAGTTCCAGGCCTTGCCCGGACGCGTCCGCCTCCACCCGCGAGCGGATCGTGATGCGACCGTCGACGGCGGTGAATTTCACTGCGTTGTGAAGCACGTTCGAGATGACCTGCGACAGGCGCGTCGGATCGACGTCGAGCCGCCGCTCCGGATCGTCGAGCTCGACCAGCAGCTCGATCCCGCCCGTGGCGATCGGGCCGCGGTGCGCCTCGAGCGCGCTCTCCACCAGCGACTGCAGGCTGACCCATTCGCGCTTCAGCTGCACCTTGCCGGAGCTGATCCGCGACACGTCCAGCAGGTCGTCGATCAGATGGACCACCTGCGCGATCTGCCGCTCCATCATGGGCCGGACGCGCTCGATCAGCCTGACGTCGCCGGCGGCGCGCTTGATGACCTCGATGCCGCTGCGGATGGGCGCCAGCGGATTGCGCAGCTCGTGGGCCAGCACGGCGATGAACTCGTCCTTGCGCCGCGCTTCCTCGCGCAGGGCGCGTTCGCTGGTCATCAGCGCCTCCTGCACCTGGTGACGCTCGATCAGGTCGGCGGCCTGCCGGCCCAGCAGGTCGAGGAAACGGAGCTCGCGCTCGCTGAGATCCCGCGGCTCGGCCCAGTGCGTGGAGAGCATGCCGATCGGTCGGCCCGACCGGCTGAGCAGCGGCGTGGACTGCGCGCAGCGCACGCCGGCGTCCAGGTGCAGGCGGTTGGAGCCGTCCGGATCGGGCGCGTCGGGATCGTCGAAGCGGAGGAACGACCGCCGCCCGCTCGACAGGGCGACGCCGCAGGGGGAGCCCGACGACGTCTCGACGGCGGAGAAGTGCGCCACCATCTCGGGGCTGAAGCCGCTGGTGGCGAGGAAGGTCAGGGTCTGGGAGGCGGGGTCCAGCAGCTGGAGGGTGCCGGCGTCGCCGTCCAGGATCTCGATCGCCGCGTCGAGGATCTCGCCGTAGAGGGCGGAGCCGCCGTCGCTGCCGATGAGCCGCGCGGCCACGTCGCGCAGCCGGCGGGTGTCGTTGAGTTCGCGGGTGATCACGCGTTCCACCTGGTCGCGCTCGCTCAGCAGCGCGGTGATGCGCTGGTTCTCCCATTCCAGCAGCTCGCGGGTGTCGGCGGCGGCGGCCAGCGCCGCCATCCGCTGGTCTTCCAGATCCTGGGCGTCGAGCTGCGTGCCGATGAGCTTGGCGAAAAGCTCCAGCGTCTGCTGCAGCGCCGGGTCGCCGAGCTTCGCCGGCCGCGGATCGATCGCGCACAGCGTGCCGAAGAACATCCCGTCGGCGCGGAAGATCGGGATCGAGACGTAGCTCTCGAAGCCGTACTGCTTGGGCGTGGGATGGTCCCGGAACACCTCGTGGGCGCTTGCGCTGCCGAAGATCACGGGGCGGCCGTGCTGGCGGATCTCGTTGCAGATCGTCGAGACGAGCTCGAGCTCGTCGCCGGGCTTGAGCCCGAAGGCGATCTCGTCGCGGACGGCGCAGGCGGTCCAGCTCGTGTCGGTCACCCGGGCGACGGCGGTGAAACGCATCCCGGTGAGACGCGCCGTGGCGTCCAGGATGGTCGGCACGACGGCGATCCGGCCGATCGCGTCGATGTGCTGCTGTTGCGGACCCATAGGGAGCGAATGGTAGCGCCGACGCCGACACCATTCCCGCCGCCGGCGGCGATGGTCACCGATCAGCGAGCCGCCGACAGGTGGTCGACGAAGGCCTTCACCTTCGGCGGCACCCGTGCCCCGGCGGCATAGAGCAGGTAGGCGGCGCGTTCATAGGTACCGGCGGGTGTCCACGCTTCGAGCACACGCACCAGCCGTCCGGCGTCCAATCCCGCCTGCGCGGAGAACAGCGGCAGCAGCGCGATCCCCGCGCCTTGCTCCGCCGCCGACGCGAGCGCCAGGCTGTTCCCGATCGCATGCCGGGGTGCGATGGCGACGATCGTCCGCTCGTCGCCGCGCTTCAACGGCCAGTTCGCGTCGAACGCGCCGAAGCCCAGGTGGATGCAGCGATGCCGCGTCAGCATCTCCGGCCGCTCCGGCGCGCCGTGCGCCGCGAGATAGGCCGGCGAGGCCACGAGCGCGTAGGGCGTGTCGAAGAGCTTGCGGGCGACGAGGTCCTGAGGCGGCTGCGCGGTGATGCGCAGCGCGACGTCGACACGCTCGGCGACGATGTCCACCGGGCGGTCGTTCAGCGAGAGCTGCAGGTCGACATCTGGAAACTCCGCCGCGAAGGACGCGAGCCGCGGTGCGAGCCAGAGCTGCCCCAGGACCACCGGCGCCGACACGCGCAGCACGCCGGACGGGCGCGAGCCGTAGCGCGCGGCGAGCGCATGCACGTTGCTCGCGGCGTCGCGGATCAGCGCGCATTCGCGCAGCACCTGCTCCCCGAGCTCGGTGAGCGACATCGAACGAGGCCCGCGGATCAACAGCTTGGCTTCCAGCGCGCGCTCCAGCCGCGCCACGCTGCGGCTCATCGACGACGGCTCCACGCCCAGCGCCCGCGCGGCCTGCGAGAAACCGCCGTGCTCGACGACGTGCCAGAAGGCGACCATTTCGTTCAGCAACAGTTCGGGGGGCTTGTTCACACGCGGAACTGTGGACAAAGAGCGCCCATGATAGGCGCGGCGCCGCCCGCATGCCGCTGGTCACGGGCCCCGCGCGTCATCGCTCGAACCCGCTTCCCCGCCCTGAGTTTTCTACACTGGGCGCCAGTGCATCAATCGGAAGGCAAGGCATGACCCCCACCGCCCGGAAGTTCTCGAAGGTCGCGCTCGTCGCGGCGGTCCTGGCGCTTGCCGCCTACTGGTACTGGTCGCCGTGGCTGGCGATCCACCGGATGCGCAACGCGGCGAAGGCCGGCGACGCGGCGACCTTCAACGAGCGTGTCGACTATCCGTTGTTGCGCGAGAGCCTGAAGGGTCAGTTGGGCGCTGCCATCGGCGCCAAGGGGAGCCAGCGGTCGGAGTCCGGCAGCGACATCGCCAAGGCCGGCGCCGCGCTGGGATCGCTGTTCGCGACGGCGGTGGCCGATCGCATGGTCGAGGCGTTCGTGCGGCCGGAGTCGGTCATGCGGATCATGCAGGAAGGCAAGCTGATGCCACGGCGCGAGTCCCGTGCGCAAGAGCCGGGCGATTCGCCTTCCGATGCCGATGGCGGCGCAGGGGCGGCGAAGCGCGAACCCATCTGGACGACGGAACGCCAGGGCGTCGACACCTTCATCCTCTACGCCCGCCGCGCCGGGCAGGCGGAAGACCGGCGCACCGGATTGGTTTTCCAGCGACGGGGCTTCGCCTCGTGGGTGCTGACGGAGATCCGGTTGCCGGAGCTCTGATGCCGGAGTTCTGATACGGGAGCTCTGACGCCAAAGAGGACTTCCGCTCCGCAGACACCGCTTCGCATCGGCTGACGTCCCGCGCGCGAGGCTCGGTAGGTTGGGGCGATGCGAGTCAACTCCCCCCATTCCGGACCTGGCACGACGCCGGCTGCCGATGCCTGGTCGTCGGCCGTCGACAAGTCTTCTTCGACCGGCGCGGCGCGTCCTGCCGGGACGCCGGCCGACCACGCCGCCGGCGGCCTGCGCGAGCGACGACCGCCGGCGTCGGCGGACTCGCGCACCGCGGTCGCGCCTCGAGGCGCCGTGCTGCCCGGCATCCGGTCCGCGACTCCCGAGGCGTCGCCGAAGGACGTCGACGCGACGCTGAGGCGCGGCGCCCAGCTTCCGACCTTCGAAGCCAAGACCGCCGGCCTGCCCGAGCAACGCCTGAAAGCCAACGCGGACCTGCGCGACAAGCTGGACGCCGGCATGTTCCCGTACCAGCGCATCGCCAAGGGCAACTACCGGCCAAGCGATCCCCTGTCGTCCGCCGTCGCCGACAAGGTCTGGAGCGCCGCCGAGCGGGTCAGTGTCCCCGGACAGAAAGGGCTGCTTCCGGCCAGCCAGGTCGAACGGCCCGCCGGCACGCTGGTCGACAACAAGAGCGGTCTGGTCGTGTCCGTGCTCGTGAATCACAAGGACAAGGACATCGCCGCGGTTTTCGGCGGCACGACCTCGGGTCGCGTCGCCGGGTCGCCGCTGCGTCTGGCGCTGGGTAATGGCGAGATGGCGATCCCGCAGTGGACCGCGAATGCGCGCACGGCGCTCGGCCTGCCGACGAAGAGCCACGACCAGGCGCAGCGCGTCGTCGGCGCGATCAAGGAACTGCAGCAGACGCCGCAGTTCAACAGTCTGGCCGGCTACTCGGTGTCGACGATGGGGCACTCGAAAGGCGGCGGCGAGGCGGCCTCATCGGGCATCGCCAACTACTCCCTCTCGGCGCCGGTGAAGGTCACCGGCCTGTCGTCGGCGCCGCTGCACGAGTCCCAACTGCGCCACTACGCCAAGCTCGGCATCGACGTGGCCGATGCGGAGCAGCACATCGACGTCTACTCGGTGAAGCTGGACGTCGTGCCCAACCTCGGCCACCTGTTGCGCGGCGTGGGCGCGACCGTGGTCGGGACGGAACACTTCTTCTCCGGCGGCTTGGCCGACCCGCTGACGCGCCACGTGAAGAGCGATCAGCTCATCCGCGCGCAGCTGGCGCGGCAGGACGACGCGATCCGCTGAAGACCGGACTGAATCATATTTATCATTTAAGGCGGCGGCCGCAGCCATCCCGGCTGGCGGATCGGAAACCCCAAAAAAAATGGCCCGGCCACTCTCGTGGTCGGGCGCAATCGACTTGCGTCGACCCCGCTCAGGGAGGAAAAGCGGGGACGTGGACATCGCTGGAAAGCGGCATCAACGTGATACGAATTATGCATTTTTATCACTTCGAGTAAAGCAGGTGAAAGCAGCAAGGCGGCGTCGGCAAATCACCTACACGCGCCTGCTCCGGCGGGAACGGCGGCCGCGCGCCGGCAGGATCATGAGCGCAGCGCCCAGGCCCGCGATCACCAGCCCGGCGGTGCCCGGCTCCGGCACGTCGTTGCCGGGCGCGTCCGGGTTGACGGTCGACAAGGCGAGGGTGCCGGCATACGAGGCGATGGCGTCGCTGTTGATGCCTGACGCGATGAGGGAATAGCTGCCCGGTCTGAGCAGCGGCGTGGCCAGCGTCCAGATCTCGAACGGATCGCGGGTGAACTCCGCCGCCATCAGATCCCCGAATGGCCCGCGCAGCAGGACGCTGGTGAAGTCGATGTCCTGGCTGCCACCGACCGCGGAGGCCAGCATCAGTTTCACGGTCTGGGGCGTGGCGATGGAGAACGTGAAGGTGTTCGAGAACGCGCCGGCGTTGGGCGTGCCGGAGAAGCCGGCACTGCCCGCGCTGAGGTCCAGTGCTCCACCGATGCCCGACGGGAACGTGCCGCTGCTGCCCGACAGCGCGATCGTGCCGGCGAAGGTCGACAGCGCCGCGCTGCTCGTGCCGCGGGCCGTGAGCGTGTAGTTGCCAGGTGCCAGCAGCGCATTGCTGATCACGTGAGCGCCGAAGGGGTCAGGGGTGAACGCGCTGGCCGCGATCAGACCGGAGGGGCCGCTCAGGGCGATGCTGGAGAAGTCGAGGTGATGGTCGCCGTTGGTGACCGACGCCAGCACGACGTTCACGGTGGTCGGACTGACCAGCGAGAAGGTGTAGGACTCGGCAAAGTCGCCCGCGACGGGCTTGCCGATGAATCCGGCGCTGCCGGACGAGAGGTCGAGCGCCACGGCGGAGACCGGCATGCCGGTCCCTCCGAGGACAGCGGCTGCGGCAAGGGCGAGAAGGGGAGGGATGCGCATGGGAGGTTCTCCTGGTTCCTCCCCTCTTGAACGAGATCGCCGGCCGGAACGGGACATGGCGGCGACGCGGACGCGTCAAGCGTTCGAGGGACAGATACTCCCGCCATGCACACCTACGACCCCAGCGCCCCCAACCTTCCGCACAACCCGTTCAACGCCATCGTCGGACCTCGCCCCATCGGATGGATGTCGACGAAGAGCCAGGCCGGCGTCGTGAATCTGGCGCCGTACAGCTTCTTCACGGCGTTGAACTACACGCCGCCCATCATCGGGTTCTCCAGCATCGGCCGGAAGGACTCGCTGAGGAACGTCGAGGAGACCGGCGAGTTCGTCTGGAATCTCGCCACGCGCGAGCTCGCGGAAGCCATGAACGCGACCTGTGCGCGGGTCCCTCACGGCGTCAACGAATTCGAGCTCGCGAAGCTGACCGAGGTCGCGTCCGTCAGGGTGGCGCCGCCACGCGTCGGCGAGAGCCCCGTCGCCTTCGAATGCAAGGTGTCCCAGATCGTCCGGCTGACGTCCAAGGACGATGAGCCCGTCGACACCTGGATGATCCTGGGTCAGGTCTTGCTCATGCACATCTCGCCGGCCTTGTTGAAGGACGGCGTGTTCGACACCGCCGCCGCCGGGTTGATCCTGCGTGGCGGCGGCGCCGGCGACTACTTCGAGCTGGGCCACAGGTTCTTCATGGCCCGGCCGGACTGAGCGGCGCAGCGCCGCCGCAGTCTCCGACGGGAGGGCCGACCTCCCGGCCGGCCTCCTCGCTCCCGTCCGCGCTCAGGGCAGGGCGTTGAGCGACGCCCTCACGCCGGTCGAGAAGCCCTTGCCGTCATGGCTGTCCCAGTTGATCGACCACGTCATCACGCCGCGGAAGGTCGGATAGGCCTGCGCCGGCTTGATCGCGCCGCATTGCGACAGCTTCGTCAGGCAGTTGAGCGCCGCCGTGATCGTCGCCACGCTGGCCTGGCCGCTGTTGGCCGACGACGGGCTCGACGGCAGTCCGAACGCCACCTGGTCCGGCCGCAGCCCGCGGAACACGAAGGGCCCGGTGCCGTTGTTGGTCGTGAAGCCCTCGATCAGCATCCGGCTGGTGGCCACCAGCATGTCGACGCTGCCCTCGGCCAGGCCCTGCGTCGCGTACGGCGTGTAGACGGCGCCGTTGTTGTAGTACTGGACGTGCAGCACGTTCAGCTCGTCGCGCAGGCCGTCGATGATGGGCAGATAGGCGCCCCAGATGCCGCTGTAGGCGACGAAACCGCCCTGCACGTACGGATGCTCCGGCGCCATCGACAGGTAGAAGCCGCTGCCGATGCGCTGCTTGAGCTGCTTCACCGCGCTGACCAGGTTGGCCTGCACCGGCGCGCCCGAGGTGACGCCGGCGCCGCTCTCCAGGTCGATGTCGATGCCGTCGAAGCCGTAGCGCTTCATGATGGCCTCGACGCTGTTGACGAAGTTGGTCACCTGCGACGCGTTGTTCAGCGTCACCGTGCCGTTCTGGCCGCCGAAGGACAGCACGACCTTCTTGCCCTTGGACCGCGCGGCCGCGACGTCCGCGATGAAGCGGGCCTCGCCGCCGGCGCTCGGATCCAGGTTGAAGGCGATGCTGCCGTTGCCGGCGTCATCCGCGAAGGCGACGACGATCACGTCGTAGTCGGCGGAGACCTGGCTGATCGGGAAGGTCGGGCCGGCCGGGTTGGTGAAGTTGTGCCAGTAGCCGATCAACTGGTGCTTGCCGGGCGCCGGAGCCGGACCGGGCGACGGGGCCGGCGTGGGCGCGGGGCCGGGGGCCGGTGATGGGGTCGGTGCGGGCGCGGGCGTCGGTGTCGGCGCAGGAG
>SEFA01000017.1 GCA_004210455.1 Rubrivivax sp. | reverse complement strand
GCCGCGGCCCTGCTCGCCGGCGCGCGCCGCTTCGACGGCGGCGTTGAGCGCGAGGATGTTGGTCTGGAAGGCGATCCCGTCGATGGTGCCGATGATGTCGCCGATGCGCGCCGACGACGAACTGATCTTCCCCATCGTCTGCACGACCTCGCCGACCACGCTGACGCCGCGCACGGCGACCTCGGCGGCCTGCTCTGCGAGCGCCTTCGCTTCGCCGGCGGAAGCCGCGTTGTGCTGCACGCTGGACGTCAGCTGTCCCATCGCCGACGCGGTGGCCTGCAGGTTGGACGCGGCCTGTTCGGTGCGCTGGCTCAGGTCGTGCGCGCCGGCGGCGACTTCGCGCGACGCCGTGGCGATGCTGTCGGTGGCGCTGCGCACACCGCTGACGACCTCGCGGATCGACGCCTGCATGCCCTGCACGCCGCGCGCCATCGCGGCCGTCTCATCCGCGCCTTCGACCTCGACCGGCTGGCTCAGGTCCTTGCGGGCGATGCGTTCGGTCGTGCTCACCGCCTGCGCGAGCGGCGCCAGGATGGAGCGGATGTTGAGCACGGTCAGCAGCGCGATCAGCGCCACGCCGATCGCCATGACGACGCCGAGCACGCCGCGCACGCTCAGCTCACGGGTGCCGAGGCGCCGCACCTCGTCCTGGCCTTCCTGCAGAATCGCGGTCGTCATCTCACCGACGCCGCTGTCCATGGCCAGCACAGGCGCCTTGATCGCGTCGGTGGCGCGGTTCGCTTCAGCGGCGTCGACGAAGTCGGCATTGAGGATGCGCTTGGCGATGTCGTCGACGCCGGCCTTGTAGGCTTCCAGCGACTGTTTGAGCTTGGGCGGCAGGCTGCGGATCTCCGGGCTCATCTCGAGGGCCGACAGCGTATCGAGCGAGCGGATCACGCCGGCGTAGGTCTTCTGCCAGTCGGCCTGGGCCTGCTTGACGGTGCCGTCGTCGCCGATGTTGATGAGCATGTCCTTCTCGAAGCGGCGCAGGTTGCCGATGCCGGCGCGGACTTCGGAAAGCTGGGTCAGCGCGCCCACGTCCTGCGCGACGTACTGCTGGAAATCGGCGCGTGAGCTGCCCATGGCCCAGAGGCCGGCGCCGCCGATGAGCAGCAGGGCAAGAACGGACAGGAGACCCAGACCGAGCAGGCGGGTCCGGATCGTGTAATGGCGCAGAGACTGCATGTTTTCCCAACGAGATCGATCGATGGGGAAAAGACTAGCAGCCGCCATGCCAGCGCCAGAGGACGCAGCGCTCTAAACCCCGCCGACCGTGGAGTCCTTCCGAACGGATGTCACGGAACGGGTCGTCAAACCAGCTTGAACACCGCCACCGTCCGGGACAGCGCATCCGCCTGGTGCTGCAGGCTCTGCGCCGCGGCGGCGGACTCTTCGACGAGCGCCGCGTTCTGCTGCGTCATCTGATCGAGCTGGGAGATCGCCGACCCGATCTGGTTGATCCCGCCGCTCTGCTCGGTGGTGGCGTGGCTGATCTGCCGCGGCCCTGCTCGCCGGCGCGCGCCGCTTCGACGGCGGCGTTGAGCGCGAGGATGTTGGTCTGGAAGGCGATCCCGTCGATGGTGCCGATGATGTCGCCGATGCGCGCCGACGACGCGCTGATCCGGCCCATGGTCTGGACCACCTCGCCGACCACGTCGACGCCGCGTCCCGCGGCGCCTGCTGCCTCCTCCGCCAGCGCGTTGGTCTGCCGCGCCGAATCCGCGTTGTGCTGCACGCTCGCGGTGAGCTGTTCCATCGCCGAGGCGGTCTCCTCGAGGTTGGACGCCGCCTGCTCGGTGCGGTAGCTCAGGTCGTGCGCCCCGGCCGCCACCTCGCGCGAGGCTGTCGCGATGCTGTCGGTGGCGCTGCGCACGCCGCTGACCACCTCGCGGATCGAGGTCTGCATGCCTTGCACGCCGCGCATCATGGCGGCGGTCTCGTCGGTGCCCAGCACGTCGACGCGTTCGCTCAGGTCCTGGCGCGCGATGCGCTCGGTCGTGCTGACCGCCTGCGCCAGCGGCGTCAGGATGGACGCGATGTTGAAGAAGGTGAAGACACCGATCACCAGCACGCCGACCAGCATCACGCCGCCCAGCGCCGTCCGGATGCGGATCTCCTCGGCGTCGATGCGCTGCACCTCCTGGTTGCCGCGCTCCATGATCGCCTTCGTCATCTCGCCCAGTTGCTTGTCCATCTCCCGGACCGGGCCCTTGATCGGCTCGGTCTGCCGGTTCGCCTCGGCGGAGTCGACGAACTCCTGCTTCAGGATGCGCGCCACGATGCCGTCGAGCCCGCTCCGATAGCTGCCCAGCGAAGTTTTCATCGCCGGCGGCATCGACTTGATCTCCGGAAGGATGTCGAGCTGGCCGATCGCATCCAGGCTCTTGTTGACGCCCTCGAAGGCCTTGCGCCATTCGTCCTGGTAACGCCGCACGGCGGCGTCATCGCCGATGTTGATCAGCATGTCCTTCTCGTAGCGTCGCAGGTTGCCCACACCGGCCCGGATCTCGGAGAGCTGCACCAGCGATTCGACATCCTGCCGCACGTAGTGCTGGAAATCCTGCTTGGTGCGGGCCATTGCCCACAACCCGTCGCCGCCGATCAGCAGCAGCGCGAACACCGACAACAGGCCGAGCGCCAGGAGGCGCGTCCGGATCGTGAAGTTACGCATGGACCACATGGCATTCCCCACTGTGTAGAAGGAGTAGGAAAAGCCTAGCAGCCGGCGTGCCAGCCGGACACCCTGTGGAAACGGGGGATCGCGTTCGCCGGGCGTGCGCTGCTATTGCCGCGGATCGATGCTCAGCGCCAGAGCGCGTCCATCGTCTCGACGAAGCGCGTTCGCCGGCCAGGATCGTCGATGGCGCGGCGCTGTCCGGCGACATAGACCTCGCGCCAGGTCGGCCCCTGGCTGGCGAAGATCAGCCCGTCCAGCAGCGCCGCGTCCGGCAGGCCGGCCAGGCCGCTCGCGGTGGTGTCGAGCACCAGGAAGTCGGCGCGTGCGCCCCTTTGCAGCCCCCACGCGCCCAGGCCCGCCGCCCGCGCGCTGCCCGCGGCGCAGGCGTCGAACAGGCGCGCCGCCGTCGACGGCTGGCGGCCCGGCCACGCCGCGACATTGCGTCGCTGCAGGCCCAGGCGCTGGCCGTACTCCAGCCAACGGAGCTCCTCGACCCAGCCGCGCGTGACCTGACTGTCCGACCCCACCGTCAGCGGCACGTGCGCCTCCAGCCAACCGGGCAGATCCGCCAGCCCGTCGCCGAGGTTGCCCTCGGTTCCCGGGCAGATCACCACGCCCGCGCCGCTGGCGGCGATGCGCGCGATCTCCTCCCGCGTGCTGTGCGTGGCGTGCACCAGGTGCCAGCGTGGATCCAATCCGTGGTCAGCCAGCAGGTCGATCGGCCGCTTGCCGGTGGCGGCGAGGCAGTCGTCGACCTCCTGCTGCTGCTCCGCGACATGCACGTGGATGGGAATGTCCGCGTCGCCAACCAGCGCCTGCAGCGCCTGCACGTCCTCGGCGTGCGCCGCGCGCAGCGAATGCACCGCCACCCCGGCACGCACGAGCGGCAGGCCCGCCGCATTGATGTGCTCACAAGCGCGCCAGACCCACTCGGCATCGGTGCGGAAGCGCCGTTGCGTGTCCCGCAGGCCCTTCTGGGCGAAGCCGGCATGCGCGTACAGCACCGGCAGCAGCGTCAGACCGATGCCGGTTTCCTGCGCAGCCTCGGCCAGCGCCATCGCCATCGCGAGCTCGTCCGGGTAGGGCGAACCGTCCTCGCGGTGGTGCAGGTAGTGGAACTCGCAGACCTGCGTGTAGCCGCCGGCCAGCAGCTCGGTGTAGAGCTGGGCCGCAATGGTCTTGAGCTGCGCCGGGGTCACCCGCAGCGCGACGCCGTACATGCGGTCGCGCCAGGACCAGAAGTCGTCGCTGACGCTGTCGCGCTGCTCGGACAGACCGGCGAAGGCGCGCTGGAAGGCATGGCTGTGCGCGTCGACGAGGGTCGGCAGCACCGGGCCGCTCAATCGGACAGCCTCCGCCGGCGCAGGCCGTCCTGCGTTCAACCCGGTCCAATGGCCGTCCGCGCCGACGCACATCAGGACGTCTCGCTGCCAGCCGCCGTCCATCCAGGCCAGCGGCGCGTGGAAGATCGCCGGTGATGCCCCGCCGATGGTGCTCATGTGGCGTTCCGGACCGGATTGGCCAGCAGGTAGGCCTGCAGCAGCGTGGTCAGCACCGGTCGGACGCGCTCGACGCAGGCGGCGTCCAGCTCGTAGCCGGTGAAGCCCATGTCGTTCTCGACCATGTAGCAGCGGTAGCACATCTCCAGCTGCACGGCCTGCTGGCCGAGCTCCGGACGGCCGTACTGGCGCGTGATGTAGCCGCCCTTGAAGCGCCCATCGACGACCCAGCTGAACCGGTCCTGCGCCTGCAGCGCGATCTCCATCGCCTGGCGCGTGACCTGCTTGCAGGCCTTGCCCTCGACGGTCCCGATGTTCAGGTCGGGCAGTTGCCCTTCGAAGAGCCACGGCAGTTCCGAACGGATGCTGTGCGCCTCGAACAGCAGCGCGAAGCCGTGTTCCTGGCGCAGCCGCTGCAGCTCGCCCTGCAGCGCCTGGTGGTACGGCGCCCAATAGGTCTCGAGGCGGCGCTGTTTCTCCTCGGCGTCGGGTGCGAGCCCGTCCTTGTACAGCGGCTCGCCGGTGAAGAAACGCGTCGGGCACAGCTCGGTGTTGGAGGCGCCGGGGTACATCGGCGTGTCCTCCGGCGGACGGTTCAGGTCGATCAGATACCGGGAGAAGCGCGGCACCAGCAAGCCGGCGCCGAGCTGCCCGGCGATGGGCGCGTACAGCGGCTCCAGATGCCAGTCCGTGTCTTCGCTGCCGAGCGCCCGCTCGACGTAGCGGTGATGCTGGTCGCCCGGGATCTCCCGGCCCACGTGCGGCATGCTGATCAACAGCGGTGTGCGGCCGCGCCGCAGTTCAAAGACGTCGTGCTTCATCGCTCGTTCCTCGAGTCTCCCGGTGGCTCAGCCGCGCGGCTGTCCGCCCACCACCGTCTGCCGCAGCGGATTGCGGCCGAACCAGTAGGCCAGTTCGCGCGGATGCGCCGCATCCCAGACGCAGAAGTCGGCGCGCTGGCCGGCGGTCAGCCGCCCGCGATCGGGCAAACCGAGCGCCCGCGCCGCGTTCGTCGTCAGGCCGCGCAGCGCCTCCTCCGGCGTCGTCCGGAAGAAGGTGCAGGCCATGTTGAGCATCAGCAACAGCGACAGCCCCGGCGAGCTGCCCGGGTTGTGGTCCGTCGCCAGCGCGATCGGCACGCCGGCGTCGCGCAGCGCCTGGATCGGCGGCAGCTTCGTTTCGCGCAGGAAGTAGAAGGCGCCGGGCAGCAGCACCGCCACCGTTCCGGCGCGCGCCATCGCGGCGATGCCTGCCTCGCTCAGGTATTCGAGGTGATCGCAGGAGAGCGCATTGAACTCCGCCGCCAGCGCGGCGCCGCCCTGATCGCTGAGCTGCTCCGCGTGGAGCTTCACCGGCAGGCCGACCGCCCTCGCCGCATCGAACACACGGCGGGTCTGATCGGGCGTGAACCCGATGCGTTCGCAGAAGGCGTCGACCGCGTCGACGAGTCCCTGCTGATGCAGCTCCGGCAGCCACGCGCAGACCGCATCGACGTACGCGTCCTGGCGACCGTCGAATTCGGGCGGCAGCGCGTGCGCGCCGAGGTAGGTCGTCTTCACCGTCAGGCCGAGGGCCGCCAGCTGCCGGGCGACGCGCAGGCACTTGGCCTCGTCCGCGAGCGACAGGCCGTAGCCGGACTTCACCTCCAGCGTCGTCAGCCCTTCCGCCATCAGCGCGCGGGCGCGCGGCACCGCCAGCGCATGGAGGTCCTGCTCGCTGGCCGCGCGCGTCGCGGCCACCGTCGACCGGATGCCGCCGCCGGCGCGCGCGATGTCCTCGTAGCTCGCGCCCTGCAGGCGCAGCTCGAACTCCGCCGAGCGCTCGCCGCCGTAGACCAGATGCGTGTGGCAATCGATGAAGCCGGGCGTCACCAGCAGTCCGCCGAGATCGCGCAGCTCGACCGCGCTGTCGCGCAGGTCGCCGGGCAGGTCCGCCATCGGGCCGACCCAGCGCAGCAGCTCGTCCTCGACCAGCAGCGCGCCGTCGCGCACCAGGCCCCAGTCGCGGTCGCCCGCCAGGGTGGTGAGCGTCGCATTGGCGTACAGCACGCGCCGCGGCATCGCCGCCGGTGCGGATGCCGACGCCGATGCGGAGGCCGCGCCTGTCGTCGAGGACCGGGCCGTCATGACTCGCTCCAGATCAGCCACCAGGCGGGGCCGTGCCGATCGCCGTCGTCGAAGACGCAGCTCTGCGAGGCCGGCGACTCGCACCAGGCCAGCGTGTGCGGCGCCAGCGGCACCGAACGATGGCCGTGGATGATCATCCCGCCGTCCTGCGTGAACAGCCCCAGCCACTGCGCCCCGTGCGGAATCACGGGCCGGTCCGCCGGCTGCACGCGGAACACGCCCGCGTCGCGACGATGCATGGCGTTGAAATCCTGCGTCGGGCCGTCGATGAGCACGCAGTTCGGCGCGTCCTCGCCGGCGAAATGCACGATGCCCTCTTTCGGCTTCAGCGCCCGGCCGCGCAGGATCACGCCGCCGCCCGACAGCACGCTGAACCACCGGTCCACGCCGGGGAAGGCCGAGAACGGGCCGTCGCGGTCGATGTCGGCGATGCTGACGCGGACCTTCCAGTCCGCCACATGGGGCCATGCGAGCAGCTCGCGCGTCCGACCTCCTCCATTGCGCCACGCGGTCGGCGCGACCTCATCGGCGGTGATCCTCATCCAGCTCATGTCCGGCAGCTTCTTGGTTTTTGTCGAAGCCCCGGATTTTCGAAGAGTCATCCATCGCGTCACGTCACGAAACGTCACATCGTTCCTCCTGCCACAACTTGCCCGCCAACTCGTGAACAGCGTCACGCCTGGAAGCTGCCTTCAAGGAAATATCGACTGGCCGGATGCACCAGCCGCACCGCCGTCACCGTGCGGCCGAGGCTGGAGGTCGCCCGCTTCACCACGAGGCAGGGCTCGCCGCGTGGCATGCCCAGCAGTTTCGCCTCGAGCGCATTCGGCATCGCCGCCTCGATCGTATAGCGGGCCTCCGACAGCGGGGCGACTTCGAGGAGGTAATGCGTCGGCGTCACGCGCTCGAAGTCCTGGTCCATGTAGGCCGGGGCGCACGCCGGATTGACGAGGCGGTCCTCGCACTGGATCGCGATGCCGTTCTCGCGATGGACGATGACACTGTGAAACAAGGTCGAACCGACGCGAAGCCCCAGCATCGCGGCGTGTTCGGCGCTCGCCTTCAAGGACTCCAGCACGTGGACCCTGGCCTCGTGGAGGTGGCCGCGTTCTGCGATCTCCTCGTGCACGTCTCGCACCGTCAGCGTCGATGCGATCCGGTGCAGTTGGGCGACGAAAGTGCCCACGCCCTGCACCCGCTCGATCATGCCTTCCTGATGCAGCTCGCGCAGCGCGCGGTTCACGGTCATCCGGCTGACGCCGAAGACCTCGGTCAGTTCCGCCTCGGACGGCAGTCGCTCGCCCGCGCGCCAGCGCCCGCCGGCGATGCCCTCGCGCAGATGCGTCTTCACCTTCAGGTATTGCGGCGCGGGACCGCCGCCGGCCGCGCTCGATGAGGGGGTCGCCATGAGTCGGGATCCTACTTGACTGTACTTGTATAGACAACCAGGAAAACCGCTCCTATGATCGCGCCCCATCGGCCCCTCGCCTCGCACACCAGGAGACATCGATGACGACCCTCACGCCCCCCGCCTCCTTCGCCCAGCCGCGCCCGGTGCGCGCGCCCACCGGCACCACGCTGAGCTGCAAGAACTGGCTGATCGAGGCCGCCTACCGGATGATCCAGAACAACCTGGATCCGGCCGTGGCCGAGAACCCCGATGCGCTCGTGGTCTACGGGGGCATCGGCAAGGCGGCGCGCAACTGGGACTGCTTCGAGCAGATCCTCGCCTCGCTCAAGAACCTCGATGAGGACGAGACGCTCCTGATCCAGTCGGGCAAGCCGGTCGGCGTCTTCCCCTCGCATGTCGACGCGCCGCGTGTGCTGCTGGCCAACTCCAACCTCGTGCCGGCCTGGGCGAACTGGGAGCACTTCAACGAGCTCGACCGCAAGGGCCTGATGATGTACGGCCAGATGACGGCCGGCTCGTGGATCTACATCGGTTCGCAGGGCATCGTGCAGGGCACCTACGAGACCTTCGCGGAAGCCGGCCGCCAGCACTTCGGCGGTGACATGGCCGGCCGCTGGGTGCTGACCGCGGGCCTGGGCGGCATGGGCGGCGCGCAGCCGCTGGCGGCGACCTTCGCCGGCGCCTGCTCGCTGACCATCGAGTGCCAGCAGTCGCGCATCGATTTCCGCCTGAAGACGCGTTACGTCGACGAGCAGGCCACCGACCTGGATGACGCGCTGGCCCGCATCGCGAGGTACACGGCGGAGAAGAAGGCCGTGTCCATCGCACTGCTCGGCAACGCGGCGGAAGTGCTGCCCGCCCTGGTTGCCCGCGTGAAGGCCGGCAGCGCGATCAAGCCGGACCTGGTCACCGACCAGACCTCGGCGCACGACCTGATCAACGGCTACCTGCCGGCGGGCTGGAGCGTCGAGCAATGGAAGGCGGCTTCCGCCGATCCTGCGAAGCACGCCGATCTCAAGGCCGCCGCCGCGCGCGGCTGTGCCGTCCACGTGCAGGCAATGCTGGACTTCCAGGCCATGGGCATCGCCACCGTCGACTACGGCAACAACATCCGCCAGGTCGCCTTCGACCAGGGCGTGAAGAACGCCTTCGACTTCCCCGGCTTCGTGCCCGCCTATGTGCGCCCGCAGTTCTGCGAGGGCCGCGGCCCGTTCCGCTGGGTCGCGCTCTCCGGCGATCCGGAGGACATCTACAAGACCGACGCCAAGATCAAGGCGCTGTTCCCCCAGCACGCCGGCGTGCACCGCTGGCTGGACATGGCGCGCGAGCGCATCGCCTTCCAGGGCCTGCCCGCGCGCATCTGCTGGCTGGGCCTGGGCGAGCGCCACAAGGCCGGCCTCGCCTTCAACGAGATGGTCCGTACCGGCGAACTGAAGGCGCCCATCGTCATCGGCCGCGACCACCTGGATTCCGGCTCGGTCGCCAGCCCGAACCGCGAAACCGAATCGATGAAGGACGGCTCCGACGCCGTCTCCGACTGGCCGCTGCTCAACGCGATGCTCAACACCGCCGGCGGCGCGACCTGGGTCTCGCTGCACCACGGCGGCGGCGTGGGCATGGGCTACTCGCAGCACAGCGGCGTGGTCATCGTCTGCGACGGCAGCGAAGCGGCGGACAGGCGCCTGGCCCGCGTGCTGTGGAACGACCCCGGCACCGGCGTCATGCGCCATGCCGACGCGGGCTACGAGCTGGCGGAGAAGACCGCGCAGGAGCGCGGCCTGAAGCTGCCGATGCTCGGCCGCTGAGCGCGACGCGCTGAACCGCCCCTTCCCCGACACCCGCATCCGACTTCGATCCGAGTTCCCATGACGACTTCCCTCGAACTCATTCCCGGCAAGCTCTCGCTGGAGCAGCTGCGTCGCATCCGCGCCGGCGACGTGAGGCTCGCGCTGCACGCCGACGCCTGGCCGGCGATCCGCCGCGGCGCCGCCGTCGTGCAGGCCGCCGCGGCCGGCGACGACCCCGTCTACGGCGTCAACACCGGCTTCGGCAAGCTCGCCTCCAAGCGCATCGGCAAGGACGAGTTGGCCGCCCTGCAGCGCAACCTGATCCGCTCACACTGCGTCGGCGTCGGCGCGCCGCTGGCGCCGCCGGTCGTGCGGCTGATGCTGGCGACCAAGGCCGCTTCGCTGGCGCGCGGATGCTCCGGCGTGCGCGAGTCGGTCGTGCAGGGCATCCTCGACGCCTTCAACGCCGGTCTCGTGCCCTACGTGCCCGCGCAGGGCTCGGTGGGCGCCTCGGGCGACCTCGCGCCGCTGTCGCACATGACGCTGGCCCTGATGGGCGAAGGCGAGATGCTGGTCGACGGTCAGCGCAAGCCCGCGCTCGCCGAACTGGAGAGAGCCGGCCTGAAACCGCTGGTGCTCGAAGCGAAGGAAGGTCTGGCGTTGATCAACGGCACGCAGACCTCGACGGCGCTCGCGCTCGAAGGCCTGCTGCGCTTCGAGACCGTCTACGCCGCCGCCGTCGTCAGCGGCGCGTTGAGCCTCGATGCCGCGCGCGGCAGCGACGGCCCCTTCGATCCCCGCATCCACGAGGTGCGCGGACAGCCCGGCCAGATCGAGGCCGCGGCCGCCTACCGCGCGCTGCTCGCCGGCAGTCCGATCCGCCAGTCGCATCGCGACGGCGACGACCGCGTGCAGGACCCCTACTGCCTGCGCTGCCAGCCGCAGGTCATGGGCGCCTGCCTGGACCAGTCGCGCTACGTCCGCGACGTGCTGCTGCGCGAGGCCAACGCGGTGACGGACAACCCGCTCGTGTTCGCGCCGGAAGACGGCCCGGCCGCGATGATCAGCGGCGGCAACTTCCACGCCGAGCCGGTGGCGCTCGCCGCCGATGCGCTGGCCTGCGCGATCGCCGAGGTCGGCGCCATCGCCGAGCGCCGCATCGCGATGCTCATCGACACCGGCGTCTCGCGCCTGCCCGCCTTCCTCACCGAGAACGCCGGCCTCAACTCCGGCTTCATGATCGCGCACGTCACCGCCGCCGCGCTGGCCAGCGAGAACAAGTCGCTGGCGCATCCGGCCAGCGTCGACAGCCTGCCGACCTCCGCCAACCAGGAGGACCACGTCTCGATGGCCACCTTCGGCGCGCGTCGCCTGGGTCCGATGCTGGACAACACCGCGCACATCGTCGCGATCGAACTGCTGGCTGCCGCGCAGGGCATCGAGTTCCTGCGTCCGCTGCGCAGCTCCGCGCCGCTCGAGGACGTGCACGCGCTGCTGCGCGAGCGCTGCCCGGCGATGTCCACCGACCACTACCTGGCGCCGGACATCGAGCGCGCCTTCGTGCTGGTCAACGACGACGGTCCGCGCGGCCCGGCGGCGCTGCTGCGCGCACGCACGGAGATGGTCGTGCTGGACTAATATCCGGGGCATCGGCGGGCCTCGCCCGCCATCTCCTCGCGAGCTCCGCATGCCACACACCGCCTCGACGGCGCGCCCTCCGCGCGCCGTTCGCGTTTCCACCCTGTCCAGGCCGGAACGCGCCTCGCCCCCGCTTGTGCGCTTCATTGCGGGCCTGTTGCTGCTGATCGCGGCGATGCTCCTCGCGCCGCGCGCATTCGCCGCGACCAAGGTGGTCTTCGACATCGACATGCGCGACGAGATCGCCGGCGGCCGCTTCGACCCCTCCAAGGACCTCGTCGGCGTGCGCGGCGGCGCGGCGCCGCTGAACTGGGGACGTTCGGTGGTCGCGCCGGCGGCGGGGCTGGGCCGCGAGGGCTGGTACAGCGTCTCGGTCGTGTTCGAGCGCATCCCGCCGGGCGGCAACGTTCCCTACAAGTTCCACGTCGAGCATCCGGGGCAGAACGACCCCGAAGGCGATTGGGAGTCCGGCTCCAACCGCTCGCTGGAACTGGTTTCCGATGAGGTGCGCGTCTCGCGCGCCTTCAACGCGCCGGGCGCGCCGATCTCGCTGAGCCGTGCCGGCACGATCGAACGGCTGGCGCCGCTGCCCGGCAACTTCGTCGGTCAGCGTCCGGTGCAGGTCTGGTTACCGCCCAACTATGAACGCGACACCGGGCGCCGATATCCGGTGCTCTACCTGCACGACGGCCAGAACGTCTTCGACGCCGCCGCGGCGGGCGCCGAGTGGCAGGTCGACGAGACCGCGCAGCGCCTGGTCGTCGACGGCCAGATCCAGCCGCTGATCATCGTGGCGGTGCACAACACCTCGCGCCGCATCGACGAGTACACCGCGACGGCGATGAAGTACGAGGGCAACACGCGCGGCGGCCTTGCGCCCGCTTATGCGCGTTACCTGATCGAGCAGCTCAAGCCCTCGATCGACGCGCGCTACCGCACCGTTCCGGACGCGGCCCACACGGCGGTGGGCGGATCGTCGCTGGGCGGCATCGTGAGCCTGTGGCTGGCGGTGCATCACGGCGACGTGTTCGGCGCGGCGCTGGTGGTGTCGCCCTCGTTGTGGTGGGACGACGAGTTCCCGATCCGCGATGCCCAGAAGACGCCGCTGCCGATGTCGGTGCCGCGTCCGAAGTTGTGGTTGGACATGGGGACGAACGAAGGCGCGGTTTCGATCAAGCAGTTGCGCAAGCTTCGCGCGGTGCTGACGGCGCGAGGATGGGCGGGCGCCGACATCGGCTACCTGGAGGCTGAAGGGGCGGGTCATGACGAAGGCAGCTGGGCCGCACGGGTCGAGCCGATGCTGAGATTCGTCGACAAGCAGTTCAATGCCAAGCCAGGCAACGCCACACAGCAGAGCCCGTATCCCGTGGACGCTCGTCCGCCGATGCCCAAGGGACAGGGCACGTACTGACCCGCACGCCCCGGTCCCAGATCGCAGAAGTCAGCGACTGCGAGTGGGGCCGGAATGCTTCTGGGGGTTCCCGGAGGGACGCCCCCTGATGCGAGGAGTGCCCGCGCTTGGCGACGGCAGTCAGTAGCGCCCCGTCGCTCCCGCCACCCGCAGGTAGACGTAGGCGACCCACGCGACGAGGGCACGGCCGAGGAAGCCGCGCAGGCCGCGCCCGGCTGTCTGCTCGACGCGCAGCGACTTGGCCACCGCCGCGTCGAACTCCCGCGCCACATCCCCCGCGAACGGCGCATCGCGCACCACGACGTTCGCTTCGAGGTTGAGCAGCAGCGACAGCGGATCGATGTTGGAGCTGCCGATCGTGGCCCAGTCGTTGTCGACGACGCAGATCTTGGCGTGGAGGAATGCCGGCGTGTATTCGTAGATCTGCACGCCGTGCCCGAGCAGTTCGTCGTAGAGCGCGTGCGCGGCGATCGCGGCGATCTTGTAGTCGACCTTGCCCTGCAGCAGCAGCCGCACCTGGACGCCGCGCTGGGCGGCCTCCTTCAACGCGCGGCGGAAGCGTTGACCCGGATAGAAATACGGCGTGATCAGGTCCACCCGCGCGGTCGCGGCGCGGATCGCGTCGACGTAGGCGCGCTCGATGGTGCGGCGCTGGCGCAGGTTGTCACGCAGCACGAAGGCGGCGCGCACCGGCGGCAGGCGGCCCGGGTCGCGTCGGCGATGTTCCCCGCGCGGCATCCGGATGCGCCGCATCAGGCGTTTGGCGCGCCGCGCCGGCGAGGCGCTCCGGATCATCGCCCGCATCTCGTCGCCGAAGTCGTGCCCGAGCCACGCCCGCGTCCACACCGCGCGCGCCGCCTGCTCGATGGCCCGCACCGCCGGTCCGCCGACGCTGACGGCGAAGTCCAGCCGCGGCATCTCGGTACGCCCGTGGTGCAGGTCCACGCGATCGTCGATCACATTGATGCCGCCGACGAAACCCACGCGGCCGTCGACCACGCACAGCTTCTGGTGCAGCCGGCGCAGCTGACCGGGATGCAGCCAATTCCACCACCGGTCGATCGGGCGGAACACCGCCAGCGCCACCGCCGTGCCTTCGAGCTGCGCCCGCATCCAGTCCAGGCTGCCCTTCGAGCCGAAGCCGTCCACCACCGCCCTCACCCGCACGCCGCGCTGCGCCGCGCGCTTCAAGGCCTCGACAGTCGCGGCGCCGGCTTCGTCGTCGTGAAAGATGTAGGTGGCGAGCCAGACCTCGTGTTCGGCCTGGTCGATCGCCTCGATCTGCGCAGGGAACAACGCATCCCCGCCGCACAGCAGCCGCACCGCGTTGCCGCCGGTGAAGCTGGGCTGGGACCCGAGGGTCCACGGGAAGAGGGGTTCCGGCGTCCGCTTCAAGTCAGCACGAGCTCGGCGAGCAGCGGCAGGTGGTCCGACATCCGCGCCCACGCGGGACCGCGCGGCACCTTCATGTCGACGCAGCGCAGGCCGCGCGTGTAGATCCGGTCCAGCGCGAACACCGGCACCCGCGACGGGAAGGTCGGCAGCGAGCGCTTCGCGCCGGGCAGCATCGCCCGGCTCAGGCCGGTCGTGCGCATGGACTCTTCCAGCCGCTCGCCCCAGTCGTTGAAGTCGCCGGCCACGACCAGGGGCGCGCCGTGCGGCACGTGCTCCTCGATGAAGGCGGCCAGCTTCTGGATCTGCCGCACCCGGCTGCCGTGGATCAGCCCCAGGTGCGCGACGACCGCATGCACCTCGGTGCCCTGCCAGCGCACCGGAACGTGCAGCAGGCCGCGCTGCTCGAAGCGGTGGTCCGACACGTCGTGGTGGCCCACGTCGCCGATCGGGTAGCGCGACAGCAGCGCATTGCCGTGCTCGCCGTGGCGCGTGACCGCGTTGGTCCGGTAAGCCACCTCGTAGCCTTCCGGCGCGAGGAACTCCGCCTGGCCTTGCTCCGGCCAGCCGAACCAGCTGCGATCGAACTGCCGCGCCTCGCGATGGTGGAACAGGCGGACCTCCTGCAGGAAGACCAGGTCCGCATCCAGCGCCTGCACGCCCATGCCGAGGTTGTGGATCTCCAGGCGCTTGCCCAGCCCCATGCCGCGCACGCCCTTGTGGATGTTGTAGGTCGCCACGCGCAGGCGTCCGACGCTGTCGGCCGGCGAGGTGTCGGTGGTCGCCGAGTTGGCCAGGGCCGCGTGGCGCGGCGTTCGGCGGATCATGGGGCGGCCCTTTCGTCGCGGGCCCGCTGGGCGGGCAGCTGGAGGATGGCTTCCGCGTTGGACGGCGAGAAGCACAGGTCCGCCGCCTCGCGCCACGGGAGCCAGCGGAAATCGAGGTGTTCGCGCGGCGCCAGCGTCACCGCGCTGCCCGCGGGCACCGTCAGTCCGAAGACATGTTCGGTGTTCCGCGTCACGCCCGGCGCATAGCGGTGACGCCAGACCGGATAGATGTCGTACACGTTGGCGAGTTCCCAATCGACCAGCGCCCCCGGGGCCAGGTCTTGCAGGCGGATGCCGGTCTCCTCGAACACCTCGCGCCGCGCGGTCTCGGCGAGCGGCTCGTCGAGCGCGTCCTTGGAGCCGGTCACGCACTGCCAGAAGCCGGGCCGGTCGGCGCGTTCCAGCATCAGCACGTCCAGGGCGTCGGTGTGGATCACGACCAGCACGGATTCCGGGATCTTGTAGGCGCGCGCAGCCGGTTCGGCGGAGGCCGTCCGGGCATCGGCCGGGAGCGGGGTGGCGGCAGGGGCGAGAGGCACGTCGCGCATAGCGGGCAAGCATATCCCAGGGTCATGGCACGGCCGGCGTGTGCCGGGTCCGGCACGCCGCCGACATGGACTCCCACACGACCGACAAACACCGGACACGAACGGGCGCATCGCGGCGTCCGACATGTCGCGCGGCTGAGCGGGCAATGCTTGTTCACAGTCGGCGAACAAGGTCGTCGGCAGATGTGCGGCAGGAAATATAGAAAGTTTGTAGAGCCGTCGGACGCCGCCGGTCATGAGGGCATCCGCCGTGCCGGCCCCCGGAAGAATGGCCTCCATCGCAATCGATACCCAGGAGGGGTCATGACCAACGTCAACACCACGTCCGGCGCCGGCGCTCCGCTGGTCGCATCCCGTCAGCTCGTGAGCCGGCCCAGCGGCAGCTTCGAGATCAACGCCCGGGAATACGGCACCGTCGCCGCAGGCGCGATCGGACTGGCCCAGGCGGCCTATCAGGGCGGCGAGAACGCCGTCAGCACCGTCGTGCACTGGAGCGAGGAAGGCCTGCAGGCGCTCGAGGACGGCGCCAGGGGCGTGGGCCATGCGCTCTCCACCGGCTTGTCCGAAGTCAAGGAACTGGCCGGCGACGTGAAGGACGCCGTCGCCAGCGGGACCAGCACGGTGATGAAGGAGGTCGGCGACGTCGGCGCCACCGTCGGCGGCTACCTGGCCGCGGGCGCCGTCGCGGGCAAGGCGCTGATCGACGAGATCCTCTGATCATGCGCGCCGTCGCCTTCATCGCGAGGCTCGCATTCGGCGTGGGGGCGATGCTGCCGCTAGCCGGCTGCTCGCTGCTGAGTCCCATGCCCGGCATCGAACTGGCCAAGGCCACGGCCGGCATGGCGACGGTCGCGATCGGCCAGGGGCCGACGCGCGCGACGCAGACGGTCTTCCATGACGCGGCGCTGCCAGAGCGCGTCTGCATCGAATACAACCGCTCGCTTGCACTGCCCGAATTCGTGCCGGCGCTGATCGCGGAGCTGCGCGAGCACGAGGTCCAGGCCCGCGTCTTCGAAGCCGGCGTCCGCCCCGGCGATGAGGCCTGCCCCGCCTGGGTGCATTACCAGGGGCTGCAGCAGTGGGACAAGCCGCCGCTGTCGGACCAGGTCCGGCCCTATCTCTCGCAGGCGACGCTCAGCCTGCACGACGCGGGCGGCCGGCTGATGGCCGCCAGCAGCTACCGCAGCGACGACGCGACGCTGGGACTGGGCAAGTGGGCCACCACGCGCAACAAGCTCGCGCCAGTGGTGCGGGCGCTGCTCACCGGATTTGAAGGTTGAGGGGAGAGTCATGTTCACCATTTCCATGGCCGCGCGACGCGGCGGACTGCTGCTGTCCGGCGCCCTGCTGAGCGCCTGTGCGTCGAACGAGGCGCTGGTGCAGGGGCCGGTGCAGGTGATGCCCCAGCCCGATGCCGCCTATGTCGAGCGCGTCAACAACGGCGCCATCTACCAGCCCGGCATGGCTGCGGCGTCGCTCTTCACCACCGAGCGTCGCGCGCGCCAGGTCGGCGATTCGCTGAAGGTCGCCATCAGCGAGTCGCTCAGCGCCTCGCAGAAGAGCAAGACCGACACCAGCCGCGACAACAAGCTCGCGGTCAAGGGTCCGGGCGGCTCCAGCAAGGTCGGGATCGTCGACCGGCTGCTCAAGGCCGACGCCACCGCCTCCGGCAGCGACTCGTACAAGGGCAGCGGCGACACCGAAGCCAGCGGCAGTCTCAGCGGTCAGATGGCCGTGTCCGTGATCAACGTGCTGCCCAACGGCCACCTGGTCGTCGCCGGGGAGCGCAGCATCGCGATGAACGGCGGGCTGCAGACGCTGCGCTTCTCGGGCGTGGTCAATCCGCAGGACATCCGCACCGGCAACCAGGTCCAGTCGGCCGACGTCGTCAACGCGCGGATGGAGATCGCCGGCAAGGGCGAGGTCTCCGAGGCCGCGCGGCGCAGCTGGCTTCAACGCGTGTTGACATCCAGCCTGGCGATCTGGTGAGCGGCGGATCTGCTGATCCGCGGAACTGCGTCCGCTCAGGCGAGCCGTGCGGCGAGTCGTCGCGCGAGTTCGAGCGCCTCCGATAGATCCGGGCGTCGCACATCGTCTGTCGCATCGCCCGCGGCGCTGCCAGCGAGCCGCTCCAGCACGGACACCAGCGCACGCGCCTGCGCGCCCGGATCCACCGCGTCGGCCGGGCCGGCCCCGGTCTCCGCGGCAGGCACCTGGGCGATCAGCCGCTGCAGCCAGCCGGCGAGCCGCTCGGCCCGGCTGCGGTCGGCGCGCGACCAGACGGCCCCTTCCGGGCGCTCCAGCACGAGTTCGCCGACCACCACGCCCGACGCATGGCGCAAGGACAGCGCCTGGGCCGAACGCCCCGCGCGCGCCGCGGCGCCGATGAGCGCCGGCGCGCCGCCCGCCGTCCAGCGCAGCTCCAGGGCCGTCAGCGCCAGCGCTTCCAGCAGCCGGGGACGCGCCTGCTGCCATTGCGACTCGACATCCGCGACGGTGGCCACCGTCGCGCCGGAACGTCCCAGGGTCAGCAGCAGGCCTTCCGCACCGTGCGGGTCCGTGTCGAAACGGGCGAGCTGCTCCAGCCGCGCGGGCAGTTCGGTCTGTCCGAGCGTCGCTTCCAGCCGCTGCCGCTGCTGCTGGTGATACCAGCTCGGCCCGAGCTGCTCCTGCTCCGCCATCAGCTGCCCCAGACGGCCGTGCGCCGCCGCCTGCAGGGAGCGCGACTGGATCTCCTCGCCCAGCGCCAGCGCCTGCTGCGCGGGCGGTACGGCTTCGGTGCCGCCGCGCAGCTCGCTGACCAGCAGCAGCGTCTGCGCCTGCAGCCAGCGGTAGCGGCAACGACGCGAAAGATCCTCCGCCTCGGCGGCCAGGGTCAGGGCGTGCTCGACCGCCCCGCTGTCGCGCGCGCAGCGGGCGTGATGCCACATCGCCTCGGCCTCGTAGTCGCGATGCCCGACGGCGCGCGCATCGGCGCGGGCTTCGTCCAGACGCGGCAACGCCGCCTGCGGCCCTTGCGTCGCACGCAGCGACACGGCGCGGTTCAGCGCGATCTTGGAACGCATGTAAGGGTCGTCGCCCAGCTGCGGATAGTGCAACTCGGCCTGGTCCAGCACGCGACCGCCGCGCGCCCAGTCGCCGAGCGCGAAACATAGATGCGCCAGACCGATGCGCGCCAGGCACGCCCAGCGGGTCTCGTCGTCGGCGAGCTCCAGCGTCTGGCTCCAGGCGTTGCAGGCCTGCACGTAATCGCCGCGCTGGTAGTGCATGCGGCCCAACGCTTCGCTGAGTTCCGCCGCCTCCTCCAGCAGCCGGTGCTGCAGGGCACGCGCGATCGCGCGTTCGAGTTCGGCCTGCAGCTCGGGCCCGCGGCCCCAGCGTTCGAGGATGAAGAAAGCGCCCAGCAGCGCCTGGAACGGCGGCTCGCCCTCCCGCGCGATCAGGCGCTGCAGGCGAGGCAGGGCCAGCCCGGGACGACGCATCACCAGGCGCTCCCAGCGCGCCTGCGGGGTCAACGGCGGGCGCCCGCCCGGATCAGCGGCGCGTCGCGTGCCCGCCTGCCGCACGCGGCCATCCCTGCCCCTGTTCCCGCGTTCGCCTCGCTCGCCCGTCGCCATGTCCGTCCCGTTCCATGCAGCCCCGCTCCGGGGAACGGCAGGAGCATAAACGTCTTGGGCGGATCGCTCCGACCTCTGGTCTGTCAGCGCTCATTTCAGCGCTGGTTTCAGCGCTTCCGACTGACATGTGGCACTCACACACCCATTCGAGTTACCAGCCGCGAATCCGCCACCCACTCATGCCATTGAAGAGGAGCAGGTGAAAACAGGAGGATCGACGTTTTTCTTCGGAACCCTCCTCCCCATGACAACGCCCGATCTTCAACCCACCCGTACCGCCTGCGCCATCGTGCTCTCCACGGTGATCACCGCGGCGATCTTCGGCCTGGTCATCGTGCTGCCCACCGTCGCGTGAGTCGCCGCACGCCCGTCGACCTGCCAAACGACAACGCCCCGACGGCCTGAGCCTCGGGGCGTTGTCATTCTTGTCGCGCGCCTCGTGCGGCAGCGCCATCAGCGCCACCACCGAGGGGCAGAGCTCAGGCCGTCGCCGCGCCCGGGTTGCGCAGACGGATGTGCAGTTCGCGCAGCTGCTTTTCGTCGACGAAGGACGGCGCGCCGGTCAGCAGGCACTGCGCGCGCTGCGTCTTCGGGAACGCGATCACGTCGCGGATCGACTCGGCCTTGGTCATCAGCGTCACCAGACGGTCCAGGCCGAAGGCCAGGCCGCCGTGCGGGGGCGCGCCGTACTGCAACGCATCCAGCAGGAAGCCGAACTTCACGCGCTGTTCCTCCGGGCTGATGTTCAGCGCCTCGAAGACCTTGGCCTGCACGTCGGCCTTGTGGATACGCACCGAACCACCGCCCAGTTCCCAGCCATTGAGCACCATGTCGTAGGCCTTGGCCACGCACTTGCCCGGATCGGTGACCATCAGGTCCTCATGACCGTCCTTGGGCGCGGTGAACGGGTGGTGCACGGCGGCCCAGCGCTTGTTCTCCTCGTCTTCCTCGAACATCGGGAAGTCGACGACCCACAGCGGCGCCCACTTGTCCTCGAACAGGCCGGTGGTCTTGCCGAACTCGCTGTGGCCGATCTTCAGGCGCAGGCCGCCGATCGCGTCGTTGACGACCTTGGCCTTGTCCGCGCCGAAGAAGATCAGGTCGCCGTCCTGCGCGCCGGTGCGCGCCAGGATGTCCGCGACCGCCTTGTCGTGCAGGTTCTTGACGATCGGCGACTGCAGGCCTTCGCGACCCTTGGCGACTTCATTGACCTTGATCCAGGCCAGGCCCTTGGCGCCATAGATCTTGACGAACTCGGTGTAGCTGTCGATCTCGCCGCGGCTCATCGTCGCGCCGCCGGGCACGCGCAGCGCGACCACGCGGCCGCCCGGCGTCGTGGCCGGACCGGAGAAGACCTTGAAGTCGACGTCGCCCATCACGTCGGTCAGCTCGGTGAACTCGAGCTTGACGCGCAGGTCCGGCTTGTCGGAACCGAAGCGGTGCATCGCCTCGGCGTACTTCATCACCGGGTAGTCGCCCAGCTCGACGTTCAGCGCCTTGCGGAAGACGTGGCGGATCATGCCCTCGAACATCGCGCGGATCTCTTCCTCGCCCAGGAACGAGGTCTCGATGTCGATCTGCGTGAACTCGGGCTGGCGGTCGGCGCGCAGGTCCTCGTCGCGGAAGCACTTGGTGATCTGGTAGTAGCGGTCGAAGCCCGCCACCATCAGCAGCTGCTTGAACAGCTGCGGCGACTGCGGCAGCGCGAAGAACATGCCGTCATGCACGCGCGACGGGACCAGGTAGTCGCGCGCGCCTTCCGGGGTGCTCTTCGTGAGCATCGGCGTCTCGATGTCGACGAAGCCGTGCTCGTCCAGGAACTTGCGCGCTTCCATCGCCACGCGGTAACGCAGCATCAGGTTGTTCTGCATGTACGGGCGGCGCAGATCCAGCACGCGGTGCGTCAGGCGCGTGGTCTCGGAGATGTTCTCGTCGTCCAGCGGGAAGGCCGGCGTCACCGACGGGTTCAGCACTTCCAGCTCGTGGCACAGCACCTCGACCTTGCCGCTGGCGACGTTGCTGTTCTGCTTGTCGGCCGGGCGCGCGCGCACCTTGCCGATGACCTTGATGCAGAACTCGCTGCGCACGCTCTCGGCCACCTTGAACATCTCGGGGCGGTCGGGGTCGCAGACGACCTGCACCAGACCTTCGCGGTCGCGCAGTTCGATGAAGATGACGCCGCCGTGGTCACGGCTGCGATGGGCCCAGCCCATCAGGGTCACGGTCTGGTCCAGCAGCTTCTCGCTGACTTGGCCGGCATAGCAGGTACGCATGGGGTTCTCCGGAAATTCTTCAGTGTTCGGGGCGGGCTGGCGGCCCGTCATCAGGGTCGGCGCGAAGCGCGATCGGTGACGGCGCGGCCAGCGGAAGGGCATTCGGGCCAAGGGCGCTGGCGGGGTCCTGCGGACCCTCAGGACTGAGCGCTTGCCGGGGCGCTCAGCCCGGTCAATTTCGGGCGGCTTCGCTGGTCAGGACGATCGCGGGATCCCCTTGCGGAGCGACGACGCCCATCGAGATGATGTATTTGAGCGCTTCATCGACGCTCATCGCCAAAGGCCGCAACTGCGCGCGGGGCATCATCAGGAAGAAGCCCGAGGTGGGGTTGGGCGTCGTCGGCACGTACAGGGCGACGTGCTCGTCGGCCTCGGCGCCGCTGAGCGTGCCCAGCTGCTGGGCCACCTCGCCGCGCGGCGTGCCGGTGACGAAGGCGATGGTCCACGAGCCCTGGTGCGGATACGGCACCAGCACCGCTTCGCGGAAGGCATTGCCGCTGGACGAGAACAGCGTGTCCGAGACCTGCTTGACCGAGCTGTAGATGCTCTTGACGATGGGGATCTTGTAGAGCAGCCGGTCCCACTGCCGCAACCACCACTGGCCGAAGATGTTCGCCACGAACATGCCGGTCAGCATCAGCAGTGCGACCATGACGAGCACGCCCAGGCCGGGGATGTCGTGCAGCTGCCTCAGCGACTGCTGGGCGGCCAGCGGCAGCACGGCGCCGACGGCCGAGAGCAGCCAGACGAAGACGCCGTCGATCATGCCCAGCACCCACAGCAGCACCCAGACGGTGATCGCGAGCGGGAGCCAGACCAGCAGGCCGGTGATGATGTACTTGCGCATGCCGGGGTCCGGGCCTCGAAGTCAGTGGCAGGCGCAGCCGCCGCCGCAGGACGTGCCGGAGGAGGCCGACGGGCCGGAGGCGTCGGACGACGGTGCGGCCGCGGAGGCCGTGGACGATGTGGCGGCTGCGGTGGCGCCCGCGGCGGCAGCCGTGGCACCGCCCGCGGGGTCCGCGGCCGGCGCGCCGGCGCCGCCCGATCCGCCGCGGAAGTCGGTCGCGTACCAACCCGAGCCCTTCAACTGGAAGCCGGCGGCCGTGACCTGCTTCGAGAAGCTCTCCGCGCCACAGGCGGGGCAGACGGTCAGCGGGGCGTCGGACAGCTTCTGCAGCACGTCTTTGGCGTGGCCGCAGGCGCCGCAGCGGTAAGCGTAGATCGGCATGGGGGTGGGGACTACCGGGTCAAAACCCGAAATTATATAGAGAGCGCCGACGACGCCCGCCCGGGTGCACCGCCCGGGCCAAGGACCGCTCGGGCCGGGCGTCGCGCCGCCGGCTCAGGCGCCGCCGGCCAGGCGGTGGTGCGATCCGTGCGAGTTCGGGATCGCCTGCGGCCCCAGGGAGCCGATCAGCATGCCGACGATGCCGGCCAGCAGGCCCGCCAGTTGCGCCGGGAACTGCTCTCCGGCGGGCGTCAGCAGGAACAGCAGCCAGGCGACCACGCCCAGCGCGATCGCGAAGATCGCGCCCTGTGTCGTGGCGCGTTTCCAGTACAGGCCGAAGACCAGCGGAACGAAGGCGCCGACCAGCGTCACCTGGTAGGCGCCGGAGACCATCTCGTAGATCGAGGTGCCCTGCAGCGCGATCGCATAGCCGCAGACGCAGATCGAGAACAGCAGCACCGCGATGCGCATGGTGCGCAGTTCCTGCTTGTCCGACACGCGCGGGAAGAACTGGCGCCAGATGTTCTCGACGAAGGTCACCGACGGCGCCAGCAGCGTGGCCGAGGCGGTCGATTTCAGCGCCGACAGCAGCGCGCCGAAGAAGATCACCTGCATGATGAAGGGCATGCGGTCCATCACCAGGCGCGGGATGACCTGCTGGGGATCCTCGGCGATCAGCTGCCTGGCGGCGTCCGGCATGATGATCAGCGCGCTGACCACGATGAACATGGGCACGAAGGCGAACAGGATGTAGCAGATCCCGCCGATGACCGGACCGCGCGTGGCGGCCTTGATGTCCTTGGCGGACATGACGCGCTGGAACACGTCCTGCTGCGGGATCGAGCCCAGCATCATGGTCACGGCCGCGCCAAGGAAGAACACGATGTCGTGGAAGCTCGGCTCGGGCAGGAAGCGGAACATGTCCTGGCTGCTGGCCAGCGAGATGACCTTGTCGGCGCCGCCGGCCATGTCCGCGGCGAACCACGCAATGATGGACAGGCCGACGACCAGGATGATCATCTGGATGAAGTCGGTCACGGCCACCGACCACATGCCGCCGAACAGCGTGTAGGCCAGGATGGACGCCGTGCCGATCATCATGCCCACGGGGATGCTGATCGCGCCGCCCGACAGCAGCTTGAACACCAGCCCCAGCGCCGTGACCTGCGCCGCCACCCAGCCCAGGTAGGACAGGATGATGATGAAGCTGCAGACCACCTCGACCACGCGGCCGTAGCGCTCGCGGTAGTAGTCGCTGATGGTCAGCAGCGTCATCCGGTAGAGCTTGGCCGCGAAGAACAGGCCCACCAGGATCAGGCACGACCCGGCCCCGAACGGGTCTTCCACCACGCCGTTCAGGCCCGTCTGCACGAACTTGGCCGGAATCCCCAGCACGGTCTCCGAGCCGAACCAGGTCGCGAACGTCGTCGTGATGATCATCACCAAGGGCAGGTGCCGCCCGGCGATCGCGAAGTCCGCGGTGTTCTTCACCCGCCGGGCGGCCCACAGGCCGATCGCGATGGTGACGAGCAGGTAGAGGATGACCAGGGTCAGGAGCATGGCAGCGGGCCTTGGGGAATGGCGGGGAAGGCGGACACGCAAAAACGCGGGAGTCCGCACACAAAAAAGCGCGCGGATTATCCCCGGAACGTCGAGGCTTGCTGCCGAGGGTCCTCCCACCCCCGAGAACCCCACCCCAAGGCGCCACCACTGATCGTTTCAGCGCAACCCGCGCTCTCACCAAAGGAATAAGACATGCTTTCTTACCCTTCCTCATCGTCGATGCAGACGCAAGGTTCGAATGATCTGACCCAAGGCGCGGCCATGTGGGCTCAGGGCCAAAACAGTCAAACGACCATCGAGCAACTGGTTAACCAGGTCGGGGTCAACAGGAGCAAGGCAACCATTTCCCTGGCGAATGCCTTCGGCGAAATGTCTGGATCCGTCCGAATGTCCTGACCCGACGCGATCGCAGTTCATTGACAACGCAAGTAAACGAAAACCTTTAGAAAGGAGCCTCTCATGGCAGCAACTCCCTCCTCCTATGCCGTCGGCTACACCCAAGGTCAGAACGACGCCCTGAAACAGCAGAACGGTTTCCTGCAAAACATGATGATGATGGGCGGCGGTGCCTTCAATCAAGGCTCCCAGTTCATCAACTCTCTCGGCAACGGCCTGATGCAAGGCCTCAGCATGCGAATGATGGGCGTGGGCATGGGCATGGGCATGGGTGGATTCGGCCGATTCGGCTGGTGACGGCCTGATCCCGAGACCTAGCGTCAGGGCGGCGCCGCTTGGCGCCGCCCTTTCCGCGGCGCGACGCGCCGCCCTTCGCCTTCGCAATCGCCATGACTGAACTTGCCCCCGCACCGGCTCACATCCAGGAGAAACGCGCCTGCATCGCCGCTCTCATGGATGGACATCCCAACATTTTCGCCGCGCCGACGAGCGCCGGCACCTGGACTGCTTTCGCAGAGCAGTCCGAAGCCCCCGACGATCGAGAGGAACGCATCCTCGACCAGGCCACCGGCCGCATCGTGCAGGCGATCCGCTCCGCCCAGGACCGCACACCGTCCGACTTCGACATGCAGTCGGCGCTGGACATGGCCAAGGAGGAAGGCCTCGGCGACCTGGAGCCGGATCCCGCCGTGCTGGCGCTCGCCTCGCCGGACGCGTCCGACGAGGAAGTCGCCACGATGGCCCGCGCGATGTCGCTGTACAAGACCGCCGTCAAGATGGGTCTCGCCGAAGGCGGCGAACTGCATCAGACCATCGAAGCCAGCTTCAGTTCCCTGCCCGCGGAAACGCCCTTCATGCAGGACCTGCTGGAAACTGCCAAGCGCATCGTGATGATCGATCTCGATCAGGCGATGCGCCAGGGCTGACAGGGAGACCGCCGTGACCTCTCCCATCCAAGCCGGCCGTGCCGTCGATGCCGTCCAACTCCCGGCGCGGTCGGCCGCCGGAACGCGCTTTGAACAGGCGGTCACCCAGGTGGCCCGCATCGGGGGTCCGCTGTCGCCCGCGCTCACGCAGGCGCGCGATCCCAACGCCGGCGTGCGGCTGATGGAGTCGGTGAACGAGGCCAAGAACCGCTTGTCCCGTCTGCAGAGGCAGATGCAGCACACCAGCGACATCAGCATGGCGCCGCTGGTCGCGCAGCAGATGCAAGAGCTGGACTACCAGACGACCGTGGCCGCCAAGACCCTGGGGAAGATCGGTTCCACGATCAAAGAAATCGCGACGGCCGCATGATGCGCCGCGCCGGACGTCTCCTGGTCGCATCGCTGTCGCTGGCGGCGCTGCTCGCCGGCTGCTCCGGCGCGACCGACCTCTACACGGGATTGAACGAAAAGGATGCCAACGAGATCACTGCGGAACTCGATCGCCACGGCGTCGACGCGTCCAAGGTGCCGGGCGGCAAGCAGCTATTCGCGGTCCGCGTGCCGCAGGACCGTTTCGCCTCCGCCGTCGCGATCCTCCAGGCCGCCGGCCTGCCGCGCAGTTCATTCACGCGGATGGGCGACGTTTTCAAGAAGGACGGCATGATCTCGACGCCGACCGAGGAACGCGCCCGTTTCCTCTCGGCCTTGGCCCAGGAACTCGAGAGCACCTTGTCGCAGATCGACGGCGTGGTGCTCGCCCGCGTGCATCCGGTGCTGCCGGAACGCGTCGTACCCGGGGAACCGGTGCTGCCTTCGTCCTGCTCGATCCTGATCAAGCATGTGGCGGGCTGGAATACGGCCGCCTATGAGCCGCGCATCCGCAAGCTGGTCGTCACCAGCATTCCGGGTCTGGCCGACGCCCCCGAGAAGGTGGCGGTCGTGTTCGTGCCGGCCGAGACGATCGCGGCCACGGCCGCTGCGACGACCGCCGGCCGCGACGCAGGTGGCGGCAAGAACACGCTGGTGGGCTGGGTCACCGGCCTGCTGGCGGTCGTGCTGGGCGTCGGTGCCCCCCTCGGCTGGCTGCTGTGGCAACGTCGAAGGAGCGCCGTCTCGACGGCGTCCGCTGGCGAAGATCCGCTCGGCCTGTCCGATGCGGATCCGCTGACAGGCGCCGCGACGCCATGACGGCGGCCATCGCCCCAGGCGCCGAGGAGAGCCTCGCGAACTCCCGGCAAGCGCAGGCCGGCTGGCTGGCGCTCTGGTACGAGCCCTGGTACCGGATGCATCCTGGATGGCTGGACGACGCGGCCGCGACCGGCGACAGACGCGACGAGACGCCATGTCTGGACCGCTTCCGCTCACCAGGTCCGTTGCTGCGACTCGCGTATCGCTGGTTCTGCGCCCGTTTCGACATCGACGCCGAGCTGCCCTTGCCGCTGGACCGCCTCGCGGCGATGCCGGACCATCTGCCGCTGGACGGCGGCGCGCTCGATCGCGCCGCCCTGGCCCTTGGCCGTGTCGCCCATGCCAGCCATTGCCTGGCCGGCGCGCACCGCGATCTGGCCGATCTGTTTTCCCCGCGCCGCGGCGACGCGCCGCTGTGGCGCGACGCGCTCCGGCAGGCCAAGGCACGCCCCTTGCGTCTCGAAGGCACCGCGCCGCCGAGGGAGGCGTCCGACGCCGACCTGCGTGGCTGGGCGCTGCCGCTGATGGGTCGCCTGATCGAGGACGCGCTGCCGGGCGCCTGGTCGAGATTGCGCCTGCGATGCGACCCCGGACACCTGCGCGCGGCCGTGACGATGCCGCACATCCCCGACGCCGCCGCCGCGCTGCGGCGTCAGGTCTGGCGCATCTGGCGCAGCGCCGCCGCCGGGCCGGACCACACCTCCGCCACACCATGAACACTTCGACACCGTCGCGCGCCGCCGCGTCTGCGCCCCAGGACCTCACATCGCTGATCTGGCGCCGGGCGCGAGCATCCGACGCGGAGCATCTGATCCGCATCTACAACGAGTCGGTGGCGGGCGGCGGCCATTCGCCGACGCTGGCGAACGGCACCCCGCAGGAGATGCAGGCCATCATCGCGCTGGGCCGCCGCAAGGGCTGGCCGGTATGGGTGATGGCGGCGCCGGATGACACCCCGATCGCCTGGGCCCACATGCGCGCGATCGTCTGGGCGCCCGAAGCCTGCCGCAGCGTCGGCGACCTCTGGCTCTACGTGGCCGAGTCCTGGCACGGCAGCGGCATCGCCATGCGCATGATCCGCGGCGTCTTCAGGGAATGCCGCCGCTACGGTTTCGACACCGTCACGTGCTGGATCCTGGGCACTAACCGGCGCAGCCTTTCGCTGGTCCGCGCCTGCCGGCTCGAACGCTGGGCGTTGATGCCCGCGGTGGTCGACTACGGCGGCCTGCGCTTCGACCTGGAGGTCTGGGGTTGCCGCCTCGACGATCCGGCGTGGCTCGCCCATATGACCCGCCTGGATCGTCGTCACGCCCGTCTGGAACGCGCCCGGGGCGCGCGTCGGGCGTCCGCCGACGGCGCGACGTCCGCGCCGATCCCGGCAGCCCCCGTCGCCCAGCCGGCGATCGCCTGAAGCAGCGCCATGCCGACCGCGTCGCCGCTGTCGCTGTTCGTGGTCGGGCAGGTCATGGCGCTGTCCATGGCCCGTGTGGGCGGCATGATCGTTTTCCTGCCTTTCCTGACACGCCAACAGACCACCGCCGCCGTGCGCGGAGCGCTCTGCCTGGCGCTGTCGCTGCCGGCGGCCTTCCAGGTCTGGCCCGTGTTCGCGGCCTCCCCGCCTCCGCCCGAGGCACTCCTCCTGCTGACACTCAAGGAAGGCCTGATCGGCAGCGTGCTGGGCATGCTGGCGGCGATCCCGTTCTGGGCCGTGCGCGGCATGGGGACGCTGATCGACAACCAGCGCGGCGCCAACGCTGCGCAACAGGCCAACCCGGCGCTCCAGGCGGACGCCACCCTGCTGGGCGAGCTCGCCGAGCGCGCCCTGATCGCGCTCCTCGTGGACCTGGGCCTGCTGCAGACCACCTTTGCCGCGCTGTCCGTCAGCCACGCGCAATGGCCCATGCTGGATCTGTTCCCCGCGCTCGATGCCGCGCACCAGCGCGGGCTGCTCCAGGCGCTGGCCGGTACGCTGACCCAGGCGCTGCTGTTGGCCGGTCCGCCCCTGCTCCTGCTGCTGATGGTCGAACTGGGGCTGGCCATCGCCAGCACGGCCGTCCAGGGCTTCGACGTCTACGCGTCCGCGATGGCGGTGAAGTCGGTTTCCGCCCTGCTCATCCTGGCCTTGATCGCGGTGCCGCTGTTCGACAAGGTCGTCGACGACTCGCTGCGCTGGTGGCAGGAGGGCATGCTGCAGACCCTCGGCCTCACGCTCCCGGCCACGCGCTGACCGGTGGACGAGCCGTCGAATGTCCGAGAAGAACCTCCCCCCGACCGAGTCCAAGAAGCGCCAGGCACGCCAGGACGGGCAGGTCGGCGTCAGCCAGGACTCGCTGAAGATCCTGCGCCTGATGTTGATGGCGGAGGTCGCCTTCGCCACCGAGCCGCTGTGGCGGGGACTGGTCGACGCACTGCTGGAAGCGGCCCTGCGTCAGACGGCGCGACCGATGGACGCGCGCCTCGCGATGAGCTGGTCTTCCTTCGTCCCGGTGCTGATCGCGCTGCTCGTGCTCGCGGTCCTGCCGGCGCTCGTCGCCGTGCTGGGCACCCTGGCCCAGACCCGCTTCAACGTCGCCGGCAAGGCGCTCGGAAAAGGCTTCGACAAGCTCAATCCGGGCAACAACCTGAAGAACCTGATCTCGGGACAGAAGCTCGTCATGGCCGTGATCGGGCCGGTGCGCAGCCTCACGCTGCTGACGGTGGTGTGGCTGAAGATCCACGCCGAACTGCCCGACATCGCGCAGAGCTTCCGGGTCGACGCCGCACAGGGGTGGTCGTTGTCCCTGGCGATGCTCAAGGGTCTGGAGCGTCAGTGCATCGTCGTGCTGGTGCTGTTGATCGTCACCGACATCCTGCTGCAGCGCTACCTGATCTACCGCCAGCTGCGCATGGACATCAGCGAAGTCCGCCGCGACTACAAGCAGAACGAGGGCGACCCGATGCTCAAGGGCACGCGCAAGCAGATCGCCAAGGAGATCGTCATGTCCGACCAGGATCCTGCGCAGCGGCGCCCGAGCGCGGTGGTGGTCAATCCGGAACACGTCGCCGTCTCGCTGTTCTACGACCCGGAGATCACCGAGATGCCGGTCATCCTGGACAAGCGCAGCGACGAGGAAGCACTCGCCCTGCGACGACAGGCGCGTGAGAACGGCGTGCCCGTCGTCCGATACGTGGGACTGGCGCGGCATCTGCTCGCGTCGGGCGAAATCGGGCAGCCCGTCCCGGAACACACCTTCCGCGCGGTGGCGCTGCTGCTGCGCGTGATCGAGGAGTACGAGAAGCAGGCGCCGGAGCTGTTGCGGCCCACGCTGCGGCCGGGCGAGGACGAACTGCGCCTGGACCTGGCCTCGGTGGACGACCAGATCGGACAGGAGATGCTGGATCTCGTCTGAACAAGGCGCGTCGAAGATCTCGCGCCGTCATGCGCCGTCATGTGCCGTCATGCACCGTCGCGCAGCTCTTCTTCCAGCAGCGTGTACTTCTCGCGGCGCCTGGCCAGGGCGCGGTGCCGGGCGGACGCCTCGCCCAGCGCCAGTTCGGCGTCATCGCGCTCGCTCTGGCGATCGGTCACGGACTGGCGGGCCGGTGCGATCCGGTCGATCTGCGCCTGATCGTCCCGCCGCCAACGTCGCAGGACCGGCGCACCGCCGGGTTCCGACTGACAGGCCGCGCGCAAGGCCGCGCGCTGCGCGGCGACATCGGCGATGCAGTCGCTCAAGGCCAGTTCCGCTTCCGTCAAGGCGTGCGCCGCCTCCTCGGCGGCACGCTGGGCGCGGGCAAGTTCGGCCTCGGCCAGGGTCGCGCGGCGGCTCGCCAGCGCGCCGATGCTGCGCACGCCCGCAATCCTGGGGTCAGGGGGAGGAGGCGATTCGAATTCGTGCGGCGCGCGGCGCGGCGCGGGGTGATCCGGCATGCTCACACCGCGCCGGCCGTCAGCGACTTCAGCATCGCGAGGCTGTCTTCCAGGGACACGGGCGTGCGCGTGTCCTGGCGCAGGAAGTCGATGACCTTGGGATAGTCGGCGACGATCCGATCGGTCTCGGGATCCAGACCGGGCCGGTACTCGCCCAGCCGCACCATCAGCTCCATGTCGCGATAGCCGGACAGCACCTGCCGGATCCGGTTGGCCGCCCGGCCATGCTCGCGAGGCACGATGTTCGACATGACCCGGCTCAGGCTTGCCAGCACGTCGACGGCCGGGTATTGCCCTTGCTCGGCCAGCTTGCGCGACAGCACGATGTGGCCGTCCAGCAGCGAGACCGCTTCCTCGCTGATCGGATCCGAGCGGAGTTCACCTTCCAGCAGGACGGTGTAGAGCGCCGTGATGGAACCGCCGGCCGCGTTGCCCGCGCGCTCGATGAGCCGCGGCAGCAGCGCGTAGACCGACGGCGGAAAGCCGGCACGCGCGGGCGCCTCGCCGGCGGCCAGCCCGATCTCGCGTTGCGCGCGGGCCAAGCGCGTCAGCGAATCCACCATCAGCAGCACGTTCAAGCCTTGATCGCGCAAGCCCTCGGCGATCGCCGTGGCGGTGAACGCGGCGCGTACGCGCTCGATCGACGTGCGGTCCGACGTCGCGCAGACGATCACCGTGCGCGCCATCAAGTCCGGATCGAATTCATGTTCGGTGAATTCGCGGACTTCGCGACCGCGCTCGCCGATCAGCCCGACGACGATCGCGTCCGCCGGACTGCCGCGACCGACCGCCGCCATCAGCGTGGTCTTGCCGCAACCGGGGCCGGCGAACAGGCCCACCCGCTGTCCCTGCCCGATCGTCAACAGCGTGTCGAGACTGCGCACGCCGGTGGGGAATCGATCCTTGATGCGCCACCGCTCGACCGGCGGCGGCGCGTCCGCGATGACACGACGGAGCGCCAGCCCGTCCTCGCCGGGTCGCAGCGGTGGACCGTCATCCAACGGATCGCCGAAGCCGTCGAGGATGCGTCCCAGCAGGGGTCTACCCACCGCGACGTGGTGCACGGTGCGCAACGGCCGGATCACGCAGCCGCCGGAGATGCCCTCCAGCGCCATCAGCGACGACAACAGCACGTTGGCGCCGGTGAAGCCGACCACCTCGCAGCGCCAGATCCTGCCGGGGTCGTCCTGGTGGTAGACCTCGCAGAGTTCGCCGATGCTCGCCCCGGGCACGGTGCCCTCGATCAGCATGCCCAGCACGCGATGCACCCGGCCCAACTGGCGGGTCAAGGACACCGCCGCCATCGCGGGAGCAATGCGCGCCGCTTCGCGGGCGGCGATCTCGCGCGGCGTCACCATCCGACCTGCACCTTGCGGGGGCCGTCGAAAACCAGCGCGCCTGGCCGGATCTCGGCCAGCCGCCAGTCGCCGGCGCGATCACCGGGCTCCAGCCGGCGGCCGTCCGTCAGCGTCACCTGGCTATGGGAGCCGAGCAGCACTTCCTGGATATCAAACGGCAGGATCACGATGCCGTCTCCCGGCACGTTCACCAGCAGACGGTCGTGACCGCCGCTGCGGTCGGACGTCGCGCCGCGATTCACCTCGACCGCCGGCGCGCGCGGCGCCGCAGCCGCGGCCTCCCGCTGTCCGGCTTCCGGGTCGGCACTGGTGACGACCACCGCAGCCGGTTGAGGGGTCACAGACGCCGCTGCCGCCGATGCGGGCGCTGCCGCGGCAGGCGCGGAGACGGCGGTCGACGATGCGGCGCGCGCCGGCGACATCGTGCGTGCCATGCCGTTCGACGCAACACCGGTCTCCGGCTCGCCCACCTCCCGGCCCGCCAGGGTCTCCGCTTCCGCGGCCTGTCGCACCAGCGCGGCCACGCCCAGCATCGTCGACAGCAGGCCCGCCGCGACGATCACGCTGCCCACGGCCCGCATGCGACGGGGCGCCGCGGGCAACCGGGCGCTGCGGCCCTTGCGGAACGGGCGGACGTCCGCGACCATGACCGGGGTGGCCGCGGCGACGTGCGCCTCGTCGCCTTCCTGCGGGGACGCCCCCGTCGTTGCTTTCGAGGCGGCGTCCCTCGTTGGCGGCGTCCACGCATCCCAGGCGTCGGACGACGCGCGCACGGTCAACCAGACATCGCCGGTGCGGAAGCCTTCTCCGGGCTGCAGCGGCGTCGACGCGCCCTCGGCGAGGGTGCGTCCATCGGCCAGGACGACGCCCGCCTCCGGCGTGTCCAGCATCAAGCCGCCGCCCGGATCCAGGCGCACGAGCAATCGCGCGGGTCCGCCACCATCGCCGAGCAACAGCAGGTCGGCCTCATCGTCGGCTCCCACGGCCAGCGCATCCTCCAACGGCAGCGCGGCACCCGACTGCAGGCCGCTCAGGACGCGAAGTTCCAGGGTATCTGCCTCCAAGGCGCGGGGCTGCATCTCAGTACATCTCCGGCAGGGCGCGTCCGTCCAACGGCACGCTGATCACGGAGCGGACGTTCACGCGGAAGTCCGGCGGCAGCTCGGACATGCCGATCACAGCCAGCGGCGGGATGCGGTCGGCCACCAGCTTGCGGATGTGCGGACGCACATCCTGCGCGCAGATCATGACCAGGCGTGCGCCCTCATGGTTGGCGAGATATGCCTCAGCCGTCTCGTCGAGGATCGCGTCCGTCAGATCGGCATCGAGCGCAAGAAAATCACCGTAGGCGGTCTGGCGGATGGCGGCGCGGATCTGCGCCTCCAGTTCGCTGTCGAACATGAGCGCGCGCAATTCCTTGCGCACCGCATGGGCGTCGCAGATTTCGCGCTGCAGCGCCGCCCGGACGCACTCCGTCAGGACGGAGGGATCGCGTTCGCGCGGTCCCCAATCGATCAGCGCATTGATGATCATCGGCAGGTTGCGGATGCTGACGTTCTCGGTGAGCAGCCGACGCAGCACTTCGGCCATCCGGCTGGATGGGACGGCGCGCTCCAGTTCCTTCGCCACTTCGGGCGTCTTGCGGTTGCACCAGGCCGCGATCTTCTGCGTCTCCTCCATGCCGAAATACATCGCACCGACGCGCAGCAGGGTCTCCTCGCAGAGTTCGTCCAGACGTTCCCAGCAGTCGCCCAGGTCCGTCGGTTTCGGGTCCAGTGCAAGCGCCTGGGCCTCGGGCAGCCAGACACGCGGCGCACAGGCCAGGCCGCCGCGCGGCTCGATCTGGTCGGCCGGCAGCCCAAGGTCGATCGCATCGCCCCGGGTCCACGTGCAGGTTCGCAGATCCTCGTGCAGCCGCAGGGAAAACACCGGCACTTCACCGTGGCAGAACTCCAGGTCCGCGTGATCGAGGTCCACATCGGCGTCGAAGTCGATCTGAGGGGTCACCAGCGCCAGACGACGCACCAGGCGGTTGCGGACCTGCCGGCACAGGTTGAGCGCACGCTGCGCGCGCTCGGGGTCGATGCGACCGCTGACCCTCAGCGCGAAGGGGCGGACCAGATCGAAATCGCGCAGGGCCTCCACGACAGCCTCCCGCTGCTGCGCCTCCTCGCGTTCCGTCTTCAGCTTGCGATGCATCATCGTCAGGCCGACCGCGGCGGAACCGGTCGCCAGGCCGGCGAACGCCAGCAGCGGCATGCCGGGCAGCAGTCCGAAGGCCAGCATCGCGCCGCTGGCCGTCACCCAGGCCTTGGGCTGGTGCAGCAGTTGCGCGGTCAATTCGTTGCCGATCGCACGGCCGCCCGTGGGCTTGGACACCCGCGTGACCAGCAGGCCGGCGGTCATCGACATCAGCAGCGCCGGGATCTGCGCGACGAGCCCGTCGCCGATGGTCAGGATCGCGTACACCTGCAGCGCGTCCGCGGCCGACATGCCCCGCTGGAGCACGCCCACGGACAGGCCGCCCAGCAGGTTCACCAGCACGATGACGATACCGACGATGGCGTCGCCCTTCGCGAACTTCATCGTCCCGTCCATGGCGCCGAAGAACTGGCTCTCCTCCGTCAACCCGTCGCGCTGCGCCTTGGCTTCCTCCTGCGTGATGCCGCCCGCCTTGCGCTCCATGTCGATGGCCATCTGCCGACCCGGCATCGCATCGAGCGAGAAGCGCGCGCTGACCTCGGCCACGCGTTCCGATCCCTTCGTGATCACGATGAACTGCACCACCGTGAGGACCAGGAAGACGACGAGGCCGACGACCAGGTTCCCGCCCACGACGATCTCGCCGAAGGCCGCGATGATGTGCCCGGCTTCCCCGTTGAGCAGGATCTGCCTGGTGCTGGCCACGCTCAAGGCGACGCGGAACAGCGTGGTCACGAGGAACAGCGACGGGAAGGCCGACAACCCGGTGGTCTGCTTCACCTGCATCACCAGCACGATCATGAACGCGGACACGCACAGGTTGGTCGCGATCAGCAGGTCCAAGAGCCACGTGGGGACCGGGAGCAGCATCGCGAATACCACCGCGACGACCAGCGCGGTGACGACGATCTCGGCCCGCTCGCCGCGCGGTGCGATCTGCCGGGCGAGCGCCTGCGCCGGTGACAGGATCGCGCCCGCGGCAGTGACGCGGGGGGCGCCACGGGGGGCGCTGGAAGGTGGTGGCAGAGGCATGGTGAACGCTCAGTCGAGTGCGTTCATGCGAGGTTCGCCACCTGAATTTGCAGGCTTGTCATGCCCCGGGCGCGGTCGGGCGATCCGTTCGTCTGCTCAGCCCGGCACGGGTCAGCAGTCCGTGATGCTCCAGGTTGGCCGTATTCGCATTCTTCAACTCATTGCTCACGAGCTGCTTGGTATCCGCGTTCAGCCACACGCCGTCCGGGAGTTGCCGCAATTCGCGCTGCATCTCGCGACGCGCCCTCGCCAGGGCCTCGCCGTTGACCTTCAACACCGTCCCCATGCGCGCCAGAGCCGACTGCGGCGCGGGCGCGAAAGTCGTCTCGAGGAGCCAGCGCGCCGTCTTGCGGACTTCTTCCGGATTGTCGGCCGCCGGGCAGGGTCCGGCGGCACCGGCTTTCATCAGTCCAACACTGGTCTGCTCGACCTGGCGGAGCTGTTGGATCGTGCGCAGCAAGGTCAGCGAGAGGAACACGTCTCTGCCGCTCGAGAGGCGCCCGTCGACGCGTCCGGGACGCACCGCCATGGCCTCCAGTTGACCAAGGCCTTCGCGGCCCAGGCCGGTGGCCGCATCCAGGACCAGCTTGGGCGTCAGCGGCGACTGGAGCAGCGAAAGCAGCGGCGAGTTCGGCGCGAGGGCCCCCTTGGCGGCGGGGGAATCCTTCTTCGACACGGCCGTCCGCATCAATGCCCGCACGGTGTCGTGAGGATCGCACGCCAAGTCCTCCATCAGGGCGTTCAACGACCCGACATCCGCCCCCGGCGGCAATTGATCCAGCGCCATGTGAAACAACGCCTTGCGCTCCGCTCCCACAGAGACGTTGGCGTCCAATTCCTCGATCGCCTGTTGCGACCTGCCCTGCGCCCACAACAACGCAAAACGCTGAGCGCGCTGTTGTATACACGCGAACCCCTGCTCACCCGTGAGCTGCTTCAGCATTGCCTGGATTGCGCCGATGCGCATCAGGGCCTCGATGCGCTCGTCCTGGCGCTCGCGCGCGTCGCGGGACTCGTCGTGCGTTTCCAGCTCGGCACGCTCGCTGGTACCGAAGGTGATCTCCTCCGCGCTGCTTCCCAGCCCCCCGGAGTTCGACGCGGCATCCGCCGCGGCGCGAAGCGCAGCGCGGCGCTCGGCGATCTGCGCCAGATCGGAAGATGTGGGCGCGGCAGGCCGCTCCGGTGCTGACTGTCGAGGGAACTCCTGAAAGCCTGCCCCCCGGACGCCCGTTGGCGCCTCCGGGACCGGCTCGAACACATTGCCTGGGCGAGAGGGGATGGTGGTCATGACGAAAGGAGAATGACGGAAGGAAAAAAATGCGGAAGGACGACAGGAGGAGATGCCGGAAGTCGGGCGTTCAGGGAAGCGCGCGCGCCGTGAGGATGAAGAGACGCTCGCGTTCGCTGTTCACGGCGCTGTCGCTTCGAAACAGACCGCCGATGACAGGAATCGACGACAGGCCCGGCACCCGGGCATTGGAGACCTGGCGATCCTGCCGTCGGTAGCCGCCGACAACCAGCGACTCGCCGGGCTTCACCACCGCCTCGGTGCTGACCGCGCTGTTGCCGACACTGGGCGTGCCCTGATCGGAGGTTGCCTTGGTCAACTGACCGTCCTCGATGTCCAGCGTGACGCGTATGCCCTGCTCCGCGCCGCCGCTGGCGTCGTCGCCGACGATGCTCGGCGTCACCTTGAGCAGGGTTCCGGCGGTGATCGTGCGCAGGTCGGTGCTGCGCTCGCCGACCAGCTTCACGTAGGCCGACTGGTTCATGTCGAGCAGCGCGCCCACGTTGTTCAGGGTCAGCACCGACGGACGGGAGAGCACCTGCGCCTGCCCGCGCGATTCCAGCGCACGCACCCGCAAGGCGAGTCGGTTCGAGGCCCATAGCACCATCGTCGATCCCTTGACGCCGGTATCGGCGGAGGTCACGCCGAGGTTCCCGTCGGCGCCAAGTGCCACCTGCGCAGCGCCCGAGCCTGCCTGGAGATCCACAGACCAATCCCGTAGCGCATCCGCGCTGACGTCGAGGATGGTGACGTTGATCTCGATCAAGCGATTGGGGACATCGAGCGAATCGATGAGCTCGCGATAGTCCTCGCGACGTGACGGCAGGTCCCACACCAGCACCGCATTGAGCGGCGTGTAGGCGGCGATCGACGGCGTGAAATCGGGCTCGTCCGCATCGTCGCTGCGTGCGGATCGGCGCCGCGGCGCAGTCGCCTCGATCGAGCCCTCCGAGGCTCCCTCCTGGGGGCCAACGCGCCTGGGAAGACTACCGCTGGCGGCCGCTGCCAGGGGAAGTCGAGCGGCGGGGACGCCGCTCAGCGCGATGTCGCCGGAGACGTCGCCGCCGGCCATCTCCCGCGCCAGCGCCGCCCAGGGATCCTCGACGCCGGACAGCAGCGAGGCCTTCCTCCCCACGCCTGCATTCGCGAGACGCGTCTGGAGATTGACGGAACGAGCGTTCGGCAGGACCTGGTTCAAGGTGGTCACCAGTCCCGGCAAGGTGACGCTACGGTCGCGCGTGCGCATTTCCCGATCGGCGGCGGCGGCGTGTTTCAGTCGGAAGACCATCATGCGCGGATGCTCCCGCTTCGGCGTCCGGTCCTCGGGCACCGCGAGCATCCGCCGGACCAGGCTCACATACGCCGGCGGCCCGGACACGAGCACAGTCGGCGGGTCGGAATCGAACTCGCCCCAACCGAAGCGACTCTCGAAAAGTCCGATGCCGACCAATGCGTCTTTCGCGTCGGAGGGGCTTTGGGGTCCGAGCGAGATCCGCTCGCTGGTCGCGGCCGACCGCGCCGAGATGTGAAGCACGCCTTGATAGATGAACCAGTCCAACCCTTGTGAATCGCCCAGTCGATCAAGGAAGACCGCCGGAGAGGCACCCTTGCCGCTAAGTCTCAGCTTGCGCCGACCCAGCGCGGGGTCGGCGAGCTTCACTTCCAGGCCCAAGGTCGACGAGAAGCGGTCCAGGACCTGGGTCACCGTCAATTCCTCGTCGGCGCGATAGCTGTAGAGCGCGTCCCGCCAGGCGGCCGGCGCCACCGCACGCGCTTCCATGAGCGCGGGGCCGAATGGTCCGACCAGCGCTGCGGCGCAGAGCACGGCACGTAGCGGATATCCGAACAGCGCGGCGGGCCGTTTCATGTCAACGCTGCTCGTTCAGGATCTTGCGTTCGACGCTCCGATGCAGCTGGACGGCCTGCTTCATCGTCGCGATCTCGACCTGCTGCCGGAGCTGGATCCCGACGGCTCGCTCAAGGTCCTGCGGTCCGATGCGCTGCATTGCTTCGGACAGGCGGCTCGAGCGCGACATCGCGGTCTGCAGCAGGCGTTCGGTGGGGGTGATCGAGGTCATGAGAAGTCTCCTGCGAAGGGGGTGGAAGAAGGACTGAGTCAACAGGACTGGCGGACGACGATGAGGAAACCGGAACCGGCAACGCGTCGATCAGCGCCCGGACGTTCTCGACATAGGTGGCATGGAGGCTGCCGGCGCGATGGTCAAGCACGCACTGACCTCGCGCCATCAGCGCGTCAGGCACCAGCGTCCACCCAGCATCGGCCGCGATGTCCGTCAAGGCCTGCACTTCGTCAGGCGATACGCGCAATCGGGATTCGCCTTCGCCGCGCATTGCGCGCCATTCCTCACGCAACAGGCGGGCGCTGGATTGCGCCCAACCTCGGCGGGCAGATCGAGCAGCAGTCGTCGAGCCGCGTGTCGCGCGATGTCGATCAACAAAGTCTCGGCGCCCGCGAGCAGTTGTTCGCGGTCCTGCCTCAGCGCGCTTGCGATACGCATCGCGTCCGTCAATGCCGCGGCCCTGAGTTCGGCCACGTCCAGGGCGAGCCTGTCCGTGACTTGGTCGCGCGCCCGTTGGCGCCAGAGGCGCTCGCGCTCGCGCGCCGCCCGCAGACGCATCGCGCAGCCGGATCTGGCGGCCCGGACCACTTCACCCGCCGAGCGCACGACCGCCAGCGACTCGCGCTTCAGCACGACGGGGCACGCCTCCTCCTCCGCATCGTCGATGCGCAGGGCAAGTCCGCTCAGCGGCACGCGTTGGGAGATCCAGGCGGGATTCATTCGGGCCCTAGTACGCGAACAAGCCGGCGAGGTTCCGGCGGTGGCGCGCCACCCCGAGAACGGCATGCCTTTGACATCGCACTGACCCGCACCTCCCCCAAACGCCGCCGGTATGCCGACGGCCCCTCCGATGCTCGCCGACCCGATTGACAGACCCGCCGCCGCACGCGCCGCCTCGATGACACACGCGCGCGCAGCGCCCTCACCGATCCAGATGCCGAAGCGGGCGGCCGAGGACATCCGGCTCCGCCAGCGACTTCAGCGTGGCGTCCAGTGGGTCGTCGGCGACCCGGACGCTCCCTGGGGCTCTTTCGAGCTGGCGCTCGCGTCTTCCGGCGAGGCGGGCGCGAGCGCGCCGATCCGGGCCGCACCGGCGCTCACGACCGCGCATGGAGTCCTCCACCTGTGCGACGACACCCTCGTCACGATCGCGACCGGACTGCACCTCCCGCACGACGTCGACGACCGTGCGAGGGACGGTCTTCTCCGCCTGGCCTGCACCGCCTGGTGTCCGGCGCTCGCGCAGGCGCTCGGCGGTGTCCCGACCCCGCTTCCCGTCGGCCACGACGCCCCGCCATCAGGCAAGGAGCAGCCCATTGCCGCAGTCTTGACGCTGGTCAGTCGCGACGGCAGCCGGCAAGTCCTGCCTTTACGGACCTCGCGGCGCACGCTCCTGGCGTGGGCGTCAGCACCCGGATGGCGGCCGCTCCCCGTGCAAGGCCCGATGTCGGCATCCGTCGCCGCGATCGCCCTGACGGTGGGGCTCTGGCTGGGGCGCATCGCGATACGGCACGCGCAGCTGAGCACGGTCCGGACGGGTGATGCCTTCTGGCTTCCCTCCGATGGGCGAGCCAAAAACGGCCCGCTATGCCTCGTTTCTGGGAGGCGACTGATTCATTTAGGTCAGGTCGACCACCTCACACGCGAGTTCCAGGGATGGGGCTCGACGGGGACCTCGCCGTCCAATTCCCTTCATGCCTTTTCACCCTCATCGGAGCCCCGCAACGTGGATGCCTTGACCGTAGACCTGGACTTCATCGTTGGCCGTGTCGCCATGACCGTCGGCGAATTGAGCGCTCTCGCGGCCGGCCAGATCGTCCCACTGGAAGCCCTGACCCCGGCGACGGTGCGCATCGTCGCCCACGGCACCGAGCTCGGCGCGGGACAACTGGTCGAGGTCGAAGGACGGCTGGCCGTCGAGATCCTGCAGTGGGGGAGTCCGCGGTGAGCGGCGGCGGCTTCGACCCCCTCTCGCTGGCATTCCTGCTGGCGGGCCTGACGCTGCTGCCGCTGCTACTGGTCTGCACGACGAGTTATCTGAAGATCTCCGTGGTGCTGATGATCGTGCGCAACGCACTGGGCGTGCAACAGGTCCCGCCGACGATGGCCCTCAACGGCATGGCACTCGCGGCCACGCTGTTCGTGATGGCCCCGGTGCTCAACGAGGTCGTGTCGCGGCTGCCGATGGATCTCCCCGGACTTTCGGGCCAGCCCGCTCAGGCGCAGGCGCCACAGCGCTCGAAGTCTGCGCGCCTGGGCCTGGCGGACCTGGCGCAGGCGTTCGAGCCCATGCGCGGTTTCATGCTGGCGAACACGCTCCCGGAAAAGCGGCAGAAGTTCGTTGACCTCGCTCACCAGCAGTGGGGAGGCCGCATGGCGACGCCCCAGGACGGCGACTACGTCGTGCTGATCCCGTGCTTCGTCGTGAGCGAACTGGAACTCGCGCTGAAAGCCGGTTTCGTGCTCTACGTCCCCTTCGTGGTCATCGACCTGCTGCTGTCCAACCTGCTGCTCGCGCTCGGCATGCAGATGGTCTCGCCGATGGTCGTCTCGCTGCCGCTGAAGATCCTGCTGTTCGTGCTGCTCGACGGCTGGACGCGACTCTTCGACGGCCTGGTCCGTTCCTACGCCTGAAAGCCACGCCGTGATCGAAACCATCGCGTTCTTTCAGAAGGGCCTGCTCATGGTGATCTGGCTGTCGCTGCCGCCGCTGATCGTGGCGGTGTTGGCCGGCGTGCTGGTGTCACTGGTCCAGACGGTGCTGTCGATGCAGGACCAGAGCATTCCCTTCGCCGTGAAGCTGTTCGCCGTCGGCCTGGTGTTGGCCGCCACCGGACGCTGGATGGCGCTGCAGCTGCTCGCGCTCGGCGACCAAGCCCTGGCGGCCCTCGTCACCTTCGGAGGCCGGCCATGACCGCCGCGCCGCTCCACTTTCCTGTCACGCGCCCGGCGCGGCGCGACTTCTCCTCCGTCCTAGGGAGCCCCCGGCTCCGGAAGATCCCCGTCGGGCGCGCGCCCGAGACCGAGCCGAACGGGGACCCGGACCTTCTTCGAGTCTGTCTATGAACCACACTACCGAAGCCATGGGCGAAATGGGCGACGCCCACTCGCAAGAGCCCGCAACGACCGCCACCCCCACTCCGGCGGCCGCACTTGATCTCGCCGGCGACGACGCCAGCGCGGCGCTCGAGGCGCTCATCGATTCAGATGAGCGGAACGAACGAAGCGAGCAGGAGGAGTCGGACGAACCAGTCGATGCCATCGAACCCGTGGATCCCGAGCTCGTACGCCAGCGCCAGCAACTGGTGCTGACCCACATCGTCGAGATCGCTCGGGATTCACGCAGCGACTCCAGCAAGCTCAAGCGCTTCCTGCGCCGCTACGAGCGCTCCCCGGGGGAACTCGACGACATCATCCAGGATGCGATGCTCGAGGCCACGCGCTGCGCGGACCGCTTCCAGGCGCGCTCCTCGGTGGAGACCTGGTTCTTCGGGATCGCCGCCAACGTCGCACGCAACCACGTCGCGCGCTGCTCAAAGCGTAGCGGCCAGATGGAAAGCCTGGATGAGTCGCCGCACATGATGGACGCCGAATCGGCACATCGGCCGCGCGATTCATCGATGGATGTGAGCCAGCAGGTGGCCTACCGGCAGTTGGCCGGCATCGTCGACGTCACGTTGTCGGGACTGTCCGCGGACCTGCGCGGCACGTTCGACCTGGCCTGCCTGCAGGAAGAGTCCTACCGCGATGTCGCCGAGATCCAGGCGATTCCGATCGGCACGGTGCGTTCACGCGTGAACCGGGTGCGCACGCTGCTGCGCTCGCGACTCAAGCAGGGATTCGCCGACTACGCGACCTGACCCTCGGCGCTGCAACGTGCCCCGAGGGGATGACGCCGGGCCTCCCCTCGACAGTCGCCACACAGGGCCGGCTGTCGCCTTGGCTTCGTGCGTATTGCCGTCTCAGTCGATCCAGCGCATGGCCAGTTGTGTCAGTACCAGGGCCAGCATGAAGCCGCCCACGCCCCACAGCAGTGCCTGCAGCAGGAGGTTGGTGCGGCGCTGTTCCACCAGCAGTTGGCGGGTCAGGTCGGAATGGCCGTCGTCGGCGCGCTGGCGCAGCACCTCGTGCATCAACCGGGGGAATTCCGGCACCATCTGCGCGAAGCGCGGCGCCTCCTTCTTCAACTGGCGGAGGAAGGCGCGCCAGCCGATCTGCTCGTCCATCCAGCGCTCGAGGAATGGCTTGGCCGTCGCCCAGAGATCCAGGTCAGGATCGAGCTGCCTACCCAATCCTTCAATGTTGAGCAGCGTTTTTTGCAGCAAAACCAGCTGCGGCTGAATCTCCACGTTAAATCTGCGGGAGATCTGAAACAGGCGCATCAGCACCTGACCCAGCGAAATGTCCTTCAACGGCTTGTCGAAGTGCGGTTCGCAGACGGTCCGTACCGCGCCTTCCAGCTCATCGACGCGCGTTTCAGGCGGCACCCAACCCGATTCAATGTGCAACTCGGCGACACGTTTGTAATCGCGTCGGAAGAAGGCGATGAAGTTCTGCGCCAGGTAGTCCTTGTCGACCTCGGTCAGCGTGCCGATGATCCCGAAATCCAACGCGATGTAACGGCCGAAGGTGTGCGGATCCAGGCTGACCTGGATGTTCCCGGGATGCATGTCGGCATGGAAGAAGCCGTCGCGGAACACCTGCGTGAAGAAGATCGTCACGCCGTCGCGGGCCAGCTTCTTGATGTCGACGCCCGCCTCGCGCAGCCGCTCGAGCTGCGAGATCGGCACGCCGCGCATGCGTTCCATGACGATGACCTCGCTCCGGCAGAGTTCCCAGATCATCTCCGGCACCATCACCAGATGCAGGTCCTGCATGTTGCGGCGGAGCTGGGCCGCGTTCGCAGCCTCGCGCACCAGATCCAGTTCGTCGTGCAGGTAGGTGTTGAACTCCGACACGACCTCGCGCGGCTTCAGCCGCCGCCCGTCGGCCGAAAAACGCTCCACCCAGCCCGCCAGCGTGCGCATCAGCGCCAGGTCGTCCTCGATGATGTCGAGCATGCCCGGCCGCAGCACCTTGACGGCCACCTCACGCCCGTCGTGCAGCGTCGCGAAGTGGACCTGCGCGATCGACGCGCTGGCCACGGGCTCGGCATCGAAGGTGGCGAACAGTGCCTCGATGCGGCGACCGAAGGCGCGCTCGATCAGCTCGCGCGACAGCTCGGCGGGGAACGGCGGCACGTTGTCCTGCAGCCGCGACAGCTCCTCGATCATGTCGGGCGGGACAAGGTCACGGCGCGTGGACAGCAGTTGGCCGAACTTGACGAAGATCGGCCCCAGCCGCTCCAGAGCCAGCCGCAGGCGAGTGCCGCGGGGCTGGTCCCAGGCGCGGCCGACCGTGATCAGCCGGCGCAGGAAGCGGAACCGGCGGCGCTTGAGCGTCGAGAGCGCCAGCTCGTCCAGCCCATGTCGATACAGGGTCCAGACGATGACCAGCAGGCGGGACAGATACCTCATTCAGGACCTCATGCCCGGCCTTGGCCGTCGGGCATGAAGCGGCCCGCCGTGCGGGCCAGCGTCGCCATCGCCGCGGCGGCCGCCCGGCCGAACCGGCCCAGCTGATGCGCCACGGCCGGACCGGTGATGGCGGCCAGGTCGTCCTCGATGTCCCAGCGCACGTGATCGATCAGCCAGTTGAAGTCGCCGGCCAGTTGCGCGTCGCCCTGAACGCGCACGTCCGGACGGGCGCCGGACAGCGCCGCGAACGCGGCGGCGGCGGGGTTGGACGCGTCCAGTTCGATGAGCAGGTCCGGTTCTTGCCTAGGGGCATCCTCGTCGCCCATCCGTTCGAGCAGACCGGCCGGGGTGATGCGCAACCGCAGATCCGGTGCGGCCGGCAGCATCGCCGGCCAGCCGGACAGGCGCAGTCGCAACGTCTTGCCCGTGTGCGGGGCCAGGCGCGCGGTGGCGACGGGCTCGCGGGACATGACATGGTTGAGCAACAGCGTGATGCGATCCTGGACCGCGGGGGCGAGGAGCTTGGACCATTCTTGAAGCATGGGGCGGATTGTAGGCAGGCCGCGAAGGCGACCTGGGCGCGGCGGAACCGGTGACAAAGCTAGGGGGTCCGGTTACGAGTCCGCGAATCGAATTGAGCGAGAATTTCCGGCTAAGGCCGGGGAAGGACCACTGGGTGATGTTTGAGGACCGAAATTACAAGAGAACCTTCTACAGCGCGCCGCAGTCGGTCCAATCCTTCATCGCGGCCTTCCTGGAACCGACGCTGATCGTCCTGGTCTACCTGGTGCTGCTGGCCTGGTTCGGCGAGCCGGTCATGCGGTCCACCTACACGCTGTGCATGCTGGTGTTCGCGCTGACCTTCCCGGGGCGCAACCGCTTCGCGGACCACCCCGCCAGCGCGATCACCGACATCCTCGGCTCCTGGCTGATGCTGCTGCTGATCCTGGGGATGTTCGCTTATGCGACCAGCAGCTTCCACTACTTCGAGCGACCGGTCCTGCTGTGGTGGGCCGCGGTCACTCCGCTGGCGCAGATCATCGCGGTAGAGATCGGGCGGCGCGTGCTGCGCTGGCGCTCTCGCCAGCCGTGGATCCGCCGCACGGCGGTCATCGTGGGAGCCGGGCCGCTGGGCGCGAAAGTCGCGCGGGCGTTGCAGTTCGGCACCGTCGGCGGCGCCGACTGCCTGGGCTTCTTCGAGGACCGCACCGACGACCGGCTCCATCCGGACTGTCTGGGCAAGGTGCTCGGCACGCTGCCCCAGCTGAGCGACTACGTGCGCACCCACGGCGTGCGCGAGGTCTACATCACGCTGCCGCTGGGCTCGCAGCCGCGCATCCTGCGTCTGCTGGAGCAGTTGCAGGGGACGACCGCGTCGCTGTTCTTCGTTCCCGACGTCTTCGGCATCAGCATCATCCAGGGCCGTCTGCAGGACGTGAACGGCGTGCCGGTCGTCGGCATCCTGGAGACGCCGTTCACCGGCGTGAACGAGGTCGTCAAGCGCATCAGCGACATCATCCTGGCCTCGCTGATCCTGGTGCTGATCTCGCCGATCCTGCTGATCCTGTCGATCGGCGTGAAGATGAGCTCGCCCGGACCGGTGATCTTCAAGCAGCGCCGCAACGGCCTGGACGGCGAAGAGATCATCGTCTACAAGTTCCGCTCGATGCGCTCGATGGACAACGGTGCCGTCGTCAAGCAGGCGACCAAGGGCGACCCGCGCATCACGCCGTTCGGCGCCTTCATCCGCCGGACCTCGCTGGACGAGCTGCCGCAGTTCCTCAACGTGCTGCAAGGCCGCATGAGCATCGTGGGCCCGCGCCCGCACGCCGTCGCGCACAACGAGGAATACCGCCAGTTGATCAAGGCCTACATGGTGCGCCACAAGGTCAAGCCCGGCATCACCGGCTGGGCGCAGGTCAACGGCCTGCGCGGCGAGACCGACACCGTGGACAAGATGAAGGCGCGCGTCGAATACGATCTCGAGTACTTGCGCAACTGGTCGCTCGGGCTGGACCTCCAGATCATCGTGCGGACCGTGAGGCTGGTGCTGTTCGACCGCCACGCCTATTGACAGGCCCACATGCTGACATGCTGAGATGCGCAAAGCAGGAGACTCCCCGACGATGAACCGCCTCCCTCCACACCGGCTGGCGCTGCCCCTGGCAGTGCCGCTCTCGCTGCTCGCCGCCACGTCCGCCTGGGCCCAGAGCGACCAGGGCAGCCCCTGGTACCTCGGCGCCTCGCTGGGTCACTACTACACCAACAACGTGTACCGCTCCAACGCCGCGGCCAATAGCGACCGGCTGACCTCGCTGAGCCTGCTGGCCGGCGTGGACACGCGCCTGGGCCGCCAGCGGCTCCACGCGGACGGACGCTTCAACGACAACCGCTACCAGGACAACAGCCGGCTGGACAACCGCGGCTACAGCCTGGACACCGGGATCGACTGGGAGACCGCGGGCAACCTGTCGGGCAACGTGGACTACACGACCGCCCGCACGCTGGCCGACTTCAATAGCAACACCGGCATCGCCCCGACCACCGAACGCAACCTGCAGACCGACCAGAGCCTGGGCGGGGCCGTCCGTCTGGGCCTGCCGGGGCTGTCGCCGTTCACGCTCGAAGGCACCTTCATGCGGCGCCAGCGCGACTATTCGCTGGCCCTGTGGGAGCCGCAGGAATACCGTCAGAACACCTCTTCGCTGGGGTTGCTCTACAACGCCAGCAGCGCCTGGCGTTTCGGCGTCGCGGGCCGCTACACGAAGGGCCGCGTGCCGGTGAACGGCTTCGAATGGGACCGCAAGGACATCGACCTGACCGCGTTCTGGCGCGCGACCGGCGCCAGCAGCCTGAACGCGCGGCTGAGCCGAAGCACCTCCGACACCTTCACCGGGCTGACCGGCGCGTTGAACTGGACCTGGTCGCCCGGCGGCCGCTGGTCGCTCAACACCAAGCTGTCGCGGGACACCGGCGTCGAGACTTACGCGCTCGGCATCAACAACGGCCTGGCCGACTTCAACCGCGTGCAGACGGCCTTCCAGACGCAGTTCAACTACCGCATCACCGGCAAGCTCACTGCGCAGGCCGGCCTCGGCATCACCCGCCTGAGCCGGGATCACGACATCGCGCTGGGCGGCGTGCGTTCGAAGGACAACTCCAAGCAGTACAGCCTGGGCCTGGCCTGGGAAGCGCTGCGCAACGTCACCGTCGGTTGCCAGTACACGCGCCTGGATCGCGACACGACCGACGTGATCTACTCCTACAACGCCTACACCGCCGGCTGCTACGTGCAGGGCATGATCCGCTGAACCCTACGATTCCATGGCCAACGACACCATCCTGCTGACCGGCGCGACCGGCTACATCGGTTCCCACACCTGGCTCGCGCTGCTGGCGGCGGGCTACCGCGTCGTCGGCGTAGACAATTTCAGCAACAGCTCGCCCAAGGTGCTGGAGCGCCTGGCCGAACTCAGCGGCCAGACGCCGCTGTTCGAGAAACTCGACGTCTGCGACGGCGCCGCGCTGGATGCGATCTTCCATGAATACCGTCCGGCGGCCGTGGTGCATTTCGCCGCCTTCAAGGCGGTCGGCGAGTCGACCGCCAAGCCGCTGAGCTACTACCGCAACAACCTGGACGGCCTGCTGACCGTCTGCGAGACGATGCGCCGGCACGACTGCAAGCGGATCGTGTTCTCCTCCAGCGCGACCGTGTACGGCCAGCCCGAAGCGCTGCCGCTGCGCGAGGACGCGGCGCTGATGGCGGTGAATCCCTACGGCGCGACCAAGCTGATCGGCGAAGGCATCCTGCGCGACCTGGGCGCCGCCGACCCGCACTGGCAGACGGCCTGTCTTCGCTACTTCAACCCGGTCGGCGCGCACGAGAGCGGCCGCATCGGCGAAGACCCGCGCGGCGTCCCCAACAACCTGATGCCCTACGTCACGCAGGTGGCCGTGGGCCGCCGCGCGAAGCTGGCCATCTTCGGCGACGACTACGACACCCCCGACGGCACCGGCGTGCGCGACTACATCCACGTCGTCGACCTGGCCGAGGGCCACGTCGCGGCGCTGGACTTCCTGCTGCGCGGCAACGAGTCGATCTGGGTCAACCTCGGCACCGGCCGCGGCTACAGCGTGCTGGAACTGGTCAACGCCTTCGCCGCGGCGAGCGGCCGTGAGATCCCGTACGACATCGTCGCCCGCCGCCCGGGCGACGTCGCCGCCTGCTACGCCGACCCGGCACTGGCGCGCGACAAGCTGGGCTGGACCGCGAAGCACGACCTGGCCCGCATGTGCGAGGACAGCTGGCGCTGGCAGTCGGCCAATCCGAACGGCTTCGAGGGCTGAACGGCCTTCGGCGACACTACCGCCCTTTTCGAAGAACCGCAGAACCACACAGCGTCGGCCCGACGGCCCGACCGGACCAGACAGAGGGAGCAGTACCTTGAGCAAGATCGACACGCAGCCGGTGATCATGGCGGGTGGCAGCGGCACGCGGCTGTGGCCGCTGTCGCGCGCGGGCTACCCGAAGCAGTTCCTCGTTCTGAACGGCAACACCAGCCTGTTCCAGCAGGCGGCGGAGCGCCTGGCGGCGCTGTCCGCCGAGGACATCGCGGTCAAGGCGCCGATCATCGTCGGTAACGAGGAGCACCGCTTCATGGTCCTGGACCAGTTGCGTGAACAGAAGCTCTCGCCCAGCGCCGTCGTGCTGGAACCGGTCGGCCGCAACACCGCGCCGGCCATCACGCTGGCGGCGCTGCAGGCGCTGGACGGCGGCGCCGACCCGGTGCTCGTGGTGACCCCGGCGGACCAGACCGTCACGGACGGCCCCGCCTTCACCGCCGCGCTGCAGGACGCCGTGCGCCAGGCGCAGGACGGCGCCATCGTGATCCTGGGCATCACGCCCGACCGGCCCGAGACCGGCTACGGCTACATCCGCGCCGGCGCCGAAGGCGGCGGTCTGCGCGTCGAAGCCTTCGTCGAGAAGCCCGACGCCGCGACCGCCCGGAAGTACCTGGACCAGGGCAGCTACTACTGGAACAGCGGCATGTTCGTGCTGCGCGCCAGCGTCTGGCTGCAGGCGCTGCAGCAGTTCCGGCCCGACATCGACCAGGCCACGCGCGCCGCCTTCGACGGCAAGGCCGTCGACGGCGCCTTCGTGCGTCCTGCCAAGGACGCCTTCGCCGCCGTGCCGTCCGAATCCATCGACTACGCCGTGATGGAGCGCTGCCCCGGCAGCGCGATCGCGCTGCGCATGGTGCCGCTGGACGCCGGCTGGAACGATCTGGGCGCCTGGGAAGCGGTCTGGCAGGTCGCCGACAAGGATGAATCCGGCAACGCCAGCCGCGGCGACGCGATCATCGCGGACAGCCGCAACACGCTGGTCCATGCGACCAGCCGGCTGGTGTCGGCAGTCGGTCTGGACAACATCGTCGTGGTCGAGACGCCGGACGCGGTGCTGGTCGCCGACCGCAGCAAGAGCCAGGACGTCAAGAAGATCGTCAACCAGCTGACGGCCTCGCAGCGCGACGAGCAGAACCTGCACCGCAAGGTGCACCGCCCCTGGGGCTGGTACGACAGCATCGACATGGGCGAGCGTTTCCAGGTCAAGCGCATCATGGTCAAGCCCGGCGCTTCGCTGAGCCTGCAGATGCACCACCACCGCGCCGAGCACTGGATCGTCGTCCAGGGCACCGCGGAGATCGTCAACGGCGACAAGACGCTGCTGCTGACCGAGAACCAGTCGACCTACATCCCGCTGGGCCAGGTCCACCGCCTGTCCAACCCGGGCAAGGTGCCGCTGGAGATCATCGAGGTGCAGTCCGGCTCCTACCTGGGCGAGGACGACATCGTCCGCTACCAGGACACCTACGGCCGCAACTGACCTCCGCCGCTGACCCTCACCCGGGGGGACGCGGCAGGCGAGCTTACGAAAGTCGGATGAAACTCGGATACAAAGCCGTCCTCGGAAAGAACAGGAGAAGACCGTGTCCGTGATCGCCGTCGTCGGGTTGGGATATGTGGGGCTGCCGCTGGTGGTCGAGTTCGGCAAGCACGGCCGCACGATCGGGTTCGACATCGCGGTCGACAAGGTCGCCAAATGCCGCGCCGGGACCGATCCGTCGCGCGAACTGACGGACGAGGAAGTCCAGGCCGCCGTCCATGCCGAGTACCACAGCGACCCGGCCTGCCTGGCCGATGCCGACGTGATCATCGTCGCCGTGCCGACACCGGTGGACGAGGCCCACATCCCCGACTTCAAGCCGCTGATCGGCTCCTCGACCAGCGTCGGACGCCACATGAAGCGCGGCGCGGTCGTGGTCTACGAATCGACCGTCTACCCCGGCGCGACCGAGGAGGTCTGCATCCCGGTGCTGGAACGCGAGTCCGGCCTGAAGTGGAAGCAGGACTTCTTCGTCGGCTACAGCCCGGAGCGCATCAATCCGGGCGACAAGGACCACACGCTGACGAAGATCCTCAAGATCGTCTCCGGCGACACGCCGGAGACGCTGGACATCGTCGCGAAGACCTACGAGAAGATCATCGTGCCGGGCGTGCACCGCGCCTCCAGCATCAAGACCGCGGAGGCGGCGAAGGTCATCGAGAACACGCAGCGCGACCTCAACATCGCGCTGATGAACGAGCTGGCGATCATCTTCGAGCGCATCGGCCTGGACACCTCCGAGGTGCTGGAGGCCGCGGGCACGAAGTGGAACTTCCTGAAGTTCAAGCCGGGTCTGGTCGGCGGCCATTGCATCGGCGTGGATCCGTACTACCTGACCCACAAGGCCGACATGCTGGGCTACCACCCCCAGGTGATCCTGGCGGGCCGGCGCATCAACGACGGCATGGGCAAGTTCATCGCCGAACAGACCATCAAGCAGATGATCGCGGCGGGGTCCCACGTCAAGGGCGCCAAGGTCAACGTGCTGGGGCTGACCTTCAAGGAGGACTGCGGCGACCTGCGCAACTCCAAGGTGATCGACATCATCCATGAGCTGCAGAGCTATGGGGTCGAGGTCCTGGTGACCGACCCCGCAGCCGAGGCCGAGGAAGCGATGCATGAATACGGCGTGCGACTGCACGCCTACGACGACCTGCCCCGCGCCGACGCCATCGTCGCGGCGGTCGCCCACCGCGAGTACAAGGCGCTGAGCGCCGACGAACTCGCCGCCAAGCTGGTGGAAGGCGGCGCCTTCATCGATGTGAAAGCTGCATTCAACGGCGACAAACTCCGCGCCGCCGGCCTGAAGGTCTGGCGGTTGTAATCGAACGCGTCGCCGGCCCTGTCGGGGGAGCGACGCCCTCACGTTTCAGGGAAGTTCCATGACGATCCTCGTCACCGGCGGCGCCGGTTTCATCGGCAGCAATTTCGTGCTCGACTGGTTCAAGTCCTCGGACGAACCGGTGGTCAACCTCGACGCCTTGACCTACGCGGGCAACCTCGAGAACCTGGCCTCGCTGAAGGACGATCCGCGTCATGTCTTCGTCCAGGGCGACATCTGCGATCGGGCGCTCATCGACCAGCTGCTGAGCACCCACCGCCCGCGCGCCATCGTGCACTTCGCCGCCGAGTCGCACGTCGACCGCTCCATCCACGGCCCCGGCGCGTTCATGCGCACCAACGTCGAGGGCACCTTCACGCTGCTCGAAGCGGCGCGCGCGTTCTGGTCCGCGCTCGAGGGCGACGCGAAGTCGGGCTTCCGCTTCCACCACGTCTCGACCGACGAGGTCTACGGCTCGCTGAAGGCCGACGACCCGCCCTTCGCCGAGACCAACGCCTACGAGCCCAACAGCCCGTACTCGGCGTCCAAGGCGGCCAGCGACCATCTGGTCCGCGCCTGGCACCACACCTACGGCCTGCCGGTGGTCACCACCAACTGCAGCAACAACTACGGTCCGTACCATTTCCCCGAGAAGCTGATCCCGCTGATGATCGTCAACGCGCTGGCCGGCAAGCCGCTGCCCGTGTACGGCGACGGCCAGCAGATCCGCGACTGGCTCTACGTCACCGACCACTGCTCGGGCATCCGCGCGGTGCTGGCCGGCGGCACGCTGGGCGAGACCTACAACATCGGCGGCTGGAACGAGCAGGCCAACATCGACATCGTCAAGACGGTGTGCGCGCTGCTGGACGAGTTGCGCCCCGACCCGGCCGGCCCGTACGCGCGCCTGATCACCTACGTCAAGGACCGCCCCGGCCACGACCGCCGCTACGCGATCGACGCACGCAAGATCGAGCGCGACCTGGGCTGGCGCCCCGCCGAGACCTTCGAGACCGGCATCCGCAAGACGGTGCAGTGGTACCTCGCCAATGAGGAGTGGTCCTCGCGCGTGCTGTCGGGCGCGTACCGCGAGTGGGTGTCCAAGCAGTACGGCGGCTGAGCCCGAGACGACATGAAAGTTCTGCTGCTTGGAAAGAACGGCCAGCTGGGATGGGAGCTGCAACGCGCCCTCGCTCCGCTGGGTGAACTCGTCGCGCTGGACCGCAGCGAAGGCGGCGACCTCGGCGACAGCGACACGCTGCGCGCCACGGTGCGCCGCGTCGCGCCGGACGTCATCGTCAACGCCGCGGCCTACACCGCCGTGGACAAGGCCGAAAGCGAGCCGGAGGCCGCCCGCCAGATCAATGCGCTCGCCACCGGCGTATTGGCCGAGGAGGCCAAGGCCCTGGGCGCGCTGCTGGTGCATTACTCGACCGACTACGTCTTCGACGGCGCCGGCAGCGACTGGCGCTTCGAGGATGCGCCCACCGGCCCGCTGAGCGTCTACGGCAAGACCAAGCTCGAAGGCGAACGGCTGATCGCCGCGAGCGGCGCGGACGCGCTGGTGCTGCGCACCAGCTGGGTCTACGCGGCGCGCGGCGGCAACTTCGCCAAGACCATGCTGCGGCTCGCTGCTGAGCGCGATCAGTTGAAGGTCGTCGCCGACCAGATCGGCGCGCCCACCGGCGCGGACCTGCTGGCCGACGTCACCGCCCACGTCATCCGCGCGACGCTGAAGGACCGCGCCCTGTGCGGCATCTACCACGCGGTCGCCAGCGGCGAGACCAGCTGGCACCAGTACGCGAAGCACGTGCTGACGCGCGCGCGGGACAAGGGCGTGAGCCTGAAGGTGCAGCCTGAGCAGGTCGAGGCGCTGGCCAGCAGCGCCTATCCGACGCCGGCCCCGCGCCCGCTGAACTCGCGCCTGGACAACCACCAGCTGCAGGACCGCTTCGGCCTGGTCCTGCCGCACTGGCAGACCGGCGTGGACCGGCTGCTCGACGAGATCCTGTGATCGGAGACCTTTGATGAGCAACGACACCCGCAAGGGCATCATCCTGGCCGGCGGCTCCGGCACGCGGCTGCACCCGGCCACGCTGGCGATCAGCAAGCAGCTGCTGCCGGTCTACGACAAGCCCATGGTCTATTACCCGCTCAGCACGCTGATGCTGGCAGGCATGCGCGACATCCTGCTGATCAGCACGCCGCAGGACCTGCCGCGCTTCGAGGCGCTGCTGGGCGACGGCTCGCGCTGGGGCATCAACCTGCAGTACTGCCTGCAGCCCAGCCCGGACGGCCTGGCGCAGGCCTTCATCCTGGGCAAGGACTTCATCGGCGGCGCGCCGAGCGCGCTGGTGCTGGGCGACAACATCTTCTACGGCCACGACTTCGCCGGCCTGCTGGGCAGCGCCGACGCGCAGACCGACGGCGCCACGGTCTTCGCGTACCACGTGCACGATCCCGAGCGTTACGGCGTGGTCGAGTTCGACGCGGACAAGCGTGCCGTCAGCATCGAGGAAAAGCCCCAGGCGCCCAAGAGCAACTACGCCGTGACCGGCCTGTACTTCTACGACCGCCAGGTCTGCGACATCGCCGCCGACATCCAGCCCAGCCCGCGCGGCGAGCTGGAGATCACCGACGTCAACGCGCGCTACCTGACGCAGGGGCAGTTGAGCGTCGAGATCATGGGCCGGGGCTACGCCTGGCTGGACACCGGCACGCACGACAGCCTGATGGAAGCCGGCCAGTTCATCGCCACGCTGGAGAAGCGCCAGGGCCTGAAGGTGGCCTGCCCCGAGGAGATCGCCTTCCGCAAGGGCTGGATCACCGCCGAGCAGCTCGAGAAGCTGGCGCAGCCGATGCTCAAGAACGGATACGGGCAATACCTGAAGCAGGTGCTCAACGAGAAGGTGTTCTGATGAATGTGATCCCCACCGCGCTGCCCGAGGTGCTGATCGTCGAGCCGAAGGTCTTCGGCGACGCGCGCGGCTTCTTCATGGAGAGCTGGACCGAGCCGAAATTCAACGCCGCCTGCGGCGACGACGTGCGTTTCGTGCAGGACAACCATTCACGTTCCAGCCAGGGGGTGCTGCGCGGCCTGCACTTCCAGCTGCCGCCGCATGCGCAGGGCAAGCTGGTGCGCTGCACGGCGGGCGCGGTGTTCGACGTCGCCGTCGACATGCGCCGTTCCAGCCCCAATTTCGGCAAGTGGGTCGGCGTGGAGTTGACCGGCGAGAACCACCGCCAGCTGTGGATCCCGCCGGGCTTCGCGCACGGCTTCCTGGTCCTGAGCGAGACGGCGGACTTCCTCTACAAGACCACCGACCTGTACGCGCCGCAGGCGGAGGGCTCGGTGCGCTGGGACGATCCGGCGATCGGCATCGAGTGGCCCAGGCTGCCCGTCGAATTCAAGCTCGCCGAGAAGGACGCGAAGGCGCCGCTGCTCGCGGACGCGAAATCCTTCGATTGACCTGCCGATGGCCGCGCCGCTGATCCACCTCATCGCGGGCGCGCGGCCGAATTTCATGAAGCTCGCGCCGCTGGTGCGGGCGCTTCGGGCCGATGGCCGGCTCCAGTGGAAGCTGATCCACACCGGTCAGCATCACGACGCCGCGATGAGCGGCGTGTTCTTCGACGAACTCGGCCTGCCGCCACCGGATGTGTCGCTGGACTGCCATGGCGGCGGTCACGCGCAACTGACCGCGCGGATCATGCAGGCGTATGAGCCGCACGTGATCGCGGACCGCCCCGCGGCCTGCGTCGTCGTCGGCGACGTCGATTCCACGCTGGCCTGCGCGCTGACGGCGCGCAAGCTCGGCGTGCGCGTGGCGCATGTCGAAGCCGGCCTGCGCAGCGGCGACATGACCATGCCCGAGGAGATCAACCGCCGCGCCACCGACGCGATCGCGGACTGGCTTTTCACGACCGAACCGAGCGCGGCGGCTCATCTGCGGCGCGAAGGGCATCCGGACAGCCGCATCCATGAGGTCGGCCATGTGATGGTCGACAACCTGCTGTACCAGCTCGCGCGCCTGGAGGCCGGCGATGCGCAGGCGCTGGAAGCTCGGCAGACGGCGCAAGCGGCACTGCATGGGGCTGGCGTGAGTGCGGGCATGGGCTTGGGCGTGGGCACTGACACCGATGCCAGCATCCGCGCTGGCGACGCGATCGGCGGACGCTTCGGGGTGGTGACGCTGCATCGACCCGCCAACGTCGACGATCCGGTCCAGCTCGCAGGGCTGATGGCCACGCTGGGCACCTTGTCGGCAAGACTGCCGCTGCTCTTCCCGGTTCATCCGCGCACGCGCGAACGCTTGGCGGCGTTGGGCATCGCGGCGGCGCCCGGACTCCACCTGCTGCCGCCTCTGCCCTACCAACCGTTCCTGGCGCTGTGGCGTCGCGCGGCGCTGGTGCTGACCGACAGCGGCGGCCTGCAGGAAGAAACGACCGCGCTGGGCATCCCCTGCCTGACGCTGCGCGAGAACACCGAGCGCCCGGTGACCGTCGATCTCGGCACCAACGAGATCGCCGGCACGGACCCGGCGCGCATCCTGGCGTTGGCGATGCGAAGGCTCGATGACATCGAACGACCCTCACCCCTGCCCTCTCCCGCAAGCGGGAGAGGGAGGGAAGAGGGGCGCCGCCCTCCGCTGTGGGACGGCCAGGCCGCGCCTCGCATCGTGGCCGTGCTGGCCGCGTCCCTGCTCGCCTGATACGAAACTGGGGATCGCGCCCGCGCGCTATTCGCCCTACCCTCCCGGCACACTTGGGGAGGTGCCATGGGTCCGACGGGTGTGTTCCCGCTGGTCGGGTTGCTGCTGGTCGCGCTGACCTGCGTCGCCCTGCTCTCCCGATGGTTCGGCGCCCCCTCCGCCGCAGGCCGGTTTGCCACCATCGACGGCCTGCGGGGCTACCTTGCCTTCGCCGTGTTCCTCCACCACGCCTGCGCCTGGTACTTCTACCTGCGCACCGGCCGCTGGGAGCTTCCGCCCAGCCCCGTCTACGTCCACCTCGGCAAGTCCAGCGTGGTGCTGTTCTTCATGATCACGGGCTTCCTGTTCTCGCTGAAGCTGATCGGCGGACGGCAGCGCGGCGTCGACTGGCTCAAGCTCTACGTGTCGCGCGTGATGCGGCTGACGCCGCTGTACCTGGTCGCGGTCGCCGCGCTTTTCGTCGTCGTCGCCCTGCTGTCAGAGGGCCAGTTGCGCGTCCCTGCGCTCAGCCTGGTCAAGCAGTCGCTCTACTGGCTGGCGTTCACAATCCCCGGGACGGTCGACCTCAACGCCACGCCCGACACCTGCCTGGTGCTGGCCTGCGTGACCTGGTCGCTGCGCGTCGAGTGGTTGTTCTACCTGTTCCTGCCGGTGCTGGCGCTGTGCCTGGGGTTGGCGCCGCCGGCGCTCTCGCTGCTGCTGGCCGCCGTGGCGGTCGCGGTGGCCTGGCAAGTCGGCCTGCCGCTCGCGGCGCTGGCGCCCTTCGCCAGCGGCATCCTCGCCGCCTTGCTGACCAAACTGCCTCGCGTGTGCGCGCTGGCGCGGCATTGGGGCGCGTCGGTCGTGGCCACGCTCTCGCTGCTGGCGACGATCGCGTATTTCCCCAGCCCGCATGCCGCGGCGCCCCTCGCGCTGCTGACGCTCGTGTTCGCGCTGATCGCCTGCGGCACCGATCTCTTCGGCGCGTTGCGGCGAGGCGTCTCGCGCCTGTTCGGTGAACTCGCCTACAGCCTCTACCTGCTGCACGGCCTGGCGCTGTTCATCGCCTTCCGTTTCGTGCTCGACCGCGAGTGGGCGGCCGAGGTGTCCAGCGTGACCCACTGGCTGCTGATCGCCGCGCTGACGCCCATCCTCATCGGCACCTGCTTCGCGACCTTCCGCTGGATCGAGCGTCCCGGCATGGACGCCACCGACGCGGTCACCGCGTGGATCCGGCGTCGCTTGCCGAGGATGACGGTCGTCCCCAAGCGTCCGGCCTGAGGCCGAGCCAGCCGAGGCTCCCGCCTCGGCCCGCGATCAGTTCGTGTCGAGCGCGGGGAAGCTCTTGACCAGATCGTCGACGGCCTTGACCTGCTCCAGGAAGGCCTTCAGCTGCGACAGGCGCAGCGCGCTGGGCCCGTCGCAGAGCGCCTTCTCGGGCGCCGGATGCGCCTCCAGGAACAACCCCGCCAGACCGATCGCCATGCCGGCGCGGGCCAGCTCGGTGACCTGCCCGCGACGCCCCCCGGACGCGGCGGCGCCGGACTCGCGCTGCTGCAGCGCGTGCGTCACGTCGAAGATCACCGGCTTGTTGCCGCTGACCTGCTTCATCACGCCGAAGCCCAGCATGTCCACGACGAGGTTGTCGTAGCCGAACTGCGCGCCGCGATCGCACAGCATCAGGTTCGGATTGCCGCCTTCCTCGAACTTCTCGACGATGTTCTTCATCTGCGGCGGGCTGACGAACTGCGGCTTCTTGATGTTGATCACCCGGCCCGTCTTGGCCAGCGCGATCACCAGGTCGGTCTGGCGCGCCAGGAAGGCCGGCAGCTGCAGCACGTCGCAGACGGCGGCGACCTCGGCCGCCTGATGCGGCTCATGGACGTCGGTCAGCACCGGCACGCCGTGGGCCTTCTTGACCGCCTCGAAGATCTTCAGCCCCGCGTCCAGTCCCGGGCCGCGGTAGCTCTTGATCGAGGACCGGTTGGCCTTGTCGAACGAGGCCTTGAAGACGTAGGGGATGCCGAGTTCCTTCGTGACGCGGACGTACTCGCCGCAGACGTCGACGGCGAACTGCTCCGACTCCAGCACGTTGACCCCGCCGAACAGCACGAACGGCTTGGCGTTGTCGACCACGATCCCATTGATCTTGACCATCTCGATTCCCTCAGACGAAGGCGGCAGTATCCCACGCGCTCCCGGGGCGCTCCGGACGCGTCCCCCCTTGATCGACGGTGGCCTGGACAGGAGCTTCGAGGATGAACGACGCCTGTCCAGACCGCCTGCAAACCGCCTGTAGTGCGTTTGCCGACAGTTGACTTCGAATATTGAACCTCAATATCACGCGCCCCATTCACGTGCATCTGGAAACCCGACATCCGAGTATGTAACCGCCCGCAATAAGGGGTGGATCCGAGACATCCGTGGGGTTGTCAATCCTCGACGTCGATGTTTCAAACCGTACCTCCGACAGGCCGTCGACTATTCCCGGAATCGCGCCGTGGTACCGATGTCTCCTGTGGAAAAACGGGACCTCGGATCCCCATACTGAATCGTGGCTGCAACACCTGTCCCGGCAGGGAGGAAATGAAGCAGACCACTTCCGGGGCGCCAACATCCAGTAACAAGAATCCCGCCCGGTGAATGGATCCCATCACCGGCGCGCAAGAAGAAGAGATTGAAGGCAGTCGATCGTCAACGCGCATTTTGCGCATTCCTAGTTTTCCGAATCACCATGACGAATATCTCTTCGACTTCGCGAGTTTCCACCTGCCTGAGCGCCTGCGCGCTGGCCGCCAGCCTGCTGCTGGCGGGTTGCGGCGGGGGCGGCAGCGCCGCCGGCAGCCAGACCGTCGGCATCGCCGGCACCGGCGCCACCAATCCGGAGACGCCGCCGATCGCCGCGTCGGCGCCGGTCACCACCCTGAGCGTCGCCCCTGGTGCCGCCGCCAGCGAAGCAGTCGCCGGCGTGTCCGCGCTGTTCGGCGCCAGCGCTGGCGCCGTCACCAGCGCCGCCGTCTCGGGCAAGCTGCGCCCCGCCGCCGCCGCGGCCTGCACCGTCGGCAACTTCGGCACCTTCCAGCGACCGTTCAGTCCGGACTCGCCCTGGAACAGCCGCCCGGTCGGCGCGGTGCTGGGCACCGCGACGATCCCGACCTCGACCTACTACCCGTCCGTGGACAGCGGCACCTGGTCCAGCGCGGCCTTCGAGGCGGCCGAGACCGACGCCCCCATGGTCGTCACCGGCGTCAACGCGCAAGGCGTGTGGGATCCGGACAGCGAGATCTACCGTCCCAGCATCACCATCCCGCACTGGCCCGCGAACACCCAGCCGGCCACCGGCAACGACGGCCATGCGGAGATCGTCGATGCCGCCGCCGGCGTCGTCCATTCCTTCTGGGGCCTGAAGCAGGTCAACGGCGCCTGGGTCACCGTGCAGTACGCCTGGACGCCGCTGTCGGGCCGCGGCGTGGGCGACCCTTCCCACTACTACCAGGGCTCGCGCGCGGCCGGCGTGTCCACGCTCGGCGGCCTGGTCCGCAAGCATGAGGTCAACGACGGCGCCGCGATGTACAACCACGCGCTGGCCATGTCGCTGGACTTCAACGGCTTGAGCAACAGCCCGACCTACCGCTTCCCGGCCACCTCGGCGGACTCCAACGCCGCCACCGCCAACAGCGGCCAGATCCCGATGGGCTCGCTGCTGATGCTGCCGTCGACCTTCGACGCGCAGGCGCTGGCCACGCCGGAGCTGCGCAAGATCGCCGAGACGCTGAAGAAGTACGGCGCCTACGTCGTCGACCGCAACAACGGCACGCCCTTCGTCATTTACGTCGAGATCGGCGCCGACTTCAAGCTGCACAAGAACGGCTGGAGCAACAGCACCGCCAACGACCTGGACGCGATCCGCGCCGCGCTGCGCCCGCTGGAGAGCGCCGCCTGGTGGGTGGACGGGAACAACAAGAACAGCTCGACGGTCACCAGCACCGCGATGAACCTGCTGTCGATGCGCGGCGCCTGGTGGCGCACCAAGGGCACCGTCAGCGGCGAGTTCGACACCTGGCGCCAGGCGCTGGTGTTCCCGGCGACGACCACGCTGATCGAGCAGGCCAACGCGACCGGCCGGGCGGTGAATCCGGTGACCTGGGCCACGCCCGCGACCGGCGAGTCCTTCCGCCTGTCCGTCGCCGGCACCGGCGGCGCGACCTTCCGCATGACCATCGCCGACCGCGCGACCGGCGCCACCGTCTACGACAGCGGCTACCTCGCGGACGGCCAGTCGGTGACCTTCGCCTGGCCCAGCGTGACCGGCTTCAAGGTCACGACCTGGGGCCGCAGCGGCATCGACGGCGTCGAGTCGACCCTGCGTCCGACGCTGGTCAAGACCGGCAGCGGCGTGGCCGCGGGGAGCGTCTGCGCCTCCTGATCCCGGCATTGCCGTCCCCGGGCCGCGAGGCCCGGCGGAAGCGGCGCCCGAAAGGCACAACGCCGCGGACCCTCACGGGCCGCGGCGTTGTCGTTCCGGGGGGAACGCGGGGATCGCGCGGATCGCGCGGATCGTTTACTGCGGCTTGCGCGTGCCGCGCCCGATCGCGTGGTGCTCGATGCCCAGCGTCTTCATCAGCGCCGGCTCATACAGGTTGCGGCCGTCGAAGACCACGGGCTGCTTGAGTTCCGACTTGATGCGGTCGAAGTCCGGCGTGCGGAACTCCTTCCACTCGGTCACGATGACCAGCGCGTCGGAGTCGGCCAGCGCGTGTTCCGCGCGTTCGCAGAAGCTCACGCCCGGCACCTGCGCGAGCAGGCGGTTGGCCTCGCTCATCGCGACCGGGTCATAGGCCGCGATCGCCGCGCCGCGCTTGACCAGTTCCTCGATGATCACCAGCGACGGCGCCTCGCGCATGTCGTCGGTGTTGGGCTTGAAGGCCAGGCCCCACAGCGCGAAACGCTTGCCCGCCAGGTCCTCGCCGAAGCGCGCGACGATCTTGTCGACCAGCACCAGCTTCTGGCGGTCGTTGGCTTCCTCGACGGCGTTCAGCACGAACAGCGCCTGGTCGTGCTCGCGGCCGGTGCGCACCAGCGCCTTCACGTCCTTGGGGAAGCACGAACCGCCGTAACCGGCGCCCGCGTACAGGAACTGGTAGCCGATGCGCGGATCGGAGCCGATGCCGCGACGCACCAGCTCGATGTCGGCGCCGACCTTCTCGGCCAGCAGCGCCAGCTCGTTCATGAAGCTGATGCGCGTGGCCAGCATCGCGTTGGCGGCGTACTTGGTGAACTCGGCGCTGCGCACGTCCATCACGAACAGGCGGTCGTGGCTGCGGGTGAACGGCGCATACAGCGCGCGCATCATCAGCGTGGCCTGCTCGTCGTCGGAGCCGACGACGATGCGATCGGGCTTCATGAAGTCCTCGATCGCCGCGCCTTCCTTCAGGAACTCGGGGTTGGACACCACCGAGAAGCCGACCTTGGTGTCGCGCCTGGCCAGTTCCTCGGCGATGGCCGCGCTGACCTTGTCGGCCGTGCCCACCGGCACCGTGCTCTTGTCGACGATGACCTTGTAGTCGGTCATGCGCTGGCCGATGGAGCGTGCCGCCGCCAGCACGTACTGCAGGTCGGCCGAGCCGTCCTCGCCCGGCGGCGTGCCGACCGCGATGAACAGGATGGTGCCGTGGTTGACGGCCTGGTCCACGTCGGTCGTGAACTGCAGGCGGCCGGCGGCCACGTTGCGCTTGACCACCGCGTCCAGGCCCGGCTCGTGGATGGGAATCCCGCCTTCGTTGAGGACGCGGATCTTCTCGGCGTTCACATCCAGGCAGACCACGTGGTTGCCCATCTCGGCCAGGCAGGCGCCGGTGACCAGGCCCACGTAGCCGGTGCCGATCGTCGTGACTTTCATTCCAATACTCCTGGTTGAATTCCGGTTGAATCTGCTGGGACGGGGCCGCGGTGCCGGCCCGTCCCGAATCTCATTGCTGGTAGTACTCGCGGTACCAGGCGACGAAGCGGCGGATGCCCTCGGGCACCGGCATCGCCGGGCGGAAACCGGTCCACTGGGCCAGTTCCTCGACGTCGGCGTGGGTGGCCGGCACGTCGCCGTCCTGCAGCGGCAGGAACTCCTTGATCGCCTCGCGGCCCACGGCCTGCTCGATCGCGCCGATGAAGTCCATCAGCGGGATCGGCGCATGGTTGCCGATGTTGAAGACACGGTACGGCGCGTTCGAACGCGCCGGATCGGCCGACACGGGGTCGTACGCCGGATCGGCGGTGGCCGTGCGGTCGAGCACGCGCACCACGCCTTCGGCGATGTCGTCGATGTAGGTGAAGTCGCGGATCATCTTCCCGTGGTTGAAGACCTTGATCGGCTCGCCCGCGAGGATCGCCTTCGTGAACAGGAACAGCGCCATGTCGGGCCGGCCCCAGGGCCCGTACACGGTGAAGAAGCGCAGGCCCGTCGTCGGCAGATTGAAGAGATGGCTGTAGGTGTGGGCCATCAGCTCGTTGGCCTTCTTCGTCGCGGCGTACAGGCTGACCGGATGGTCCACGCCGTGGTGCTCGCTGAAGGGCATGTGCGTGTTGCCGCCGTAGACGCTGGAACTCGACGCGTAGGCCAGGTGCTGCACGCCGTGGTGGCGGCAGCCTTCCAGGATGTTGGTGAATCCGACGATGTTGGATTCGATGTACGCATGCGGGTTCACCAGCGAGTAGCGCACGCCGGCCTGCGCGGCCAGGTGCACGACGCGGTCGACCTGGTGCTTGGCGAACAGGTCCGCCATGCCCTGGCGATCGGCCACGTCCAGGTGGACGAACTCGAAGCCGGGGCGGCCGGTCAGGCGCGCCAGACGGTCGTGCTTGAGCCGCGGGTCGTAGTAGTCGTTGAGGTTGTCCAGGCCGACCACCTGGTCGCCCCGCGCCAGGAGGATCTGGCTGACATGCATGCCGATGAAGCCGGCGGCGCCGGTGACGAGGACTTTCAAGCGCGCTCCCGCAATGCTGTGGACGGACCCGTGGACGGTCCGGACGGAACGGTCGACATTGTCCATGACTGCCCGCGCCAAGCCGGTGTCCGTCCCCCGCTCACGGGGGGGATCACGGGAGGGATCGCGGGGCCGCCCGCCGAGCCGCTCCCAGGAAGGCGCAAGGGGGTGTTCATCCGCGCAGCCGCCCGAGTACGCCCTTGACCAGGGTCTTGGCCCCCAGCTCCAGACGCTGGCCGCGCGTGGCCGCGTCGGCCTGGCGCAGCATCGCGGCCACCTCGTCGCGCGACATCAGCGGATAGTGCTGCTCGCGGCTCAGGCCGTCCACGTCCTCCTGCTGGCCGTTCCAGTGACGGATCGGGAAGCGGTAGAAGCGGTAGCGCGGATCGTCCAGCGGCAGCAGGTCCACGTCGGGCCGCTGCGCCGGGTTGAGCAGGCCCAGCACCGGCACGTGGATGGTCTCGGCGTTGGAGAACCAGGTCGCCAGCCACGCGAAGGAGCTGACGCTGGTGACCACGTGCCGCGCGCTGCGCAGCCGCTCGAAGTCGGCCAGCACGCCGTGGCTGCGCACGACGCGCGCGTCCGGCATCGCTTCCATCAGCAGGCGCGAGTACCAGTCGTCCTCGATCTGGCCGAACAGCACCGGCCGCAGCCCCGTCTCGCGCGCCAGCTGGCGGTAGTAGGCCGGCGGCACCGGGCCGTAGTCCGGGTGGCACTGGCCGAGGATCTCGGCGCCGCGCACGCTGATCAGCAGCTCGTGGGCGCCGTGGTGCTCGACCTCGGCCTGGCCGGCCGGGAACAGCGACTGGTAGGCCGACGGCGGCAGGTAGTTGGCCATGCGCGAGCCGATGCCTTCCAGCGTCATGTCGCGCATCAGGCCGGCCTTGACCAGCGAGGCGATGGCGTGGATGTCGATCAGGTGGCCGCGCAGCTCCACCGGCTTGCCGCGCGGGGCCGGCGCCTCGCCGCCCTTCAGGCCCCACAGCGGCATGTCGTGGCCGACGATCTCCAGCTCGGGGATCTTGCTGCGCAGCGTGTGGCCCAGCATCAGCTGCATCATCTGGTTGCCCAGGTTGCCGGTCGGCTCGATGCGGAAGGTCACCGCGCTCATCTTGCGTGCTCCAGGGGAAACATCGGGGGAACCCTCGGGGGAACGCCGATCAAGCTCTGCAGAGTTCGGCATACAGGGCCTCGTAGGTGTTGCCGATGGCGGACATGCCGAAGTCCTGCCGGGCGCTTTCCGCCAGCGCGGCGGACGAGGCCGGCGTGCGCTGGGCCAGCAGGTGCAGGCACAGGCGCGCGAACTCCTCCGGATCGCGCGACGGCGTGTTCACCGCGTCCGGGCGGTCGCCGACGATCCAGCCGGTGATCTCGGGAATGTCCATCACCGCGACGGCCAGGCCGGCGCACATCGCCTCGACGATGGCGGTGCCGAAGCCCTCCTGGCGCGAGCAGAACGCGAACAGGTCGACCGCGCGCAGGATGTCGTGGATGTCGTCGCGACGGCCCAGGAAGCGCACGCCCCCGATGCCGCGATCCTTCATGTACTGCTGCAGCTGGACGTGGAACGGGTTCTTGTCGTCGTTGCCCGGGCCGATGATCAGCAGCACCGCGTCGGGGCGCTCGCGCCGGATGGTCTCGAAGGCCGCGATCAGCAGGTCGTAGCCCTTGCGGTGCTCGACCGCGCCGATGGTCGCCAGCACCGGCACGCCGTCCGGGATGTCGAGCGCGCGGCGCGCCTTCGCCACCTCGTCGGGCATGGGCAGGTAGTAGCGGTCGGTCTCGACGCCGTTGGCGACCAGCAGCACGCGCTCCGGCGCCACGCCGACGCTGCAGGCCATGCGCTTGAGGCTGGGCGAGATCGCAATGTAGCGGTGCACCGAGCCGAGGCAGGCGCGGTACAGCCTGCCCATCAGCCGGCGGTTCGTCAGCGTCGCGGGATCGTCGGATTCGGCCAGCGTCAGCTTGACGATGGTCTTGCGGCCCAGCCACTTCAGCACCGGCATCGCCAGCAGCTCCGGCCCCTGCACCGAATGGAAGTGGAAGACGCGGAACTTCGGATGCGCCAGCGCGAACAGCACGATGCGCAGCGTCCAGACCAGCTTGCGCAGGTTGGAACGCGCGGCGGTGAAGGTGCGGCGGCGGTAGAGGTCGAAGGACTCGTGGCGCAGGTCGCCGTCGGGGCCGTCGCCGTTGTCGGCCAGGAAGGCCACCTCGCAGCCGCGCGTCTGCAGCTCCGCGCCCAGCCGCAGCGCCTGCACGATCGCGCCGCCGAACTCGGGCGGGAAGGTGAAGCACACCATCAGGATCGCGCCGTGCGCGGCCGAGGCGGTGGCCTGGGATTCGGTGGTCAGGGAAGCGCTCATGGATGGGGGTTCTCTCGTCGTGCCGCGGGTCGGTTCATGCGGCGCCTCATGACGCGCGGGACAGCTTGTTGCGGAACAGGGCCTTCACCGAGGCCATCTTCTGCGGCGCCAGCACGGCCATGACGCCGAGGTAGCAGGCGCCGAACAGCGCGTACTGCGCGGCCAGGCGCCACAGGCCCTCATGGCCGCTCGTGGCCGCGGGGCCGAAGATCCAGCGGTCGCCGCCCCAGACCAGCACGCCGGCGGTCAGCGCGGCCAGCACCTGGAAGCCGACGGCGCGCAGCAGCTGCGGCAGGCCGGTCTCGAGCAGGCGCAGCACCGCGCTCATGGTCAGCAGCAGGTTGAGCACCGTCGCGATCAGGTAGGCCTGCGTCAGTCCCACCACGCCGTAGTGGATGCCGATGGCGAAGGACGCGACCTGCAGCACCGAGCCGATCACGCCGTAGCGCAGCATCAGCCCGGCGTGGCCGGTGGCGAGGAAGGCGCTGCCGGAGGTGCTCAGCACCGACTGGATGAAGCCCGTCGGCGCGAGCCAGGCGAGCAGCGTCTCCGCGCCGGCCCACTTGGCGCCGAAGACCACGGCCACGGTGGGATCGCGGAAGAACCACAGCGCGGCCATCACCGGCGCGGTGCCGAAGGTGATGACGCTGAGCGAGCGCAGGTAGACGTCGGCCATCTGGCCCTTGCCGCCCTGCTGGTGCGCCTGCGTGAGCAGCGGGAAGACCGCGCGCGCGACCACGTGGCTGATGTTCTGCACCGGGAACAGCATCAGCCGGTAGGCCACGCTGTACAGGCCCAGCACCGCCGAGCCCAACACCTTGCCGATGATGAAGCTGTCGGCGTTGCGGGCGAAGTAGTTGACGAACTGGAAGGCGGACACGTTGCCGCTGTAGCCCGAGATCTCGCGCAGCCCGTCCCAGCGCGGACGCCACGCCGGCCGGTAGTCCGACATGGCCCAGAGCATCGCGCCCTGCACGACGGCGGCGACCAGCGTCTGCGCCACCAGCGCGTACACGCCCCAGCCGGCCAGCGCGGCGGCCACGGCCGCCAGCAGCGCCAGCACCACGGCGACGCTTTCCACCGCCGCGATGCGCTTGAACTGCGAGGCCCGCTCCAGCAGCGACTGGTGCACGATGCTGCTGCACGCCACCGGGAAGGACAGCGCCATCAGGCACAGCACCGGCACCAGCGTGGGCGCGTTATAGAAGTGCGCGACCGCCGGCGAGGCGACCATCAGCGTCAGGCAGATCAGGCCGCCCAGCGCCATGTTGAGCCAGAACACCGACGCCTTGAGGCCGTCGGTCAGCGTCTCGCGCTGGATCAGCGCCGAGCCGGTGCCGAAGTCGCGGAACAGCATCGCGAAGTTGGTGAAGATCGCGGCGATCGCGAGCAGGCCGTAGTCCGAGGGCGACAGCAGCCGCGCCAGCAGCGTCACGCTGGCGATCTGCGAGCCGATGCGGGCCAGCTGCGAGAAGGCCGCCCACTTGATGTTGTTGAGGATGGACACGGGTGCGATCGGGGTACTGGGTGCGGAGTGCTGGGGCCGGGTCCGGCTCAGGCCGGCTCCTCCGCCATCTTGCGCAGGTCGGACGCGACGTAGGTTGCGGCGATCTGGCGGTCGTTGCCGCCGTTGAAGCTGTTGAAGTGCACCAGCCCCTGGTCGTGCGTGCCGGGCAGGCCTTCGAAGTAGCGCGGCAGGCGGCCGAGCTGACGCACCCGCAGGCCGGCGCGCAGCGCCATCGCATGCAGCCAGATGTCGTCGGCCTTCGGGCAGACGGCCTTGAAGGCGTCGCCCTGCGCGTGCATGAAGTCCAGGAACCGCGGCGGATAGATCACGCCCGACACGCCGGTCGCGAAATGGCGCCAGCGCGGCTCGCGGCTGCCGCAGGGCGGCCAGTCGCGGTACGGGCGGATGACCGCCTCGTCCTTGGCCTGGCCTTCCAGCGCCACCACGTGCGCGCGGTAGCAGCTGATCTGCTCCGGCGCGGCGCGGTAGGCGTTCCACAGGCGGCGCAGCCACCAGCGCGGATAGACGATGTCGTCGTCCGCCGTCACCAGCGGCACCTCGTGGTGCGGCTTGGACGCGACGTACGGGTAGTACTTCGTGTGCGGGCCGAGGTTGTCGGTGAGGTGCACTTCCAACCCGCGCGCCTGCAAGCGGCGCAGCCCTTCGGGCAGGTCCTTGAAGCGGCGCTCGTCGTCCAGCCACAGCGTCAGCCGCGACGGCTTGAGCTGGCCGCGGCCGATGCTCTCGATCGTCAGGTGCACCGTGTCGATGCGCGGGCCGTAGGTCGTCAGCGAGACCACCGGGCCGCCCGGGGCCACGACGGATTCGGTGCTCGTCTCATTGAGGCGCTGCAGCGCCTTCACCTGCCCCGGCACGAGCCGCGGCGCGAACTTGTAGACCAGCTTGCGGTGGATCTTCGAGATCAGCAGATCGATGTCCATAACCAGGGAACTCATCCTTTGGAGCGATGGGCGGCGTCCGTCGCCGGACGCCCGCCCGTCAGGCGCAGCCGGACCAGGTCCATCACGGCGCCGACCCAGCGCTTGACCACGGGTTCGGCATAGGTCACCACCAGCCAGCTCAGCAGCAGCACCACGACGCTGGCCAGGAACAGCGTCATGGCCGGCTCGATGCCCGCGCGGCGCATGATCCCCATCACGACGGCGCCGATGTTCTGGTGGACCAGGTACAGCGGGTAGGTCATCAGGCCCAGCACGCGCAGCAGGCTCACCAGCGACGGGCTCGAACGCCAGGTCGCGTTGTGCCGGATGCCAAGCAAGATCACGGCCAGGCTGATCAGCCAGATCGCCAGCGCCGGCCACCATGGGTTGGTGCGCGGGCCGTTGGCGTCGACGTTGGTCCAGTAGATCTGCACCACGCAGGCCGCGGCGGTGGCGATCAGCGTCGCCCAGGACGGCCGCTTCTGGCGGTCGATCAGCACGGCCCAGATGAAGATGCCGGCGGCGAAGAAGGCGCCGTGCTTCACCAGCAGCAGCTCCAGCACGCGTTCCACCAGATAGGGCAGCGTCTTGTGCAGCACCGTCAGCGCCGGCACCACGCCGCTCTGGCCCAGGCTGTAGGCGACCCAGTAGGCCAGGCAGATCCAGCCCAGCGCCGCGGCCAGCGTTCCGATGGCCTTCTCCTTGCCGCGCCAGATCAGCACGCCGACGGAGGCGTAGAAGAAGATCTCCACGCCCAGCGTCCAGAAGACGTTGTCGATCCACGGGTACCAGGGCATGAACAGCATGCTGTGCCGGTAGCCGCGCATCAGCTCGGTGGTGAACCCGCTGTAGTGCCAGGCCAGCACGGCCAGCGTCAGCGTCGAGCAGACCCAGGCCGCCGGCACCAGTCGCACCACGCGGCTGCGCAGGAAGGCGTAGGGCGTGGCGCCGCGCGCCGAGTACGCGATCACGATGCCCGAGATCACGAAGAAGACCTGCACCCCGATCCATCCGTAGAAGGACAGCCAGGGGATCAGCGGCTGCGAGAAGGTGCCGCCGCTGAGCTCGTAGGGCCGGCTGTCGGGCCGGTCGCCGATGCTGAAGGCCAGGTGCGAGAACAGCACCAGCACTGCGGCGAGGAAGCGCACCAGGTCGATCGCGATGACGTGCTGCTGCCGCGGATTGGCATGCACGATCGGCTGAGGTTGTGGATCAGGCTGGGACATGGGGAGTACCTCCGGAACGGGCGAGGGGCGTCGCTGGCATGTCAGGCTGACGAACGCTGGTCGGCGGTCGCGGCGGCGTAACGCCGCGCACGCGCCAGGAACAGGGGATTGCCGAGCACGTAGCGCTTGAACAGCCGGCGCGGTTCGCGCGCCAGGCGGTACAGCCATTCGATGCCCGAGCGGCGCATCCAGGCGGGCGCGCGCGTCGCGCCGCCGCCGAGGAAATCGAGGATCGCGCCGCCGCACACGATCAGGCAGGGGCGGTGCATCGCGTGGCGCAGCAGTTGCGCGACCTGCTCCTGCTTGGGCATGCCCATGCCGAGCACGATCAGGTCGGGCGCGAAGGCCAGCGCCTGCTCGACGTAGACCTGCGGCGCGCGGAAGCCGTCGAGCGCGTCGACGGTCGCGCCGGGGGCGAGCTCGTCGCGGATCTTCGCGGCCGCGAGGGACAGCTGCGGATCGCGCGTGCCGAGCAGCAGGATGCGACGGCCGGCGTAACGGGCCATGACGCGCGGAATGAGGTCGGTGCCGTTCAGGTTCAGGCCGGGCGCGCGGCCCAGGCGGCTCATCAGCATCTTCATGCCGGAACCGTCGCGCAGCACCCAGTCGGCCTCGGCCACCGCGGCGGCGAAGCCGGCATCGGTCGCCGCCGAGTTCATCGCGTGCGCATTGACGAAGGCCACCACGCGCGGACGCAGCACGCCGGTGAAATCGCGCAGCAGGCCGTCATCGACGGCGCGCTCGTCGTCAACCACGGTCAGCGCGTCCAGGATGGCGCTCCAGCGGGCGATCCAGGTCGCGCCGGCGGACGCGGCAGAAGCGGCAGAAGCGGCAGACGCGGCAGACGCGGCAGACGCGGCAGACGCGGTCGCAGCGGCCGGCGAGGCCGCCCGTGCGTGGAGAGAGGTGTCGGTGTCCGTCATGGTGCGTTCCGGCGCGTCAGTGGTCGCGCCTGGTGCGCACCCATTCGGTCTGGCGGCGCACCACGAAGCTGATGTAGATCGGCAGCTTGGCCAGGACGTACATCGGGGCCTTGAGCAACTCGCCCAGTCCGATCAGGTCGTCCGCGAAGCGATGCCGCGCCGCGAAGATGGCCGTCGCCAGCGCGAACACGCCCAGCAGCGCGATCACCAGCCCCGCGACCAGCCCGGTGGCCAGCGCCCAGACGGCCTGCACCAGTGTGGCGACGACCAGCAGGCCGGCCAGCAGCGCCAGCGGCGGCACCAGCATGTCCATCACCAGCATCGCCTGCGCGAAGCGGCCACGGCGCAGCGCGTCCCACAGCAGCTTGGGGCCCTCGCCCACCAGCAGCGAGAGGTGGCCGTGCTCCCAGCGCGTGCGCTGGCTGCGTTCGCCTTCCTGGCTGGCGGCGAAGACGCTGGTGACCAGCACGTCCTCGCAGAACAGCGGCGGCGTGCCGTCGCTGGCCAGCCGCACGCCGAGCTGCATGTCCTCGGCCAGATGGCCGCTGGCCAGCGGCGCGCGCTGCGCCACCGCCCACGGGAAGGCCATGCCGGTGCCGAGCAGCTGGCACGGCAGGCCGAGGCGGAACATGCCGCGCGAACGCGCCAGGTTCTTCACGCGCATCGCGAACTCAGCCACGCGGGCCTTGAGGCCGGGCGTGGGCGCGCTCATCAGGTAGCTGGCCTGCACCGGCCGGCCGTGCGCCTGCGCCAGTCCGGCCAGGCGCGGAATCAGGCCGGGCGACAGCACGCAGTCGGCGTCCAGCACGATGACGACGTCCGGCGCATGGCCCTCGCGCAGCGCCAGCATCTCCAGGTGGCGCACGCCGAAGTCCAGCGCCCAGCCCTTGCCGCGGCGTTCCGCGTCGGAGCGCTCGACGACTTCGGCGCCGACCATGCGGGCCTGCTCGGCCGTGTCGTCGCTGCAGTTGTCGGCCACGACCAGCACGCGGTCGTCCGGGCCCAGTTGCGACAAGGCCTGCATGATGGTCGCGCGCACGCCCTGCCCCTCGTCGTGGGCCGGGATCAGCGCGGCGATGCGGGCCGGACGCGGTTGTTGAGGCAGAGGCTCCGGACGCTTCATCGCCAGCACGACCTGCGTCAGCAGCAGCCCGGCGGGCAAGGCCAGCAGCAGCGTGCCCAGGATGAGCAGCACGTGGATCACGGTCAGCACGGTGTCAAGCATGGGCGTACTCGCTGAAGAGGCGGAGCAGGCGCGTGGCCTCCGTGTCCACGTCGTGACGCGCGAGCACCCGGGTGCGCGCGGCCTCCGCCATTTCGGCCAGGCGCGCGTCGTCGCAGTCGAGGCAATCGCGCATCGCGTCGGCCAGCGCCTGCGCGTCGCCGGCCGGCACCAGCCAGCCGTGCGTGCCGGGCACGATGAGTTCGGGGATGCCGGCGATGGAGGTGCTCACCACCGGACGGCCCAGCGCCATCGCTTCCATCGCGACCACGGGCAGGCCCTCGGCGAAGCTGGCCAGCACCAGCGCGCGCGCGGCCATCAGCTCGGCGCGGACCTGGTCGCTGCCGATCCAGCCGGTGATGCGCACCGTGCGCTGCAGGCCGAGCTCGGCGATGCGCGCCTCGATGGCGGGACGCAGTTCGCCGTCGCCGGCCAGCACCAGCTCGAAGTCAGGGCGATGCTTCGCTACCAGCGCGGCGGCCTCGATCAGCAAGAGGTGACCCTTCTGCTCGGCGAGGCGGCCGATCGCGAGGAGACGCTTGCCCGTCGGCGGCGTGTCGGCGCCGGCGTGGAAGCCCGGCTCCAGGCCGCAGTGCACGACCTGCACCTTGGCCCAGTGCGCGCGCTCGACCCAGCGGAACAGCTGGCTGCGGCAGAAGGACGTGATCGCGACGACGAAACGTGCGCGGCGCATCTTCTCGCCCAGGTGCAGGAACTCGGGCTTGTCGAATTCCTCGGGACCGTGGACGGTGAAGCTGTAGCCCGGACCGCCGAGCGCATGCAGCAGCATCGCGACCTCGGTCGAGTTGGTGCCGAAGTGCGCGTGCACGTGCGTGACGCCGGCTTCGCGCATCAGCTTGAAGGCGACGCAGGCCTCGGCGAGGTAGACGAGGTGCAGCGGCAGCGGCCGGTCGGCGCGACGGCCCATGCGCAGCGCGAGCTTGAGCGCACCGAAGAAACGTCCGGGCGCGCGAAGCGCCTCACGGACCAGCGCGCCGCCGAGCGACAGCGCGCCGCCGCGCAGCAGGTAATGCGTGCGGGACTTCTCCGCCTGGTCCTGCGCATCGGGCGCGGGATCGTCCCAGCCGCGCACCGCGACGCGCAGGACGTCCTGGCCCTGCTTCTCCAGCGCGAGGATCTCGCGGCGGATGAACGTGTGGCTGACCTTCGGGTAGTGATTGACGAGGTAGGCGATCTTCAAAGGGTCAAACTCCCAGACTCCTGACCGTTCACGGGGGCCGGAAGCTTGTTCTTGTGCGGTCCGGCATCGCTGCCGGGGACCTCGTCGCGAGGGCAAGCATCGTTCCCGGCGTCGTTCACGGCACCGCTCGCGGCGCGAGCCGATGAAGACGCCGTGTCGACCGGGGATCCGGCCGGCGCTTTATGCAGGATGCGTGCCGGATTGCCGACGGCGGTCGCGCCGGGCGGCACATCCTGCAGCACGACGCTCATCGCGCCGACCTTGCAGCCGGCGCCCAGGCGCACGCCGCCGAGCACCTGCGCATACGCGCCGAGCTCGACGCCGTCCTCCAGCACGGGACACGGTCCGCCGTCGACGCGGTTGCCCAGCGTCACGCCCTGCCGCAAGGTGCAGCCGGCGCCGATCACGGTGCCCGGATTCACGAAGATGCCGCCGAAGTGCCAGATCTGCAGGCCCGGCCCGATGCGCGTCTGCTTGGGCAGACTGATGCCGGTCAGCGTCTCGACGACCGTGTGCAGCAGCAGGTGGAACTTGCGATGCAGCTTCTGGCCGACGCCCGCCGGCGCCGCGTCGACGCGGCGGCCGTAACGGTAGACCCAGAGCGCCCACATCGACTGCTCGCGCAGCGGCATGCGGCCCAGGCCCCAGCGGGCGACGTCGGCGGCCCAGTCGGGGTCGCGGTGCGCGCGCAGCGTCATCGGGCACTCCCCGGAGAAGCCTTGTCCTGCGTCTTCGCGCGCGTCCTGTCCGACTTGTCGGACTTGTCGGACTTGTCCGGCGCGACATCCTTCGAATCGTCCTTCGCGTCCACGGGCACCAGCGCGCCGCCGACCGACGATTCGCCCGGGCCGGGGCCGCTGCGCACGGTGACCCGCACGGCGCCCTGCCCTTCGGGCCATTCGAAGGTCCTGCTCGCGCCGTCGGCCAGCTCGCCGCTGTCGAACAGCGTCGTGCGTCGGCCCGAATCAAGCAGTTGCAATTGGAGCTTCGCGCCGCCGGTGGCGGTGGCCGTCAGCTTGTAGCGCTTGCCGGCCTCGGGCTTCGCCCAGGTGACCGGCTGCAGGCTGCGGCCGGAGTCGTTGACCAGCACGGTCACGCCCTCGCCCGCCGGGAACACCACGGCCTGACGGCGCGTGTCGTAACCGGCGCCAGCGCGATCGCCGCCGGCGGCCGCGGTGGCGGTCGTCCCCGTCGCGGCCGACTTCATCGCCGCGTCATTGCCGCCGCGCTTCCACGGGCCGCGCAGCGAGAACCGGTTCTGCGGCGTGTCCATCGACATCGGCCGGCCGTTGCCGTCGACCCAGCGATCCACCGACATCACCTGGCGCAACCCGCCGCGCACGCGGTCCAGCTCGGCTGCGAACTCGGGATGCCAGCCGCGCTTCATCGGCGACTTGTTGGCGCCCATCTCGACGTAGATCACGTAAGGCGTCTCGACGTTCCGGTCCACGACGTAGGCGCCGTAGACCTTCAGCGTGCGCGCGACCTTGCGCAGCAGCGGATCCTTGATGCGCTCGGTGTCGAAGTCCGGCGGCAGCATCATCAACGCGCCCTGCGGCACCTTGCCGGTGTTGGACTTCGCGCCGGTGTCCGCCGAGGTCGCGGGGAAGATGTAGGCGGGATCCGGCGACAGGCCGGTGTGCGTCAGCGACATCGCCAGCGCGTGCCGGAACACCTCGTCGTTGTCGTCGATCTCCTTGGCGCGCACCAGGCCGCCCATGGTCGGCACCGCGGCGGCGCGCGCGCCCTGGAAGTAGTGGCCGGGCTCGCCCCAGCCGCGGCCGTCGAGCTTCGTCCACGCATACTGGTCGGCGCGCCACTGGCCGTCGATGAAGCGCAGCACGTTGAATGAATGGATCATCCGGTCCACCGGATCGACGATGTCGCCGTGGCCGTCGGCCGCGCTCGCGGGCTCGACGCCGGCGGGCCAGCGCGGGATCGTGATCTGGTCGCGCATGGTCTCCGCGTCCGGATCCCAGATGCCCTTGCGGCCCGGCAGCGGCAGCACCGTCACCGGCTTGTCGTCGGGCGACGCGACGAACACGCCGGTCGACCACTTCCCGTCTTCCAGCGTCGGATAGTTCTTGGCCTTGGGGATCTCGTCGGTGCCCAGCGTCACGCCGATGGGGCGCGCGTTCCAGGGCGAGTCCGCCGCGAACGGCCGGTCCGCCGTGCCGAAGCGCAGCTGGCGCACCGCGCGGGCATGCGGGTCGTTCCTGTCGGAGGCCTCGGCCTTGGCGCCGCGATCGGCCGCCTGCGGCGCGGCGAAGGCGCCGGTCGTTGCGAGGCCGGTCGACGCTGCCAGAGCGGCGACAGCGACGGACAACAACCAGGCGGCGGGGCGGAAGGTGACGGAACGGATTGTGAGCATCGACGACATCCGTCCAGCCTCAAGTACTACGAACCGCATTGGACATCCTCACTCGGTGGCCCATCGCAATAAAGTGTCGCTCGAAGTAAAACGTCGACAGATGCGCGAGCAGGAAAACGGCCCCGAGCAGCAGCGGCCGCTTGAGGTACTTTTCGGTGACATCGCCGGAGCCCAGCCAGGTGTGCTCCAGCGGCACGTGCAGCACGTAGACCGCGAAGGACACGGCCGCGAGGTAGGCCCAGAACGGGCGCGAGAGGAACACCGACGGCGCGGAGCGCGGCTGGCACATCAGCGCGCCGGTGAGCACCAGCACCGCATACGGCCGCACGAACGAGGCGATGTTGCCGTCCACGTTGTAGCAGGCCAGGCAGAGCATCAGCGCCGCGCCCCACAGCACGACGGGCCGCTCGAAGAAGGCGAGCGCCTCGCGCCGGCTGGGCGAGTGCAGCAGGATCGCCAGCACGAAGCCCGCCAGGATGTCGTCGATGCGGTACCAGGTGATGCTGCCGCTGTAGCCGCTCATGTAGACGCGGTAGCTGGTCACCGCGACCAGCAGCACCGGGATCGCCACGCGGGCCACGGCGGGACGGAAGCACAGCAGCAGCGTGGCCAGCGCGTAGAACTGCAGCTCCACGCACAGGCTCCAGAAGTGGTCCAGCGGCACGCGCATACCGGCGTCGCTGAGGTTGGCGTAGAACAGCAGGTGCGAGGCCAGCGCCGCCGGCGGAAAGTGCCAGATCGCCGCCACCACCACCGCCACCAGCCAGGCCAGCGGGAGGATGCGCAGCAGCCGCTTGGCGACGAACTCCAGCGGGTGCACGTGGACCAGCACCTGCTTGCCGATGAAATAACCGGACAGCACGAAGAACAGCGCCATGCCCAGCATGCCGACCGATTCGTTGAGCCGGGGGCCGAGGGCGTTGAGCGGCAGCAGGTGCGCGACCAGCACGGTCACGATGCTCAGTCCGCGCACGCCGTCCAGGACCGGGGAACGGGCGCCGGCGGTGCTCATGCCGGCTCCGTCACCGCCCACGGTCGCGCCACGCGGCGCACGACGCGCCGCGGCCGGCGGCCGATGTCGGCCTTCTCATGGCAGACGATGGCGCAGCCCGCGCCCATGACGAACCAGAAGAACCAGTTGAAGACGAGGTAGCTCAGCATGTTGTCGGACAGCGAGACCACCACGTAGCCGATCAGCAGCGCGATGAACATCGCCGACAGCAGCGCGTCCTCGCGGCGGAAGCGCCAGAAGATCTGCGCCGCGCGCCAGTACTTCCAGTAGTAGGCGGCCAGGCCGACCACGCCGACGTCGAACAGCATCTGCACCGCCACGCTGTGCGCGCCGGTGGTCATGCCGCCGCTCAGGCTGAAGAAAGTCGGCGAGTTGAAGAAGAAGCCGCCCGAGCCGTAGCCGAAGGCGTAGCGCATCGGCGCCATCCAGGTGATGGCGTCCTCCCACAGCACGCGGCGCCAGGTGAAGGAATTCAGCTTGGCGTACTGCACCACCACGTTGCCCTGGCCGATGTCGAGCACGCGGTCGCGGATGTCGGGCACCAGCAGCGCCAGCAGCGGCACCAGCAGCAGGTAAAGCAGGAAGCGGCGCTCGAACAGCAGGCCGTACAGGAAGAACATCGCGCCGGCGGCCATCCACGCGCTGCGCGTCTTGGTCGCGCCCAGCAGCGCCAGCAGGATCAGCAGGTAGAAGGCCATTGCCAGGCGCTGGGCCGTGGTCGAGTGGGCCAGCGTGCGGGCGTTCTTCCACAGGTAGAGCAGCACGCCCTGCATCAGCACCAGGTAGAAGGCCAGGATGTTGGGATGCGAGAACGGGCCCTTGTAGCGGCCCATCGCGGCGGGGTCGTTGGAGATGTGGACATCGCCGCGCGCGATCGCGATCAGCGTGTAGATCGCCACCGGGACCGAGGACCAGATCACCAGCTTGAGGATGCGGTCGAAGGAGGTCCAGTCGTCCACGACGTAGAAAGCCACCACGAACATCGCCATGGTGCTGAGCGTGCCCAGGAAGGTGCGCAGCTCCGGCAGGCGGTCCGGCGAGTACAGCAGCCCCACCGCCTGCATCGCGATGAAGGGCACCCAGACCATCCAGGCCACGCGCGGGATGCGGCGCGGCTCGCGCATCCAGAACACCACGGCCAGCAGGATCACCGCCAGGTTCATCAGGCCGCCCAGGCCGCCGAAGCTCGCGAAGCGCGCCTCCTCCAGCACCGGGTTGCCGATGGCGCGCAGCAGGATGATGGTGAACAGCAGCGACTTCGGATTGGCCAGGAACATGAAGACCACGACCAGCGCCACCGGCAGCACCACGAAGAACACCGGCTTCTGCGCCACCATGTCGCCCATGACGACGCACACCAGGCCCAGGAACATGCAGCCGCCGGCGATCACCAGCGCCCACAGCAGCGTGCGCCATTCCGGCAGGCGCCGGCGGCGTTCGTTGCCGTAGGGGTTCAGGCCCCTGCCCCGCGCGGGGCTCGCCGCATTGGTCGCCGCGCTCATCGGACCAGCATCCCGCGCGCGCCGGCCGGGACGGCTGCCACCAGCTCGGCGAGGAAACGCGCCATCAGCGCCTGCGACGCCACGGCCGACGCGGCCTGCGCCATGCGCTGCGACGCGCGCACCAGGATGCCGTCGGGAACGCGGCCCGCCAGGCCTTCGTTGAGGATGTACCAGCGCGCGGCCAGGCCGTCGCCGCCGTAGCTGTCGCCGATGCGGATCCAGTAGCGCACCGCCTCGAATCCGCCGCCGCGGGCTTCGGCCAGCAGCTGCGTCGTGGGGACCGGCAGCGCGCGGCCGTCCGTGGCGATCGGCGGGCCGGCCTCGTTGACGCGCACGGCGTAGCCCTGCGCGGGGTAGCAGACCTCGGGCCGGTGCACCTTGACGTCCTGGCGCTGGCGCTCGCCCCAGGCCAGCGCGAGCATCACCTGCTCGCCGCGGCTGTTGGCGTAGGTGCGCATCACCGTCTGGTCGTAGGGCTGCTCCAGCACCGTTTCCACGCCCTGGGACACGTCGACCTGCGCGGTCGAGTCGGCCACCACGCGCCAGTCGCCGAAGGCCTTGGGCACGACCGCGTCCAGGCTGGGCGCGCCGGTGACGGCCTGCAGCCGCGGCGTGGCCAGCCACGCGCCCACGGCCGCCACGCCCATCAGCGCGGCGCCGGTGAGGCAGGTGCGGCGCGAGAAGCGCGGCAGCGGCTCGCCGGACGGGGACTCTCCGGTGGGCTTGGGCGGTGTGCCCTTCGTGGGCGCCATCCGCAGATCCGGCTGAACCGGCTGAGCCGGTGGCTCGGGCGGCATCGGCGAGCTCATGGCGCGGCCTCCGTGGTGCCGCGCAGGCGGTTCCAGCGCAGCGACAGGCCGCGCAGCAGGCCGTCGACGCCGACGATCAGCATCAGCGCGATCAGGAAGAGCGCCATGCCGGAGAACTCGTGCATGAAGCCCTGGCCGACGTCGTCGCCCAGGTGATAGGTCAGGAGGGCCAGGATCAGGATGCGGATCACGTTGGAGCAATAGGAGATGGGCACGATCAGCAGCGCCAGCGCGATGTTGCGGAACACCGATTCATGGCGCACGACGTTCATGTAGAGCAGGCCGAGCGCCTCGAGCGTGAACAGCGAGTTCAGGCCCGCGCAGGCGTCCGCGACCATCAGCTGGTAGGGGCCGATCTGCAGGATCACGCCGGCCCGCGCGATGGGGTAGCCCAGCGCGTACATCAGGTGCTCGGCGCCCCAGGAGGCGGCCAGCTTCATCGGCTGGGTGATGACGTCGACGATGGAGGCCGGCAGCGGCACGGCGAAGAGCAGCAGGAAGAAGGCGAAGCCGTAGCGCCGCGCGATCTCGGGGCCGAGCAGCACCAGCGCCAGGCCCAGCAGCACCGGCATCATGGAGCCCATCTCCAGCACCGCGATCGACTGCGAGCGGCCCAGCACGTAGGCCGCCAGGCCCAGCGCGACCAGCGTCCAGCCGGCGACCGGCGCGGGCCGGGCGCGGAACGGCTTGCCCTGGCGCGCCATGCGCCGCGTCTGGAAATAGAAGTACCAGGCCGACAGCGCCAGCACGATCGGCCCGTGCGAGTTGCGGTCGCCGCGCCACGGGCCGCGCAGGAAGTCGACGATGGTCGGCGCGTACATCGCGACCAGGCCGATCGCGAGCGCGATCAGCGCGACCCGGTTGGCGGCCCAGAAAGCCGGGAGAGGCGCGCCCGGGCGGCCCGTCGCGCCGGGGAGGACATCTTGCGTCATGGCGTTCACTGCGATCCCTGCTGATGGTTCCGGACATGCGGCGGCAAGGCCCCGTGGCCCTGCCTTCCATGCTGTCGTTGCCGTCGATGCTATCGACGCACGCGCGGCTCTGCGGCCGCTGTGATGTCTCGCCCGGTATCCGGTGTCAGTATTGGTTCATGACGGTGCCCACCAGGGTGGTGGAAACGCCGTCCAGGCTGTCGGTGAGATCCTGCAGCGCGCTCACCCGCGACTGGTTCTGGCGCGCCAGCACCAGTGCCGCGCCGCAGCGCGACGCGACGATGGCCGCGTCCGCGCCGTAGCGGCTGGCGGAGGTGTCCACCAGCACATGGTCGAACTTGCCGGCCAGCTCGCGCATCAGCATGCCGAACGCGGGCCGTTCCAGCAGTTCCACCGGGTTGGGCGGCACCGCCCCCACCGGCAGGATGAACAGGCTGTTGAGGCCCTCCACCTGCTGGATCACGCGCGGCTCGCTGCGACCCGACAGGATCGAGGACAGGCCGGCCTGGTTGTTGACGTCGAAGATCTCATGCTGGCGCGGACGGCGCAGGTCCGCGTCGACCAGCAGCGTGCGGCCGCCCAGCTGCGCCAGCGTCACCGCCAGGTTGGCGGTGAAGTAGCTCTTCCCGTCCATCGTGTCGGGGCTGATGACGGCCAGCGCGCGGCGGGAATCGCCCTCGCGGTAGAGCCGCATCGTGATCTGGCTGCGGATCGCGCGGAAGACTTCCGCCTGCGACGAGAACGGCTGGTTCAGCGCCACCAGCTCGGGGCTGCGGGCCTTGCGCTCGTTGGGCGTGTAGGGGTAGTGGAACTGCTTGGACAGCGCCTCCAGCACGTCCTCGGCGTTCGCATAGCCCAGCGCCACGGCGGCTTCGCCGAAGCGGATGCCGCGCTCGCGCTGGTACTGCAGCACGCGCTCGACCTGGTCGGCGCTGAGGTTGCGGGTCTCGGCGATGATCGCGCCGATCGAGCGGTCGTGCACGCCGGCACCGCTTCCGGGGGTTTTGTTGAGAGGTCCGTCCACGGGTTTGCTGTGAGCCAGGGGAATGGGTTCCTTCAGATCCGACATCAGGCGGCTCCTCGGCTGGGGCGGGGATTGCTCCCCAGCAGGCGCCGTTCGGCGGACGGCAGTTGCGCGCGCTTGCCCGGCGCGGGCAGCACGCCCAGCATCGGCAGCGGCAGCACGGCCATGACGTCGTCGGCGTCGCGGACCTTGCGATCACGCAGTTCCAGCAGCAGCGCGATGCCGACCGCCAGGACCAGGCCGGCCACGAAGGCCAGCGCGGTGTTCAGCGCCACGCGCGGCGACGCGGGCCGCAGCGGCGGGGTCGCCTCGGCGAGCAGGTTCACGTTGCTCTGCGTGGACTGGCTTTCCAGGTTGGTCTGCGTCAGGCGCGTGGTGATGTTCTCGTAGGCGCGCTGGGCGCTCTCGACCTCGCGCATCAGGCCGCCGGCCTCGTCGCGGGCTTCCTTGAGCTTGACGACCTTGGCGCGCTGCGCGTCCATCTGCGCGCGGGTCTCGGCCTCGCGTGCGCTGTTGATGTTGCTGGTCACCGCGACCGAGCCGGTGACGCGGCGGATTTCCGCGTTCAGCTTGGAGCGGGTGTCGGCCACCGAGGCCTTGGCCTCGATCACCTGCGGATGGTTGTCGCCGTAGCGGGTGCTGAGCTGCTGCAGGTTGGCTTCGGCGCGGCTGACGTCGGCCTTGAGCTGCGACACCACCGGGTTGGCGAGCACGTCCGGCAGCTGGTCGCCGCCGCGCGCGGCCTGGCCCGAGCGGCTGCGCGACTCCGTCGCGATCGACGACAGCGCCACCAGCTGCGAGGACAGCTCGTTCAGGCGCGCGTTCTCGACGTCCAGGCGTTCATCGGTGGCGAGGATGCCGTGTTCGCGCTCATAGGCGGAGAGCTTGCCGCGGGCCTGCTCCAGGCGCTCCAGCGCGGCCTTGGCCTGCTGGTCGAAGTAGCCGGCGTACTGGCGCGCGGGTTCCACGCGCAGGTCCAGCGTCGTGGCGATGTACGCCTTGACGAAGGCGTTGGCCATCAGCGCGGCGTCCTGGGGCGACGGCGAGCGGTAGGTCACCACCAGCACGTTGCTTTCCTTGGAGGGCTTGACCTCCATGCCGGACTGGATGAGCGCGGCGACCCACTGCTCCATGCTGCCTTCGGCGCCCTGGGACTGCCACTGCTCGCGCAGGACGGGCTGCTCGGTCAGGCGCAGGTCGCGCACGACGCGCAGCGCCACGCGGTCGCTGGCGATCACGTCGACCTGCGTGTTCATGTAGGCGGGCGAAGCCATGCCGGGATAGATCAGCGCCGACACCGGGTCGGGTTTGGCGTCCACCACGACCGAGGCGCTGGCCAGGTAGCGCTTGGGCAGCACGAGGCTGACGCCGAGCGCCGTCACGGTGGTCACCAGGACCACCAGCAGCACGAGCTGCCAGCGGGCCAGGATGATCGACATCAATTTGCTGGGCGTCACCATGCACTCCTTCGCCGGGCGCGGGGCCCGGGGTTACTGCGCGAGGACAGGATCGGGGGAAAACTCAGAACAGGCTCTCGCGGACGAAGATCACGTCGCCGTCCTTGAGCGACTCCTCCATGCCGGGCTTCACTTCCTGGACCTTGCCGGTGCCGTCCTTGCGATGGATGCGGATGCCGCGCTCGGTGCCGCGCAGCGTCAGACCGCCGCCGGCGGCCAGGCCCTGCAGCACGGTCATGCCGCGTTCCAGGCGGATCTGGCCGGGCTTCTGGACTTCGCCGTAGATGTAGATCATCGGATAGCGGTCGACCCACAGCACGTCGCCGTTGGCGACGACGACATCCTGCTCGCGGCCGTTCGGTCCGAACAGCGTGGGCAGGTCGATCTCGACGCGGAAGGGCTTGCCGGCGCGCTGGCCGGTCAGCACCAGCAGGTCGCCGCCGGCGGGCGAGACGCCGCGCGCGTTGGCCAGCAGGTCGGTCAGGCGGGTGTCGGCGATTTCCAGCGGGTAGCGGCCCGGCTGGTTGACCTGGCCCAGCACGCTGGCCTGGTTGCCGGTGACCTTGAGCACCAGGATGGTGACCTGGGGCTGCTTGACGAAGTTGCCCTTCTTCAGGCCGTCGGCGATGCGGGCTTCGGCCTCGCTGATCGACAGGCCGCCGATCTTCACGACGCCCAGCAGCGGGAAGCTGATGGTGCCGGCTTCGGACACGCGCGATTCCAGCGTCATGTCCGGGTTCTGGAACACGCTGATCTTGATCGCGTCGCCCGACCCGAGCCGATATTCCGCGGCGCCGCCGGTGGACAGGCCGACCGGGGCCGGCGAGGTGGCCGGACGCGTGGCGGTCTGCGCGAGCGCGCCGGTGGAGAGAGCCGCGGCCAGCAGGGCCGGCGCGGCGATGGCGAGGATGGAGAGGCGACGCAGGTGCTTCATTGGATGCCTTGGCCCTTGGAAGTTGAACTGGAGTCCGCCGGGGCGATCACGCCGGCGGCGGGATCGGAGGCGGTATTGGAGACGGCGGTCGGAGTGGAGGCCGGCGAGGACGCGGGTGCAGAGGCGGCCTCGGCGAACTTGCCGACGTATTCGATCTTGGCGTTGTCGCGCATGGACTTGATGTCCTTGGCGACGAGCTCGGCGCGACGCTGGTTCAGGAGGAACATCTCGATGGACGGACGCGCCTGCGCTTCGGTGGCGGGCTGGCGTTGCGAGCCGGCGAGGAACAGCACGGAGAGGCCGTTGGGATTGCCGTTCATGATGAACTGGCCGTCCTTGAGCCGGGAGATCGCGTCGAGGTTGTTGAGCGGGATCTGTTCGGCCGAGCGCACCATCTGGGAGCCGACGAACTTGAAGTTGTCGGTCTTGAGCGCTTCGAGGAATTCGGGGAGGGTCTTGGCGGCCTGCAGCTTGGTGCGGATCGCTTCGAACTGATCCGGCTTCGCCTCGATGTTGATTTCCTGCAAGTTGTAGATGCGACGCTCGGCAAAAAGTGCCGGCTTGTCGTTGTAGTACTTCCTGATTTCCTCGTCGGTGGGCTTGCTGGCCGTGTCGCCGAGGTGGTCAGCATAGGCCCTGGCGATGATCTCCCGCTTGGCGGTTTCGATCTGTTGCACCACCCGCGGATCGCGATCGAGCTTGAGGTCCTGGGCCTTCTGGACGGCGAGTTCCTGGTCGATCAGGCGCTCGAGGATCTGGCGCGACGCCGCGTCGACCTGCTCGGGCTTGACGTTGGGCTGGCGCTGCAGGACGAAGTTGATCTGGTGGACGGTGATCTCTTCCTTGTTCACCTTGGCCGCGGTCTGCGAGGCCTTGGCGCCGCTGCCGCCGCCGCAGGCGGCGAGCAGCACGGCGGCCAGGACGGCCGTGGTGACGGCGAGGGCCGGAGTGGCCCGTCGCGCTTGAATTCCGTGATCCCGAGTCCTCATCGCAAGCATGGTGTCGACCTTGAGTTTTGTGTCTGTCCGGCGGCCCCTTGCGGGGTGCTCTACGCGTACGCGAGCGGCGAGTGTAGCCCTGCACCATGACTGAACTTACCCGTTCCGGCGGGCTTGGAAGCCCCCATCCCGGGTTCGCAGGGGTCCATAGCAAGAATGGGTCCCGGGTCCGCGCCCAGAGCGGGCGCAGACCCCGTGAACAAGGGGGATGGACGCTGTAAAGCTGGGAGGGAAAACAACCGTCAGGTCGTCATTGCAACGACGTGAAAAAGCCGTCAGCGGGTGAGCACGGCAGCGGCGGACGGGCACACCAAAAAATGCAAGGCCGCCGACCTTGCGGGCGGCGGCCTTCGTGGCCTTCACAGATCCCGGACGGGCCGGGATGCCGGACAGCGCCCGATCAGGGCAGCTTGTTCAGCGCATTCACCGCGTCGATCAGACCGAAGCCGTCGTACAGGCTCCAGCCCTTCACCGCGCTGCCGCCGGAGTACGGGATCACCCGCGCCGCCGGCGTGCCTTGCAGGAGGCTCTTGACCTGCTTGGGCGTCAGCGAGCCGGGGCCGCCGGCCTTCTGCAGCATCAGCGCCGCCACCGCCGCCGCGTGCGGCGCGGCCGCGCTGGTGCCGAAGAAGTTGTTGAAGCCGTCGCCTTCGTAATCCGAGCTCGGATAGAAGAAGGTCGTGTTGCCGCCGTCCGGCGCGGCAAAGTCCGGCTTCTTGCGAGTCTCCGGCACGGCCAGGCGGTTGCCCGCCGCATCGAACGCGATCGTCACCGGGCCGGGGCTGCTGAAGCTCTCGAACGCCGGGATGAACGGCGTCTGCTGCGTCGCCGGGAAGGTGTAGCGGTAGGCCGCCACGCTGTTGGCACCGGCCGCCGCGCTGTGGCCGAAGGTCGTCGGGCCGCTGCGCACCTGGAACGGCGCGCCGCCCCAGCCGTCAAGGTTGACCAGGCGCACGCGCGAGGCCTGCTTGGTGCCCGCGCTCGTGCGGCCGATCATGATGCGGTAGGTGCCGCTGGCGCCGCCCGACAGGCCGACGATCTCCTCGCCGAAGTCCGCCGCGATGTTGTTGGTCGCGAAGGTGAACACGCAGTTGCCGGCCGCGTTGATCAGATAGAAGTTCAGGTCGGTCGTGACCTTGCCTTGGTAGAACAGGTCGTCCCACTGCAGCAGCAGCGTCGAGCCCGCGCCGCTGTAGGTCACCGGCAGCGCGTAGGTGCCGCCGCCGAAGTCCAGGAAGCCGCCCCCCTGGTTGGCCTTGGTGCTGCCCGACGCCGGCGAGCTCGTGCAGGTGTTCAGCGACGCCAGGTTGACGTTGCCCAGGTTGGTCGGCGAGGTCGAGAAGGTCGCGACCGGCACGTCGATCGCGCCGCCGCCGCCCGCCGAGCCCTGGTTGCCCGCCGACGAGAAGTACGAGACCGGACGGCCCGGCAGCGTCGTGCTGGTGACGACGTCGTTGACCGCCTGCGCGACCTGACCGTCGGAGAAGAAGGGCTCGTCGTAGTAGAAGACGTCGTCGACGATCACGTCGGCCCGGCAGGCCGCTTCCGTGCGCAGCCGGCGGATGTTGTCGGCGAACGCGGCCTCGCCGGCGAAGGCGGTGGCGAAGCACTGGTCGGCGCCCGGGGCCACGTCTTGCACGATCTGCATCATCGCGCGGCCTTCGTCCGTGTTGCTCGGATCGGCGCCGATGTCCAGCACCCACTTCGGCGGACGCAGGTCGCCGGAGGCAATGTCGTTGGCCGCGCGCACCGTGGTGAAGCTCAACGGCGAGCCGTCGTAGGAGTCCGACAGCACGCCCACCGTGATGCCCGCGCCGGTCCAGCCCGCCGCGTTGGCGACGTTGCTGCGCAGCACCGGCGCGCCTTGCGAGGTCGTCAGGCCGACGTTCTTGTGCGGACGACGCGTCAGCTTGGCCAGGTGCAGGCCGCTGGTGCCCGAGAGCGAGGCCAGCGCCGAGCTCGGCACGTAGGCCGAGAGCGCGCCGTGGTTGAACGCGCGGTTGACGCCGGTCACCTGCGCGCCGGACGCCTCGAGCTGGGCCTTGAAGTCGTCGATCGACGTGCCCGCCTCAAGATAGATGTCGACCAGCACGCGGCCTTGCGCGTCCGACAGCGACCGGACGTAGGGCTTGAACTCGTCGGCATCGACGGCCAGCGAGCGCAGTTGGCGGCGCGACTGCTGGTCGACAAGGTCCGACAGCGCACTGTCGAGCTTGGCGTGTTGCGCGTAGGCGCCGCCGCAGGCGGCCAGGGCCAGCAGCGCGCTCAGGACACGCAGACGGGGAGCGGTGCGGGAAGCGGCAGGGGAAGCGGTACGGATGGAAGTCGTCATGGGCGGCTCCTCAGGCTTGAACGGGGGTGACGGCCTTGCGGCGGCGGATCAGGCCGGCCGCGCCGAGGGCGGCGCCGGCCAGCAGCAGGCTGCCGGGTTCGGGCACGTCGGAGGCGGCGGCGGCGCTTGCACCGACCAATTGGATCTCGTAATCGCCGAATTCATTGGTCAGGCTGCTCCAGCCGGTCAGCGATCCGGAACCGCCGATCGCGGCGACGTTGCCGCCCTGCCCCAGCAGCGACGGGAAGATCGGCGTGCCGCCGCTCACCGGCGTGTAGCCGGCGCCGGTGATGGCCAGGTAGTACAGGCCGCTCACCGTCGGGATGTAGTTGCTCAGCGTCGACTGAGAGCCGCCCACGTCGCCGTCGTCGTCGTTGCCGATCAGGCCGTTGCCCGCGGCGTCGAACAGGTACAGGACCGTGTCGAAAAAGTTGTAGTCGATGCCCGATGCGGTCGTCGTGGCGGAGAACGCCGTGCCCGCCGTCAGGTAGATTGCGAACAGGTCCGCGTCGCCGTCCAGCGTCCCCTGGATCGCGTCGATCGGGCCGCTGCCCAGGAAGGTCGTGGCCGTGATGATCGTTTCACCGGCATCGCCGCCTTCGACGAAGACCGCGGCGGCCTGCGCGGACGACGCCGCGCCGAAGGCCAGGGCTGCTGCTGCCGCCATCGGCAGCCACTGGTTCTGAAGGCTCTTGAAGCTCTTGATTCGCGTGAACATCGGACGTTCCCCTGAAAGGTTGGACACCCCGCGCGGCACAACCGCGCTCGGTGCGGTGCTGAACGGAGGGAACGGCTGCACAAGCTGTGCCAACTGTCACGATTTTTCGAGGGACATCGCTGGAAACTCCGATGCCATCGGAGTTTGCGAGCGTCCTGCCGGATACACCCCGATCCATGGGGATCCCCCGCGACACAGGGGTGTAAAGCCCGCCGACTCCGGGTTAGCCCGGGTCGTACGACCTCTGCCGCCCGGGGCGGCCCGCGAACGGCGCGCGGCGCGCGGCGCCGCGGATCAACCCGGGGCGCGCGCGGCCGAGCGGCGCAGCGCGCCGGGCGGTTGCCCCACGATGCGCTTGAACGCGCGGCTGAACGAGGCCTCGGAGTCGTAACCCAGCCGGTCCGCCGCGACCGCGACGCGCATGCCCTCGTGCGCGATCCAGCGGCGGGCCTGGAACATCTTGACCTTGGCCACGTACTTGGCCGGGCTCTCGCCGACCGTCTTCGTGAACGCCTCGGCGAAGCGGGAGCGCGACGCCCCCATCAGGCCGGCCAGCTCGGGCACGCTCCAGTCGCGCTCGGGCTCGTTGTGGATCGCGGCGATGACCTTGCCGATGCCCGGGCACTGCACCGCGGCGATCCAGCCGCTGGCGTCGTTGCAGGCGCATTCCACCCACCCGCGGATGATGCTGGCCGCCAGCACGTCGGCCAGCCGCGCCAGGATGCCGCAGGCGCCGATGCGGTCCAGCGCCACCTCGCGCTCCATCGCCTCCAGCAGCGTCGGCACCGTCGGGTCGCGGCGCGCCAGATCGTTGGCCCGCATCGCGTCCGGCATCATCGCCAGCAAGGGATGCAGCGGGTCCAGGTTGAAGCGCATCGCGCCGCAGAACATGACGTCGGGCGCCTCCTCCGCCGGAGCGGTCTCCGCGGGCGCATCGGCGCCCGCCGCCGTCATGGCGGCTGCCATCGCCACGGCTTCGGCGCCGACGAGGTAGATGTCCTCCGCCACCGCGCGACGCGCGATCGCGTCGATCTCGACCGCAGGCAGGTCCGGCGCGCTCGCCAGCACATGCGCGCTGCCGCGAGGCAGCAGGACCGCGTCGCCGGCATCGAGCCGGACCCAATCGCTGCCCGGCGTCTTCAGCCACGCGGTGCCGCGCGCCAGGAAGTGGAAGCGCGCCTCCCTGCGCGCCGGGAAGGCGATGGCCCAGGGGGCACGCATCAGGCAGCGGCCGTACTCGACGCCTTCCAGCCGCAGCCCCAGCAGGATCTGCGTCAGCAGGTCCGCGGGCTTCAGCGGTGTCGGCGGCAAGGGCTCCGTGGGAGTCCTGGAGGAATCGTCAAGCATTTCGGCTATTCCGGCATGGAAACGCCTGGATCCTACCCATAAGCTGAAGGCCATACCCACTGTCCCCTCTTCTCCGCCGTGTCTCCATCCCGCACCGACCCTCCGGCCGCCTCCCTTG
>SEFA01000098.1 GCA_004210455.1 Rubrivivax sp. | reverse complement strand
CGGGCGCCGTGGCGCCCTCGCCCCCCGCCCGCTGACACGCTTCTTTGCATGTGGCTGGTCCGTCGTTTGCCAGGGACCCCGCCAGACTTGTCACAATTCCAGGATGGATCCCCACCGTCGATCCGCCCTTGATCCCCGACCACCGCCCGTCGACCTCATGAACCAAGACCTCTCCATCGTTTCCCTGATCGCCCATGCCAGCCTCACGGTGCAGCTGGTGATCGCCGCGCTGCTGCTGGTGTCGCTGGCCAGCTGGAGCGTGATCTTCAGCAAGCTCATCTCGCTGGGCCGCATCCGCTCCCGCAACGAGGGCTTCGAGCAGGAGTTCTGGTCCGGCAAGAACCTCAACGACCTCTACAACAGCGTCTCGAACCGAGCCGACGGCGCCCCGCTGGAGCGCATCTTCGCCTCCGGCATGCGCGAGTTCCTGAAGCTGCGCGAGAAGCGCGTGGTCGACTCCGGCCAGCTGCTCGACGGCGCCCGCCGCGCGATGCGCGCCAGCTTCCAGCGCGAACTCGACGCGATGGAATCGCACCTGTCCTTCCTGGCGTCGGTGGGCTCGGTCTCGCCGTACGTGGGCCTGTTCGGCACCATCTGGGGGATCATGCACGCCTTCGTCGGCCTGTCCAACCTGACCCAGGTCACGCTGGCCACCGTCGCGCCGGGCATCGCCGAAGCGCTGGTGGCCACCGCGATCGGACTGTTCGCCGCGATCCCGGCGGTGCTGGCCTACAACCGCTTCGCGCGCCAGATCGACCGCAACGCCATCACGCTGGAGACCTTCATCGAGGAGTTCTCCAACATCCTGCAGCGCAACGCCGGCCAGCCCGCGCCGGCCGCGCAGCGCTGATCCGGAGGCCCGGCCCATGCCCGCGATGTCCTCCCGCGGCGGTTCGCGCCGCCGCACGATGAACGAGATCAACATGGTCCCGTTCATCGACGTCATGCTGGTGCTGCTGATCATCTTCATGGTCAGCGCGCCCCTCATCACCACCGGCGTCGTCGACCTGCCCAGCGTCGGCTCCAGCCGCACGCAGCCGCAGCACGTGATCCAGGTGATCGTCGGCACCGACGAGCAGCTCAAGATCAAGCTCGACGGCGACCAGGACCCGTCGCCGGTGCCGCTCAAGGCGCTGGCCGCGCGCGTCAAGGACGCGCAGAAGGGCGACGCGGCCACGCCGGTCGTGATCTCCGCCGACCGCAACGTCAAGTACGAGGCCGTCGTCAAGACGATGGACGTGCTGCAGCGCGCCGGCATCCAGCGCGTCGGGCTGTCCGTGAAGAACGGCGCCCCGGCCGACCGTTGAGACCGGGAAGCGATCCGCAGCGATGAGCACCATGGTCTCCCGATTCCACCCGGACCGCGATCCCCTGCGGCCGCCGCCCGCGCCCGGGTTGGGACGCGGCTTCAGTTTCGCGATCGTCGCCCACGTGCTGCTCGTGGCCGCCTTGAGCTTCGGCGTGAGCTGGCGCTCGGCGCCGGTGCCGGCGATGGACGCGGAACTCTGGTCCGCCATCCCGCAGGCCGCAGCACCCAAGGAGCAGTTGCCGACCGAGCAGCAGCCAGAACCGCCCAAGCCGCAGCCCGAGCCCCCGAAGCCGCAACAACCGACCCCGCAGGAAGTCCAGGCCCAGCGCGACGCCGACATCGCGATCGCCAAGGCCAAGGAGCGCAAGCTCAAGGAAGAACAGGAGCAGCGCGAGGCCGAGGACAAGCGCAAGGAACAGCAGCGCAAGAAGGACGAAGCGGACCAGAAGGAACGCGACCGCAAGGCCAAGGAAGAGCAGGCCAAGAAGGACGAGGCCAAGGACAAGGCCGCCGACAAGGCCAAGGCCGAGAAGGCTCGCAAAGAGTCCGAGGCGAAGGCCGAAGCGCAGCGTCAGGAGAACCTGCGCCGCATCCAGGGCATGGCCGGCGGCACCGGCGCGCCGGGGGCGACCGGCACGGCCGCGAGAAGCTCGGGACCGTCGGCCAACTACGCCGGCCGGATCAAGGCCCGCGTGCGTCCGAACATCATCTACAACGATCCGGGTGGCGATTCGAATCCGGAAGCCGAAGTCGAGGTGCGCACGGGTCCCGGCGGTTCGATCATCGGGCGCAAGGTCGTCAAGTCGAGCGGCCTGCCGGACTTCGACAGCGCCGTGCTGCGGGCACTCGACAAGACCGAGACCTTCCCGGCGGACACCGACGGCACGGTGCCCAAGGTGATGATCATCACCTTCCGCCCCAGGGAATGACGGCCGTCTCCGCGGTCTGGACGGTCTCGACGCGGGCCAGCCACCCGCGCGAGACGCCCGCCGACAGCCAGGCGCTGAAGTCGAAGGCGGTGCCGACCGCCAGCAGGGCGCGCTCCAGGTCGAACCCGGCACGCAGCGATTCCAGCTAGCGCGTCGTCAGGCCGTCGAGCGCGATCGACCGGCCGCCGCACCCGTCGCGCCACACCATCAGCGAGGCGCGCGGCCCGTCGCCGAAGGACTCGCCCGCCAGTTCGAGCAGGGCCTGATCACCGGCGGTGTCGCCCCCATGCAGCGCGACATGGTCCGCCAGCACGAGCCGCACCGATCCGGCCGGCAGGCGACCCAGCAGCGCCAGCGAGTTCAGGTCCTGCCGCGGTTCCTCGATGCGGGACACGCGGTGCAGTGCCCATTCGACCCGGGCCAGCGCCGTCCAGAGCGGCGGCAGTCCTTGCGCCTGCGCCCCGGCGAGCAGCCCGATCAGCGCCTCGCCCCACTCGCTCAGATCGCCGTCGACCGGTGGATGAAGCCGCCAACAGGCCCAGGCCAACGCGGAGAAGCTGCCGGACTGGTGCTCCTCCACGCGATCGCGCAGACGCGGATACACCGCCGCGAGCGCGCGCTCGGCCTGGGCGCTGGCATGCGCCTGGTAGGCGCGCAAGACCCGCGGCACTCCTCCGTCGATACCGGCCGGCGCACGCAGGCCGGCGGGCGTCTCCATTGCGGCATCCGCGCCCGGCGGGGTCAGCAGCGCCGCGATCAGGCCGGACTGCAGGTCGGCCAGCGCCGGGCCGGCGACGCAGGACCCGATCGTCTGCATGTCCGCGCCTGGCTTCGTCGCCGCCTTGCCTGGGACCGCGCCCCGGCGCCCCCCGCGGCCCCCGGCCTGCGCTGCCGCCCGCGCGGGCTCCAGGCGCGACGACGGCCGCGGCGGCGGCGGCGCGATGTGTTCCCGATCGAACGCGGACTGCGCCGTCCGGGCCCGAGCGACCTCCTCGCACAGCACCGCGAGCGCCGGCAGCGCGTGGTCCCGTTCGATCAAGGTCGGCCGGGCGCCGATGCGCGCCAGCGCGTGGCGGTACAGCGCCCACACCGGCTCGCCGACGTCACCGCCATGGTCGGCGACGACCATCCCCTCCACCCGGGAATGGCCCGACAGGTGGTACTGCCCGACCGCGGACGCGTCCACGCCGTCCAGCCAGTCGAGGCTCTCCCGCAACGCGGCCTCCTCGTCACGCCCGCGGTTGAGCGCGTTGACGAACAGGCTGGTCAGATCGAGCAGCAGCCCGCAGCCGGTGCCATCCGCCAGGGCGTTGAAGAAATCCGTCTCGCGGATCGTGTCCTCCTCCCAGGCCAGGTAGGCGCCGAGGTTCTCGACCAGGATCTGGCGCCCCAGGCACTGCTGGACCGTGTCGACCTGCGAGGCCAGCAAGGACAGGCCGCGCGCGCTGAACGGCACGGGGAGCTGCTCATGCGCGTGCACGGTCGCGAGGCCATGCCGCGCCCGCGCGAATCCGGCGTGTTCCGACACCGCCGCCGGCTTGACCGCCTCCACCAGCGCGCGTACGCGCTGAAGGTGGCGGACGTCGACGCCGGCCGCCGACCCCAGGCCCAGTCCCGTGCCGTGCAGGCTGATCGGGAATCGCCGGGCGGCGTCCAGCAGGAGCTCCCGCCGGGCGACGCCGGGGGCGAGGAAGTCCTCGGTGGGCACTTCCAGGAAGTCCAGATCCAGGGGACCCCGCGCCATCACCTCGCGGTAATGGGGCTGACGCCAGCCGATCCCGACCGCGACCGGCCACAAGGTGGCGCCCCGCCTCATCGGGCGCCCTGCGGGGCGTACGCCCATTCGTCGGGCGCGCGGTCCCCCGCCGAAGGGCCGGCGCATTCGTGGGGCCCGGCCTCGATCAGGTCGTAGCAGGCCGCGCGGGCCCGTCCGCCCTGGCCGACACCCGAAGCGCCCGCGGACAGGGCGGCCGTCAGCGCCGCGAGCACGATCTGGCGAATGGTCATGGATGACTCCGATGAGCGGGGCCATGCCCGCAGAGGTGGAAGGCGGCGCGCGCGATACCCGACATCTCCATCGGCCTCGCCGCGCCTGGGCCCTCAGTTGGGCCATCCCGTCCCCTGGCCCTGCGCGCCACGGCGGTTCGTTGACATCGGTCAAGCGCCGGGGCGCCGTCCCGAGAACCGTCAGGGAATTCGCGCGCTCACCCGCCGGCCCTCAGTCCAGCTGTCCGCCGCCCGCACGGATCTCCTGCGCGGTGACGGCCAGTGCCACGGCCAGCCGCGTCGCCGCGACCAGCGTGGTCAACGGCAGGCTGGGCGCGCCGGGATGGCGGGCGGCCTGCTCCGGCAGATAGGGGATGTGCATGAACCCGCTGCGCACGTCCTGGCCGGCCAGCCGATGCTGCAGCCCGTAGAACAGGTGATTGCAGACGAAGGTGCCCGCCGTCTGCGAGACCGACGCCGGATATCCCGCCGCCCGCAGCCCGGCGACGATCGCCTTGATCGGCAGCGTGGAGAAGAAGGCCGCCGGACCGTCCGCCACGATGGGTTCGTCCACCGGCTGCGCGCCGGCGTTGTCCGGGATGCGCGCATCGTCCACGTTGATCGCGACACGCTCCAGCGACAGGTCGCAGCGGCCGCCGGCCTGGCCGATCGCCAGCACCATCGCGGGCCGCACGCGCAACAGCGCCTCGTCCAGCCGCTGCAGCGCCTCGCCGAACACGCAAGGGAGCTGCACGGCCACGACGCGAGCGCCGGCGATCACCTCGCCGTTGAGCGAGCGCGCCAGTTCCCAGGACGGGTTGATCGCTTCGCCGCCGAACGGGTCGAAGCCCGTGACCAGAAGGTTCTTCATGGGGACAAGTCTAGACGCGACGCCTGACCCCCCGGGCGCCGTCCGGCGCGTTCGCACACTGCGCCAAGCAGGCACGCCACCTGCTTATCTGGGTAGTGACCCCTCTTCAAACGGGTTAATCTCCCGCCTCGAGACTGTCCAGATACAAATTCCCGCGGAGACCGCCAGATGACCGACCCGTCCGTGCCGCTTCAATGGCCCACAGCCCAGCCAGGCAGCGCGCCAGCGGAAGCGGCACCGCAGTTCGAGTGGCCCACGCCCCCCTTCGCCGCGTACCCGCGGCCTCGTCCGCAGCGCGAGCCCCAGGCCTGCGAGATCATGGGATTGAACGGCAGTCGCACGGTCGGCAAGGTGATCCTGATGGTCCCGTCGGAGCGCCTGGCGCAGGTCGTGGTGCCGCCGGCGCGCAACGCGATGCCGCTGAAGTTCTCGCAGTTCAAGGCGCTCAAGCTGCTGCACGCGATCGAGGTCCCGCCGCGCGATCCGGCCACGCTGAACGACGCGATGTCGCTGGACCAGCGGCCGCGCAGCGACTTCAAGCTGGTCTACCAGGGCGGCGAGGAACAGAAAGGCACGACCATCGGTCACCACGAGACCGATCTGGGCCTGTTCCTGTTCCCGCCGGTGAGCGAGACCAGCGACTGGGTGCGCTGCATGTTCGTGCCGCGCGAGGTGCTGGTCAGCTTCGAGGTCGGCGAGCGCATCGGCGACCTGCTGGTGCGCCAGGAAGTGGCCACGCAGGCGCAGGTCGACGCCGCCGCCGATGAACAGCGCGAACTGCGCGACCGCCGCGTCGGCGACATCCTGGTGGCGACGCACATCGTCAGCGCCGAGCAGCTGATGCAGGCGATCGAGCAGCAGGCCAAGATGCCCATGGTGCGCATCGGCGAGGCGCTGCTGGCGCTGGAGCTGGTCACGCAGCCGCAGTTGGACGAGGCGCTCGCGCAGCAGAAGCAGGACCGTTCGGTGCCGCTGGGCGAGCTGCTGGTGCGCAAGGGCATCGTGACGCGCGCGCAGCTGCAGTCGGCGCTGGCGCGCAAGATGGGCTATCCGCTGGTCGACGCGGACAACTTCGCGATCGAGCCGGACTCGGTGCGCAAGCTGCCGTTCTCCGTCGCCAAGCGGCTGGAAGTCCTGCCGCTCGTGCTGCGCGACGGCCGTCTGATCGTCGCGATGGAAGATCCCACGCGGCGCGACTGCATCGACGAGGTCGAGTTCATCACCCAGCTCAAGGTCGTGCCGGCGCTGGCGCGGCTGGGCTCGCTGATGTTCGCGATCCCCTCGGCCTATGAGCGTTTCGGCAACCAGCCGGTGTCCGCCCTGGGCAGCGCCCTGCCCGCGCTGACGATGGACTTCGAGCTCGACAGCTCCGACAAGCTGATCGAGACGCTGGAGCGCGAAGGCCAGGAGCAGTCCGCCCGCGAGACGGCGCGCGAAGAGGAGAAGGACCGGCAGATCGAGCAGAGCGACAACTCGCTGGTGCGCCTGATCAACACGATGATCATCGACGCGCACAACCAGAACGTGTCGGACATCCACATCGAGACCTACCCGGGCAAGGAGAAGGTCAAGATCCGCTTCCGCAAGGACGGCGTGCTGCAGCCTCACCTGGAGCTGCCGCACACCTACCGCAGCGCGCTGATCGCGCGGATCAAGATCATGTGCGACCTCGACATCTCCGAGCGTCGCAAGCCGCAGGACGGCAAGATCAACTTCGCCAAGTTCTCGGAACGCCACAAGATCGAGCTGCGGGTCGCGACCATCCCGACCAACAACAGCCTCGAGGACGTGGTGATGCGGATCCTGGCGTCGGCCAAGCCGATCCCGATGGAGAAGCTGGGGTTCTCGGAGCGCAACCTGCGCGAGCTGAAGGCGGCCTCGGAGCGGCCCTACGGCATGGTGCTCTGCGTGGGCCCGACGGGCTCGGGCAAGACGACGACGCTGCACTCGGTGCTGGCCAACATCAACAAGCCGGAACGCAAGATCTGGACGGCCGAGGATCCGGTCGAAATCACGCAGACCGGGCTGCGCCAGGTGCAGGTCAACCCGAAGATCGACTGGACCTTCGCCAAGGCGCTGCGCGCCTTCCTGCGCGCGGACCCGGACGTGATCATGGTCGGCGAGATCCGCGACGAGGAAACCGCGGAGATCGCCGTCGAAGCGTCGCTGACGGGCCACCTGGTGCTCTCCACGCTGCACACCAACAGCGCGCCGGAAACCGTCACCCGGCTGCTGGACATGGGCATGGACCCCTTCAACTTCGCGGACTCGCTGCTGGCCGTGCTGGCGCAGCGGCTGGTCCGACGCATCTGCCCGTCGTGCCGCAAGTCGGAGCCGATGACGGACGCGACGCTCAACGAACTGCTGGACGACTACCTCCACGTGTTCTCGGCCGAGAACCGGCCGGACCGCGAGAAGGTGCTCGCCGAATGGAAAGGCCTCTACGGCCAGCCCAACCTGCTCCAGTACCACGCCCCGGGCTGCGAGAAGTGCGACAACTCCGGCTTCAAGGGCCGCGCCGGCTTGCATGAGCTGCTGATCGTCACCCGGCCGATCCGCCGGCTCATCCAGACCGGCGGCCGCGCGGAGGAGCTCATGCACCTGGCGATGTCGGAAGGCATGACGACGCTGCGCCAGGATGGCATTGCCAAGGTCCTTCAAGGCGTGACGACGCTCGGCGAGGTCAGGTCGACCAGCAACCAGTAGCGGGAGCCGCCGCCCCAGCAGCGGCTTAACCCGCCATCAGGTCGTGGTCGCGCAGCATCACCGGCTCGCGCGAACCGCGGGCCACACGGCGCCGGACGATCCGTTCCAGTTCATCCGTGTGGGCCTGGAAGGTCCGCAGCGGGTCGTCCTCCGTGTTGTGGGGACTGTAGCGATAGTGGAGCGTCTCGCGCCGGACCGTCGCCCCGACGAATTGCTCACCCACCTGCACCCAGAAGCGGACCGTTCCCGAGCCCAGGTCGTAGAACGCGGCTGGTTTCACAAGATCTCCTGGCGCCAGGGTGGCGCCGTGGAAGTTCAGATTGAGCGCGCTCAGCGGCGCCGTCTGTGCACTGACCCACACAGGCCCGCGGGGGCCTGTGCCGGCTCATTCGATTCGCGATCGCGACAGGAAGGAAAAGTATGGCCAGTCTGGACTTCGAAGGGGAGAAGGTACGTTTCCGGGCGTTCTACGAATCCAATTCATCGAGGCTGCTCAATGCCGGCAGGTCGCTTGTCAGCCTCCTCACGGACCTCCTCCCACAGCTTGGTTCGGTGCCTTTTTCCAAGATCGAATCGCGGCTGAAGGACCGCGAGGAGTGCATCAAGAAATTCAACCTCAAGTACCGTCAAGCCCTGGAGACCGCATCGACGGACTACGAGATCAGGCATCACATCAGTGATCTGGTCGGGCTCCGCATCGTCTGCCTCTATGAGGACGACATCGAGAAGATCGGCGCGATTCTCCAGAGCGAGTTCGAGGTGGTCGAAGTCACCGACAAGATCTCGACCATCGAGAACACCGAGGCCTCGTTCGGCTACAAGGGCCTGCATTTCGACCTCAAGCTCAAGAACCCGCGCCTCGAGTTGCCCGAGTACCGGGCCTATGCGGACCTTCAGTTCGAAGTGCAGGTCCGGACGATCGTGCAGGACTCCTGGAGCGTGCTCGATCACAAGATCAAGTACAAGAAGTCCATTCCCAACCATCTGAAGCGCCGGATCAACACACTGGCGGCACTGTTCGAACTGGCTGACCGGGAGTTCCGGCAGATTCGGGACTCCACCGAAGAGGAGATCCAGAAGGAGGAAGACGAGCCGGCGGAACCTGCCGACGCCGCGGTTCCGGACGGCACCAACGGTATGGTGCGCGTTGAGGCGCCGCGTACCGCGCCTGCCGCATCCCCGGCCATCGAGCGTCGCAGCGCGCAGCTCAACGCATTCAATTTCCTGAAGATCGCCAGCCATTTCTTCCCCGCCTTCGACTTCGAACCGCAGAAGGTGGATGGCTTCGTTCAGGAGATCGTCACGGCGCAGCCGTCCATTTCACGCTCGGAGTTCAACCAATACCTGCGCGAGAACATCGGCATCGTCAAACGGTACCAAGTGCACTTTGAAGAGGGTTCTGAAAACCGGATGAACCCCTTTACCGTCATCCGTCACAGCCTCTATCTCGGCGACAAGACGCTGTTCCAGGGCATCCTGACGACGCTTGCCAGGAAGAAATTCGAGAAGTGGCTCTCCGTCCCGGCCGTCGAGGAGCTCTGACGCATGGCTGCCGGGCAGGCGCAAGACCTGGCCCTAGCAGCCCAGCAGCGCGAGGATCGGCGCCGCCATCCGCGCCGCCGCGCCGCGGTGCGCCGCGGCGAAGGCTGTAGCCGCCGCAGCCATCGCATCGCGCTCGTCCGCCTTCGTGAGCAAGGTCAACGCCTGCGCCAGGCCTTGCGAGAGCGTCTCAACACGGCGCGCAGCGCCGGCCTGCAGCGACAACTCCGCCGCCTCGGCGAAGTTGAAGGTGTGCGGCCCCATGAAGAGCGGGACGCCGCAGGCGGCCGTCTCGATGAGGTTCTGGCCGCCCAGCTTCTCGAAGCTGCCGCCCAGCAGCGCGACGTCGGCCAGGCCGTAGTACAGCGCCATCTCGCGCATCGAATCGCCCAGCCACACGTCCGCCACGCCAGCGCTCAACGGCGGCGTGGCGATGTCGCCGGTACCGAAGGCGCTGCGTCGCGCGAGCGTCAGACCCGCCTCGGTCACCATCGCGGCGATCTCGTCGAAGCGCTGCGGGTGCCGCGGCACGATCAGCAGCAGCGGTGATCCCGCCGCCGCCCTCGCCTGCGATGCCGCCTGCCAGGCGGCCAGCATCGCGGCCTCCTCGCCTTCGCGGGAGACGGCGAGCATCACCACCGGCCGATTCAGTCCGCCGCGCCAGGCCCGACCGCGCGCGAGCAGCGCCTCATCGGGCTGAAGATCGAATTTCAGGTTGCCGCAGACGCGGACGTCCTCGACGCCGGCCTGCCGCAGGCGGTCCGCATCGTCGGCGGTCTGCGCCAGCGCCAGCCGGAGGCTGCGCGCCGCCGGCGCGAGCAGCGCCTTGAACTTCTCGCCTCGCCGCAGGCTGCGCGCGGACAACCGTGCGTTGGCCAGGACCATGGGCACGCCCGCCTGTTGCGACTCGTGCTGCACGTTGGGCCAGATCTCCGTCTCCATCAGCACGCCGACCGACGGCCGCGTGCGCTTCAGGAAACGGCGCACCGCGCCCGGCGTGTCGAAGGGCAGCCAGCGCTGCGTGTCGCCCTCGCGCAGCAGCGCGCGGCCGGCCTCCCGGCCGGTCGCCGTCGTGTGCGTGAGCAGCAGCCGCAGGCCCGGACGCTCCTGTCGCAGACGCTCGATCAGCGCCGCCGCCGCCCGCGTCTCGCCGAGCGAGACCGCATGTACCCAGACCGCGCCGGGCGCGATCGCCTCGCCGAAGCCGAAGCGCTCGCCCGGATGCGCCGCGTAGAGCGGCTCCTGGCGCCCGCGCAGGAACAGGCGCAGGAAGTATGCCGGCGAGGCGAGCCTCAGCACCGTGCTGAAGACACCGCGCGCCAGGCGCTCCTTGAACGAGTCGGCGGGCAAGGGACGATCAGTGGCCGGCGGTGAAGGTGATGTCCGGCTTCACGCGCTTGAGCTGGGCCAGCACTTCCTTCTGGATGCGCTCCAGCGCTTCCTGCGTGTGGCCTTCGAAGCGCAGCACCAGCACCGGCGTCGTGTTGGACGCGCGCACCAGGCCGAAGCCGTCGTCGTACTCCACGCGGATGCCGTCGATCGTGACGATGTTCTTGGCGTTCGGGAACTCGGCGATCTCCTTGAGCTTGGCGACGACCTCGTGGTGCTCGCCTTCCTTGCAGGGGACGTTCAGTTCCGGCGTGTTGACGCTGTTGGGCAGGTCGTGCAGGACCTGGCTGGGGTCGTCGCTGCGGGAGAGGATCTCCAGCACGCGCGCGGCCGTGTACATCGCGTCGTCGAAGCCGTACCAGCGCTCGCCGAAGAAGATGTGGCCCGACAGTTCACCGGCCAGCGGCGCGCCGGTTTCCTTCATCTTGGCCTTGGCCAGCGAGTGACCCGTCATCCACATCAGCGGCTTGCCGCCGTGCTCTTCGATCCACGGGCCCAGGCGTTGCGAGCACTTGACGTCGAAGATGATCTCCGAGCCCGGCAGACGCGTCAGGATGTCCGCGGCGATCAGCATGATCTGGCGGTCCGGCATGATCATCGTGCCGTCCTTGGTCACGATGCCCAGGCGGTCGCCGTCGCCGTCGAAGGCCAGGCCGAGTTCCGCGTCGGTCGCATGCACGATGCGCTTGAGGTCCTCGAGGTTCTCGGGACGCGAAGGATCCGGATGGTGGTTGGGGAAGTCGCCGTCCACCTTCGAGAAGATGTCGATCACCTCGCAGCCCAGCGCGCGCAGGATCGCCGGAGCGGTCGCGCCCGGGATGCCGTTGCCGCTGTCGACCACGATCTTCATCGGGCGCGACAGCTTCGCATCCTTGACGATGCGCTGGGTGTATTCGGGGATCACGTCCATCTGGGCTACGCGGCCGTTGCCGGTGGCGTAGTCGTCGGCCTCGATGCGGCGCTTCAGGCCCTGGATCTGCTCGCCGTAGACGGCGGCGCCCTTCAGGACCATCTTGAAGCCGTTGTAGTCCTTCGGGTTGTGGCTGCCCGTGACCATGATCCCGGAGTTGCAGCCATGCTTGCCGCGCGTCGCGGCCACGTAATACAGCATCGGCGTTGTGACGGCGCCAATGTCCACGACATCCAGCCCCGTCGACTTCAGACCGCGTATCAGGGCAGCCACCAGCGACGGACCCGACAGGCGACCGTCGCGACCCACGGCGACGGCCTTCTCGCCGAGCTGGACCGCCTCGGTGCCGAAGGCCTTGCCGAGCGCCTCGGCCAGTGCCTCGTCCAGCGTCGTGCCCACGACCCCGCGGATGTCGTACGCCTTGAAGATGGATGCGTGAACTTGCATGTGCTTCCTTGCAGCAATGGTGGAGATTCGAAACTGGGGCGCATTGTAGGCAGCGCCTATGAGAGGTGCGTGTAACCCGGTGCACGGAGGCCCGAAGAGGGCAATTCCCGGGCCAGGGTCCTCCAGGGACATGTCCGAAAACGGCGAGAACCGCCGGACATCGACTCCTATGATCCTTTCCATGGACTTCCTCCTCGACCCCGACCACTGCTACCCGGCGCTCCTGGCGCGCGACGCCCGTTTCGACGGCCAATGGTTCGTCGGCGTGACCTCGACCGGCGTCTATTGCCGACCGATCTGCCGGGTGCGCGCGCCGCGGCGCGAGAACTGCCGGTTCTTCCCCAGCGCCACGCTGGCCGAGGCCGCCCGCTTCCGCCCCTGCCTGAAGTGCCGCCCCGAACTGGCGCCCGCCGCACGCCCGTGGAGCACGATGGACGCCGCCGCGGTGCTCGCCCGCGAAGCTGCGCGCTGGCTCGACGAGTGCGCGCCGGAAGAAGCCTCGCTGCCGGCGCTTGCCGCGCACCTGGGCGTGAGCGAGCGCCATGTCCGGCGCGTCTTCACCGTCGTGCACGGCGTGGCGCCGCTGCAGTACCTGCAGACCCGACGGCTGCTGCTGGCCAAGCAGCTGCTGACCGACACGCGCCTGCCGATCGGCGAGATCGCCCTGGCGGCCGGCTTCTCCAGCCTGCGCCGCTTCAACGCGGCCTTCCAGGAACATTACCGTCTGAGTCCGACCGCCCTGCGCAAGGGCGGCGCGGAGGCCGAGACCCGCGCGGCGGGTTCCGCGCTCGAAACCGCCGAGCTGCGCCTGGATCTGCGTCCCCCGCTGCTGAGTTCGGCGCTGCTGGATTTCCTCGCCGCCCGTGCGGTGCCAGGCGTCGAGCAGGTCGATGTCGAGCGCCTGACGGTGTCGCGCAGCGTGCGTTTCGTGCGACCGGGTCAGCCCGATGTGCTCGGCTGGTTGTCCGCGCGGCTGCCCGCCGACGGCGACGAACGGCCGCGCGTGAGACTATCGCTGAGTCCCTCGCTGTGGCCGGTGATCGCGCCGTTGATGCCGCGCCTGCGTCGCTGGCTGGACCTGGATGCCGATCCGCAGGCCATCGCGGCTGCCCTCGGCGAGACGCTCGCCCCCGCCGCCGCCGCCGGGCTGCGGCTGCCCGGATCGCTCGACCGTTTCGAGCTCGCGATCCGTGCCGTGCTCGGCCAGCAGGTGACGGTCGCCGCCGCGCGCACGCTGGCCACGCGCCTGATCGCCAAGTTCGGCGAACCGCTGCCCGACGCCGCGGGCGCGCCGCCCGGCGTCACGCATGTATTCCCGACGCCGGCCACGCTGGCCGCCGCGACGGTCGACGACGTTGCCCCGCTGGGCATGCCCGGCCGCCGCGCCGAGGCGTTGATCCACCTCGCCCGCCAATGGCCGACGCTGGCCTTCGCCCAGGGCCGCGGCACCGTGGAGGACGCGATCGTCGAACTGGCCGCCCTGCCCGGCCTGGGTCCCTGGACCGCGCACTACATGTTGATGCGCGGCTGGAGCTGGCCTGACGCCTACCTGCCGGGCGACGTGATCCTCAAGCAATGCCTCGAGGAACGCGCCGGAACGCCCCTGCGACCGCGCGAACTGATTGCCGCCGCCGAGCATTTCGCGCCTTACCGCAGCTACGCCGTGTTGCAACTATGGCGGGATGCCGCAACGAAGTCCGCCGCTGCCAAGGCCGCTCGAAGTCCATCGAGGATGGTGGGGCCGGAATGAGGCTGGGGGTTCCCGGACGGGATGCCCCCTGCCTCGTGGAGAGCCCGCGCTTGGCCCAGCGGAGTTTGGGGGCCTTCCGTCAACCAGGAGAGACACGATGAAGCACGACCGCCACACTGCCTGGACCGAGACCGACACCCCGCTCGGCCGCCTGATGATCGCCCGCAACGCCGACGGTCTGTCGGGTCTGTGGTTTGAAGCCCAGAAGTACCACCCGGGCGCGCTCAGCGCTCCGCGCGACGATGACGACGCCCTGCTGCGGGACACCGTCGCGGCGATGAAGGACTACTTCGCGGGTCGCGTCGCCGTGATGCCGCCGATGTCGCCCTCGGGGACAGTCTTTCAGCAGGCCGTGTGGCAGGCGCTGCTCGGCATCCCGGCCGGCGAGACCGTGACCTACGGCGAGCTCGCCGGTCGTCTGGGCCGGCCGGAAGCCGTGCGTGCGGTCGCCGCAGCGGTGGGCCGCAACCCGGTCTCGGTGCTGATCCCGTGCCACCGCGTCGTCGGCGCCGACGGCAGCCTGACCGGCTACGCCGGCGGCCTGCATCGCAAGGAAGCCCTACTGACAATCGAGGGCGGTCTTCCGACTACGCTTCGCTCCTCGCCTTCCTACAAGCCGGCCCCGCGCCGGGACAACAAACCCAGGGTGACCGCGTGAAGCGAAACGATCTGATCGAACTGCTGGTCCTGGCCGCCATCTGGGGCTCTTCCTTCCTGTTCATGCGAGTGGCCGCGCCGGAATTCGGCGCCGTCGCGACGGCCGCCGTGCGCGTGGCCGGGGCGTCGCTGTTCCTGATCCCGCTGCTGGGACTGCGCGAAGGTCTCGGCGACCTGCGCACCCACTGGAAGCCGCTGCTGCTGGTGGGCTTCCTGAACAGCGCGCTTCCGTTCGCCCTGTTCAGCTACGCCGCGCTGTCGATCAACGCCGGCATGTCCAGCATCCTCAACGCCACCGTGCCGATGTGGGGCGCGCTGGTGGCCTGGGCCTGGTTCGCCCAACGCCTGAACGGCTCGCGGCTGCTGGGCCTGGCGCTGGGCTTCGCCGGCGTGATCGTGCTGGCCTGGGACAAGGCGTCGTTCAAGCCGGGCGGCGGCGGTCTGGCGATCATTGCCTGCCTGGCGGCCACCCTGAGCTACGGCCTCGCCGCCAACGCCTCCAAGCGCTACCTCTCCGGCGCCAGCCCGCTGGCGGTCGCCACCGGCAGCCAGTTCGCCGCGGCACTGCTGCTCGTCCTCCCGGCCTGGGTGCTGCGTCCGGCGGCCCTGCCGAGCGGCCACGCCTGGGGCGCGGTCGCCTTGCTGGCGTTGATGTGCACCGGCGTCGCCTACATCCTGTTCTTCCGGCTGATGAAGCACGTCGGGCCGACCAATACGATCTCGGTGACCTTCCTGATCCCGGTCTTCGGGCTGCTGTGGGGCTGGATTTTCCTCGGCGAGACGCTCAGCGCCGGCATGGCCGCCGGCTGCCTCGTGGTGCTGCTCGGGACCGCGCTGGCGGTGGGCGTGCTCAAGCTGCCTTCGGCCGCTCCGCCAGCGACGCCTCCAGCGAGGTCCTGAGGATCCGGTCCGACAGTCCCGGCGCCGCACCCGCGCAGGCCCGGGCCAGGATCATCCCGCCGACCATCGTCGACAGCACCTGGATCGCGCGGGCCTCGTCCTCCGCGGTCGGCTCGTCGACCACGGTGCCGTCGGGCCGGTGCACGGCCAACTCATGCAGGTAGGCGGCGATGCCGCCGCTCATCGATTCGCGCAACAGGCCGCCGTCGCGCGCCGCGTCGACGGCCAGCGCCGCCATCGGGCAACCGGCGCCCGGCGCGTCGCGATGCGCCGCGCCGAAGTAGCGCTTGAGGAACGGCTGGTAATCGCCGTCATGCTTGGCCAGTTGCGCGCCCAGCCGCGCCAGCGAGCCTTCGAAGGCCACGTCGCAGGCTTCGGCGGCAAGCTCCTCCTTCGACGCGAAGCGCCCATAGAAGCCGCCGTGCGTGAAGCCGGCCTCGCGCGAGATCTCCGCCAGTCCGACGCCGGCCACGCCGCGCTCGCGGTACAGCTTGGACGCCGCGTCCACCAGCGCCTTGCGGTTGGCGGCGGATTGCTCTTTGGTGACTTTCATGATGAGCGCCATTGTAGGAATGCCGCCCGCAATGTCCCGCCGGAGCGCGATGCCACGATTTTGAGTAGGGCCATCATCAAATCTGAAGCCGGCTTCGGGAATCCCGATACGATGGCGGACGTCATCAAAACCAATTCTGCCCATCCACCGCCCGGACGCCGCACGCGGCGTCCCCGGTCAAGAAGGATCGCCGCATGCTCGCCGCCGCCATGTCCCGCCGCCTCACCCATCGGGGTCTCCACTTCAGCTGGGTGATCGCCGGGCTCACCTTCCTCACGATGCTCTTCATGTCGGCCGCGCTCGGCCTGCCGGGCGCGATGCTGCAACCGCTCGCGACGGAGTTCGGCTGGTCCACCAGCCAGATCTCGTCGGCGCTGGCCTTGCGCTTCGCGCTCTTCGGCTTGATGGGACCGTTCGCGGCGGTGCTGATGGAGCGCTTCGGCGTGCGGGCCGTCGTCAGCGTCGCCCTGGGGCTGGTCGGCGGCGGCATGCTGCTGGCGGGTCTCGTCACGCAGCTGTGGCATCTGGTCGTGCTGTGGGGCGTGGTCCTGGGCCTGGGCAGCGGGATGACGGCGCTGGTGCTGGGCGCCATCGTCTCCAACCGCTGGTTCGCGACGCGCAAGGGCCTGATCATGGGCGTCCTGACCGCCAGCGCCGCGACCGGCCAGTTGATCTGCCTGCCCATCGCCGCCTGGATGATCGAGCGCTGGGGATGGCGCGCGCCGCTGCTGCCGCTGGCCGTGCTGTGCCTGGCGGTGATGAGCCTGGTGCTGCTGTTCATGCGCGACCGGCCGTCGGACGTGGGGCTCGCGCCCTACGGCGCCGATCCGGCCGCCGCCGCGGCGCCTACGGCGCCCGCAGCGAAGGTGGGCTGGCTCACGCCGTTCACCGCGCTGCGTGAAGCGTCGACGCAGCCCACCTTCTGGCTGCTCTTCGGCACCTTCTTCATCTGCGGGTTGTCGACCAACGGCCTGGTGCAGACCCACTTCATCTCGCTGTGCGGCGATTACGGCCTGGCGGCGGTGCCGGCGGCCTCGGTGCTGGCGATGATGGGGATCTTCGACTTCATCGGCACCATCCTGTCAGGCTGGCTCAGCGACCGCTACGACACCCGCAAGCTGCTGTGCTGGTACTACGCGCTGCGCGGGCTGTCGCTGCTGTGGCTGCCGAACGCGGAGTTCACGCTCTACGGCCTGTCGCTGTTCGCCGTGTTCTACGGCCTGGACTGGATCGCGACGGTCCCGCCGACGGTGCGCCTGACCGCGGAACGCTTCGGCGCGGCGAAGGTCGGGATGGTGTTCGGGTGGATCTTCGCGGGTCACCAGATCGGCGCGGCGGTCGCGGCCTACGGCGCGGGGCTCAGCCGCAGCCTGCTGCTGAGCTACGCACCGGCCCTGTACGTCGCCGGCGCAGCCTGCCTGCTGGCGGCGGTGATGGCGATGGTGATCCGCCGCAAGACCGCGGCGGCCTGAAGGCCGAGGGCGTCAACCTCAGCCGGCGGCGACAACGTCCGGCGGTGCGGCCAGCAAGGCTTGCAAACCTTCCTCGTCGAGGACGGTGACGCCCAGCTCGCGCGCCTTCTCCAGCTTGGAGCCGGCCTCCTCGCCCGCGATCACGTAGCTGGTCTTCCTGGAGACCGAGCCGCTGACCTTGCCGCCGGCGGCCTCGATCAGCTCCTTGGCCTCGTCGCGCGACAGCGTCGGCAGCGTGCCGGTCAGCACCAGCGTCTTGCCGGCCAGCGGCTGCGGCCCGGCCGGCGCCGCGGCGGCCCCTTCCGATTGCGGGAAGGTGACGCCCGCCGCCATCAACTGCTCGACGACCTCGCGGTTGTGCGCTTCGGCGAAGAACGCCGCGATGCTCTTCGCCACGATCGGTCCGACGTCCTTGACCGCGAGCAGCTGTTCCTCGCTCGCGCCCATCAGCGCGTCGAGGTTGCCGAAGTGCTTCGCGAGATCCTTGGCCGTCGTCTCCCCGACCTGCCGGATGCCCAGCGCGAAGAGGAAGCGCGCCAGCGTCGTGTGCTTGCTTTTCTCCAGCGCGTCGATCAGGTTCAGCGCGCTGCGGTCGCCCATCCGCTCCAGCGCGGTGAGCTTGGCCACGCCGAGCTTGTAGAGGCCCGGCAGGCTGGTGACGAGGCCGCCGTCCACGAGCTGGTCGACGAGCTTGTCGCCCAGGCCCTCGATGTCCATCGCCCGCCGGCCGGCGAAATGCAGCATGGCCTGCTTGCGCTGCGCCGGGCAGAAGATGCCGCCGCTGCAGCGGTGATCGATGCCGCCCTTCTCGCGCACGACGTCGCTGCCGCAGATCGGGCACTGCCTGGGCATGCGGAAGTTGGGCACATAGTTCGCGCGCGTCGTGTCGACCTTGCCGACGACCTCCGGGATCACATCGCCGGCGCGCCGGATGATGACCTGATCCCCGACGCGGATGCCCTTGCGGCGCATCTCGAAGAGGTTGTGCAGCGTCGCGTTGCTGACCGTCGTGCCGCCGACGAAGACCGGCTCCAGCTTGGCCACCGGCGTCAGCTTGCCGGTGCGGCCGACCTGGATGTCGATGCGGTCGAGCCGGGTGACCTGCTCCTGCGCCGGATATTTGTGCGCCACCGCCCAGCGCGGCTCGCGCGACACGAAGCCCAGGCGACGCTGCAGCTCGCGGCTGTTGACCTTGTAGACGACGCCGTCGATGTCGAAGGGCAGCCCGTCGCGCTTCTCTCCGATCGACCGGTGGAAAGCCACCAGGCCCTCGGCGCCGCGCACCACGGCGCGGTCCGCGTTCACCGGCAGGCCGTAGCTTTGCAGCGCTTCCAGCATCCCGCTGTGCGTGGCCGGGATCTCCCAGCCCTGGGTGTCGCCGATGCCGTAGGCGAAGAAGCTCAGCGGCCGCTGACGCACCAGCGTCGGATCCAACTGCCGGATCGCCCCCGCGGCCGTGTTGCGCGGGTTGACGAAGGTCTTCTCGTTGGCGGCCCGCTGGCGCTCGTTGAGCGCCTCGAAATCGTCGCGGCGCATGTAGGCCTCGCCGCGCACCTCCAGCACCGCCGCCTTCGCGCCGTCCCCGGTCAGTTTCAACGGGATCTGCTTGATCGTGCGCACGTTCTGCGTCACGTCCTCGCCCGTCTCGCCGTTGCCGCGCGTGGCGGCCTGCACCAGCACGCCGTGTTCGTAGCGCAGGCTGATCGCCAGTCCGTCGAACTTCAGCTCGGCCGCGTATTCGATGGGCGCGGCGTTCTCGCCCAGATCCAGCTCGCGGCGCACGCGCGCGTCGAAGTTCTCCGCGCCGCTGGCCTCGGTGTCGGTCTCGGTCCGGATCGACAGCATGGGCACGACGTGTTTCACCGGCTCGAATCCTTCGAGCACCTGCCCGCCCACGCGCTGCGTCGGCGAGTCCGGCGTCAGCAGCCGGGGGAACGCGGCTTCGATCGCCTGCAGTTCCTGGAACAGCCGGTCGTACTCGGCGTCGGGCAGCGACGGCGTGTCGAGCACGTAATACAGGTGGGCGTGGTGATGCAGCACGTCACGGAGTTCGGCGGCGCGGGCGACGGCCTGTTCGGCACTGAGAAGCGGCGCGGGAGGTGTCGCGGAAGGGGTCGCGGAAGGGGTCACGGGAGTCGGTGCGGGAGTCGGTGCGGAAGTCGGCACGGGAGCGGCCCTCGAGGGAGTCATGCGCGCATTGTGGCGCACCCCCACTGAGCCGCCGCCGGTCACAGCCGGCACCCCTGTCTTCTCGAACTCTCTGGAAAGGAGGTCTGTTCCATGACCCGTCACGCCCCTGCGC
>SEFA01000097.1 GCA_004210455.1 Rubrivivax sp. | reverse complement strand
GTCCGCCGCCGCGATCGAGACCACCCGGATCACCTGCGCCACTTGCACGCTGAGACCGGTCTGCCTGCCGACGGGACTCCCCACGGCCGACGTCCATCAGCTGGAACGCATGATCTCGGACCGGCGGCAGGTCGCGCGCAACACCGTGCTGTTCAAGCCCGGTGATCCGTTCGAGGCCGTCTACATCGTGCGCACGGGCTTCTTCAAGGTTTCGGCCCTGGCGGAGGATGGTCGCGAGCAGATCACCGGTTTCCACATGGCCGGCGAGATGCTCGGCCTGGACGGCGTCTTCAGCGGCGCATACGCGAGTCAGGCGGTGGCGCTGGAGGACTCCCAGATCTGCGTCGTGCCCTACGGACGGATCGATGACGTGACCCGGGACGTCGACCGCCTGCGCCGTCAGTTCCATCGCCTGATGAGCCGCGAGATCGTCCGCGGACAGGGCGTGATGACGCTGCTCGGTTCGGTGCGCGCGGAACAGCGTGTCGCGACCTTCCTGATCCACCTGATGCGGCGGCTGCGGGCGCGCGGTTTCTCGTCGTCGAGCGTCGTGCTGCGCATGACCCGCGACGAGATCGGCAGCTACCTCGGCCTGAGCCTGGAGACGGTGAGCCGCACCTTCTCGCGGATGCAGGAGGAGGGCCTGCTCGAAGTCCGTGCGCGCGAGGTGCGCGTGCTCAAGCCGCGTCGGTTGCTGCAACTGGTCCGCCGCACCGCCTGAAGACACCCGCTCCGGCAGCGCCGCGGTCAGCGCGCCTGGCCGCCAGTGGCCGCATGGTTGCGCGCCTTCATCGCGGGCGTCTTCGCGAGGTCGTCGACCTCGTCAGCGGCGACGCCGCTGCGATCGACCGCATGCGTCGAGTGCACCACCGGATCGGGATACGCGATCGCCAATGTCAACGTGGCCATCGAGGCCACCACCACGACGGTTGGCCCGCCGATCACCAGCCACATGATCGGATGCCGCCACCAGGGACCGCTGGTCGGCAGGTCCGCATCGCTCAAGCCCGTTGTCGTCATTCGCGTCGTCGTTCGTGTCGTCGTCATGACCGCTCCTTGTGGAGAGGGAAAGGTGGAAGGATCGATCCGGCCGCGCTCATCGCGGCACGACGAAAGTGGACTTCTCCAGGAGCGCACGCTCGGGGGGCTCGGCGGGCACGGCGGGCACGGCGGGCACGGCGGATGCGGGAGATCCGGAGGGCTCCGCGGCGGTCACCACGCGTCGGATGGCGAAATGCATCGGATGCGCGCCAGCACCCAGCGCCCGCGCGCGCTCTGGCGGCAGTCGAAGCGCGACGGTGACCCATCGCGCCTCGGCGGGGCCGAGCATCAGTTCGCCCGAAGGGGACGCGACCCGCAAGCCCTCGATGCCCTTCACATCGAGGACGAAGCGCTGCGTCGATTCCGCGGCGTTCATCAATTGGAGCCGGTAGAGGTTCTCGATGACGCCGTCCTCGACCTCGCGTGCCAGGGTCGCGCGGTCGCGCACGACGTCGACCTTGAACGGCATCCGGACGGCCAGACTCCAGACCAGTCCGCCGGAGACCAGGCCGAGGATCGCGCCGTACACCAGCACCCGCGGTCTGAGCACGCGGCGCCACTGCCGCGCCGCTGTCCATCGATGCTTCATGCCGTTCTGCGTCGCGTAGCGGATCAGACCGCGCTCGTAGCCGAACTTGTCCATCACGTCGTTGCAGACGTCGATGCAGGCGGCGCAGCCGATGCACTCGTACTGCAGCCCTTTGCGGATGTCGATGCCGGTCGGGCAGACGTGGACGCATTGATGGCAGTCGACGCAGGCGCCGAGGCCGAGCGTCGACAGGTCGGCCTTCTTCGAACGCGCACCGCGCGGATCGCCCCGCGCGGCGTCGTAGCTGATGATCAGCGTGTCGCGATCGAGCATCGCGCTCTGGAAGCGCGCGTAGGGGCACATGTACTTGCAGACCTGCTCGCGCAGGTAGCCGGCGTTGCCGTAGGTCGCCAGGCTGTAGAACAGGATCCAGAAAAGCTCCCACCCGCCCAGCGCGAACGCGGCCGCGCCGGCGCCCAGCGCGCGCACCGGCTCGAAGTAGCCCACGAAGGTGAATCCCGTCCACAACGACACCGCCAGCCACGCCGCATGCTTGCCGCCCTTGCGCAGCAGCTTCTCCGCATTCCAGCCGGCGCGGTCGAGCCGGATGCGCGCGGCGCGGTCGCCCTCGATGTGGCGCTCGATCCAGAGGAAGATCTCCGTGTAGACCGTCTGCGGGCAGGCATAACCGCACCACAGGCGTCCCGCCACCGCCGTGAAGAAGAACAGCCCGAAGGCCGACGCCACCAGCAGCGCCGTCAGGTAGATGAAGTCCTGCGGATACAGGATCAGGTCGAAGATCAGGAAGCGGCGCGCCTCCAGATCGAACAGCACCGCCTGGCGCCCGTTCCACTGAAGCCACGGCAGCCCGTAGAACAGCAGCTGCGTGGCCCACACCAGCGCCCAGCGCCACACGGCGAACCAGCCGTGCACGGCGCGGGGATAGATCTTGGCTTCGGCGGCGTAGAGCGAGATCGTCTGGGGTTCAGGGCTGCTCATGCGAGAGTCCCCACACGTAGCCCGCCAGCACGCGGATCTGCTCCGGGCTCAGGCGCGAGCCGTGTTCCGGCATGTGGCTGTGCTTGCCGCTGTTGACCATGGCGACGATGGCGGACTCGCCCCAGCCGTGCAGCCAGACCTTGTCGGTGAGGTTGGGCGCGCCCAGCGCCTGGTTGCCCTTGCCGTCCATGCCGTGGCAGGCCGCGCAGGCGCTGAACTTCGATTTGCCGAGCGCCGCCGCCACCGAGTTGTGCGGACTGCCCGACAGGCTCAGCACGTAGTGCGCGAGGTTGCGCACGTCCTCGCCGCTGCCGATCGCCGCCGCCATCGGCGGCATGGTGCCCTCGCGCCCCTGCGTGATGGTCTGGACGATGGTGTCGCCGCTGCCGCCGTAGAGCCAGTCGTTGTCGGTCAGGTTGGGAAAGCCCTTCGACCCTCTGGCGTCCGAGCCGTGGCAGGTCGCGCAGTTGTTGGCGAAGAGCCGCTCGCCGATGGCCCTGGCCTGCGGGTCCGCCGCCAGCGATTCCACCGGCTTGCCGTCGAAGCGCGCGTAGATCGTGTGCATCTCCGCCCGCGCCAGCGCCTGCTCGGCCTCGTACTGGCCCGTGCTGGACCAGCCCAGCGACCCGGCATACGCGCCCAGTCCGGGGTACAGCGCGAGGTACAGCCCCGAGGCCACCACCGTCAGCACGAACAGCACCATCCACCAGCGCGGCAGCGGGTTGTTGAGCTCGCGGATGTCCTCGTCCCAGACGTGGCCGGTGGAGTTGTCCTCGGCCATCACCTTGCGGCGGCTGGCGATGATCAGCAGCGCCAGGCACAGCGCCAGGCCGAGCACCGTCGCCGCGGCCACGAACAGCGACCAGCCGTTCGAAACGAAATCACTCATGACGACCTCCTCGGGGCGCGTCGTCGTCCGTCAGGACAAGCGCGCCCAGGTCTTCGAAACGTTCACGGTTGTGCCGGGCATAGGCCCAGACGACGATGCCGACGAACACCAGCAGCGACACCACGGTCACCGCGGAGCGCAGCGCATTCAGATCCATGTCGGGCATGGGGAGCTCCTCTCGTCGCTTCAGCGCTTCGGCGCTTCAGCGCTTCAACGCTTCAGCGCGGTGCCCAGCACCTGCAGGTAGGCGACCACCGCATCCATCTCGGTGCGGCCCTTGACCTCGTCGCCCGCCTGGGCGATCTGCTCGTCGGTGTAGGGCACGCCGACGGTCCGCAGCGCGCGCATCCGGGGCGCCATCTCCTTCGGATCGACGGCCGCGCCCGCCAGCCAGGCATAGGCGGGCATGTTGGATTCGGGCACGAGGTCGCGCGGGTTGTTCAGGTGCAGGCGGTGCCACTCGTCGCTGTACTTGCCGCCGACGCGCGCCAGGTCAGGACCGGTGCGCTTGCTGCCCCACTGGAAGGGGTGGTCGTAGACGAACTCGCCGGCCACCGAGTAGGGCCCGTAGCGCAGCGTCTCCGCGCGCAGCGGCCGGATCATCTGCGAGTGGCAGTTGTAGCAACCCTCGCGGATGTAGACGTCGCGGCCGGCGAGCTGCAGCGGGGTGTAGGGCTTGAGATGTTCGACCGGCTGCGTGGTCGAGCGCTGGAAGAACAGCGGGACGATCTCGACGACGCCGCCGACGATCACCGTCAGCAGCACCAGCACGATCATCAGGAAGTTGCTGGTCTCGATGCGTTCGTGGCCGCTGGCTTTGGCATGGAGGTTGGCCATGGCGTGCTCCTTGGCGCAGGTTCAGGCGGCGGCCGCGAGCGCGGCGCCGGGGATGGGATGGCGCACGGGCCGGCCGGCGCGGACCGTCATCACGACGTTCCAGGCCATCAGGCACATGCCGCCCAGGTACAGCAGGCCGCCGAGCAGGCGCACCACGTAGAACGGATAGGTCGCCTTGACGCCCTCGGCGAAGGTCCAGGTCAGGGTGCCGTCCGGGTTCACCGCGCGCCACATGAGGCCCTGCATCACGCCGGCGATCCACATCGCGGCGATGTAGAGCACGATGCCCAGCGTGGCGATCCAGAAGTGCAGCTCGATGGCGCGCTTCGAGTACATCTCGACGCGGCCGTACATGCGCGGGATCAGGTGGTACAGCGCGCCCATCGAGATGAAGCCCACCCAGCCCAGCGCGCCGCTGTGCACGTGACCGACGGTCCAGTCGGTGTAGTGCGAGAGCGCGTTGACGGTCTTGATCGACATCATCGGCCCCTCGAAGGTCGACATGCCGTAGAAGGACAGCGCGACGATCAGGAACTTCAGGATCGGGTCGTCGCGCAGCTTGTGCCACGCGCCGCTGAGCGTCATCACGCCGTTGATCATCCCGCCCCAGCTCGGCGCCAGCAGGACCAGGGAGAACAGCATGCCCACGCTCTGCGCCCAGTCGGGCAGCGCGGTGTAGTGCAGGTGGTGGGGACCCGCCCACATGTAGGTGAAGATCAGCGCCCAGAAGTGGACGATGGAGAGCCGGTAGCTGTAGACCGGCCGGTTGGCCTGCTTGGGGATGTAGTAGTACATCAGCCCGAGGAAGCCGGCCGTCAGGAAGAAGCCGACCGCATTGTGGCCGTACCACCACTGCACCATCGCGTCCTGCACGCCGGCGTAGGCGGAGTAGCTCTTGGTCAGCGAGGCCGGGACCTCGGCGCTGTTGACGATGTGCAGCAGCGCGACGGCGATGATGAAGGCGCCGAAGAACCAGTTGGCCACGTAGATGTGGCGCACGCGCCGCACGCCGATCGTGCCGAAGAAGACGATCGCATAGGACACCCAGACGACGGCGATGAGGAGGTCGATCGGCCATTCGAGCTCGGCGTATTCCTTGCCGGTCGTCAGCCCCATCGGCAGCGTGATCGCGGCCAGCACGATCACCAGTTGCCAGCCCCAGAAGGTGAACCAGGCGAGGCCCGGCGCGAACAGCCGCACATGGCTGGTGCGCTGCACGACGTGGAAGGCCGTGGCCATCAGCACGCAGCCGCCGAAGGCGAAGATCACCGCGTTGGTGTGCAGCGGCCGCAGCCGGCCGTAGCTCAGCCAGGAGATGCCGAAGTTGAGCTCCGGCCAGGCGAGCTGCGCGGCGATGATCACGCCGACCAGCATCCCCACCACGCCCCACAGCACCGCGGCCAGCGAGAACGCGCGCACGACGCCGTCCGCATAACTGGGCGCTGCACCGGGCGATTCACTGGCCGCTTCATCGGCCGCTTCACCGGGCCCATCCCTGCGCGCATCACGGGGCGTGAATGCGCGTCCTCCCTCCGACTCTGATTGGCTTGCCATGCTGGCTCCTCGTGGCGCTTGTTGCGCGGATGCCAGCCATTGTTCGGCGCCCTCTCGAAGCGCGTGTTGACGCACATCAAGCTTGCGCGTCGTCCTCGAGAATTCGTTGACCTTCCCAGTCCAGCGACTCCAGTTGACCGTCCTGCACAGCCCAGCCGAAGACGGCCAGGACCAGCAGCACGAGGACGACGGACAGGGGGATCAGCAGATAGAGGATGTCCACGTGCGTCCTTCAGGTACCAGGTCGGGTGCCACGCAGGGTGCTAGGCAGGGTGCCAAGTAGGGTGTCAGCCTGGGTGTCAGGCCTTGACAGGCGCGTGGCGTTGGCGACGACGAGCAGTGAGCTCATCGCCATCCCCAGTCCGGCGGCCCACGGCGGCAGCCAGCCGACGAGCGCCATCGGAACGCACACGGCGTTGTAGAGCGCCGACCACGCCAGGTTCTGGCGCACGACGCGGCGGGTGCGCGTGGCCAGGCGCAGCGCGACCGAGATCGCGTCGAGGCGGTCCGAGGTCAGCACCGCGTCGGCGCGCGCCTTCGCCAGGTCGGCGCCCTGTCCCATCGCAACCGACACCTGCGCCCGCGCGAGCACGGGCGCATCGTTGACGCCGTCGCCGATCATCAGCACGCGATGCCCTTGTGCCTGCAACGCGGTGACGTGCTGGAGCTTGTCCTCCGGGCGGGCGCCGCCGCGCCAGCGCGCGATGCCCGCTTCGCCCGCGGCGGTTTCGACCCGCGCGGGTTCGTCGCCCGACAGCACCTCGACCGCCAGCCCCCTCGCCTGCCATTCGGCGATCGCGGCTGCCGCGCCCTCGCGCAGCCGCTCGTCGACCTGCCATGCGCCGCGCACGAGGCCTTCGCAGGTCAGGACGATCTGTGCGTCGGGGAAGTCGGGCGCCACGCTCGCATGCGCTCGCGGCGGACACCGGGTGTCGACCGCCCATCGCGGCGCGCCGAGACGCCATCGACGCCCGCCCGCGTCGCGGCCTTCGAGGCCGCGGCCGCTGAATTCCTCGATCGTCCACACGTCCTTCGCGCCGGACGGGGCGGGCAGCGCCGCCGCGAGTGCCCTGGACAACGGATGAAGCGAGCTCGCGGCCAGTGCCGCCGCCGACGCCAGGGCCTCTGCATCCGGACCCTGGGCGGTTGCGCCACGCAGTCGCGGCGTGGGATCGGTCAGCGTGCCCGTCTTGTCCATGACGATCCAGTCGACATCGGCGAGCGATTCGATCGCGTCGAGCCGCGACAGCAGCAAGCCGCGGCGCGCGAGCGCGCCAGCCGCGGCCAACCAGGCCGCGGGCGCCGCCAGCGACAGCGCGCAGGGGCAGGTCACGATCAGCACCGACACCGCCACGGCCACCGCCCGCGAGGGGTCGACGCGCTGCCAGACGAGCGCTGCCGCGAAGGCCAGGCAAAGGACCGCCGCGAGGAACCAGCCCGCCACGCGATCCGCCGTGCGAAGCGTCGTCGGCCGGTCCTGGAACGCCTGGGCCATCAGGTGGCGGATGCCCGCGAGCCGTGTCTGTTCGCCGACGTGCCGCACGCGCAGGGTGAGCACGCCGGCGAGATTGAGGCTGCCGGCGAGCACGGCATCTCCCGGCCCCTTCGACACCGGGCGCGATTCCCCGGTCAGCAGGGATTCGTCCGCGGCGCCGGTGCCGGCCTCGACGATCGCATCAGCGGGCATGCGCTGCCCGGCGGCGACGCGCACCCGGTCGCCGACCGCCAGCGCATCGATCGCGACGCGCGCCACGGTGCCATCCTCTGCCAACCGTTCGACGTCGTCGGGCAACGCCTCCGCGGCCTGTTCAACCGCCGCCGCCGCGCGATGCCGCGAGCGCAGTTCCAGATACCGCGCGCCCAGCAGGAAGGTCACGAACATCGTGATCGAGTCGAAGAAGACCTCGTGCCCGAACGGGCCGCCCGGGTCCAGCGTCGCGCCGCTGCCGGCCACGAAGGCCACGCCCAGTCCGAGCGCCACCGGCACGTCCATGCCCAGGCGCCGTCCGCGCAGCTGACCCAGCGCCGCCCGGAAGAACGGTCCCGCGGAAAGCAGCATCACCGGCAGCGTCAGCACCCACTGGCCCCAGCGCAGCAGCGCGGCCTGGTCGGGCGCCAGTTCGCCGGGCGCGGCCACGTAGGACGGCCACGCCAGCATCATCACCTGCATCATCAGGAAGCCCGCGACGAACAGGCGCCAGAGCGCCTGGCGATGCTCGCGCCGGCGCAGGTCGCGGGCCGGGCCCGCGACATCAGGTACGAAGTCGTAGCCCGCCGGCGCGAGCACCTGCCGCAATTGGTCGAGCGTCACGAGGTCCGGATGCCAGTCCAGCACCAGCGTCTGGGTCGACGGATGGACCTCGGCCCGACGCACGCCGCGTTGCGCGTGCAGCAGGGACTCGACCAGTCCCGCGCAGGTCGCGCAGTGCATGCCCGACAAGCGGAAACGACCGCGCGTCAGCGCTGCGTCGGGAGCGGGGCGATTGGCGCGTCGGGCGTCGGTGCCCGGGGCGCCGGCGGACACCGTGGCGGCTGAAGCGGGCAACATGGCCCTGATAATCCGCCAAACCTTGAGGTGACAACATGCTCAATATCAAACTCGCGGCATCGTCCGTCGTTCTTTCGACCGTCCTCTCATTCGCCGCGCTGACGGCGGCCGGTCCGGCGGCGGCCCAGCAGATTCCGCAGACCGGCCTGCCGGTCGTCGAGCTCGGCGCCGGCATGCACCTGATCCACGCCGAGGTCGCCCGCACCGACGAGCAGCGCGCCATCGGCCTGATGGCCCGCAAGGAAATGGCCCAGAACGCCGGGATGATCTTCGTCTTCGAGCAGCCGTCGCAGCAGTGCTTCTGGATGCGCAACACGCTGATCCCGCTCTCGGCGGCCTTCGTCGGCGACGACGGCACCATCGTCAACATCGTCGAGATGCAGCCGCTGTCCGACGTCTCGCACTGTTCGACCAAGCCGGTGCGTTACGTGCTCGAGATGAACAAGGGCTGGTTCGACAAGCGCGGCCTGAAGGCCGGCGCCAAGCTGCGCGGCGGGCCCTGGCCCAAGTGATCGCATCCGGGATCCGACCGCTGAAATGACAACGGCCCGGGCAGCGATGCCCGGGCCGTTGCTTCATCGGCGCCCGCCTGGACGGGCGCCGGGGGGTCAGTTGCCGAAGTTGGCTTGGGCGAAGTCCCAGTTCAGGAGACTCTTCAGGAAGGTCTCGACGAACTTCGGACGCGCGTTGCGGTAGTCGATGTAGTAGGCGTGTTCCCACACGTCAATGGTCAGCAGCGCGGTGTCGCCGGTCGTCAGCGGGGTGCCGGCGGCGCCCATGTTGACGATGTCGACCGAACCGTCGGCCTTCTTCACCAGCCAGGTCCAGCCGGAACCGAAGTTGCCCACGGCGCTCTTCTGGAAGGCTTCCTTGAAGGCGTCGACGCTGCCCCACTTGGCGTTGATCGCGTCGGCCAGCTTGCCGGTCGGCGCGCCGCCGCCGTTGGGCTTCATGCAGGACCAGAAGAAGGTGTGGTTCCAGATCTGCGCGGCGTTGTTGTAGATGCCGCCGCTGGAGGTCTTGACGATCTCTTCCAGCGTCTTGTTCTCGAACTCGGTGCCCTTCTGCAGGTTGTTCAGGTTGTCCACGTAGGCCTTGTGGTGCTTGCCGTGGTGGTACTCCAGCGTCTCGGCGCTGATGTGCGGCTCCAGCGCCTTCTTGTCGTACGGCAGCTCGGGCAGGACGTGTTCCATGAGGGACTCCTAATCGGTGGTTGATGGTGGGACGGGTGTCGCGGGCGATTGTAGGCAGCGAAATCATGCCCCTGACGGGAGCACGCATACCCCGCCACAGAGGGCGCGGACCGCCTTCAGACGTCCTGGCGAACGACGCGCCCGACCTTCAGGTCCGCTTCGCCGTCGGCCAGCACCGCGCGCAAGTCCTGACCCTCATGGAGCTGATCCACCGAACTCAGCGCCCGCCCCTGGCCGTCGTCCAGCCAGGCGTAGCCTCGCGCCAGCACCTGGCGCGGATCGAGTGCCTGCAGGCGCGCCGCCAGCGCGTCCAGCCGGTTTGCGCCGCGCTGCGCCTGCTGCGGCAGCGCACGGTCCAGCCGCTGCGCCAGATGTCTCAGGCGCTGGGTTTCCATCGCCGCCGCACGCGGGGCGGTCTGGTTCAGGCGCTGCTCCAGGTGGCGCAGGCGTTGCGATTCGAGAGAAACCGTCCTGGGCGCCACCTGGCCGAGCCGCTGCGACAGCAGGTCCAGTCGACGCTGCTGTCTCGCCAGCGCATCGCCCGGTCTCGCGAGGCGCAACGCGAGGCGGTCGAGGCGCTGCGCGGACGCATCCAGGCGCTGTTCGACCCGCCGCACCAGCTGACGCTCCAGCGCCTCCAGGGTCTCGAGGCACTGCTGGCGGGAGACCGTCGCCAGCTCCGCCGCCGCGGTCGGCGTCGGCGCGCGCAGGTCGGCGGCGAGATCGGCCAGGGTGATGTCGGTCTCATGCCCCACGCCGCAGATCACCGGCAGCGGCGATTCGGCCACCGCCTGGACGACGCGTTCGTCGTTGAAGGCCCACAGGTCCTCCAGCGAGCCGCCGCCGCGCACGAGCAGCAACACCTCCGCGTCGGCCCGCTCGTTGGCCGTGGCCAGCGCGCGCACGATGGCCGGCGGCGCCTCGTTCCCCTGGACCAGCGTCGGATAGAGGAAGACCCGCGCGTGGGGCGCCCTCCGGCGCAGGGCCGTCAGCACGTCCTGCAGCGCCGCCGCGCCGGTGGAGGTGATCACGCCGATCCGGCGCGCATAGGGCGGCGGCTGGCGCTTGCGATCCGCGTCGAAGTAGCCGAGCGACTCCAGCTTCGCCTTCAGACGCAAGAACTGTTCGTAAAGCGCCCCCTCGCCGGAGCGGCGCATCGCCTCGACGATGAACTGGAGTTCGCCGCGCGGTCCGTACAGGTCCAGCCGCCCGCGCAGCTCCACCGTCATGCCGTCTCTGGGCGCGAAGTCGATCAGGGAGGCGGCGCGCCGGAACATCGCGCAGCGCAGCATCGCCGGCTGGCCCTCGGCGTCCTTCAGGCTGAAGTAGCAATGGCCGCTGGCCGCGCGCGTGAACCCTGAGAGCTCGCCCTGCACCGTGATGACGGGGAATCTGGCCTGCAATGCGTCGGAAAGGGCCGTCAACAGGGCCGCCACCCCCCAGACCATCCGTGGCGATGCGGGTTTGGCGCCGTCAATCATGCGCAAACCCAATGCTGGCGCGGGTCCGGAACTCCACAGCCGCGTCAATGCTGGCTCCGCGGGCCATATTGGCCGTCATGCCCGCGTCACAGATCGATAAGCGCTTGTTTTTCAAAAGCTTTTTCCTGCCTTTTTTTGGAGCAAGCCAATCCTTGCCGTTTGGCGATGGGCCCTGGCGCGGTTCCGAGACCAGTTGCCCACAAAGTTATCCACAGGAACGGTGGATGTTTGTAAGGGCTTGTGATGAGGGTCCGGAGTGGTCGGCGAGGTCGTCGCGGGGCGCCATAATGCGCCGCCGGGCCGGAGATGCCCGTTCGGAGGGAAAGCCTTGTTTTCGATCATACAAGCGGCCGGCTGGCCGATCTGGCCTCTGCTGCTGTGCTCCGTCGTGGCGCTGGCGCTGATCATCGAGCGCGTCGTCAGCCTGCGCGCCGCGCGCGTCGCGCCGCCCAGCCTGATCGAGGAAGTGCTGGGCGTGACCCAGCTCCAGATCCCGAGCGGCGAAGTCGTCGGCAAGCTCGCCGAGAACTCGCTGCTGGGCCAGGTCCTGGCCGCCGGGCTGCGCACCTCGCAGGCCGATCCTCGCGCCGGGGAGACCCGTCTGCGCCAGTCCTTCGAACTGGCCGGCCGCCACGCGATCCACCAGATGGAGCGCTACCTCAACACGCTGGGCACGATCGCCGCGGCCGCCCCCCTGCTGGGCCTGCTGGGCACCGTGGTCGGCATGATCGAGATCTTCGGCAGCCAGAGCCCCGGCCCCGGCGGCAACAACCCGGCGCTGCTGGCGCACGGCATCTCGATCGCGCTGTACAACACCGCGTTCGGCCTAGTCGTCGCGATCCCGTCGCTGATGTTCTACCGCTACTTCCGCGGTCGCATCGAGTCCTATGTCGTCGACATGGAACAGGCCAGCGAACGGCTGCTGACCCACCTGGTGAACCGGGCCATGCCTGCCGCCCCGGCCGGCGTGCCGCCGGTCGCCACCCCCGCCTCGGGGAAGGCCAAGGCATGAAGTTCCGCCGTCGCCAGGGCGAGGAACCGGAGATCAACCTGATCCCGTTCATCGATGTGCTGCTCGTCGTGCTGATCTTCCTGATGCTGTCGACGACGTACTCGAAGTTCACCGAACTCCAGCTCACGCTGCCGACCGCCGACGCCCAGCAGCTCAAGGAGCGGCCGGCGGAGATCATCGTGGCGATCTCGGCGGACGGGCGCTACTCGATCGACCGCAACGCGGTCGAGGGCCGCAGCGTGGACCTGCTGACCGCCGCGCTGCAGCAGTCGGCGCAGGGCAAGCAGGAGCCGGTCGTGATCATCTCCGCCGACGCGGCCACGCCGCACCAGGCGGTGGTCAACGCGATGGACGCGGCGCGACGCGCCAACCTCACGCGACTGACCTTCGCCGCCAACAAGCCGCAATGAGCGGGGCCGAGCCCACCGCGGTGGCTCGGGTCCGGCCAGAGGCCCGGCCAGGGGTTCGCCCATGAGCCGATCCGCCCCCCTGGAAGAGCGGCTGCAACGCGCCTGGCGCGACGACGACCGCCTCGCCCACCTGCTGCGGCCGCTGGCCGCGCTGCACGGCGCGGTGCTTCGACTGCGCGTGGCGCTGTATCGCTTCGGCCTGAAGAAGGCGGGGAAGCTGCCCGTGCCGGTGATCGTCGTCGGCAACTGGGTCGTCGGCGGCGCCGGCAAGACGCCCACGACGCTCGCGCTGCTGGACACCCTGCGGCGCATGGACATCCGCGCCGGCGTGATCTCCCGCGGCTACGGCCGCGCGGATGACGCGCAGGTCCGCGTGATCGCCGACGGCGACCGCGCCGAGGACGTCGGCGACGAACCCCTGCTGATCAAGCTGCGCGCCGGCGTGCCGGTGGCCGTCGGCCGCGACCGCATCGCGGCGGCGCGCGCGCTGCTCGCCGCCGATCCTGGCATCCAGGTGCTGGTCTCCGACGACGGCCTGCAGCACTGGCGGCTACCGCGGCAGCTCAGCGTGCTCGTGTTCGACGAACGCGGCCTCGGCAATGGCCGGCTACTGCCCGCCGGACCGCTGCGCCAGGCGCGTGCACTGCCGCCGCCGCCGGGCTCCTCCGCGGACACCCTGGTGCTCTACAGCACCGGCCGCCCCAGCACCGCCCTGCCCGGCTACGTCGGCACCCGGCAACTGGCCGGCGCCGTCGCGCTGGCCGACTGGTGGCGCGGCGAACCCGGCCGGCTGGAACGCCTGCACGCGCTGCGCGGCAAGCCCCTGCTGGCCGCCGCCGGGCTGGCTCGGCCACAGCGCTTCTTCGACATGCTCGGCGAGCAGGGACTGAACTTCCGCGCCCTCGCGCTGCCCGACCACGCCACGCTGGATCCGCTCCCGTGGGCCCGGACCGACGAGGTCGTCATCACCGAGAAGGACGCGGTCAAGTTGCGTCCGGAGGCGCTGCAAGGCTGCCGCATCTGGGTGGTGGCGCTAGACTTCCGCCCCGAACCCGCTTTTGAAGAGGCGCTGCAGCGCGAGCTGCGGCGGCTGCTCCCCCATGGACCATCGACTGATTGAGATGCTGGTGTGCCCCGTCTGCAAGGGCCCGCTGGACGACCGCCGCAACGCCCCGGACTCCGGCCTGCCGGACCGCGAACTGCTGTGCCCGGCCGACCGCCTGGCCTTCCCGATCCGCGACGGCATTCCGGTCATGCTGGCCAACGAGGCCCGTTCGACCGAAGGCGAAGGCGACACCGCGTGAGCGCCGGTTTCCACATCGTCATCCCGGCCCGGCTGGCATCGACGCGTCTGCCCAACAAGCCGCTGGCCGACATCGCCGGCGCGCCGATGATCGTGCAGGTGGCGCGACGCGCGGCGCTCGCGGGCGCGGCGCAGGTCGTCGTCGCGACCGATGCCGTCGAGGTGAAGGCTGCCTGCGAGGCCCACGGCATCCGTGCGCTGATGACGCGCGCCGACCACGCCAGCGGCAGTGATCGCCTGGCGGAAGCCGTGGAGCAGCTCGGCCTGCCGGACGACGCGCTGGTCGTGAACGTCCAGGGCGACGAGCCGCTGATCGCGCCGGAGATGATCCGCGCCTGCGCCGACCTGCTGGCCGCTAAGCCGCAATGCGCGATGGCGACTGTCGCGCACGCGATCGATGACGACGCCGAGTTCGCGAACCCGAACGTGGTCAAGCTGGTCACCGACGCACAAGGCCTGGCGCTGTACTTCTCCCGCGCTCCCATCCCTTGGTGGCGCGACGCACCCGGCGGAGGCGCCCGCGTGAAGCCCGAGGCGGTGCTGCGTCACGTCGGGCTGTATGCCTACCGCGCCGGTTTCCTGCGCCGTTTCCCGACGCTGGCGGTGTCGCCGCTGGAGCGGATCGAGGCGCTCGAACAGCTGCGCGTGCTGTGGCACGGCGAACGCATCGCGGTGCATGTCAGCACGGAGCGACCCGGGCCCGGCGTGGACACGCCCGAGGACCTCGAACGCGTCAGAAGGCTGATGACAAGCTGAATCGCGGCCCGGCCCGACAGGGTTACACCCCAGTTCATTCGGCTGCCGCGTCAGCGGGCCGTAGGCCGGCGCGTGATATTCTGCCCGCAGTTTTCGAGGGCGCGTCGACCCGTGCGACGCGCCCTCTCCCTATATCGAGGAGACCCATGCGACTGATTCTTCTGGGCGCCCCCGGCGCTGGCAAAGGCACTCAGGCCTCTTTCATCTGCAACAAGTTCGGCATTCCGCAGATCTCCACCGGAGACATGCTGCGTGCCGCCGTCAAGGCCGGCACCGAACTCGGCATCGCCGCCAAGAAGGTGATGGACGCGGGCGGCCTGGTCAGCGACGAACTGATCATCAACCTGGTCAAGGAACGCATCGCGCAGCCGGATTGCGCCAAGGGTTTCCTGTTCGACGGCTTCCCTCGCACCATCCCGCAGGCCGACGCGATGAAGGCCGCCGGCGTGAAGCTGGACTTCGTGCTCGAGATCGACGTGCCTGACAGCGCCATCGTCGAACGCATGAGCGGTCGTCGCGTGCACACGGGCTCGGGCCGCACGTACCACGTCAAGTTCAATCCGCCCAAGGTCGAGGGCAAGGACGACGTCACCGGCGAGGACCTGATCCTGCGCGACGACGACAAGGAAGAGACTGTCAAGAAGCGCCTGGAGGTCTATCAGGCGCAGACGCGTCCGCTGGTCGACTACTACTCCAGCTGGGCCGCCAGCGGCGACGCGCAGGCGCCCCAGTACCGCCGCATCGAAGGCATCGGCACGGTCGACGAGATCACGGGCCGCGCCCTCGCCGCCCTGAGCTGAACCCACCCTGATTCGTGAAGATGGCGGCCCGGGTGGCCGCCATTTTTTCGTCGACAATTGACGTTTACGTCAACGGCAACCAACAACTCGGAAGGAGACATCCCATGGACATCGCGAACAAGGTCTTCATCGTCACCGGCGGCGCTTCGGGGCTCGGCGAAGGCACGGCCCGCATGCTGGCGCGCGAAGGCGCGACCGTCGTCATCGCCGACCTGCAGGTGGAGCGTGGCGAGGCACTCGCCAAGGAGCTGAACGGCGCCTTCGTGAAGTGCGACGTCAGCCAGGAAGCCGATGCGCAGGCTGCCGTCGCCAAGGCGGTCTCGCTGGGCAAGCTGATGGGCCTGGTGAACTGCGCCGGCATCGCGCCGGCCGCCAAGACCGTCGGCAAGGACGGCGCGCATGCGCTGGCGACTTTCTCGAAGGTGATCACCGTCAACCTGGTCGGCAGCTTCAACATGATCCGCCTGGCCGCCGAAGCGATGAGCAAGAACGAGCCGGAAGCCACCGGCGAGCGCGGCGTGCTGATCTCGACGGCCTCCGTGGCGGCCTATGACGGCCAGATGGGCCAGGCGGCGTATGCGGCCTCCAAGGGCGGCGTCGTCGGCATGACGCTGCCGATCGCGCGCGACCTGGCGCGCAACGGCATCCGCAACATGACGATCGCTCCCGGCATCTTCGGCACGCCGATGCTGTTCGGCATGCCGCAGGAGGTGCAGGACGCGCTGGCTGCCAGCGTGCCCTTCCCCTCGCGCCTGGGTCGCCCGGAGGATTACGCCAAGCTGGTCCACCAGATCGTCACCAACGACATGCTGAACGGCGAGGTGATCCGCCTGGACGGCGCCATCCGCATGGCGCCGAAGTAAGTCCTCAAGCCATGACAAAGGCCTCCCGGCGTGAGCCGGGAGGCCTTGTCGTTGATCTCGTCGATCTCGTCGATCGCGATCAGGGCGATCAGGGCTTCGCGCTGCGCGAGTACACGGTCCACAGGCCGGCCAGATCGGCCGAACCGTCGGTGCCCTTGACGGTGCGCCACGTGGCTTGCGCCTTGGCCTTGTCGCCGCCCAGGAACTGCGCCAGGCCCAGGTAGAGCTTGGCGTCGTCCGGACGCTTCAGGTTGCCCTTGGCGATGCCTTCTTCCATCAGCTTGATGCCGGCGGCGGCCTGGCCGCGCTGCACCTGCGCGAAACCGACCTTCACCAGCTCGTCGCCTTCACGGGCGCCGCGGGCAGCCTTCTCAGCCTCGGCCGCACCGGCCTTGGCTTCGGCGATGCGCTTGTCCAGCAGATCGGCCAGGCGCCTCGGACGGGCGTTGTCGTCGGTCGGCTTCAGGACGCCGGCGGCGAAGCCCTTGTCCAGCACCTTCTTGCCTTCTTCCGGATAGCCGGCGGCACCGGCGAGCTGGGCCAGTTCCATGTAGTCGTTGGCACCGTTCATGTTGTCGGTGGCCAGGCGCAGACGCAGCACGTCGACCTGATAACGACCCGCGGCGAAGCCCTTCTTGGCCTGCAGCGTGCCCAGCGACTGCGCCCACAGCTGCTTGGTCGGGTAGTAGTTCAGCAGCTTCTGGATCAGCACCGACTCCGTCGCGCCGTCGCCCTTCTTGTTGGCCGCCCACAGCGCCGTGTTCAGCTTGTCCTGCGACGGCGTGCGACCAGCCTTCTCCTCGGCGGAGATGTCGGCCAGCGTGTCCTTGAGGATGGTGGTGACGTCGCCCGAGCGCAGCTGGGCCGCGGCCTGGACCTGCTTCATCGCCGGGCTGTTGCCGCCGGCGGCGTTGTACTTGTTGACCCACTCCAGCGCCTTGGCGCCGTTGCCCGCGCGCAGGTAGGTGCCGGCGATGGCTTCCATCGTCGGCAGCTTGTTGGCGGCCGGCAGCTTGCCGGCGGCCGTCAGCGCGTCATAGGCCTTGACCATGCCGTCGGCATCGCCCAGGCCCGAGGCGGCGGACAGGCGCAGACCTTCCAGCGTCGCGTTCTCGTCCGCGTTGCGGCCGGGCACGGCCTCGGCTTCGCGGATCTTGCCCATGGCTTCTCGCGCCTTGCCCGCCTTCAGCAGGGACGCGGCTTCCGACAGGGGCTTGCCCGCGGCCGGGCGCACCTGCGCGGCGGCTTGGGACAGGACGCTCAGGCTGCCTTCGGGCGTGGAGCCCAGCACCAGCGCAGCGGCGCCGACAGCGGCGGTTGCCAGCAGTTTGAGTTTCATTCGCTTGCTCTCCAAAGAAGAAAAACGCGCCGCCCTTTCGGGCAGGCGCGTTCTGTTCAGACCCCGATCAGGCGGTCATCCGGCTCAGTTCAGGAACTGTTCGTTCCCGACCATCGCCATTTTCTTGACGCCCAGGCGCTGCGCCGATGCCATCACATTGGCAACGTAACCGTACTCAGCCAGCTTGTTCGGCTTGATGTGCACCTCAGGCTGGTCCGGCATCGCGGCGATCTCGGACATCTTGGACTCCAGCGCCGCGTGGTTCGGCACCGCGGCACCGTCCCAGAACACCGTGCCGTCGAAGTCGATCGCCACTTCGTGGACGACCGGCTCGTTGGGCGGCGGATTGTTGTTCGGCGGCGGCATGTCCAGGTTGACCGAGTGCAGCTGGATCGGGATGGTGATGATCAGCATCACCAGCAGCACCAGCATCACGTCGATCAGCGGCGTCGTGTTGACGTCGAGCATCGTTTCCGGCTCGTCACTGCCGCTGGAGCTTCCAACGTTCATACCCATGTTTCAGCTCCTTCAGCCACCACGAGCCGGCGGCTCGGTGACGAACTTGATGGACATGATGCCAGCGCGCTGGCACGCCACCATGACCTTGCCCACGTTCTCATAGCGGGACTTGTCGTCGCCGCGGATGTGAACTTCCGGCTGAGGATTCAGAACCGCCACCTTCTTCAGGCGCGCCACCAGCGTCTCCATGTCGGAAACAGGCTGCACGCCCCAATAGATGTCGCCATCCTTGGTCACCGCGATTTCGATGTTCTCCGGCTTGGTGACGCGGACGACGTTCGTCTCCTTCGGCAGGGTCACCCCCACCGACTGCGTCACCACCGGCACGGTGATCAGGAAGATGATCAGGAGCACCAGCATCACGTCCACGAGGGGCGTGGTGTTGATGGTCGAGACCACTTCGTCGTCGCCACCGGACGAACCTACGTTCATCCCCATATTGCGTCTCCGGAAACTGCGGTGCGGATTAGCGGCCTGCGACCTTGCGGCTGCCCATCAGGACGCCGTGCAGGTCAGCAGCGAAGGCACGGACCTGGCCCATCACCGACTTGTTGCGGTTGACCAGCCAGTTGTAGCCCAGCACGGCCGGAACGGCGACGGCCAGACCGATGGCGGTCATGATCAGCGCGGCGCCCACTGGGCCGGCCACCTTGTCGATCGAAGCCTGACCGGCGACGCCGATCTGGGTCAGCGCCTGCAGGATGCCCCACACGGTACCGAACAGGCCGATGAAGGGGCTGGTCGAGCCGACGGTGGCCAGGAAGCCCAGGCCGCCTTGCAGGCGCATGTTGACTTCGCTCACGGCGCGGTCGATGTTCATCGTGACCCACGTGTTGTGGTCGATGTTCTCGGTCAGGGCGCCTTCATGGTGCTCCGAGGCTTCCACGCCGGTCTGGGCGATGAAGCGGAAGGCACCGGTTTCGCTCAGGCTCTTCAGGCCTTCCTGCAGCGACGCCTTCTTGAAGAAGGACGCGCGGACGTCCTTGGCTTCGCGAGCGATCTTGGAGGTGTCCCACAGCTTCGTGAACAGGATGTACCACGAGCCCATGGACATGATGGCCAGGATGGCCAGCACGGCCTGGTCGACCACGTTGCCGTGGGCGACGATGTTGCCCAGGCTGTACGGGTTGTCGACCGGCTTGGCGGCGGCGGGTTCGGACACGGCGGCGGGAGCGATGTCGGCAGGAGCGGGAGCAACGTCAGCGGCGGAAGCGGCGGCCGAGGCAGCCTGGTCCTGCGCTTGGGCGGCCAGCGGGGAGACGGCCAGGGTCGCGGCGCACGCGACGGCCGCAAACAAGGCAGACAGACGAGAGATCATGGAGGGTGCTCCTACGAGAAAAGTCTTGAACTCAGGTTGAGAGGTCGGGGCGCGTCAGGCGCCCCGTGTTCGATCGATCGCGGGTGGGACAGTCCCGCGGATCATTCCATGTTGAACACGAATTCCTGTTCGAGGATCGCGTCCGTGCACTGGTATTCCGTCAGCGCAGCCTGGATGGCGTTCTTGAGCGCGCGTTCGGCCTTGCGGTCGTTGGCGCCGCGCAAGGCGGTGAAGGTCACGTCGGCCACCTTGCCGCCCTTGACGGTGAAGGTCGCCTTGTAGCTCGCGGTGCCGCTCCAGTTGAGGGCGGGCATCTCGGGCTTGGCCATCTTGGAGCAGTTGCCGATCGCCGAACGCGGCTTGTCCGACGGCGGGGCCGGCGGCGCGGGTGCGGCGGGCGGCCCCGCCGTCGGA
>SEFA01000155.1 GCA_004210455.1 Rubrivivax sp. | reverse complement strand
GCCCGAGCGTTCGCGCCCCGCCGCCCCGCCGCCCGCGACGAAGGAAGTCGACAACCCCACCCAGCTCGACCGCGTCGAGATCCAGGGCACCTCGCGCGACGACGACCAGCGCCGTGCCTCCACCGCCTCGAAGATCATCATCGGCCGCGAGGAGATCGAACGCTACGGCGACTCCACCATCGGCGAAGTCCTCAAGCGCCTGCCCGGCGTCACCACCGGCGGCCGCCCCGGCCGCGGCGGCGAGGTCCGCATGCGCGGCATGGGCGGCGGCTACACCCAGATCCTGGTCAACGGCGAACGCATGCCGCCGGGCTTTTCGCTCGACGAGCTCCCGCCCGAACAGATCGAACGCATCGAGGTGATGCGCGCCCCCACCGCCGAGTTCGGCGCGCGCGCCATCGCCGGCACCATCAACGTCGTCCTGCGCGAAGCGATCCAACGCCGCCTCAACGAAGTGCGCCTCGCCTCCACCTTCGAGCGCGACCACGTCACCCCGCACTTCAACTGGACCCGCAACGACAAGATCGGCGACAACGGCGACGCCTACAACTTCACCGTCAACGCGATGCAGCACAAGCGGCTGGACGACATCGATTCGCAGTCCTTCACCCAGCGCTTCGACACCACCACTGGCGCGCTCAAGAGCGACACCCTGCTCCAGACCCGCGGCCAGACCGCCGATGAGCGCAAGTCGCTCAATATGACCGGCCGCCTGCAGCTGCGCCTGGACGGTGGCGACACCCTCGCCATCCAGCCCTTCGTGATGGTCAACCGGGGCAGCGGCAGCAGCGACTCCCGGCAGACTCAAGGCCCCGTGCCGGACGAGAACGCCTTCGAACGCATCAAGTACGACACGTCCAGCAACGACAGCAGCAGTCGCTCCGCCATGGCGCGCCTGAACCTGCAGTGGAACAAGCGCATCGACGAGCGCACCCGCATGGAGACGCGCCTCGGCGCCGGGCGCATGACGATGAACAGCAGCGCCCATCGTGAGGAAGACCTCGACAGCACGCCGGGCGTCTTCTATCGCACCCAGGACGACACCACGAAAAGCCGCGACACGCAGTGGAGCGTGAACTTCAAGCTCACGCACCAGATGGAGAACGAGCACAACCTCGTCGCCGGCGTCGAGGGCGAAGGCACCGACCGCACCCAGACGCGCGGCTGCTACGAGGTCTTCGGCCAGACGATGCGCGGCGCCAACTGCGCCTTCCTCGCCGACTTCGGCGAGAACGTCAGCGCCTCCACGCGCCGGCTGGCCGTCTACGGCCAGGACGAGTGGAGCGTCGGCAAGCAATGGGGCTTCTACGCCGGCCTGCGCTGGGAAGGCATCCAGACGGACAGCACCAACAACCAGGGCCCGGTGAAGAACACCTCCAGCGTCCTGACCCCGCTGCTGCACGGCGTCTACAAGATCGACGAGAAGAGCCGCGAACAGATCCGCGCCAGCCTCACGCGCAGCTACAAGGCGCCCAACCTCAACGACGTCATCGGCCGGCTGAGCATCAACAACCAGTTCACCTGCCAGCCGCCGGACACCCTCTGCGGCCCCAACCTGATCAACTATCCGGACCGCTTCGGCAACCCCGACCTGAAGCCGGAGATGGCCACGGGCGTCGAGATCGGTTACGAGAAATACCTCTCGAAAGGCGGTCTGCTCAGCGCCAACTTCTTCTATCGGCGCATCACCGACCTCATCCGCAGCCAGGCGGAACTCGAGACCGTGCCCTACGCCACCGAGCAGCGCTGGGTCATCCGCCCCCGCAACATCGGCAACGCCAAGACCTACGGCGTGGAGCTCGAGGCCAAGTTCCGCCTCGACGAATACCTGACCGACGCCCTCCCCGTCAACCTGCGCAGCAACCTCTCGCTGTTCCATTCGGCCGTCGACGGCATTCCGGGCCCGAACAACAAGCTCGACCAGCAGCCCCGCTACACGGCCAACCTCGGCGCGGACTACCGGCTTCGCTCGGTGCCGCTGACGCTGGGCGCCTCGCTCAACTACACGCCCACCACGCTGCTGCAGCAGAGCGACCAGGTCCTCAACGACATCGACAAGAAGCGCGTCATCGATCTCTCCGCGATGTGGACCTTCTCGCCCTCGGTGGCCGTGCGTGTCGCCGCCAGCAACCTGGTCCCGCTGACCTACGGCAACGGCAGCATCGCCACCACGCCGGGGCGCATCGTCACCAGCGAGAGCACCGGCCGCAGCTTCACCGTCTGGACGCTCCGCCTCGAATTGAAGGTCTGAGCCGGACGCCAGAAGCAAAAAAGGCTGCCCGGTGAGGGGCAGCCTGAAAGCAGCGGAGCAGAGGGCCTCCGCGAGGGCGACAGGGCTGCAGAGGCCAGCCCCGAGGAGTCAACGGGTCAGTGGCGCGCCTTGGCGGGGGCCAGGTCTTGCGTCTGGGATTGCGTCTGGGATTGCGCCTGATTCTGGAACTTGCCGCCGACGGCGTGGCTGGCCGGCGCCCAGACCGTAGCGCCGACGCCCAGCACCAGCAGCGCGAGCACGGTCCAGGTCAGCGGCGACGTGCGACGGCGCGCGATCGGACGCGGCGGGCGCGAGCCCATGCGGGCGGGACGCAGCTGCGACGGCAGCTTGTATTCCTGCAGACGATGCACCCGCACCGCCTGTTTGCTGCCGTCACTTCTGGACACAACCTCGAAGCTCAGGCGCTCGCCTTCGCGCGGCGTCTGGCCGTCCATGGGGAAGGCCGACACATGCACGAACAGGGCGTCACCGCCCTGCTCCGGCTTCATCAACCCGTGGCCGCGCTCGGCGTACCAACTTTCCAACGTGCCATCGAATCGCATGATCTGATCCCCCATCGTGTAGAAACCCGACGCGCCTCGCCGGCTCGTGGCCTGCGCATGGCGTCCTGGACCGGGCGCTTCTCTCTTGAATCTGACGAAAAGGCCCGGCACGGGGCCGGGCTCTTTTTGTGTATGGGGGCATCCTGCCGTACCCGGGTCAGGTCACGGCAACAGGCTGTAAACCGTGCAACTTCACACGGTTTTAGTTCTTCAGACCGGGCTTGAGGTACTTGTCGAGGAATTCGAGGGTCTTCCGGTTGGCCTCGACCTGGTTCTTCTTCTTCGAGAAGCCGTGGCCCTCGTCGTCGAAGACCACGTACTCGACCGGCACGCCGTTCTTCTTGACGGCCTCGACGATCTCGTCGCTCTCGGGCTTGATCACGCGAGGATCATTCTTGCCCTGGATCACCAGCAGCGGCTTGCGGATCTCCTTGGCGTGGAACAGCGGCGAAGTCGCGATCAGGAAATCCTTGTCCTTCACCGGATCGCCGATCTCCAGGTACAGCGCCTTGCGGAAGGTCTCCCAGTAGGGCGGAATGGACTCCAGCGTGCGCAGCCAGTTGGACACGCCGAAGATGTCGATGCCGACCTTGAAGGCCTCTGGCCGGAACGCCATCGCCGCCAGCGTCATGTAGCCGCCGTAGCTGCCGCCCATGATGCCGATGCGCTCGGGATCGATGACGCCCGTGCCGGCGAGGTAGGTCTTGGCCTCGATGCAGTCCCACAGCGGCTCGCGGCCGTGCTTGCCGTCGTCCGCGGTGAAGAAGGTCTTGCCGTAGCCTGAGCTGCCGCGGTTGTTGATGCCCAGCACCGCGTAGCCGTGGTTGACCAGGTACTGGACCATCGCCGCGTAGCCGCGCGTGGTCTGCCCGCCCGGCCCGCCGTGGACCATCACCACCGCCGGCACCTTGTGGGTGGGCGAGGCTTCCTTCGGCTCGTAATAGACCGAGGGGATCACCATGCCGTCGAACGAGCGGAAGCGCACGATGCGCGCCTCGACCAGCTCCTCCGGATCGATGTCCTTGGACAGCGAGCGCGTCAGTTGCTTCGCCTGCTTGGTGCCGAAGTCGTAGACATACAGGTTGCTCGGCGAACGGTCGCCGTTCAGGTAGAAGGCCATGCGCTGGCTGGTCCGCGAGAACGCCACGCCGCGCAGTTCGCCGCCGGGCAGCTTCGGCAAGGTCACCGGCTTGCCGTCAGCGGTCTGCACGATGCGCAGTTCCAGGCTGGCGTCGGCGTTGACGCCGGTCACACGGTAGCGTCCGTCGCGCGAGTAGCTGCTGTAGACGATGTCCCAGTTGGACTTCTCCAGGTCGCGCTTCTGGCCCGTGGCCAGGTCGTAGGCGATCAGGCGCTGGAACTCGGAGCCCTCGTTCGAGAGGATCAGCAGCGTCCTGGACTCCGGATCGAAGTCGGTCGCGCTGAACGCAGCCACGCCCTCGTGCGGCGTCAGGTGCTTGGTCTCCTTCGATTGCACGTCGTACAGGTAGACGTCCGAGTCCGCCGTCGTGTTGTTCTTGCCCAGCGCCACCCAGCGGCCGTCGCCGCTGACCTCGAACACGGCGTTGCCTTCGTTGTTCTGGTAGATCAGCGTGCGGGCGTAGGTCTTCGCGTCGTAGCGGTAGACGTCGATGTAGCGGGCGTCGCGCTCGTTGGTCGTGACGAAGAAGGCGTCGCCGTCGCGGCTCCAGCCCGCGAAGCCGGCCTTGACCTTGTCGCCGGGGGTCAGGTCGCGCTCGCTGCCGTCGAGCTCGCGCACGATCAGGTGGTTGTTCTCGTTGCCGCCCTGGTCGCGGGTGAACAGCACCCGGTCGTCGTGGCGGAAGTAGCTGACGGAGTAATGGCTCTCGGTCGTGGACTTCGTCAGCGCCACCGGCTCGCCGCCGTCGACGGACTGGCTGTAGACGTTGAAGATGCCGGTCTCGTTGCTGCTGAACAGGATGCGGCGCTCGTCCTGCGAGAACGACGCGCCGCGGACCGAGGTCGTCGCCATGAACTGCTCGATCGTGTAGGGCTTGGCGGGCCGCGGCTGTGCGGCCTTCGCCTGTGCCTTGGCGGCGGCGGGGGCAGTCGCGG
>SEFA01000096.1 GCA_004210455.1 Rubrivivax sp. | reverse complement strand
CCCCGCACCGCCCCCCTCACCCGCCTCGGCCATCCGCCGCGGCCCGCCCTCGCCTGCTGGTCGTCCAGGCGCTGTCGGTGCAGCCGCTGGCCGCCGTGCTCGAGGATAGCGGCTACGAGCTGCTCCGCGCCGCCGATGCGCTGGCGGCGGTCGAGGGGCTGGGCCTGGGTCCCGCCCTCGTGGTCATGGACATGGAGCTGCCGGAACTGCCCGGCGACGGCACCTTGGAACTGCTTCGGCGACTGGCCGCGGGCGGCCTTCCGGTGCTGACGCTCAGTCGCCCGCGCGATCCGGTGCGTCTGGACGCCTTGCTCTCGGCGGGAGCCGCGGAATGCCTCGTCAAGCCTGTGCGGATGAGCGACCTGCTGGCGCGCATCGAGCGACGGCTGCGGCCGGCGCCCGCGGCCGGACCTGCGACGCCCACCCGGCCCACGGCCAGCATGGCCGTGCGGGAGCGCGACGGCCATTGCGCCTGGCAGACGCCCCAGGCCCGCGAACTGATGGCCGCGTACTTCCCGCCGCCATGGTCCGAGCACGCACGCCTGCCGCCCGAGGTGCTGGCCTGGCTGCATCGCGAGGCGTTGCGTCGTCGGGCGGGGGCGCCGCCGTCGTCGCTGACGGTCGCGCCGCCCGGCGGGACGCCACGACCGCACCTGAGCTTCACGCTGCTGGCGGAGGACGCGGCGGTCATCGGCGAGGGCCATTGGCTGCTCTCGCTGCTCGCGCCCTAGGGGGAAGGCGCAGCGCTGAGCCAGCCTGCCTCGCGCGCGCGCTGGACGGCCTCACGCCACACCGCCACGCACGACGGGTGGCCGGCGCGCTCTGCGGCGTCCACGCCGGCGCTTTCGTCCGCGCCATAGGCGGTGAGCACCACCTCGAGCTCGCCGTCGGTCAGCAATGCCCCGGCCCGCGCCTCCAGCGCGGCGTCGAAGCCGGCCTTCAGCGCCCGGTCGAATCCGCGTTCGCAAGCGAGCCAGGCGCCTGTGCAATCCGACGCCGACATCGGCTCGATCAGTGCACGCACCTCCCGCGGCTTCAACCAGCCATCGCGGCCGGCGCGCAATATCGCCGCGGCATGCACCGCGATCACGTCGGACCGGTCGTTCTCGAAAGCCGCCAGCAGCAGCGGCTGGCGTCGCGACCCATCGGTCGAGATCGTTCCCGTCGACAGCAGCGCCGCCAGTTGCCCGCTCTTGAACAGGCCTCGCGCGGCCGCCGCATTCGCGGCGTCCAGCCAGGCGGACAGGTCGGCGGGATCGCCTGCCGCCATGAGCCTGGCCATCGCCGGCACGCCCTCGGCGTTGCGGCTCTCCAGCCGGCGCACCAGTTCGACGCCGTCGATCCAATCCCGTGCGCAGGCCGTCGCCAGCGCCCGCAGGACATCAGGCAGACCTGGGCACGGCTGGGCCGTGACGGGCATGTCGCGCAGTTCGTCGATGTCGAGCACGGCGGCCAGGGCGGCGGCATGGAGACGCGGCTGCCTCGTCGGCCACGAGGCGAGCTCGTCCAGAAAGTGCGTCAACGTCGAGCGATCCCGCAAGCTCATCAGGCGACCCAGCAGGGAGGGAGCGCCGCGGACGCGGCCGGCCAACAGCGTGTGCAACTGCTCCGGCGACAGGATCCTGTCCTCCACGAGCGCGCGAAGCCCGCGCAGGTAGCGCTTCATCACGGCCCAGCCGTCGAGCGGACTTCCCCCCGCTGGCGGCCACAGCGGTTGCCCATCGGCGTGGCGCAAGTGCAGCCAGTCCAGAGCAAGGTCGAGCCTGCGCCTTTGCACGTTGAACGCCTCCCGCACCAGGCCCATGTACAGGTCGATCACCTCGGGCATCTGGTTCTCGAAGGCTTCCGCGAGCGCCGGGACGCCGCCGGCACTCTCCGCACGCAGCAGGGCGCTCGTCTGATCGACGGAGAAATGACCCTGGGCATGCATCGAGTGGATGCGCTTCCAATACGCCGCTGCCGTGTCAAGGTGACGATTGCGCAGCGCCAACGCCAGCGGACCGATGCCATCGCTGTCCGGCAGCGCGACGGGCAGCAGCAGCTTGACGGCGAGATCGCCCGGGAACGGAGGATGGGCCTGCCTGATCGCCGCGATCACCTCGAGATAGGCGTTGAGCGCGGACGTGGCGCCGTTGCGAAGCGCCGACGCCAGCGCGGTCGGACCTGCACCGTCCTCCGTCGCGCTGAGCAGACGGAAGAGCGACGGCACGCCGAGCTTGCGCATACGGTAGAGCTTGGGCAGCGGGCGCAGGAAGGCTGCGACGGCGAGACCCTGGTTCGCCGCCATGCCGCTGGTCAACGGCTCGATCGGGACGAGCGCCTCCGCTTCGGAAGCGGTGTCGCCCGGCGCCTGCGGTCCGCGGCGAGGCGGGGAGCCCAGGAGCAGCGTCCATTCGAATCCTTCCACGAAGTCCTGCGAGCGCAGCCACGCGACGGTGTCCATGATGATCGACAGGCGCTCGTGCCCACCATCGTGCGTCAACAGGACGTGCAGCCAATGGGCGGGGCCCGGAAGACCGCTCAGCAGCAAGTCGCCAGCCGCACGGTCAAATATCGCGCGGTGTGAGACGACGGTCCTGAATGCAGTCAGGTAATCGCTCAAGGTGGTGACGCAGGCGCGCAGCATCAGGTACCGGGGGTCGCGCCGCGGGTGCAGAGCCGCCAAGGTCCGCCAGGCCTCTCCGGGCGGCAACAGGGGAACCGCGGATATGAACGAACGCAGATAGCTGTGGGTCAACGTGACCTGCTGGTCCTCGAGATGCTTGTGGAAATGCTGCCGGGTGGTGGTGTGCGACCAGAGCTGGCGGGCTCGGTCGGCAGTCGACTGGAGCAGCAACCGCTCGACGAGCTTGGCGTCGCCGCAGCTTTCCGCCGCGTTCAGGATGACCCCCGCCGCGATGTTGGGCAGCGGGTCGGACCAATGGTCTTCGCACCAGGCCGTGAAGGCGTCCGGACCCAGGCGCCCCGCCATGGCGAGCGCGTCGGCGCTGCCGCCGAGCCAGCGCGGGTGGATGCGGGCGATCTCGGCCGTGGAGGCGTTGCCCATCACCGCTCTCAGCAGGTGGCTCCGTGAGTCGGCAGGGGGATCCGCGTTGAGTCGCTGCAGCCGGCGGAGGTGCCGCACCGCCGGCACCGTCTCGACGGCGGCATTCCCTGCATCAGCCCGCAGCAGCGGCAGTTCGTCGTCCAACAGGAGCAGGCGACGTCGCCCCCCGGTGCCGTCCCATTCGGTCAGCACCGAGTCGTGCGGCGCCACGGACAGCCCTTGTCCGGCGAGGTTGCGACGGATCTGGGCGGCCAGCAGTGTGGCCTCGCCGCGAAGCGCCATCACGCCGTCCGTGCCGGTCCGGACGAAGGCCTCCATCGTCAGCGGACCGTACGCGGACTCCAACCCTTGCACCAGGGCCGACAGCCGGGCCCAATGGGAGATCTCGTCGACGCCGTCCCCTCCCTGCCCCTCGGCCCCGTCCGAGCGCCGCATGCCGGACGCGAGGTCCAGCGGCTGGCCGCACAGCCAGACCGCCAGGTCCGAGGATGCGCTGGACAGGCAGTCGTCCGCCAGCTGCCGCGCCACGCGGACCGGCGTCAGCGTCTGCGTCAGACGAGTCCGCAACGGTTCGACGAGGTCGGCGATCCGACCGTTGGGCGGACTGAACGGATCGTCGCGTCGCGGATCCCGACCGGCCAGGCGCAGTTCTTCGATGACCCCGGCCACATGGTGGATCTCCAACCCCGCGTGGGTCTGCCGCCCCGGCGCGGACGGCGTGTGTCGCTCGGTCCAGAGGGCTTCCTGCTCCAGGATGCGCCTGACCGCGGCGCGGGCGCGCCGACGCAGGTCACCCTCGCGCAGCAACGCCAGGGCGTCGGCGGCTGCCGCCAGGTCTTCGACGATGCGCATGCCGCACAGGTACATGCCTTCCGTCATGCGTCGGAAGATCTCGCATCGCGCGTCCACGGGAAGGCGGGTCTGCGCGAGCCCGTCGACGCATGCGGCGAGCTTGCGTTTGCCGCGGCTGTACAGCTGGGGCAAGTAAGCCTCGTAGTAGAGGCCGTTGTCCTCCATCAGGCGCGAGCGGAACAGGACCACGTCCTCATCGGCCAGGTGGTGCCGCGAAGCGAACGCCCGGAGGGCATCGAACGAGGCGCGCCATTCCTCCTGGGCGCGCGGCCAGGCCGGGCCGGCGCGGAACTCGACAAACTCCGGCGGCAACTGGCCCGACCCCGGACAAGGGCCGGTGTAATCGGAGCTGCCGGATGCGCCAACCGCGTCTGGCGGGGCGGTGCCAGGGTCACCGTCGGGGCTGTGGGGCGCGTCGTCGCCATCGAGGAACAGGCTCTCGTGCAGGCCGAACGACATGGGGGTCGGGCTGGGGTGCATGATCGGATCAGTGGCCGGATCCCGCGGCTTTGGCGGGACAATCGTCCGTGCCAAAGGAAATCCGATGTTCAGTTCCCTCGTTCCTCCCGAATCCGACGCGCTGGCGCCCGACGAACGCCAGCGCTTCCTGCGCCTGCTGCGCACCGCCCTGGCGGAGCGCCGTTTCCAGCGCCTGCTGCTGGGCCGTCACGAGGGCGAGGACACCAGCGTCGAGCGCCTGACCGTGCGCGACATCGAACTGCGCGGCGAACGCGCGCTGAGCTTCCTGTGGCGGCACAAGACCAAGGACGTCACCAAGAACCACCCGTTGGAAGAAGGCCTCGCGCTGATCGACGGACTGCTGGGTCGAGACTTCCAGCAGGCGCACCTGGACACGCTCGCCGAGGAGGTCCAACTACGCTTCAGCCGCAAGGGCAAGCCGCTGCTGCAGGTGGGGAAGAAGGGCGGCGCGGCCGCCGGTGCGGGCGCTTCGACCGCCGACGGCGAGGCCGGAGTGACGGGCGCGAGCGCCGTCGCGTCGCCCGGCGGACACGACCGGACCAAGTCGCGCGAGCTGTCCCCCGACCGCCCGTTCTGGCGCGACCTCGGCGTCACGCACGAGCTCAAGGGTCAGCCCGCGCTGGTGCCGGCGATGGCGCGCAAGTGGAAGCAGATCAACAAGTTCATCGAGATCTTCGGCGCGGCCGTCCGCAAGGCCGGCCTGGACGCGGCCGGGGGCGCCCCCGAGGCAACGCCGCGGCCGGTGCGGGTGGCCGACTTCGGTTCCGGCAAGGGTTACCTCACCTTCGCCATGCACGACTGGCTGCGGGCGCAAGGCCTGACCCCGGCGGTCCAGGGCGTGGAACTCAAGCAGGACATGGTGGCGCTGGGCAATGCGGCGGCGGCGCGGCACGGCCTGGAGGGCCTGAGCTTCGAACACGGCGACGTGCGCGAGCGTGGCGACCAGCCGCTGGACGTGATGGTCGCGCTGCACGCCTGCGACATCGCGACCGACTACGCCATGCACTTCGGCCTGCGCAGCGGGGCGCGCGTCATCCTGTGCGCGCCGTGCTGCCACAAGGAGATCCGGCCGCAGATGACCACGCCGGCCGCCTTGCGGCCGCTGCTGCAGCACGGCATCCACCTCGGCCAGGAGGCGGAGATGGTCACCGATTCGCTGCGGGCGCTGCTGCTGGAGCTGATGGGCTACGACACGCAGGTGATCGAGTTCATCGCGCTGGAGCACACCAGCAAGAACAAGATGGTGCTGGCCGTGAAGCGCCCGCAAGACCCGACCCCGGCGCGACGCGCGGAGCTGCTCGCGCAGCTCGACGAGATCAAGCGCTTCTATGGTCTTCGCAGCCAGGCGCTGGAGACGCTGCTGCGGGCGGAAGGGCGGCTGGCTCCCGCCTGATCGGCGCGTCGTCAACGGAAGGTCGAGCGCCATTCCTCCAGCCGCTTCACGGCGGGTTCACGACCGCTTTTCGCGGCCGCGAGCAGCAGGTTGCTGGGTTGGTCCGACGACGCGCCGGCCGCCACCGCCAGATCGAACGGGTTCAGCACGCCCGCGTTGCACGCTGCGTCCAGGCGCTCGAGGTAGCGCGTCAAGGTCCGGACAATGGGCGCGCCGCTCACGGTCGACGGCGCCCGCTCCGCTTCCCATGCATCGGGCAGGAGCAGACGCTTGGCCGCTGAGGCATCGAGCATGCCCTTCTGGAACAGCTCGGTCGTCCAGTCGAACAGCGCGTCGACGACGTATGCCTTTCCCATGAGCAGCACGGTGCTCACCAGCGGGGAAGGAACCGGCACGCGATCGTTGCTGGTCACCTGCAGCAGCGCCACGGTCTGCTCGGGGCTCAACGCGAGCCCGTTCGCCATGTTGTAGACCAGAGCGAGCTCGTCCTTGAAGCGCTCGTCCGTATGGCCGAAGAGGCTCGAGTCCAGCGCTTCCGACATGCCCGCGTCCTCGGCCAGCAGCGGTACGCTGAGCAGCCGGGCCGGGCCCGCGAGAAGGGTGCGCAGGCCGTCGATGGTGTCGAACAGATCGGGGGCGACGACCTCCGACGAGCGATCGCCGCCCGGCGGATGACGGTGCCGGAACTCGCGCAGCCGTGCGCGCGTGGCGGCCAGCGGCACCACGTCGCGGAACTGTCGTTCGAGCCGGTCGAGCAACAGCTGTTGCGGGCGCTGCGGGCGCTGCGGCCCCGCGCCGAAGCCCAGCGACCTGGAACGTCCGGCCTCCTGGCCGAACACCAGGGCGGCGCGCAAGGTCCCTTCCCCGTCATCGATGTCTCCGCCCTCGTCCCGGCCCTGGATGCGCAGGTCGGTGTTGTGCGTCCGGGAGCGCACCGCCTGATCCCGCACGCATCGCTGCCAGCTGTCCGTGAAGCCTTCGGCCCGCCAGCCCGTCAGGAGGGCCGCCAGCGGCGCGGCGCGGCGGCCGCCGATCAACAGTTTCAGCGCGTAGTCCAGGGCCGGGGCGTCCCACCGCGGAGCCGCGTCCTTCAACCACGCCGCCACGGCGTCGTCGTCCAGGCCTTGGCATTCGATGACCGCCTGGAGCCCTTCGGCCGTCGGGCTGGCGGCGACCCGCTCGCGGGTGGCGACCGGGTCCGCGGCAGTCGCCGGCAGCAAGCTGGCAAAGGCCGCCAACGCCTGTCGCCCCTGCTCGTCGAGCCGGTGTGCCGGTCGTCCGGACGGACCCCGCGAGGGACGGCGCAGATCGTCGATCTCCAGCAGCGTGGGCAGGCGCAGTCTCGGCGTCGCGTGATCTCCGTTCCCGTCGATGACGACATACGGCCACTGGCCTTCAAACCACAGGAAACGCATGCTTTCGCCGTCGACGACCCGCTGCTCGAGCAACTGTTGCGTCGGCGCCGGAGCAATGTGCTGCCTCGCCATGTTGAGCCGGATCCTGATGGCCAGGATGCGCGTGTCGTCGGTCAATCCCTGAGGCATCCCGTCCACTCCCAGCCCGACCACGTCACAGGGGTGCAGGTCGCCGAAACGACCCGCGAGCGCCTGCACCGTCTCCAGCAGCCACCCCCAGTGCCCGTGTCCATGACAGAGGTCGAGCGCGGCGCCGCCGGTCTTCCTGGCCAGCGTCTCGCGGACCTCCCGGAGGCATTCATCGGCCAGGTGCTGCGCGATCGTCGTCATGCCGAGGCTGCGTTCCAAGGCAACGCCGCAGCGCTTGACGACGTCCGCCAAGATGCGGGTGTCGACCACATACGCGTCGTTCTCTTCCGACGGGAGTGAATGCCCGGGAAGCCGCAGGGCGGCGGCAAAAGGGTGCAACGCATGCGGCGTGGTGAAGTCGAGATGCGCGAGACGCGGCTCTGCGCGCAGCAACGTCATCAGGTGCGCCAGCCCCATCTCCGAGAAGGCGGACCACACCGCGGCCCCCAATCCGCCGCCCAGGCCGTGGAGCCGCATCGCCTCCCGCCCGATCTCCGCACGATGGCGCGCCGCGCACAGATCCAGCCCCTCCAGCCGTTCGAGGGCGTCGCACCGGTCTTCCAGGCGGATGCGATCGTTGCGGAGATGCCGCGCCAGCGCTTCCAGCCGGGGCTTGTAGTCGGGACGATAGAGCTCGATTTCCCCGTTGACCCTCGGGCCCCGGTGGTCGTGGCGGAACTTCAGCAGTGCCAGCAGTTGCCCTTGCGCCTTCCGCAGGCGGTTCGCTTGCGCAAAGTCGAGGATCTCCTGGTGGGTGGCCGCCCATTCGTCCCGGGCCTGGCGGCCCGCGTCGCTGTCCAGGAATGCCTTGTTGAGTTTGCAGAACACGTCCGCGAGATCGAGCACATCGTAGCCCGGCGGCCGCTCGGGGGCGTTCGCCGGCCCGGTGCCGCTCGCACTCTGACCGACATGGCCCCGGCGCTCATCGGCGTGCGTGCCATCGAAGAACGTCGGTTCGAAACCATAGGACGTTTGGACGTCGGACGTCCAGGGCGACAAGGGCGACAAGGCTTGAAATGTCATGGGCGGCTGTGTCAACCCGGCGCGGCCGCGGTTCGCCGGAACGCCACTTGCCGTGCCGTGGCATGGCCGCACCCGCGGCGCTTCAGGCGACTCGATGTCCAAGGTCCTTGCCCCGTCCCCCGCTCCCGTCCCCTGGCTGGCCCGCGTCCTCGGCGCCGCGCTGCTGATCCTGGGATTCGTCATGCTCGCCGCTGGCGGGTTGCTGGCCTCGCTGGGCGGCAGCTGGTACTACGCGCTGTCGGGTCTGGCCTGGGCCGTCATCGGCGCCCTGATGTGGGGCCGCCTGCGCGAGGCGGTGCTGGGTTACGCGCTGTACTTCCTCGCCACACTGGCGTGGAGCCTGTGGGAAGTCGGTCTGGACTGGTGGCCGCTGGGTGCGCGCCTGGGCGTGCCCTTCATCATCGGCGCGGCGCTGCTCGCCCTGGTGCCGACGATGCGGCGTCATCTGCCGGTGGACGATGTCCGACGCGTGGCATGGCGCAGCCCGCCCGCGCTCGCGCTCGCGGCGGCGCTCGGGCTCTTCGTTGTCGTCGCGTTGACGTCATGGACACGCGACGTTCACGCGGTCGAAGGCACGATGCCGGCCAACGGGGCCGCACGTCCGCCGGGCGACGCGGCCTCCGGCGCGGCGTCGGTCCCCGACGGCGAGTGGCACGCCTACGGCCGCACGGGCTTCGGCCAGCGCTGGTCGCCCCTGGCGCAGATCACACCGGCCAACGTCGGCGACCTCAAGCTGGCCTGGGACTTCCGCACCGGCGACGTCCGCGGCCGTCCCGGCGATCCGGTCGAGACCACCTTCGAGGTCACGCCGCTGAAGATCGGCGAGCGCCTGTTCCTGTGCACGCCGCATCAGACCGTGCTGGCGCTCGACGCGACCACGGGTCGCGAACTGTGGCGTTTCGATCCCAAGGTAAAGGGAGAACTCGCGCTCCAGCATCTGACCTGCCGCGGCCTGTCCTACCGGGCCCCGCCCGACGCAATGGCCGCCGCGGGCGCGCAGCCGGCGACCTGCGCCGCCAAGCTCTTCATGCCGACAGCCGACGCCCGGCTGATCGCGCTGGATCCGGTGTCCGGCAAGACCTGCCCCTCGTTCGGCCGGCAGGGCGCGGTGGACCTGATGGCCGGCATGCCGAACGCCCAGCCGGGCGCGTATTACTCGACTTCGCCGGTCGTGGTCACGCGCAAGCTGGTGATCGTCGGCGGCACCGTGCTCGACAACGCGTCGACGAAGGAACAGTCCGGCGTGATCCGGGCCTACGACGTCGAGACCGGCGCGCTGGTCTGGAACTGGGACTCCGCGAATCCCGACGCCACCGCGCCGATCGCGGCCGGCCAGACCTATGCGGCCAACTCGCCCAACAGTTGGTCGGTGGCCAGCGTCGACGAGGCGCTCGGCTTGGTTTACCTGCCGATGGGCAACCAGCCGCCGGACCAGTGGGGGGGCAAGCGCCCGGCGGCGGTGGAGAAGCATTCGTCGTCGGTGGTCGCGCTCGACCTGGAGACCGGCCGCCTGCGCTGGGTCTTCCAGACGGTGCACCACGACCTGTGGGACTACGACGTGCCCGCGCAGCCCGTGCTGGTCGACCTGACGGTGAAGGGCCAGCGCGTGCCCGCGCTGGTGCAGCCGACCAAGCAGGGCGAGCTCTTCGTGCTGGACCGTCGCGACGGCAAGCCGCTGTTCCCGGTCACCGAGACGCCGGCGCCGCAGGGCGCGGCCGCGGGCGACTTCAGCGCGCCGACGCAGCCGGTGTCGGCGATCTCCTTCAATCCGCCGGAACTGCGCGAGCGCGACATGTGGGGCGTGTCCATGTTCGACCAGCTCTGGTGCCGCATCGCCTTCCACAAGCTGCGCTATGACGGCCGCTTCACCCCGCCGTCGGAGCAGGGGTCGCTGATCAACCCGGGCAACTTCGGCGTCTTCAACTGGGGCAGCATCGCCGTCGACCCGGTGCGCGGCATCGCCTTCACCACGCCGGCGGTGCTGGGTTTCACCTCGACGCTGGTGCCGCGCCGCGACGACACTTCGCTTCTGGTGCAGGACGGCGGACCGCCCAAGGGCGCGTTGCCGGCGCTCAACGAGAACTTCGGCGCGCCCTTCGCCGCGAAGATGAAGCCCTTCACCTCGCCGCTGGGCATCCCCTGCCAGGCGCCGCCGTGGGGCACGGTGGCCGGCGTCGACCTGAACGAGGGCAAGGTCGTCTGGCGGCATCGCAACGGCACGGTGCGCGACCTCTCGCCGCTGCTGGTGCCGTTCAGGCTGGGCGTGCCCAGCCTGGGCGGACCGCTGATGACGGCGGGCGGCGTGGCCTTCCTGTCGGGCAGCATGGACGACTACGTCCGCGCCTACGACGTCAACGACGGTCGCGTCCTGTGGGAGAGCCGCCTGCCCGCCGGCGGCCAGGCCACCCCGATGAGCTACCTGGGCGCGGACGGCCGGCAGTACCTGCTGGTCATCGCGGGCGGACACGGATCGACCGGCACGAAACCGGGCGACCATGTGCGCGCGTATGCGCTGGACAAGCGTTGAGCCGGAGTCCGAAAGCGCGTCCCGAAGGCGTCCAAGAGGACGCCTGTGCGGGATGCCGGCATCGGGACCCCATGGGCCGCAGGGCCATGGGGGGCTCGGTAAACTGACGCGATGAATGCGCCTCTCAACGCGTCCCTGCATGCGGACTTCCCAGGCGCCGAGCCTGAGCGCTGGACCCATCGCTTCGCGACGCTCGGTCCCGACTTCTTCACCGAACTCCCCGGCACCGGACTGCCCGACCCGCACTGGGTCGCCACCAGCGCGGACTGCGCCGCCCTGCTCGGCTGGCCCGGCGACTGGTGGACCCGCCCCGGCGCGCTCGAGGCCTTCAGCGGCAACGCCCGATTGGACGGCATGAGGCCGCTGGCCACCGTGTACAGCGGCCATCAGTTCGGCGCGTGGGCCGGACAGCTGGGCGACGGGCGCGCGCTGCTGCTGGGCGGCGTCGACGGTCCGGACGGGCACTTCGAGCTCCAGCTCAAGGGGGCGGGACTGACGCCCTACTCGCGTCGCGGCGACGGACGCGCGGTGCTGCGCTCCTCCATCCGCGAGTTCCTCTGCTCCGAGGCCATGGCCGCGCTCGGCATCCCGACGACGCGGGCGCTCGCGATCACCGGCTCGACGGCGCTGAAGGTGCAGCGCGAGCGCGTCGAGACCGGGGCCGTCGTGACCCGCGTCGCGCCCAGCTTCCTGCGCTTCGGCCACTTCGAGCACTTCACCCATCACGGCATGGAAGCCCGCACGCGCGAGCTGTTCGAGTTCTTCGTCCGCCACCACGCGCCGGACTGCGCCGACGCGCCGAATCCGGTGACTGCCGTGCTGTCCAAGGTCGCGGCGCAGACCGCCGAGCTGGTCGCATCCTGGCAGGCCGTGGGCTTCATGCACGGCGTGATGAACACCGACAACATGTCGATGCTGGGGCTGACCATCGACTACGGCCCCTTCGGCTTCATGGACGGCTTCGATCCGGGCCACGTCTGCAACCACTCGGACCATCAGGGCCGCTACGCCTTCGCGCGGCAGCCGCAGGTCGCGTTCTGGAACCTGCATGCGCTGGCGCAGGCGCTGCTGCCGCTGATGCCGAACGTCGACACCGACGCAGAGGCGGCCGGCGACGAACTGATCGAGGCGCTGGAGATCTACCGCGAGCGCTTCGGCGCCGCGCTGCTCGGCGCCATGCGCGCGAAGCTCGGCCTCGCCGCCGAGGTGGACGAACGCGGCGAGGACGGCCCGCTGATCGACGACTGGCTGCGTCTGCTGGCCACGCATCACACCGACTACACGATCGCGCACCGCCGGCTGGCCGGCTTCGATCCGGCGCAGGCGCTTGATGCGCCGGCAAACGCGGGCCTGCGGGACCTGTTCGTGGACCGGGCCGGATTCGACGCGTGGGCGACGCGGTATGCCGCGCGCTTGAAGATCGAGACGATGGACGCACTTGAGACCCGTGCCCGGCGGATGAACGCGGTCAATCCGGCGGTGGTCCTGCGGAATCACCTGGCCGAGACGGCGATCCAGCGGGCCGAGGCCGGCGACTTCAGCGAAGTGCGCCGGTTGCTGGAGGTGCTGCGACGTCCGTTCGACGAGCCCGCGCTGGCGTCCGACGCCGGTTTCCCGCCCGACTGGGCGCAAACGCTGGAGGTTTCCTGTTCATCATGAGCCGCTACGACAAGTTCACCCAAAACGCCACCGATCAGGACCGCGACCGCGACACCGAATATCCCGTCAAGAAGACGGACGCCGAGTGGCGCGAGCAGCTGGACCCGACGCAGTACCAGGTCGCCCGCCATGCCGCGACCGAACGCGCCTTCACCGGCAAGTACTGGGACCACTGGGAAGCCGGCAACTACAACTGCGTCGGCTGCGGCACGCCGCTGTTCAAGGCCGACACCAAGTTCGACGCCGGCTGCGGCTGGCCGAGCTACTACGAGCCGATCAACGCCGAGGTGGTCGAGCGCGTCGTCGACGCGACACACGGCATGATCCGCGTGGAGGTGCGATGCAACAACTGCGGCACCCACCTGGGCCACGTCTTTCCCGATGGTCCGGACCCGACGGGCGAGCGGTTCTGCATCAATTCCGCCGCGATAGACTTCGAGCCCCGGCGCTGAGCGCGCCGTACTGAACCCGACCCGATCCCGACCGAATGAAGCTCCTGCTCGATTTCCTGCCGCTCCTGCTGTTCTTCGTCACGTTCAAGTACGCCGACGGGCAGCCGGACTGGGCGGCGGCCTTCGCCACCGAACACCTGGGTTTCCTGGTCGCCGGCGGCAAGGTCGGCCCGACCGAGGCGCCGGTGCTGCTGGCCACGCTCGTCGTGATGCTGGCGACCCTCCTGCAGGTGCTCTTCCTGAAGTTGCGCGGCCGCAAGGTCGACCTGATGCTGTGGATCAGCCTCGGTCTGGTGGCCACGCTGGGGGCGGCCACCGTCTACTTCCATAACGAGACCTTCATCAAGTGGAAGCCGACGATGCTCTATTGGGCGTTCTCGACGGTGTTCCTGGTCAGCCGTTTCGTCCTCGGACGCGACCTGCTGCGCAAGATGCTGGGCCCCCAGGTCGAGCTGCCGGACATGGCCTGGACGCGGCTCACGCTGGCGTGGATCGTCTTCTTCGCGGCCCTCGGTTTTGCCAATCTTTACGTCGCTTACTCCTTCAGCACCGAGGCCTGGGCCAACTTCAAGGTGTTCGGCGTGACCGGTCTGATCGTGCTGTTCACGCTCGGCACCGGGCTCTACATGGGCCGGCACATGCCGCAGGAATCCGAGGCGACGGTCGAGGAGCCCAAGCCATGAGCGGCGACGGCGGAAAGGGGAATCCCCCGTCGGCATCGGGGTCCGCGCCGGCCGTGGCGGCCACGCCGTCGGTCGAGATCGAGGCGCGCCTGAGGGCGGCGCTGGCGCCGCTCTCGCTGCGTCTGCGTGACGACAGCGCGCACCACGCGGGGCATGCGGGAGCCCGCGAAGGGGGCCATTACTACCTCGAAATCGTCAGCGCGCGCTTTGCCGGTTTACCCAGGGTCCATCGGCATCGGCTCGTATATGATGCCCTCGCCGATCTGATGCAGAAGGGCATCCACGCGCTGGCCATCGATGCGCGCGCGCCCGACGAACAACAGAAACCAGGTCTCTAGCAGCGCCGCCAGTCGGCGCTTTGTTTTGGAGCGTTCACGCTCATCCGAGAGTCGAAAGGCCCTTTACCCATCATGAAGAAGTTTGTGCTCGCCGCCACCGTGGCGGTCATCGGCGCCGTGTCGCTGCCGGCCCTGGCCCAGAACATCGCGATCGTGAACGGCAAGCCGGTGCCCAAGGCCCGCGCCGACGTGCTGATCAGCCAGATCACCAAGGGTGGCCAGCCGCGCAGCCCGGAGATGGAAAACAAGGTCAAGGAAGAAGTCGTCCTGCGCGAGATCTTCCTGCAGGAAGCCGAGAAGCGCGGCCTGAACAAGACCGACGACTACAAGAACCAGATGGAACTGGCGCGCCAGTCGCTGCTGATCCGTGAGCTCTTCGCCGACTACGCGAAGAAGAACCCGATCACCGACGCCGACGCCAAGGTCGAGTACGACAAGTTCAAGGCGCAGGCCTCGGGCACCGAATTCCACGCCCGCCACATCCTGGTGGAAAAGGAAGAGGACGCCAAGGCGCTGGTCAAGCAGCTCAACGGCGGTGCCAAGTTCGAGGACCTCGCGACCAAGAACTCCAAGGACACCGGGTCCGCCCAGAACGGCGGCGACCTGGGCTGGTCCGCGCCGGACGCCTACGTGCCTGAGTTCAGCGCCGCCCTGGGCAAGCTGAAGGCTGGCGAGATGACGCAGGAGCCGGTGAAGTCGCAGTTCGGCTATCACATCATCAAGCTGGAAGAGACGCGCCAGGCGCAGTTCCCGGCCTTCGACGACGTCAAGGCCCAGATCATCCAGCGCATGCAGCAGCAGAAGGTCGCGGAGTTCCAGGAAGAACTGCGCACCAAGGCCAAGACCGACTTCAAGTTCTCCCAGAACTGATCGCCGATCCGAACAGTCTTTGCTGTACTGTTCAGAGCCCGCGCCGCTGCAGGTCAGCCGCGCGGGCTTTTCACATCTGATGATCGCTTGACGACCCCATGACGGCTTCCCGCCTTGCCCGCCGACTGCTGCCTTCGCCCGAGTCCCTGGAACAGACCCCGGGACTGAAGTGGCTGGGCCACTACCTGAAGGAGCGCCCCTGGTTGTGGGTGGCGCACCGGCGGCGCGTGGCCCTGGGCGCGGGACTGGGACTGGCCGTGGGCGTCATTCCGCTGCCCACGCAGATGCTGCTGGCGGCGGTGGTGGCGATCGCCTGCCGGGCCAACGTCGCGGCGGCGATCGCCGCGACCTGGCTGACGAATCCGTTGACGCTGGTGCCGATCTGGACGCTGGCGATCTTCCTGGGGCGTCAGGTCCTGGGCATCCACGGCCCGATCTCGGCGCCGAAGGAGCTGGCATTGGACTGGGGCGATCCGGCGAGCTGGTGGCCCGCGCTGAGCCAATGGCTCTCCGAGCTGGGCACGCCGCTGCTGGTGGGCCTGCCGCTGGCGGGCGCCGTCCTGGGACTGGTCCTCTACGTGATCGTCTACATCGGCTGGTGGGCCGTGATCCGCTTCGAGCGCAGACGGCGTCTGCGCGAACGCGCGATGCGCGCTTGAGGCTTCAGGCGGGTAGATCCGCCATCGTGATGTCCTGCAGGTGTCCCGCCGAGATCTTGAGCTGCCGCTCGCACCGCGCCGCGATGCTCTGGTCGTGGGTGACCATCACCAGCGTGGTCCCGAGTTCCCGGTTGAGTTCGAACATGAGCGCCATGACCTGTTCGCCGGTGGCGTAGTCGAGGCTCCCGGTGGGCTCATCGGCCAGCAGCAGCGCCGGCTGCTGCACGAACGCGCGGGCGAGCGCGACGCGCTGCTGCTCCCCGCCCGACAGCACGCGGGGATAGTGCGACAGGCGCTGCCCCAGCCCCACGCGTTCCAGCATGAGCTTCGCCTGAGCCCGCGCGTCGCGTTCGCCGCGCAGTTCGAGCGGCAGCATGACGTTCTCCAGCGCCGTCAGGTGCGCCAGCAGCTGGAAGCTCTGGAATACGAAACCCAGATGCGCCCCGCGCAACGCGGCGCGCCCGTCCTCGTCGAGGGCGAACATGTTCTGCCCCTGCAGGCGCACGGTGCCTTCGGAGGGCGTGTCCAGGCCCGCGAGGATGGACAGCAGCGTGCTCTTGCCCGAGCCCGAGGCGCCGACGATGGCGACGGATTCCCGTGCCTGCAGCTGGAAGTTGATGTCATGCAGAATGGTCAGCACGCCGTCGGCATCCTGGACCGACTTGCTGACGTGATCGACTTCGAGGATGTTCTGAACCATGAATCAACCGCAGATGCGCCGCCGTGAATGGATGTTGCACTGTAGCGCCTGTGCCGCGACCTTCGTCGCGGCGGGGGTCTTGGCCGGGCCTGTCGCGGCGCAAGGCCGCACCGAAGCAAATGCGGCGACGGCGGCCGCGCCGCGCCGCATCGTCGTCCTGGGCGACAGCCTGTCGGCCGAGTACGGGCTGGCCCGCGGCAGCGGCTGGGTCGCGCTGCTGGACCAGCGGCTCCAGGCGCAGAAGCTGCCCGCCGAGGTGGTCAACGCCAGCATCAGCGGCGACACGACCTCCGGCGGACGCTCGCGGCTGCCGGCGCTGCTCAAGCAGCATCGGCCGACCCACCTGATCATCGAGCTGGGCGGCAACGACGCGCTGCGCGGTCTGCCGCTGAAGATGACCCGCGAGAACCTGAAGGCGATGGTGCAGGCCGGCAAGGAGGCGGGCGCGAAGGTGCTGCTGGTCGGCATGCAGATCCCGCCGAACATGGGCGCGAGTTACGCGCGCGATTTCGAGGGCAGCTTCAAGACCGTCGCGCAGGAGGAGAAAGTGCCGCTGCAGCCCTTCCTGCTGGCCGGCGTGGCCGACCGGCCCGACATGGCCGAGTGGTTCCAGGGCGACCGCATCCATCCGCTGGCCAAGGCGCATCCGGTGATGCTGGACAACGTCTGGAAGGTCCTGAGACCGATGTTGTGAGCGGGTGCGTAGACTCCGCGCCTTCGCTCCCTCCTCCGGTTTGATGTCCGATTCGATTTTCAAGCGCCCCGCGCTGCTGCGCCGGGGCGCCCTGGGCCTGCTCGCGCTCGCCTGTGCCGGCGCGGTGCTGGCGGGCCATGACAGCCGACGTGCGGCGCAGGTCGGGCTGCTTGCCCTCCCCGTCCTGCTCTGGCTGCCGTGGCCCCTCCAACGCCCCGCCTGGCGTCGCGTGCGCTGGGCCACGGCCTTCCTCGTGATCTCGGCGTTCCTCGTCGACGGCGCGGTGCGTGGTTTCCTGCAGCGCGAATACCAGGCGGCGCCGGACAGCTCGCTGGTGCTCGCCGCGGCGGCCAACACGACGCCGCGCGAATCGATCGAATATCTGAGTTCGCAGGCGCCCGCGATGGCCTTGGCGGTCGCCGCGCTGATCGGGATGCTCGCGCTCACCGGCGTCGCGATCACGCTCGCCACGCGCGTGACGGGGGATCGGACGGCGCTCTCGCGCCGCGCCCGCGCCGTCCTGCTGGTGGTGCTGGCCGTGTGCGCCCTCGCCCACCTGAGCAAGCCCTGGCGTCGGCATCATCCGTTGCTGTTCTGGCCCGCGTGGACACAGCAGGTCGCCGACCTGCGGGCCAACTGGGCCGACCAGCAGGTCCAACGCGAGCAGCTGATGCGCAATGCGGGGGCGGCGGCGCCCACGATGACGACGGACACGCCGTCGACCGTCGTGCTGGTGCTCGGCGAAAGCGTGAACCGCGACAACATGAGCCTCTACGGCTACGCGCGCGCCACGACGCCGGAACTGATCGCGCTGCGCGCCGAGGAGCCGTCCCGGCTGCTGACGCTGCGCCATGCCTGGTCCACGCAGGCGACGACGGTCGCATCGCTGAGCGGCCTGTTCAGTTTCGGCGAGCGCGACGAGGACGATCCCGCCGGGCGCACGCAGCATCTGCTCGCGCTGGCGAAGCGCGCGGGCTACAAGGTCTGGTGGGTGAGCAACCACGACGACGTCGCCGTCGACCAGCAGCACGCGCGGCTGGCCGACGTGGTGGAGATGATCAACCGGCAGCCGGGGCGTTCGTCCGGCTCGCTGGACGGGGAGCTGCTGGACGAAGTCGAACAGGCGCTGGCCGATCCGGCGCCGCGCAAGCTGGTGGTCGTGCACCTGCTGGGCGCGCACCCGCATTACCGGCTGCGCATGCCGCCGGGCGAGCATCCCTTCGATGACGACGACGGCGATGCCGTGGACACCGCGATGGCGCGCGACGGTCGCGCCGCGTGGGTGCGCGAATTCCGGCAGGACTACGACTCCGCGATCCATTACCACGACCGCATCGTCGCGCAGACTTTGCGGCTCACGCGCAGTCACCTGCCGGCCGGCGGACGCGGCGCGTGGATGTTCGTGTCGGACCACGGCCAGGAGGTCGGGCACGGCGGCGACCACGCGGGCCACAGCCCCGGGACGGCCTCGGGCTACCGCATCCCGGCGCTGCTGTGGCGCAGCGATGCGGGCTTCGATCCCGCGACGGCCTCGCGCCCGTTCCGCGCCGACTGGGCCGGATGGACGCTCGCCGAACTGCTGCAGTTGCGCTGGTCCGGCATGCATGACGAGCGCAATGTGCTCCATCGCACCTACGCGTGGCAGGCGCCGGCGCTGCCGGTGAAGGGCGTGGTGTTCGAGCAATAGCCGACCATGGCGCCTCGTCCTTGTCCTCGCCGGCGGGCACTCCCCTTGCCTCTCCTTCCCCATTCGAAGGAGACCGGCATGGAACGATTCAAGGGCAAGACCGTCATCGTCACCGGCGCGTCGTCCGGCATCGGACGCGGCGTCGCCGAGCGCTTCTCCCAGGAGGGTGCCAACATCGTCATCTGCGCGCGGCATGAGGACAAGCTCCAGCAGGTCTCGCAGCAGTTGCCGCAGGAGCGCACGCTGGCGCAGGCTGCGGACGTCTCGAAGTTCAACGAGGTGGAGGCCCTCGTCGCCGCCGCGGTGAAGCGCTTCGGCGGCCTTGACGTGATCGTCAACAACGCGGGCATCGGGACCGAGGGCGACGCCCTCACCGTCTCGCTGGACGACTGGAACGAGACCCTCGCCGTCAACCTCAGCGGCGTCTTCCACGGCTGCCGCGCGGCGATGCCGGAACTGCTCAAGCGCCAGGGCTGCATCGTCAATACCGCGTCGGTCTCGGGCCTGTCCGGCGACTGGGGGATGTGCGCCTACAACGTGGCGAAGGGCGGCGTCGTCAATCTCACGCGCTCGCTCGCGCTGGACTTCGGCGGCAAGGGTGTGCGGGTGAATGCGGTGGCACCGTCGCTCACCCGGACCGGCATGACGGAGGAGATGCTGGAGGACAAGGACCTCGTGGCGCGCTTCATGGAACGGATGCCGCTGGGCCGGCCTGCCGAGCCCGCCGACATCGCAGCGGTCGTGGCCTTCCTGGCCAGCGACGACGCGCGCTTCGTCAATGGCGTGAATCTTCCCGTCGACGGCGGGGTGATGGCCTCCAACGGCCAGCCGAAGATGTGATGGCTGCCATGCCCGACGCGGAACCGCCTGCCAACGAGGCGGCTTCGGACAAGGCATCCGTCAGCGCGCCCTGGTGGACCAAGCTCGGCCCCGGCCTGATCACTGGCGCCGCCGACGACGATCCGAGCGGCATCGCCACTTACTCGCAGGCCGGCGCGCAGTACGGCTACAGCGTCGGCTGGACGATCCTGGTGACCTTCCCGCTGATGGTCGGCATCCAGCTCGCCAGCGCGCGCATCGGGCGCATCACCGGCAAGGGCCTGACCGAGAACTTCTCCAAGCTCTGCCCGCGCTGGCTGGTGGTCGCGCTGGTCTCGCTGCTGGTCGTCGCCAACGTCATCAACCTCGGCGCCGATCTCAGCGCGATGGGCGACGCCATGCATCTGGCCGTCGGCGGTCCGCCGGCGGCGTTCGTCGTGGCCATGGCGCTGCTCTCGCTGCTGCTGCAGATCTGGCTGCCTTACGCGCGCTACGTGATGCTGCTGAAGTGGCTGACGCTCACGCTGCTGGCCTATGTCGGCGTCGGCTTCGCGGCGCAGGCGGACTGGGTCCTCGCACTGAAGTCGCTGGTGATGCCCGCCCTGCGCTGGGACCGCGAGTACACGACCACTGTCGTCGCGATCCTCGGCACGACGATCAGCCCCTACCTCTTCTTCTGGCAGGCGAGCCAGGAGGCGGAGGAGATCCGCCGCATCGATGCGGATCGTCCGCTCGCCGTCGCTCCGGAGCAGGCGACGGAGCAGTTCCGCCGCCTGCGCACGGACACAGTGGTCGGCATGGGTTTCTCGAACACGATCGCGTTCTTCATGATCGTCGCCACCGCCGCGGCGCTGCACGCCCACGGCGTGCGCGACATCGAGACCACGGCACAGGCCGCGCAGGCACTCAAGCCGATCGCGGGGAACTTCGCGTTCGTGCTCTTCGCCGCCGGCATCGTGGGCACGGGCTTCCTGGCGCTGCCGGTGCTCGCGGGGTCGGCGGCCTATGCCGTCGCCACGCTCGC
>SEFA01000016.1 GCA_004210455.1 Rubrivivax sp. | reverse complement strand
GTGCTGGCGCAGCGGCTGGCGCAGGTCGGCGGCGTCGGGCAGGTCAACGTCGGCGGCGGCGCGCTGCCGGCGGTGCGGGTCGAGCTCAACCCGGACAAGCTGGCGGCCAACGGCATCTCGCTGGACCAGGTGCGCCAGGCCATCACCAACACCAACGCCAACCGGCCCAAGGGCGCGGTCGAGCAATCCGGCCGCTACTGGCAGGTCGGCGCCAACGACCAGGCGCGCACCGCGGCCGAGTACGCGCCGGTCGTGCTGTCCTACCGCGACGGTGCCGCGCTGCGGCTGCGCGACGTGGCGGACGTGAGCGACTCGGTGCAGGACGTGCGCAACTACGGCGCGTCCAACGGCCAGCCGGCGATCCTGCTGTTCATCCAGAAGGAGCCGGGCGCCAACATCATCGAGACGGTGCAGCACGTGCGCGAGCTGCTGCCGCGGCTGCAGGCCTCGATCCCGCCGGCGATCGACCTCAAGGTCATCAGCGACCGCACGCCCACGATCCGCGCCTCGCTGGACGAGGTGCAGCGCGCGATGGCGATCGCCGTCGGCCTCGTGATCCTCGTGGTGCTGCTCTTCCTGCGCAGCTGGCGCGCGACGCTGCTGCCCGCGGTCGCGGTGCCGGTCTCGCTGGCCGGCACCTTCGGCGTGATGTACTTGTGCGGCTACAGCCTGGACAACCTGTCGGCGATGGCGCTGACGGTGGCCACCGGCTTCGTCGTCGACGACGCGATCGTCGTGCTGGAGAACATCACCCGCTACATCGAGCAGGGGCTGAAGCCCGTCGAGGCCGCGCTGCGCGGCGCGCGCGAGATCGGCTTCACGGTGATCTCGATCAGCCTGTCGCTGGTGGCGGTGTTCATTCCGATCCTGCTGATGGGCGGCGTCGTCGGCCGGCTGTTCCGGGAATTCGCCGTCGTGCTGTCGGCCTCCATCCTGGTGTCGATGGTCGTGTCGCTGACGACGACGCCGATGATGGCCTCGCGCGTGCTCAAGCCGCGCAAGGAACCCGAGCCCGGCGCCGCGAAGAAGCGCAAGGGCTGGTTCGCGCGCGCCGCCGGACGCTTCAACCGGGCATTGGCGCGTGGCTATCGCCGCTCGCTGATGTGGACGCTGCGGCACCAGCCGGTGGCACTGCTGTCGCTGGTCGCGGTGGTCGCGCTGAATGTGCACCTCTACGGCGCGATCCCCAAGACCTTCTTCCCGCAGCAGGACACCGGCGTGCTGATCGGCGGTGTGCAGGCGGACCAGGGCAGCTCCTTCGAGATGATGCGCCAGCGGGTCGACCGCTTCATGGAGATCATCCTCTCCGACCCCGCGGTCGAGAACGTCAACGGCAACACCGGCGGCGGGCAGCGCAACGGCGCGAATTTTTACATCACGCTCAAGCCGCTGAAGGAGCGCAAGGTCTCGGCCGACCAGGTCGTGAACCGGCTGCGCGACAAGATGGCGCACGAGCCCGGCGCCAACCTGTTCCTGGTGCCGGTGCAGGACATCCGCATCGGCGGCCGGCAGGCCAACGCGCAGTACCAGTTCACGCTGCAGGCGGACGATCTCGACGTCCTGCGCGAGTGGGAACCGCGCGTGCGCAACGCGCTGTCGCAACTCAACGAGCTGACCGACGTCAACACCGACCAGCAGGACAAGGGCGTGCAGACCTCGCTGGTCATCGACCGCGACGCGGCGGCGCGTCTGGGCGTGACGGTGAGCACCATCGACACGACGCTGAACAACGCCTTCGGCCAGCGCCAGGTCGGCGTCATCTACAACCCGCTGAACCAGTACCGGGTGGTGATGGAGCTGGCGCCGCAATACCTGCAGGGGCCCGAGACGCTGCGCAAGCTCTACGTCACCAGCAGTTCCGGCGCGCAGGTCCCGCTGTCCGCCTTCAGCCGCGTCGAGACGACCAACACGCCGCTGTCGGTGAATCACCAGAGCGGCTCGCCGGCGTCGACGATCAGCTTCAACCTGCCCGAGGGGGTCTCGCTCTCGCAGGCCACCGACGCCATCAACAACGCGATGTCGGAGCTGGGCGTGCCGGTGTCGGTGCGCGGCACCTTCGCGGGCACCGCCAATGCGTTCCAGGACGCGCTCAAGTCGCAGCCCATCCTCATCGGCGCGGCCATCATCGCCATCTACCTCGTGCTGGGCATGCTCTACGAGAGCCTGGTCCACCCGGTGACCATCCTCTCCACCCTGCCGTCGGCGGGCGTGGGCGCGCTGCTCGCGCTGATGATGTTCAACACGGAGTTCTCCATCATCGCGTTGATCGGCGTGATCCTGCTGATCGGCATCGTCAAGAAGAACGCGATCATGATGATCGACTTCGCCATCGCGCGGCAGCGCACCACGGCGCACCTCACGGCCGGCGCGGCGATCTTCCGCGCCGCGAAGCTGCGGCTGCGTCCGATCCTGATGACGACCTTCGCCGCGATCTTCGGCGCGGTGCCGCTCGCCCTGGGCAGCGGCGACGGCGCCGAACTGCGCAAGCCTTTGGGCATCGCCATCGTCGGCGGCCTGATCCTCAGCCAGGTGCTCACGCTGTACACGACGCCGGTCGTCTTCGTGACGATGGAGCGGCTGCGCCAGCGCGTGATGACGCGCCGCGCGGTCAAGCGCGCCGCGAAGGCCGCGCCCCCGATGAATCCCGAGCCCCCCGCGGCTCCGACCCTGCAGGGCTGAGACATGCAGACCCCGATGACTTCGACTTCCTTCCCTCGTCCGTCCCTGCCCGCGATCGCGACGGCAGCCGTGATCGTCGCCCTGGTGAGCGGTTGCGCGGTGACGCGCGTCGATCCGCCCGCGCCGGTTTCTGCGCCGGCGCAGTTCAAGGAGGACGCGCTCTGGAAGCAGGCGCGCCCCGCCGCCGCCGAGCCGGTGCCCGAGCAGTGGTGGACCTTGTTCGACGATCCCGTGCTCAACGACCTGCAGCATCGGCTGGTGATCGGCAACGAGAACCTCAAGGCGGCGGTCGCGCAGGTGGAAGGCGCCCGTGCCGCGCTGGAGGCGAGCCGCTCGGCGCTTTTCCCCACGCTCTCGGTCGGCTTCTCCGGCACGCGCAGCAAGAGTCCGGACGGCAATGTCACGAACGGCTCGATCAATCGCGGCCCGACCAACAGCGTGCAGGCCTCGCTGAACGCGAGCTGGGAACCGGACCTCTGGGGCCGGCTGCGCCTGGCGAGCGAAGGCGCGAACGCCTCCCTGCAAGCGAGTGCCGACGACCTCGCCGCCGCGCGATTGAGCGCGCAGGCGACGCTGGCGCAGACCTACTTCTCGCTGCGGACCGCCGAGGCGCAGGAAGCGCTTTACGACCGCAGCGTGAAGTCCTATCAGCGTTTCCTCGACCTGACGCAGGCGCGGTATCAGAGCGGCGTCGCCGCCCGCAGCGACGTGCTGCAGGCGCAGACGCAACTGCGCTCGGCGGAGGCGCAACTGCTGGAGACGCGTGCCACGCGCGGCCAGTTGGAGCACGCGATCGCGGTACTGCTGGGACTGCCGCCGTCGGCGCTCGATGTGACGAAGAGCGCGACGCTGCCGAAGCCGCCCGCAGTGCCCGAGCTGCTGCCCTCGCAGCTGCTGGAGCGCCGGCCCGACATCGCCGCCGCGCAGCGTCGCGTGGCGGCGGCCTACTCGCAGATCGGCGTCGCCGACGCGGCGAATTTCCCGGCGCTGACGCTGTCGGGCAGCGCCGGTTATCGCAACAGCACGCTGAGCGACCTGCTGTCGGCGCCCAACCTGTTCTGGTCGCTGGGCCCGTCGCTGGCGCAGGCGATCTTCGACGGCGGCCAGCGCAAACTGGCGAGCGCGCAGGCGCGCACCAGCGCCGAGGTCGCGACCTCGACCTACCGCCAGACGGTGCTGACCGCGCTGCAGGAGGTCGAGGACAACCTGATCCTCACCGACCACCTGCGCGAGGAAGCGCGGCTGCAGCAGGAGGCCCTCGACGCCGCGCAGCGCAACCTCGAGCTGGTAACGGACCAGTACAAGGCGGGCACCGTGTCCTTCCTGGACGTGACCACGGCGCAGAACAGCGCCTTCAACGCGGAGGCCTCCCTGCTCACCGTGCGCAACCGCCAGTTGGCGGCCATCAACCTGCTGCTGAAGAACGTCGCGGGGCGCTGGTCTCCGGCGTGATCAACGCGCGCGGGGCGTGCTTGGCGCGCGAGGCGCCAGCAGCGTCGACAACGAGTCCCGCGTGCCTTCGATGCGTTCCAGCGCGGGATAACGCAGGCCCTGGGAAGCATCGACCGTCACGGTCTCCTGCTTCCCGTCGACCAGGATGTCCAGCCGGAGACCGCGTTGCCCGGCGACGGCGATGGCTGCCGTGAGGCGTTCCGCGCTATACGGTTCGTCGTTGACCGCCTTCAAGCGCGTGCCGGGCACGATGCCCGCGCGGAACGCGGGGCCGTTCCACGTCGATGCCTTCACACGGCCGTCCTTCGTCACCGTCATGCCCACCGACCACGTCAGGTCGAGCACGCCGTCGCTCGCTTCGTAGAGGCGGAAGTACGCCGTCGGCGTGTCGCGGAACACCAGGCGCCAGCCGTGCGCGGCGAGGCCGTCGAGAACGCCGTCGTCATCGTGGGTATCGAGCTTTCCACGAAGCGTCCCCGCCCACGGCCCGGGGCAGACACGATCGAGCGTCGCGACGACATCGGCTTCCGAATAGGGCCGCTGACGCTCACCCGGCTTCTGGTCCGCCGCGCTGAAGAAGCGCGTCGCGAAGTCGTCCAGGCCCCGGGCGCCGTGGCTGCATTGGCGCAGACGGGCATCGATGTCGAGCCAGAACAGCACGCCTTCGATGTAGTAGTCCTCGCGTCGCTGCCAGTCGCGCCAGTTCACGGTGCCGTTCTGGATCAACGGATCGTTGGCGCTGTCGGCGAGGGATTTCCACTGACGGCCGGCGCGGTGCTGGACGACCGCCGCATCCAGCGCGAGGGCGCCCAGCGTCTGCTCGACCGTGCGCAGCCCCGAGCGCGCCGCGACCACGCGCGACCAGAACTCCGTCTGGCCTTCGTAGACCCACAGCAGCGTGCCGGTGAACGGCTCGTTCGGCGTCGACACGACCATGTCCGCCGGCACGCGCCACAGGCCGTTCCACGCATGGATCAGCTCGTGCGGGATGACGTCAATCAAGGACATCGACTCGGCCGGCTCGGAAAGCAGGTTCGCGGGCAGCACGACCTCGCCCGAGTCGGCATGCTCGATACCGCCGGGGCCGGGAAGCCGGTCGTCGAGCGCGATCAGGTAGTCGTAGCGCTTGAACGGCGGCACGCCGAAGATGGCTTCCGTCTCGCGCTGGACCGCCTGCATCCTGGCGTCGAAGCGATCGACGTTCTTGACGACATCGGCGTCCGCGGCGAGCCAGTGCGCACGCACGGGGCGCGCGCCGCCAGCGATCTCGCGCGTAACCACATGGCGAGCCGAGAACACCGGCGAATCGATGAGGCGATCCAGCGTCACCGGCTCGAAGCGGATCAGATCGCTGTCGGCCGCGCCGGACAAGGCGGTTGCCGGCGTCATGCCAGCCGGCAGCTTGATCGACGCCTGCACCGGCAGGCCGCCGGCCTTCCAGCCCGACGGGTACATCAGCACCCGATTCCAGTAGAGCCCGACGAAGCCGTCGATGATCGTCGCCGACGGGTCACGGCTGAGCGGCGCCAGATATTGGAAGCTCAGGTCGAGCGCTTGCGCGCCCGCCGGAACGACGACGCGAAAGGCGTGGACCTGCGCCGGATCGCGCCGCCATGGCAGCGTCCTGCCATCGGCCTTGACGACCAGACCCGCCAGGCGGTGCGCGGAAATCGAGGGCGCGTGGCTCCCCGTCTCCCACTGCGGATAGAGCAGCGTCATCCCGCCCGCGCGCTGCACGGGGATGCGCTGATTGATCGTCACGATCCGCCGACGCGTGTCGGTGAGATCGATGGCCAGCGTCATGACGCCGCGGAATGCGCTGTTCTTCTTCGCAGCCGTGATCGGGAGCCTTGCCTTCGCCTGTTGATCGCCACGGGCTGGCGCCAAGGCCGGCGACGCCGACATCGACATCGACATCGACACCAACGGCAGACACAGCATCACGCCGGCCAGTGCGCACATCAGGACGCTCGAATTCTTGGGCATGGGGTCGAAAGCGCGGTGAGCGCTGGAGCCAGCTGGAAGACGGCGTTTGTAGGCCGGCGCCGGAGCGCCAACGGAAGTCATGGTGCACGGCCACCGATCGCATGCTGGCCATTCGGCAAGTCGACGCGCCATGCAAAACGGCCCCGAAGGGCCGTCCATGTGGGGTCGATCGCTCAGGCGATCTGGCGATCAAGCCGCCGACGCCTTCTCCGCTTCCACCTTCTCCAGCGCGGCATGCGCCTGCTGGTCCGCGTGGTAGCTGGAGCGCACCATCGCGCCGACCGCCGCGTGGGTGAAGCCCATCTTGTAGGCCTCTTCCTCGAACATCTTGAAGGTGTCCGGGTGCACGTAGCGACGCACCGGCAGGTGATGGCCCGACGGCGCCAGGTATTGCCCGATCGTCAGCATGTCGATGTCGTGCTCGCGCATGTCGCGCATGACCTGGAGGATCTCCTCGTCGGTCTCGCCCAGGCCGACCATGATGCCGCTCTTGGTCGGCACGCCCGGCACCGCTGCCTTGAAACGCTTCAGCAGGTTCAGGCTGAACTGGTAGTCCGAACCCGGACGCGCTTCCTTGTACAGGCGCGGCGCGGTCTCCAGGTTGTGGTTCATCACGTCCGGCGGCGCGGCCTTAAGGATGTCCAGCGCGCGGTCCATGCGGCCGCGGAAGTCGGGCACCAGCACCTCGATCTGCGTGCGCGGGCTCAGCTCGCGCACCTTGCGGATGCACTCGGCGAAATGGCCGGCGCCGCCGTCGCGCAGGTCGTCGCGGTCCACGCTGGTGATCACCACGTAGTTCAGCTTCAGCGCCGCGATCGTCTTGGCAAGGTTCAGCGGCTCGTCCACGTCCAGCGGATCAGGACGGCCATGGCCCACGTCGCAGAACGGGCAGCGCCGCGTGCACTTGTCGCCCATGATCATGAAGGTCGCCGTGCCCTTGCCGAAGCACTCGCCGATGTTGGGGCAGGACGCTTCCTCGCAGACCGTGTGCAGCTTGTGCTCGCGCAGGATCTGCTTGATCTCGTAGAAACGCGTCGACGGCGAACCGGCCTTCACCCGGATCCAGTCCGGCTTCTTCAGCTGTTCCGCCGGAATGATCTTGATCGGGATCCGCGCCGTCTTGGCTTGCGCCTTCTGCTTGGCGGTCGCGTCGTAATCGGACGCGCTCTTGGCTTCGTGGGTGACGTTCTCGGTTGCCATCAGGCGTTCTCTCGGTTGCCGTGTGCCGGGCCTCAGGGTTGGAGCTGCGCGGCGAGCCGCTCTCCGAACCGCTGGGCCACCGTGGCCCAGTCCGTGAAAACCCCGAGTGTACCGAGGTCCACCGTCCGAAGCCCTGCGTATCCGCACGGATGGATGCCCAGGAAGGGCTTCAGGTCCATCGCGACATTCAGCGCCACGCCGTGATACGTGCAGTGCCGGCTGATCTTGATCCCCAGCGCCGCGACCTTGCCCAGACCGCGGAACGGATCCACCGGGTCGGCCGGTCCGGTCAGGGCGGCATGCGCCCCGGGGTCGTCCAGCCGCACGTAGATGCCGGGCGCGCCGGCCACCCGGTGGCCCGTCACGCCGACGCCCGCCAGCGTCTGGATCACCGCCGTCTCCAGGCGGAACACGTATTCCTTGACGAAGATCCCCAGCCGCTTCAGGTCCACCAGCGGATACGCGACCACCTGCCCGGGCCCGTGGTACGTCACCTGGCCGCCGCGGTTGGTCTGCATGACGGGAATGCCTTGCGGATCGAGGACGTTGTCGGCCTGGCCGGCCAGGCCTTGCGTGTAGACGGGGTCGAATTCGCACAGCCAGAGCTCGTCCGGCGTCTCCGGACCGCGCGTCTCGGTGAAGGCGCGCATCGCATCCAGCGTGGCCGCATAGTCCACGCGGCCCAGGGTCTTGATCAGCATCCCGGCATGCTAGCCGCGATGGCCCTAGCATCGTCGGCATCGGGACATTCAGCATCAGGAGCCTCGCCATGCCGCGTCACCTCACGGCCCTCGCCGTCTGCCTCGCGCTGCTGGGCGGCGCTTCGACGTCGTCGGAGGCGGCCGGCTCCGGCGCCGCGATCACCCTGGACCAGGCGCTGGCCACGTACGAGCGCGGCGATCTTGCCGGCGCGGAGCGCCAGTTCCGCGCGCTGTCGCAGCAGGGCCTCGCGCTCGGCGACTACAACCTCGCGATGATGCATCTGCGCGCGGAGGTCCCCAAGCCTGATCCCAAGCTCGCCCGCCGGTTGCTGGTCCGTGCGGCAGGCCGCGGTCTCGTCCGTGCCGAACTGGCGCTAGGCCAGTTCCACGAGCAGGGCGAGGACGGTCAGCGCGACCTGGTCCAGGCGCAATCCTGGTACCTGAAGGCGGCGGAACACGGCAGCGTCGATGCGCAGGTGGCCGTGGCCACCGCGTTCTACCTGGGTCGGGGCGCGGGCAAGGACTTCCCGCGGGCGGCGCTGTGGTACCGCGAGGCCGCGAAGGGCGGCGATGTCGGCGCGCAGTACCTGATCGCGTCGATGTACGAGTCGGGATTGGGTGTCGACCGCGACCTGCGCCTGGCGCGCTACTGGTACGACATCGCGGCGCGCAACGGCGACGAGGCCGCGCCGTACAAGCTCAAGGCCGTCGACGCGGCGCTGGCGGCCGACGCGGGATCCGTGTGATCCGTGTGATCCAGCCAGACCGGCACTGATCCGGTCCCTCGTTGCCGGTTTACAGGACGACCTTCACCATCGGGTGCGTGGTCAGCGTGCGGTACAGCTCGTCGAGCTGTTCGCGGCTGGTCGCGGTGACCGTGATCGTCACGCCGAGGTACTTGCCGCCCGAGCTGGGGCGCTTTTCCACGCTCGCCGCGTCGAACGCCGGATCGAACTGCTGCGCCACGCTCACGATCGCCTCGACGAAGCCCTCGACATGCGCGCCCATCACCTTGATGGGGAACTGCGACGGGTAGTCGATCAGCGATTGCTCGGGCGGGATCGGGGCGTTGTTGAAGCTGGTCATGATGGGAAATCCAAATGGAGTCGGTCAGCGGCTTTGCAAGACCTTGGCCCGTTGATAGGCCTCGTGGAGCTTGGCGTACACCGGGCCGGGCTTGCCGCGCAGCGCGCCGTGGCCGACCTCGTCGTGATCGAGCCGGGTGACCGGCGCGACTTCCTTGCTCGCGGAGGTCAGCAGGATCTCGTCGGCGGTGCCCAGCTCGGTCTCCGCGATCGGACGCTGGTTGAAGGCGATGCCGAGTTCCTCGCAGAGCTCCTTGAGCAACCGCACGCGAATGCCTTCGAGCAGCGCTTCGCCGGGCGGCGGCGTCAGCAGCGCGCCGTCGCGGACGATCCAGACGTTGCTGCTGGAACCTTCGGTGACGTAGCCGTCGCGGATCAGCACGGTCTCGTCGGCGCCCTGATCGGCGGCGGCCTGACGCGCCAGCACGTTGCCCAGCAGCGAGATGCTCTTGATGTCGCCCCGCTGCCAGCGGAAGTCCCGCGCCGTCACGCAGCTCAAGCCCTGATGGCGCTGCTCCGGCGTCAACGCGTGCAGCGGCTGCGTGTACGCCAGCACCGTCGGCTCGAGATCCTTCGGCATCGCGTGACCCCGCGCCGCGACGCCGCGCGTGACCTGCAGGTAGATGGCCTGGTCCTCGACCTCCGGCAGGTGCGCCACCAGACTGCGGAACAGGTCCAGCCAGGCTTCGCGCTCGTAGGGATCCTCGATGCGCAGCGCCTTCAGGCTGCGACCGAGCCGGTCCAGGTGATCATCGACGCGGAACAGACGGCCCGCGTAGACAGGGATCGACTCGTAGACCCCGTCGCCGAAGAGGAAGCCCCGGTCCATCACCGGCACGCGGGCATCGCCGAGCCGGCCCAGGTGGCCGTTGAGATAGCAGGGAAGATCGGCCCAGGGCATGGTCATCGGTGGCTCCCGCAGTGTGCTCAGTGTGGACACGCCGAAGCCACCGACTGTACGCCGCCGGCCCGACCCGCCAACCCCGGCAAGCGCGGGGCCTTGACTGATCGGACTGCCGCCCGGCCGCCCGGTCAGCCCACTGATCAGGCGAGCGGGCTTACTTGATCCAGAGCCGGATCGCGTCCCAGGCACGGCCGAAGATGCCGGCCAGCGGCACCTCCTGCTGCACGACCAGCGGCACCTCGGCCACCGGCGAGCCGCCCGAGGTCGTCACTTTCAGCGTGCCCACGCGCTGGTTCAGCGCCAGCGGCGCGACCAGCGGGTCGGTGCGCTGGATGTCGGTCTTGAGCTTGCCGCCCTCGCCGCGCGGCACCGCGACGAAGACCGCATCGGCCGCGCCCAGCTTGGCTTCCGGCGCGGCGCCCTTCCAGACCTTGACGGTGGTGATCGGCTGGTTCTTGTCGAACAGGCGCACCGCGTCGAAGGCCGAGTAACCCCAGTTCAGCAGCTTCTGGCTCTCGGTGGCGCGGGCTTCCTTCGAGGCCGTACCCATCACGACGCTCAGCAGGCGGCGCTTGCCGTTGGGCACGTCGCGCTGCGCGCTGGCCGCCAGGCAGTAGCCGGCCGCATCGGTGTAGCCGGTCTTGCCGCCGTCCACCGAGGGATCGCGGCCCAGCAGCATGTTGCGGTTGGACTGGCGGATCTTGTTGAAGGTGTATTCGCGCTTGGAGTAGTACTCGGCGTAGTACGCCGGGTAGTCCTGGATCACGTGCGAGAAGACGACCGCGATGTCGCGCGCGCTCGTCTTGTGGCCGGGCTCGGTGATGCCGGTGACGTTCTTGAACGAGGTGTTCTTCAGGCCCCAGGCCTGCGCCTGCTTGTTCATCATCGCGACGAACTGTTCGACCGTGCCGCCGACGCCTTCGGCCAGCGCGACCGAGGCGTCGTTGCCCGACTGGATGATCATGCCGCGGATCAGCTCATCGACCTTGGGCGTCATCGTCGTGTCGATGAACATCAGCGACGGGTCGCCCTTGCGCTCGTCCCACGCGCGCTTGGACACCGTCAGCGTCTGATCGAGCGTCAGGCGCTTGGCCTTGAGCGCGTCGAACACGACGTAGGCCGTCATCAGCTTGGTCAGCGACGCGGGGTCCTGCGGCGTGTCGGCCTCGCGTTCGGCGAGCGTCTGGTGGGTCGTCAGGTCCAGCAGGACGAAATTGCGGGCCGCGATCTCGGGCGGCGTCAGCGCCTGGGCGGACGCGCCGGTCGTCATCACGACACTGGACAGGCCCAGGCCGAGAGCGAGGGAGGCGAGGAATCGTTTCATTCGGGAGAGATCCTTAGGCGCGCGCTTCGCCGACGGCATGCCAGCCGCGCAGCACCAGAGTCTTGAGCAGCGGCAACTGCCCGTGGAAGAAGTGCCCGACGCCGGGCACCACGATGACCGGCAGCGCCTGCGGGCGCGCCCAGTCGAAGACGGCGCTCAGGGGCACCACATCGTCCTGTTCGCCGTGGATCACGACGGTATCGGCCGGCACGGTCGCCACGCCGAAGCGGCTCGTGGCCGGTCCGACCAGCAGCAGGCGTTCGGCGGGCTGCTCGAGCTTGAGCGCCGCCTGCGACGCGACGAAACCGCCGAAGGAGAAGCCGGCCAGCGCCAGCGGCTGGGCGGGATCGCGGAACCCGGCGATCACGGCCAGCGCGTCGTCGACCTCACCGCGGCCTTCGTCCCACGCGCCGGCCGACTTGCCGATGCCGCGGAAGTTGAAGCGCACCGCGCGGTAGCCCAGGTGCACGAACGCGCGCGCGATCGTCTGCACCACCTTGTTGTCCATCGTGCCGCCCTGCGTGGGATTCGGGTGGCAGATCACCACCACGCCGCGCAACGGGCCGGCGTCGACCGCGGGTTCGTCGACGGCGCATTCGATCTCGCCGGCCGGGCCGGCGATCTGCCGGCGCTGGGTCTGTGCATTCATGCGAGCGCGCTCCCGATCAGCGGCCGACCGAATCGTCGAGCACCAGACGCTCGACGACCTCGCCGTGCTTGAGGTGACGTTCGACGATCTCGTCGATGTCGCTGTTGTCCACGAACTGGTACCAGACCGCGTCCGGGTACACGACCGCCACCGGCCCGCCCGCGCAACGGTCCAGGCAGCCCGCCTTGTTCACGCGCACGCCACCCTTGCCGGCCAGTTTTTCGGCCTTCACGCGTTTCTTGCAGTGGTCGAAGGCCTCCTGCGCGTTGTGCTGAAGGCAGGCGTTCTCGTTCTCGCGCTGATTCAGGCAGAAGAAGATGTGGCGTTGGTAGTAGCTGGGGGAGCTCATCGGTCGATTGTAGTTTCAGGGTTTCCACCGAGCGTCCGTTCGTGCGGTCCGTCACGAACCGCTTGTCCTTCAGAGCGCCCGGCGGACCGCTCTTCGGAGGTCCGTTCCCCGGCAGGCGGCGGGCCCGGGGGATCGCTCTTCACGTCGCCCTGCCGATCACTCTGTCGATCGCTTTGCGTGACGCCATAGAGCAGCCACGCCAGCGCCGCGAACGGCCACAGCCAGCCCACCCACTGCGCCAGCCCGTAGAGGTTGACGAAGCGGCCCTGCTCCCAGAACTGCAGGCTTTCGAGCAGATAGGGATCGGACGGCGCCTCGGCCATCAGCGCGATCAGCACGGTCAGCACGACCAGGCCCCAGGCCGCGTTCGCGCGCCGGGACATGAAGGCCGCCAGCAGCGCCAGCACGCCGCCGATGATCAGGCCGGGTCCGGTCGTCGAGGTCAGCCAGGCCCACGCATGATCGGGGCCGAAGTTCAGCACCGTCGACCACGCCGTCGTCGTCACGCCCAGCGCGATCGCACCCAGCACCAGCAGCGCGCGACGCTTGCCCGGCCGCGCCACCGACAAGGCGAGCAGGCACGGCGCCAGCAGGCCCATGGCGATCGCGATGGCCTCGAGGCCCGGCGGCAGCGGCAGGTCGTCGGTCAGTTCCTTGGGGACGAGTTCCCAGGGCGTGTTCTCGAGCAGCAGCTCCGTCCATTCGCGCAGGCGCGGGAAGAGCTGGCCGAGGCCCAGCGGCAGCGGCGCCGGGTAGAGCAGCCCCACGGGCCACATCGCCAGCAGCGCCAGCGCCCCCGCGCTGTGCGGCACGAACCAGCGTTCGCGCCAGCCGTTCCAGCGCGCCAGCCCGCCGAGTCCCAGGACCGCCCACGCGCACAGGCCGCCGAGCCAGGCGCCGGCGCTGTTGAGCAGGAAGTCCACCAGCGACGGCACACGGCCTGGGAGGAAATACTGCAACGTCTCCATCGAGAACGACAGCAGCGGCAGCCCCACCACCGTCAGCAGCAGCGCGCGCAACAGGCTGCCGCTGCCGCGTATCACCGCGGAGAAGCACAGCAGTCCCAGCGGCCAGTAGCCGGCCACGTTGATCCAGATGTCGAACCGGCCCCAGTAGCGGGGCCAGGGCAGCCCGACGAAGCCCGGCCAGGGCAGGCTGGGCGGCATGCGCCAGGGCCAGAACGGGTAGAGGCTGGCGTAGACCACCAGCACGGCGTAACACAGGGCCAGCCAGGAGGCGGAGCTGCGCCGATGCATCGCCGGGTCAGAAGGGTTTGACGACGACCAGGATCACGATGGCCGCGAACAGGAGGACCGACACCTCGTTGAACACGCGGAACCATTTGTGGCTGCGGCGGTTGGCAAGCATCTCGAACTTGCGCAGGAAGGCGCGGCACACGTGGTGATACCCGATCGCCACGACGACCAGCCCCAGCTTGGCGTGCATCCAGCCGTTGCCCGGGCCGCGGCCGATGCCGTAATACAGCCACAGCGCGAGGCCGAAGGCCAGGGCGAGCACCATCAGTCCCGAACTGAAGCGGTAGAGCTTCAGTGCCATGATCAACAGCCGTTCACGCTCGGCGTGGCTGTCCGCGGGCACCATGGCCAGGTTCACGAAGATCCGCGGCAGGTAGAACAGGCCGGCAAACCACGCGGCGACGAAAATGATGTGAAACGCTTTGATCCAGAGCATCGCGGCATTATGGATGGCGCGAAAAAAAACCCCGGCTTCACAGCCGGGGTCGGAAAGCCTTATCGCTGTCATCACGTTAAGGCTCCTGCTCAGGGAGGAAAAGCAGGGAACGACAGCCTAACGGCTATCATTCAAGAACGACTTTAACAGATCTGCCGAATTTCGGAATCCACGTCTTTTCACCGGATGGCCCCTCATCCTGGTGGTACTTCCCGGAAATCATGCAACTTCCCGCCCCCTATCCCGCCAGCCGTCCCCGTCGCCTGCGTCGCGACGCCTTCACCCGGGCGCTGGTTCGCGAAAACCGCCTGCACGCCAGCGATTTCATCTTTCCGGTCTTCGTCCATGAGGGCGAGCACCGCGTCGAACCGATCGCGTCGATGCCGGGCGTCTCCCGCCTGAGCCTGGACAAGCTGATTCCCGTGGCCGAGGAATGCGTGGAACTGGGCATCCCGGTGATGGCGCTGTTCCCCGCGATCGATCCGGCGCTGAAGACGCCTGACGGCATCGAGGCGACCAACCCGGACGGCCTGATCCCGCGCGTCGTGCGCGCGCTCAAGGAGAAGGTGCCCGGCATCGGCGTGCTGACGGACGTCGCGCTCGACCCGTACACCAGCCACGGCCAGGACGGCGTGCTCGACGAGCAGGGCTACATCCTGAACGACCGTACCGTCGAGCTGCTCAAGCAGCAGGCGCTGGTCCAGGCCCGGGCGGGCGTGGACATCGTCGCGCCCAGCGACATGATGGACGGCCGCATCGGCGCGATCCGCGCCGCGCTCGAAGCCGACAGCCACATCCATACGCGGATCATGGCCTACAGCGCGAAGTACGCGAGCGCCTTCTACGGGCCGTTCCGCGACGCGGTGGGCTCGCGCAGCAACCTCGGCAAGGCAGACAAGAAGACCTACCAGATGGACCCGGGCAACAGCGACGAAGCCCTGCGCGAAGTCGGCCTGGACCTGGCCGAGGGCGCCGACATGGTGATGGTCAAGCCCGGCCTGCCGTACCTGGACATCGTGCGTCTGGTGAAGCAGGAATTCAGGGTCCCGACCTTCGCGTACCAGGTCAGCGGCGAGTACGCCATGATCAAGGCCGCCGCCGCGAACGGCTGGCTGGACCACGACGCCGTGATGCTGGAGGCGCTGCTCGCCTTCAAGCGAGCGGGCGCCGACGGCATCCTGACCTACTTCGCGATGGACGCGGCGCGTCTGCTGCGCGCCGGCGCCTGAACGTCCCGGACGCCAGGGAACGCGGGCTGCCCGACCGACGCATGCGCATCTTCCACCTGAGCGACGCGGTCTACGAGGAGCTCGCCGGGCTGCCCGACGAGCTCCCGCCCGAAGGCTTCCTGTGGATCGGCCTGCCGCGGCGGGAATTCGAGCTTCAGCTCGGCTCGCTGCAGCAGCGGCTCACGCGTTGGACCGGCGCGCAGCTGCTCGATCTGCATGTGTCGGATCTGATGAATCCGCAACTGCCCTCCCATTTCGACTACACGAGCGCCTACGACCTGATGGTGTTCCGCCGGCTCGCGACGATGCCCGGCAGCCAGCAGCATCTGTCCGAGGATGAGCCCCGCACCGCCGCCGCGGTCAACGAGGCGCTGAAGGCCATCGACACCAGTCCGGTCGGTTTCGCCGTCTTCGACCGCGTGCTGATCACCGTGCATCCGGGCGAGTGCTCGCTGCGGGACTACTTCGCCGGCAAGCTCGGCGCGCAGCAGGAGGGCCGCGACCTGCGCGGCAGCACGAGGCTGCCCCACAGCCCGGCCGAACTGATGCTGCGCATGGTCAACCACATGGTCGACAGCTATCTGGACCTGCGCCGGCTGCTCACCCGTCAGCTGACGACGCTGCAGAACCTGCTGCTGGACCGGCGCGGCCACTTCCGCGATTGGCCCGTGGTACTGCACGCACGCGACACGCTGTCGCGGCTCGAAGACCTCTGCGAGGACCAGCGCAGCGCCGTGCAGGAATGGATAGACGCGCTGGGCGAATGGCCCGTCGGCGACGCGCGGGCGGAACGCGAGCGCGAACTGCTGCGCGTGCGTTCGCGCGACGTGCTCGAACACGTCGAGCGCGTGCTGACCCATGTGCGGCGGCTGGAGACGTCTGCGGAGACGTCGGTGCAGATGCATTTCTCGCTCACCGGCGAGCGCACCAACAACATCATGCGGACGCTGACCGTGCTGACGGCCATCTTCCTGCCGCTGAACCTGATCACCGGCGTCTTCGGCATGAACTTCGACACCCTGCCGCTGATCCACCGGGCCACCGGCTTCTGGATCGCCGTCGGCGTCATGGTCGTCACTGCGATCCTGCTCGGCGCCTTCTTCTGGCGCAAACGCTACCTCGGTACGCAGCAGTAGGAAGACAGGGCGAAGCGCTCAGCGCTTCGCCTCGGTGGGCTTGGCGGGCTTGGCGGGCTTGGCGGGCTTGGCGTTCGCCGCAGCATACGGATCGGCGAAGCCGAGCCCGAGCATGACCTCGGTCTCGCGGGCTTCCATGCACTCGGCCTCGTCGTCTTCCTCGTGGTCGTAGCCCTGCGCGTGCAGCGTGCCGTGGACCAGCATGTGCGCGTAGTGCGCCGCGATGTCCAGGCCCATTTCCCTGGCCTCGCGCTCGACGACCTCGGCGCAGATCACCAGGTCCGCGGCGACGACGGGCTCGTGGGTGTAGTCGAAGGTCAGCACGTTGGTTGCGTAATCCTTCGAGCGGTATTCGCGGTTGAGCGACTGTCCCTCCTCCGCGTCGACGATGCGGACGGTGATCTCGCCCGGCAGCTCCAGCGCCGCGCGCATCCAGCGGATCACCTTGTGCCGTGGCAGCAGCGCCTTGTGGCGAGGATCCGCGAATTGCAGCGAAAGGCTCAGTTCCGGGCGGCTCATCGGGCAGTTCCCTTGCGCGTGGACTTGGCAGTCGTCTTGGCGGCCACCTTCTTCGCCACAGCTTGGGTCGCCACCGTCGTCTTCGCGACGGGCTTCTTCACTGCCGGCTTCTTCACTGCCGGCTTCTTCGCCGCCGCCTTCTTCACGGCAGGCTCCGGAGGCGCTTCAAAGCGCATCGCCTCCTCCCGCAAGCGGAGCGCACGCAGACGACGTTCCTCGCGTTCTTCGGCGAACTGGGCGCGGTGCTCCTCCTCCGCGCGCGCTTCTTCGCGGGCCAGCGCTTCCGTCTGGTCCTCGTAGGCCTGCACGATGCGCGCGACCAGTGGGTGGCGCACGACGTCCGCGCGCGTGAAGCGCGTGATCGCGATGCCCTCGACCCCGTCCAGCACCTGCTCCGCGTCGACCAGCCCGCTGCGCATGCCGCGCGGCAGGTCGATCTGGCTCGTGTCACCGGTGACCACGCACCTGCTGCCGAAGCCGATCCGGGTGAGGAACATCTTCATCTGCTCGGGCGTCGTGTTCTGCGCCTCGTCCAGGATGACGAACGCGTGATTCAGCGTGCGTCCCCGCATGAAGGCCAGCGGCGCGATCTCCAGCTGCCCCTTCTCGAAAGCCTTGGTCACGCGATCGAAACCCATCAGGTCGTACAGCGCGTCGTAGAGCGGGCGCAGGTAGGGATCGACCTTCTGCGTCAGGTCGCCGGGCAGGAAACCGAGCCGCTCGCCGGCTTCGACCGCCGGGCGCGTCAGGATGATGCGCTGCACCGTCGAGCGCTCGAGCGCGTCCACCGCGCAGGCCACCGAGAGGAAGGTCTTGCCCGTGCCCGCCGGGCCGATGCCGAAGCTGATGTCGTGCGACAGGATGCTTCGCAGGTAGAGGTGCTGGTTGCCGGTGCGGCCGGCCAGGTCGGCGCGCCGGGTGCGCAGCACGACACCGCCGTCCGGGCCCTCGCCGGTGCCGGCGTCGGCGTCGTTCGCCGCCTTCGCCGACGTGGCCAGGTCGTTGGTCGCCTCGACGATGGCCAGTCGCAGCGTCTCGCTGGGAATCGCCCGGTCGGCCCGCGCGTAGAGCGATTCGAGCAGGACCAGCGAGCGCCGCGCCTGCGCGCGCTCGCCCTCGACGTTGAAGTGCTCGGCGCGGTGGGTGATGCGCACGTCCAGCGCCGCCTCGATCTGGCGGAGATGATCGTCCAGCGGGCCGCACAGGTGCGACAGGCGCCGGTTGTCGGCGGGGGTGAAGGCGTGACGCAGGTTCAAAGCGGAGAAGGCTCCGTATTCAGGGGGGTTGAGGGCGGTATTGTCGCGCGCCGGTGCGCGGCGTGCTTGCCGCGCCTGCACAATCGCCCCCCATGCACCGGACCATGGAACAACAAGGAGACGCCGCCGGCCCGAGGGACGCCGCGCAGGCGCAGGGAGGCAGCCGGCCCGCGGCGTTCGGCGCCGCGGCGATCCTGTCGCTGGCCGTGCCGGTCTGCCTCGCGCAGGTCGCGGGCGCGGCGGTCGCGGGCGGCGACGGCATCACGACCGGCTCCTTCGCCACGCTGTGGACGCGGTTGGCGCCGCAACTGGCCTACGGGCTGCAGTCCGCGCTGGTGCTGATGGCCTTCGTGCTGGGACTGCTGATCTGGCAGCGCCGCGCGCAACGGCACATCGGCTGGCTGCTCGTGCTGATGCCGGGATGGGTGGTCATGATCGGCCTCGCGCCGCTGTCCTCGTGGCGGACCGGGATCGCGGTGATCCTCGCACCGTGGCTGCTCTGGTGCGCGGTGCATTACCTCATGCGGCGGATGCGACGACACGATCGCCGCATGCATCGCGCGCTGCTGGCCCAGGCACTGATCTTCCCCGCCGCGCTGCTGCTGCCCTTGCCCGCGACACGCATCGCCGCCTTCGCCCTCTGGTGGCTGGGCGCCCAGCTCCTGGTCGCGATGGCCTGGCACCTCTGGCATCTCTGGCAGGACATGTTCCTCCCGACGCTGGAGGAGCGCTACCCGCAGTCCGACTTCGTCCTCAGCTGCGTGCTGATCGGCTTCGGCGTGCTCGCGATCCTGACGGCCTGGGCGCTGCCGGGCAGCGGGCTGGCCGGCATCCTCGGTCCCCTGTGCCTGCTGGGCCTGGGCCTGCATCGCGTGCGCGGGTTCGCCCGCGCGCTGACGCAATCCGAGCTCGCCGTGCTGCAGGGCGAGCTGCGGCTGCAGGAACGCATCGCCGAGCTGGAGCGCCATTTCGAACAGGTCGCCGAGACCAAGCTGGAGCAGGTCACCGAACGCGAGCGCAAGCGCATCGCCGCCGACCTGCATGACGACCTCGGCGCCAAGCTGCTGACCATCGTGCATACCAGCGAGTCGGACAGGATCTCGACGCTCGCCCGCGAGGCGCTGGAAGAAATGCGGTTGTCGGTGCGCGGCCTGACCGGCAAGCCGGTGCAACTGCTGGACGCGCTGGGCGACTGGCGCGCCGAGGTGGTCTCCCGCCTGGCCCAGGCGAACATCCTGGCCGAGTGGAAATCCCCCGCCGAGGACATCGAGCACACCTTCCCCGCCCGCGCGTACGTGCAGACCACGCGCATCCTGCGCGAGTCGGTCAGCAACATCATCAAGCACAGCGGCGCCACGCACTGCGTGATCAGCTGCTCGGCGCAGGACGGCTACTTCTCGGTGGTGATCCAGGACAACGGCCAGGGCATCCCGCTGGAGCTCGAAGGTCGCCTGGACAAGGGACACGGCATGGCCAGCATGAAGGCCCGCGCCAAGCAGATGCACGGCCAGTGCCTGGTGGAATCCGGACCCGGCTGGGGCACCGTCATTCGGCTCACGATCCCACTTTGATCACGCTCTGATCGCGATCTCGCGTGATCCATTGCCGCCGGCACCACAGTCCGGCGTTGATCAGGATGGTCAGCCCCCCGAGAAAGCCGTACTGTTGCGCGAAGTCGGCGGGTTCCCTGCCGGCACTGCTTTCCTGAGCAAGAATCCGCGCCATGAACCACATCCTGCTCCTCGAAGACATTCCCGAAATCCGCGCCTGGCTCAAGGTCCTGGTCAAGCAGGTCTTCGCCAACGCGGTCGTCACCGAGTGCTCGCGGGTGCAGGACGCCCTTCAGCAGGTCAACTCGCAGCGTTTCACGCTGGCGCTGCTGGACCTGGGCCTGCCGGACGGTTCCGGCGTCGACGTGATCTCGGCGCTGCGCGAGAAGCAGCCGGAAGTGCAGTCCGTCATCGTCACCATCCACGACGACGACGAACACCTCTTCCCCGCCCTGCAGGCCGGCGCCTTCGGTTATCTGCTGAAGGAACAGTCGCGCGAGCTGCTGGTCGAGCAGCTCCAGCGCATCAGCCAGGGCGAACCGCCGCTGTCCCCATCGATCGCGCGCAAGGTCATCGCCTACTTCACTTCGCAGCGCCGGCCGCAGGCGGCGCAGGTGCTGCACGAGGTCTCGCTGACCGACCGCGAGACGGAGGTGCTGCTGCGCGTCGCCAAGGGCTTCACGCTGCCGGAGATCGGCGTGCAGCTGGGCCTGTCGCGTCACACGATCGCCGACTATGTGAAGCAGATCTATCGCAAGCTCAACGTGAGCTCGCGCGCCGAGGCGGCGCTGGAAGCGCAGCGCCTGGGGCTTTTCGGCAGGAACTGAACGTCCTGCGCGACGGATTCCGGCGCCAGAGCGGGGAGCGGACACCCGCCTCGGGAAAATACTGGACAAACATCCAGCAGAATCACGTCGAAGCGCCGGCGAACGCGGATAATCCGCGCCCATGATCGGCAAGCTCACCGGCGTCATCGCGGAAAAATCGCCCCCGCAGGTTGTCATCGACGTGCAAGGCGTCGGCTACGAAGTGGACGTGCCGATGAGCACCTTCTTCAACCTGCCGGGCCTGGGCGAGCGCGCCTCGCTGCTGACGCACCTGAGCATCCGCGAGGACGCGCACGTGCTCTTCGGCTTCCTCACCGCCGAGGAACGCACCACCTTCCGCCTCCTCATCAAGATCAGTGGCGTCGGGCCCAAGATGGCGCTGTCGCTGCTGTCGGGCATGTCGGTCGGGGATCTGGCCCAGGCCGTGTCCAGGCAGGAAGCCGGCCGGCTGGTGAAGGTCCCGGGCATCGGGAAGAAGACGGCCGAACGGCTGCTGCTGGAACTCAAGGGCAAGCTGAGCCCCGACCTGTCGCTGCCGGTGTCCGTGGCCAACGACGCCCAGGCCGACATCCTCCAGGCACTGGTCGCGCTCGGCTACAGCGAGAAGGAAGCCGGCTCCGCGCTGAAAACGCTGCCCGCGGACGTCGGCGTCAGCGAAGGCATCAAGCTGGCAATGAAGCACCTGTCATGAATCCCCGCGCGCGGCGTACCCTCCGACCATGAGCATCCAGACCGACGACTTCACGCCCGCGCCGCAGCAGGCCCGCCTCATCAGCGCCCAGCCCGCGTCGCCGAACGAGGACGCGATCGAACGCGCGCTGCGCCCCAAGCTGCTCGACGAATACGTCGGTCAGGCGAAGGCGCGCGAGCAGCTGGAGATCTTCATCGGCGCCGCCAAGAAGCGGCGCGAGGCGCTCGACCACGTGCTGCTGTTCGGACCGCCGGGGCTCGGCAAGACGACGCTGAGCCACATCGTCGCCGCCGAGCTCGGCGTCAACCTGCGCCAGACCAGCGGGCCGGTGCTGGAGAAACCCAAGGACCTGGCCGCCATCCTCACCAATCTTGAGCGCAACGACGTGCTGTTCATCGACGAGATCCACCGGCTGTCGCCGGTCGTCGAGGAAATCCTGTACCCGGCGCTGGAGGATTACCAGATCGACATCATGATCGGCGAAGGCCCGGCGGCGCGGTCGATCAAGCTCGATCTGCAGCCGTTCACGCTGGTCGGCGCGACCACGCGCGCCGGCATGCTGACCAACCCGTTGCGCGACCGCTTCGGCATCGTGGCGCGGCTGGAGTTCTACACGGCCGACGAGCTGCGCCGCATCGTGACCCGGTCGGCGTCGCTGCTCGGCGCGCCGATCGATCCTGAGGGTGCACTCGAAGTCGCGCGCCGGTCGCGCGGCACGCCACGGATCGCCAACCGCTTGCTGCGCCGCGTGCGCGACTACGCCGACGTCAAGGCCGACGGCACCATCACCCGGACGATCGCGGAGAAGGCACTGGCGATGCTGGATGTCGATCCGCTGGGCTTCGACCTGATGGACCGGAAGCTGCTGGAAGCGGTGGTGCATCGCTTCGACGGCGGCCCCGTGGGGCTGGACAACGTCGCCGCGGCGATCGGCGAAGAGCCGGGCACCATCGAGGACGTGATCGAGCCCTACCTGATCCAGCAGGGCTTCCTGCAGCGCACGCCGCGCGGACGGATCGCTACGCTGGCGGCTTATCGCCACCTGGGCGTCGCGCCGCCCAAGCAGGCGGGGCAACTGTTCGATCTGGAGTGATCGGGGAGCCCGGCCAGGCGAGCTGACCGACGCTCCGGAACGGCAAAGAAAAAGGCGCTCCGAGGAGCGCCTTTCTGCTTCGTGACCCGGAGATCAGAAGTTGTGGCGAACGCCCAGGGCGAACGAGTTCAGGTCGTCGCGCTTGGCCGGCGTATTCGCATCCACGGCGGTGTAGAACGCATACACCTTGGTGCGCTTGCTCAGGTTGTAGTTGTACGCCACCGTGTACTGCTTGCCACCGTTGCGACCGTTGTTGAACGAGTACGCGCCGGCCTTGGTGCCACCGACGTTCAGGTGGAATTCCGACTGACCCATCGTGTACATCACAGCGGCACGGCCGATCCAACGGCTGTCCTTGCCACCGGGGACCAGCGGCGTGCCCGACTCTTCGCGCTGCGCGTAGCCGCCGAAGGTGAAGGCGCCCAGTTCATACAGGCCGCGGATCGCGTACTGCTTGGCCGGGCCTTGCTTGCTGTAACCAGCGCCCAGGTGCACGGGGCCCTGGTCGTAGTTCAGGGCGACGTCGTAGCCGCGCGGATCGACGCCTTCACCGGCGTGCAGCGTGAACTCGCCGTTGAAGCCGCTGATGTTCGGGGTGAAGTAGCCGACCTTGTTGGTCTGCGTGAAGCCTGCGCCCGAGTACAGCTTGTCTTCCGACGTGCCGGTGTCGTGGTTGTGCATCGACACGTAGTCGGCGGTGGCGTAGTACGAGCCCGGGGTCCAGCGGCCCAGGCGGACAGCGCCGAAATCGCCAGCCAGCTGCACGCTGGCTTCACGGTTCCAGAACGCCGAATTGGTCTGGCGGCCGTCGTCCGAGTTCAGGCCGTGCTCCAGGGCGAAGCTGGCCTTCAGGCCGCTGCCGAGGTCTTCCGTGCCCTTGAAACCCAGGCGGGAGTTGTTGTTGATCACCGAAGCGACGCGGTCGTTGTTGCCGGTCTTGATGCTTTCCACCGAGGTGTTGATGCGACCCCAGAGCGTGACGGAGCTCTGCGCGAACACGGGAGCGGAAAGGGCCGCGATGGCCGCAGCGAATGCAATCTTTTTCATACCCACCTTCATCCAGTTGGAGGTTTCAGCCGGTCTGGCTCATGGCTTTACTGCAAGGTGTGCGGAGTATAGAAGTGCGTTGCACGCACCCATCACGCCCGACGCAAAATTGCAACAGTTCCCCGTTAGGGGTGAACCAGAGGGCCGGCGGGTGATAACAGACGTGCCGTCAGGACCTGCCCCGCCAGGAGGGCAGCGAGCACGGCGATCTGCTCGATCGGGCCGAGCCGGTGGGCATGCCAGAGGAACAGTGCGATCGCGACCAGCAGCACGAGGAACATGCCGCCCGCCGCCCAGGCGTGCGAGGGCGCGACCTTCGGGTCGAACAGCGGCCTCGTGTGCGGGTCGTATCCGGGCGCTATGCGGGCGCCGATGCCCGGCTCCCAATGCGCCGGCTCCCACCACAGGCGCAACTTGTCCCGCCAGCGCGGCGTGCGCCGCGTCTTGGACAGCAGCTTGGCGTAGACCTGCACGTTGGCCGTCCAAGGGTTCCAGCTCTGCAGCGCGTCGCGCGTGCCGTAGACGCAGGGCTCTTGATCCAGCTCTTCCTGGAAACTCCCGAACATCCGATCCCAGATGACCAGGATTCCGCCGTAGTTGCGGTCAAGATAAGGATCGTTGACGGCGTGATGCACCCGGTGATTGGATGGCGAGCAGAACCACCGGTCGAACCAGCCCAGCCTGCCGATCTGCTGCGTGTGCACCCAGAACTGGTACAGCAGGTCGACCAGCGCGACGACCGCGTACACCAGCGGCGGGAATCCCAGGATCGCCATCGGCATGTAGAAGGCCCACCCGACCAGCCAGCCGCTGCCGGTCTGCCGCAGCGCGGTGGAGAGGTTGTAGTCCTCGCTCTGGTGGTGGACGGCGTGAGCGGCCCACAGCAGCGCAGTGGTGTGGCCGAGGCGGTGGTGCCAGTAATAGAGGAAGTCGTAGAGCAGCAGCCCCAGCAGCCACACCCACCAGTCGCCGGCATCCAGACGCATCAGCGCGGCGTGTTCGAAGACCCAGGTGTAGATGCCCAGCGTGAAGAGCTTGGTCATCACGCCCACCACCTGGCTCAGCATGCCCAGCGCGATGCTGCTCACCGCATCGTTGAGGCGATAGGTGTTGCGGCCGCGGCGCAGGCCGATCCAGTATTCGAGCCCGATGAGGGCGAAGAACACGGGCGTGGCCAGCACGATGATCTGTGCGTCGGTCATGTGTCTCCTCGAGGAACGCTCGATGCGGCGCTCTTGTCGATATCGGCGGCCGCCGGCCCTCGTGGGAGCCGGCGATCACGCGCTCAAGCCCGGGCGGTCGCGACCGCGGCCGGAATGAAGCCCGGCACGCCGGGATCGTCCAGCGCCAGGCCTTGCAGATGTTGATCGTCGTTCCACCCGACCAGGCTGAATCCCTGCGGCGAGTGCAGCAGCCGGTTCACGCTGGTGTTGCCCAGGACCCAGCTGCGCGGCGCCTGAAGGTCGATGCGGGTGGCGGCGCGGTAGAGGCAGTCCAACACCCCGCCGTGCGCGACGACCGCAATCGTCTGGCCCGCGTGCGCGGCGGCCAGTTCGGACACGACCGCGATGCAGCGCGCGTAGAGCGCGGTGAGACTTTCGCCGCCGGGTGGCTCGAAATCCGGATCGCGTCGCCGCCAGCGCAGGGCGTCCTCGGGGAAGCCGGACTCGATCTCGGTCCACAGCTTGCCCTCGTGGATGCCGAACGCGCGCTCGCGCAGCCGTTCGTCGAGACGGACGTCCAGCCCATGCGGCGTCGCCAGATGACGAGCGGTCACGGCGGCGCGGTCCAGGTCACTCGCATAGATCGCGTCGATCGGATGGTCGGCCAGCGCGGCACCGAGCCGCTCGGCCTGGCGCTCGCCCAGCGCGTTCAGAGGGCGGTTCAGGTGACCTTGCAGCCTGCCCTCCCTGTTCCAGGCGGTCTCGCCGTGCCGGATGGCCAGGATCAGCGTCGGGTCCACTCAGACGCCCCAGACCACGTCGGTGCCGGCCCCCTGCGCGGCGCGCATCAGCTCCAGCAACGGCCACAGGCGCTGGCGCAGCGACACCTCGGGCTTGGGCGGCGGTTTGCGGCCTTCGGCCTGCGCCTGTTCGGCGGCACGTTCCTGCGACTGTTGTTCCTCCGCGATCGCCGCCTCGCCATGCGCGATCAGCGCGGGCAGGTCGGACGCCTGGAAGATGCCTTGCGGCGCCGGTCCGCGCCCCAGGGCCTGCAGCGCTTGATCGCCGTGAGCGGCCGTCATGATGACGTCCGCCCCGGCCTTCGACTTGAACTTGTACAGCACACGTGTCTCCCGGCCGTCGACAGCGGCCCATCGACGCATTGTGCCGCCCTCGCGAGCGGCGCGGATCAGGCGCCGCGAAGCAGGTGCACGGACGCGCGCGCGGCTCGCGGCACCGCCGCAGCCTGCTCGCGCGCCAACTTGCCGGCCTCGGCCTGCGCGGCGATCTGCACCCGGCGCTCCTCGAACGCGCGCGTCTCCAGCGCCGGCGCGCACAGGAAACCCTGGTATTCGTGGCAGCCGCAGCGCGCCAGGAATTCGCGTTGCGCGTCGGTCTCCACGCCCTCGGCGATGACCTTCAGATTGAGCGCCCGGCCCATCTGCACGATCGCGTTGACGATGCCGGCGTCGCTCGCGTCGCCCGGCAAGCCGTGCACGAAGCTGCGATCGATCTTGAGCCGCTGGATCGGGAAGCGCTTCAGATACCCCAGGCTCGAATAGCCGGTGCCGAAATCGTCGATCGACATCAGCACGCCGAGTTCCGACAGCGCCTCCATCCGATGCAGCGCTTCCTCGGCGTCGCGCAGCAGCACGGATTCGGTGAGTTCCAGCTCCAGCAGCGACGGCGGCAGGTCGTAGGCGCGAAGCGCCTGGCCGACCTGTTCGACGAATTGCGTCTGCTGGAACTGCAAGGCCGACACGTTGACCGCCACCGGCACGCGCAGGCCCTTCTGCAGCCACGCCGCGGCCTGCGCCACCGCCTGCTGCAGCACCCACTGGCCGATCGCGACGATGAAGCCGCTCTCCTCGGCCACGGGAATGAACTCGGAGGGCGGCACGTCGCCGCGCAGCGGATCGCGCCAGCGGATGAGCGCTTCGGCGCCCACCAGCTCGCCGGTCTCCAGCGAGACCTGCGGCTGGAAGTGGAGACGGAACTCGTGTTCCTGCAGTGCCTGACGCATCGCATGGTCGAGCCGCATGCGCGACAGCAGGTCCACGTCCTTGCGCGGCTGGTGGAAGCGGAACGCGCTGCGGCCGCTCTCCTTGACCCAGTGCATCGCGCGCTCGGCGCTGGCCAGCAGTTCCTCGGCGCTGGCGCCGTCGCCGGGGAACAGCGCGATGCCGATGCTGCAGGTGACCGTGAAGCTCAAAGTGTCGAAACAGAAGGGGCGCGACATCGCCTCCTGGACGCGTCGCGCCGCGTGCTCGGCGCCGCGGGCGTCGGCCTGGTGGATCAGCAGCGCGAACTCGTCGCCGTCCAGCCGTGCGACGGTGTCCACTTCGCGCAGCGATTCCTTCAGCCGAAGCGCGACTTCCTTCAGCACGCGGTCGCCGTACGAATGTCCCAGCGTGTCGTTGATCTGCTTGAAGCGGTCGAGATCGACGTTGAGCAGCGCGAACGGCGTCGTCTCGCGACGTGCCATCGCCTGCGCGTAGTCCACGCGTTCCATCAGCGCGCGCCGGTTCGGCAGTCCGGTCAGCATGTCGTTGTGGGACAGTTCCTCGATGCGCTGGTGCGCGGCCAGCTTCTCGCTGAGGTCGCGGAACGAGTACACGCGCCCGATCGGCCGGCCCCGGCTCCACTGAGGCAGCGAGACGCGCTCGAGGACGCGCCCGTCGATCAGCTTGAGGTTGTCGCTGGTGTGCAGCAGCGGCGACTCCTGGATCGCGCCCAGTCGCATCGCGTAGGCGGCGCCGTCGACGACGCTGCGCCTCATCCATGCCTGCACGGCGTCGTCGTTGCGGTCGTTGAGCAGATCCTCCGGAATGCCCCACAGCGACGCGAGCCGCTGGTTGAAGCTGCGGATCCGGCCGGCCAGGTCGGTGACCAGGATGCCGTCCGCGGTCGATTCCAGCGTGGCCCGGAGTTCCGCCAGGAGCGTCTCGCGTTCCTCGTCGTGCTGGCGCTGCTGCGTCTGATCGCGCATCGCGATCAGCCACAGTCCGTCGCCCTGCGCCTGCGCGACATGGCTGATGCGGCGGGAAATCCACAGCATGCGCCCGTCCGCGTGACGCATCATCGTGTCGGTGTGCAGGCTCTCCCGGCGGCCGATCGCGGCATCCATCCAGAACAGCGCATCCTCCGGCGTCGACGCCAGGGACTCGATGCTGCCGCCCACCAGATCCTTTGCCTGCAGCCCGAGCAGCTGCTGCGAGGCCTGGTTGACCGCCACGACGCAATGGGTGCGCGCGTCCACCAGCCAGACCGCCTCCTGCAGGCCGTCGATCAGCGGCAGGAACGCGGCATTGAGCGCCGCGGGGGCCGCGGCGGTGGCTCGGACCGGAAGATTCACGCCGCCATCTCCCCGGGGGGCGAGGGCGGCATGGACATCGGGCCGGCGGATTCGAAGAAATAGGCGATGCGGCTGCGCGGGCTGAGGTAGTCCAGCGAGGCGCGCGGCAACTGCTGCGGCTTGACGCTGCGGCGGATGCCGAGGTCGGGCAGCTCTTCCAGGTTGAGCACCAGCGCTTCATCGCGCGGTACCCGGGGATCGTGGACCATGACCCTGGGCTTGAGCGGGCGCGACGAGTTGACGGCGACGACCAGCGCGTAGCGGTCGTCGGTCAGTTGCACGGCGGAGCCCGGCGGATACACGCCCATCATCCGGATGAAGGCATTGAGCATGGTCGCGTCGAAACGGCTGCGGCCCTGCGCGAACATCAACGACAGGGCCTCATGCGGCGTCATCGCCTTGGAACTGAGCAGCGGATTGCACAGGCCGTCGAAGCGGTTCACCAGCGCCACGATCCGGGCGCCGATGCTCATGCGGTCGGCGTTCAGGCGTTGCGGGAATCCGCTGCCGTCGGCGTGTTCGTGATGCTGCGCGATGATCAGCAGCGGGCCCGCGCCCACGCCCATCTTCTGCCCCAGCACCACACCCTTGGCGACGTGCTGCTGATAGGCGGCTACCTCGGCGGCGGTGAAGCTGTCGTCGCGATGGCGGAAACGGGCCGTCAGTTCCAGCTTGCCGATGTCGTGCAGCAGCGCGCCCTGGCCCAGCTCCAGCATCTCGTCCCGACCCAGTCCGAACGCCCGGCCCAGCAGCATCGCGATCACGGCGACGTTGAGCGCGTGCGCGGTGCCCCGGTCACCGGCGCCCTCGTTGAGCAGACGGATGTTGATGTCGCCCTCGACCAGCATCTTGTCCAGCAGCGCGCGGGACAACGCGGACGAGCGGTCGCGCGCCTCCGTCGGTTCACGCGGCACGAGGTCCATCAGGTCGCGCAGGGCGGTGGCGGCCTCGGCGTACTGGCGTTCGCACAGCAGCAGCGCATCGCGCTGCTCGGCCAGCAGGCGGCGATGGCGCTCGCGCACCTCGTCCTCGACGCTGCGCTGGTCGTCGACCACGGCCGCCGCCACGGGCGGCGCAGGCATCGGCGTGGCTTCCAGCGGCAGATCGCTCTTGCCCGGACTCCAGCGCACCTGCTTCAGTCCCAGGCGGCGCAGGATCAGCAACTGCTCTTCCGAGCTCAGCTTGAAGCTGCTGAGCGGAAACGGATGCGACATCCAGCCGAGGTCGAGATGGATGAACATCCCCACTTTCAGCTGGTTCACATCGATGAGCGGATCGGCCGATCTGTCCTTCATTCTTGTAGTTCCGCGTCCCGGATCGGGCGCCCTCGTCAGCAGCTTCGGCTGCGGAGGGGCGCAACTTAAATCAAAAGCGCGTCAACCGTACGGCGTTGCGCATGATCCCGAGGGGACCGTGCAACTTGTCACAGGTTTTTCCAGCGTCACCCTATGATCCCCCGAACCTCGCATTCTCATAAAGATACAGGAGACTTTTCATGCACGCCTTCATCTGCGATGCGCAGCGCACCCCTTTCGGGCGATACGGCGGCGCCCTGTCGTCGGTCCGCGCGGACGATCTGGGGGCGGTGCCCATCCAGGCTCTGATGGCGCGCCACCCGTCGCTCGACTGGGAAGCCCTCGACGACGTGATCTACGGCTGCGCCAATCAAGCCGGCGAGGACAACCGCAATGTCGCGCGCATGGCCGCCCTGCTGGCCGGCCTGCCGATCGCCGTGCCCGGGGTGACGCTGAACCGGCTCTGCGGCTCCGGCATGGACGCCGTCGGCAGCGCCGCCCGGGCGATCCGCGCCGGCGAGGCGCAATTGATGATCGCCGGCGGCGTGGAAAGCATGAGCCGCGCCCCCTTCGTCATGCCCAAGGCGGAATCGGCCTTCTCCCGCGCCAACGCGCTCTACGACACGACCATCGGCTGGCGGTTCATCAACCCGAAGATGAAGGCGCAGTACGGTGTCGACGCCATGCCGGAGACCGCCGAGAACGTCGCCGTCGATTTCGGCATCGAGCGCGACGCCCAGGACCGCATGGCGCTGGCGTCGCAGAGCAAGGCGCTGGCCGCGCAGCGCAGCGGCTTCTTCGACGCCGAGCTCTGCCCGGTGACCATTCCCCAGAAGAAGGGCGACGCGGTCGTCGTCTGCCAGGACGAGCACCCGCGCGAGACCAGCCTGGAGGCGCTGGCCCGGCTCAAGGGCGTGGTCCGGCCGGACGGCAGCGTGACCGCCGGCAATGCCTCCGGCGTCAACGACGGCAGTTGTGCCTTGCTGATGGCGAGCGAAGCGGCGATCGCCCGGCACGGCCTGACCCCGCGCGCCCGGGTGCTGGGCATGGCGACGGCAGGCGTCGCGCCGCGCATCATGGGCATCGGTCCCGCGCCGGCGACGCGCAAGGTCCTCGCACAGGTCGGACTCACGCTGGAGCAGATGGACGTCATCGAACTGAACGAGGCCTTCGCCGCCCAGGGTCTGGCGGTGCTGCGCGATCTCGGACTGCAGGACGACGATCCGCGCGTGAACCCTAATGGCGGGGCGATCGCGCTGGGTCACCCGCTCGGCGCCAGCGGCGCTCGGCTGGTCACCACGGCGATCAACCAGCTCCACAGGACACAGAGCCGCTACGCGCTGTGCACGATGTGCATCGGTGTGGGTCAAGGCATCGCGGTCGTCGTCGAACGCGTTTGACCACTCCGGAAACCGAAGATCGAACCCGACATCTTGTCCCTTGTTCATGGCGAAGACACTTCGCCGCGAGTGGGTTGAGGAATCCAGCAATCGCCCAGGTTGTCTGACCTCATTTTGGTGCAGTGCGCGTGCGCTGGCCGGGCTTCACCCTGACGTGCGACCTATAGCCAAAAGTTGGGGGCGACAGAGAAATAGTCATGGGCGCACGTAGGACCACGTAGGCGCCAATCGCACATCGCATGTGATACTGACTTCGTTTGATGGCGCATACCGCTCATATATGTAGCGATATGCGGTGACAAGCATGATGTCTGACTATTGACCGCTTGCTTAGCGACCACCGACCGCGGTTTCGCGCACCTTTTTCCCGCTGAACGCCCGTTCACGCTGCCTGATCCAGGCGGTGGGGCGTTCTGCGCAGAAAATGCACCAATTTGATGCACATGCGTGCGATTTGCGGATAAAACATTTGCCCTGGCAAAGATTCTTCACAGGGTTGTCCCTATAGTTCTGGACATCACCTGCTTACGCCCAGCAGATTTGGGCGTCAAACGCACGTCCTCCCTCTTCGCCATGTCTGCTGCACGAGCCTTTGATGATGAACTGACCGCGATCCAAGCGGTCGTCCCCGCCCCTGATGCTGAAGTCCGTACCGGTCCGCTGAAACGCGATCTGGTCGCCGGCCTGGAAAAGGGTCTGGCCGTGATCGAAGCCTTCGATCAGGAGCGCCCCAGACTGACCATCAGCGAAGTTGCCGGCCGCACCGGCCTGACCCGCGCGGCCGCCCGCCGCTACCTGCTGACGCTGACCCACCTGGGCTTCGTCTCGCAGGACCGCAAGATGTTCGCGCTGACCCCGAAGGTCCTGCGCCTGGGCCAGAGCTACATGCACTCCGCCCGTCTGCCGCGCATCATCGAACCCGAGCTGCACAAGCTGGCGTACGCGATGAAGGAAGCTTCGTCGGCTGGCGTGCTGGACGGCAACGACGTGATCTGCATCTCGGCGACGAGCGCGGGTCGCGTGGTGTCCCCGACGCTGCAACCGGGCACCCGCGTGCCGGCCTACTGCACCGGCAATGGCCGCGTGCTGCTGGCGGCGCAGCCGCAGGCGGAAGTCGACGCCTTCATCGCCCGTCAGGAACTGACGGCGCTGACCCCGCACACGATCACGCATCCGGAGCGCCTGCGCATCGAGATCGCCCGGGCCCGCGCCCAGGGTTACGCGCTGATCGACCAGGAGCTGGAACAAGGTCTGCGTTCGGTCGCCGTGCCGCTGAAGAACTACAAGGGCGACACCGTCGCCGCGATGGCCATCAGCGTCCATGCCACGCGCATGAGCATGGAACAGATGGTCGAGCACTGCCTGCCCCCGCTGCTGCAGGCGCAAGCCCACCTCCGCATGCTGCTCTGAGGCTCCAGAACGAGTCCGGAAGCGCCAACGAGAAAGCGACCCGCGGGTCGCTTTTTTCATGGGCCCACGTAGCCCGGTGCATCGGGCCGGCGGGAGCCGGGGGCCCCAGGCCGATTTTGGGACTTATGAGGCCTGGGGCCCCCGGCTCTCGCTGGCCGCGCTCGGTCGGTCCCAGGTGCGGTGCTGCAACAGCGGACTGATGCGGTAGCGCTCGCTGCGATAGGCGGCGAAGAGCCCGTCGAGCGTATCGACGACGGTCGTCGCGCCGAGCAGTGCGAGCCACTCGAACGGTCCGGCCGGGTAGTTGACGCCGAGCGTCATTGCCGTGTCGGCGCCACCCTCATCGCAGACACCTTGCCAGACCGCGTCGGCGCCCTCGTTGACCAGCATTGCGATCGTGCGGGCGACGGCAAGACCCGGTACGTCGCGCAGCACCAGCGGCTCCCAGCCGAGACGGCGGAACAGCGCTTCGGCCTGCTTCCGAGATTCGACATCGACGCGTGGAGCGAAGGCGATGGCCAGACCCTCGATGCGATCCGGCGCCAGCGGCCAGTCGATCACCGCCACACCGGGCTGCACGCGCTCATGCGCCAGTTGCGCGGCGCAACGCCCGCGCGTGAAGTGCAACTGCAGACCTTCGACGGCGACGCCGTTCCAATCCGACGCTGCGTCGCGCTCGAACGCAACACCGCGCGTCGTCATCCAGGCACCGAGGCGCTCGACCAACGCGCCCTGCCCCGCCAGTGTGACCGGGCCGGGATCGCCATCGACCGGCGGCGTCGGCGGCGTCGCACCGGGCACGCCCTCGTAGAAGCCCTTGCCCGACTTGCGCCCCAGGCGTCCGCCGTCCACGAGGGCCTTCTGCACCAGGGACGGCTGATAGCGCTTGTCGCCGAAGTTGGCCTCGAACACCGACTGCGTCACCAGGTAGTTGGTGTCGTGTCCGATGAGGTCCATCAGCTCGCACGGTCCCATGCGGAAGCCGGCACTTCGCAGTGCGCGGTCCAGTTGCGCGGGCGAGCCCGCCTGCTCCTGCAGCAGCGCCAGCGTCTCGGCGTAGTACGGTCGAGCGATGCGGTTCACGATGAAGCCCGGCGTCGACGTCGCATGCACCGGGGTCTTGCCCCAGCGGCGCGACAGCTGTTCGATCGCCTCGGCGGCGGACGGGTCCGTCTCCGCGCCCCAGACCACCTCCACCAGCTTCATCAGCGGCACCGGATTGAAGAAGTGCATGCCGACCAGGCGACGCGGCGTCGTCATCCCGTTGGCCAGCGCGGTGATGCTGATGGACGACGTGTTGGACGCGATCAGCGCGTCCGGCGGCAGCAGCGCGTCGAGCTCACGCAGCAGCGCCTGCTTGGGTTCGAGCTTCTCGACGATCACCTCGATCACGAGTGCCGCCTCTTTCAAGTCGGCGGTAGCGCCGGCCGGGGAGAGCCGGCCCATCACCGCCTCCCGCTCCGCCGCCTCCATGCGGCCCTTGGTCACGAGGCCGTCAAGCGCCTTGCCGATCTGCGCGATCGCCGCGGCCGCGGCGCCCTCGCGCAGGTCCATCAGACGGACCGGATGGCCGGCCTGCGCCGCCACCTGCGCGATGCCCGCGCCCATCACGCCTGCCCCGATCACCGCCACCGTCACCTGCGCGGCCGGTGCCGTCCCGACGCGCCAGGATCCCGTCGATCCAATCGATTCCGTCATTGCTGTCTCCGTGTTCTTCGCCTTCCGGTCCACATTGCGGCGCACGTTGCGGCGCACGGTCCGGTTCTGCTCCCGGCCCTGATCAATCGGGACGGGGCACCCAGGTCGCGGGCCGCTTGCCGAGGAAGGCCGCGAAGCCCTCCTTCGCCTCCGCGCCCAGGCGCACCCGGGCGATGGTCTGCGCGGTCAGTTCGCGGACCTGATCGCTGACGGGACCAACCTCGAGCTGCGCGAACAGCGTCTTGATCTCCGCCTGCGCCCGCGGGCCGTTCATCAGCAGTTCCGCGATCCAGCGCTCGACGGCGCCATCGAGGCCGCCCGCCGCGTCGCTTTCGACGACCTCGTGCAGCATGCCGATCCGCAGCGCCTCGGCAGCGGGGATGCGGCTGGCCGTCAACGCGAGCCGACGCGCCTCGCGCGGCCCGACGGCATTGATCACGTAGGGACCGATCACCGACGGCAGGATGCCGAAACGGGCTTCGCTGACCGCGAACTGCGCCCCGGCGGCGGCGACCGCGATGTCGCAGGCCAGCGTCAGCCCGACGCCACCGCCCAACGCCACGCCGTGGACCTTCGCGATCGTCGGTTTCGGGCAGCGCGCGATGCGGTCCAGCATGCCGGCGAAGCGGCGCGCGTCCTCGACGTTCCACGCCTGCGTCGCCTCCGACGCGCGTTTCATCCATTGGAGATCGGCCCCGGCGCTGAAGGCCTTGCCGGCGCCGTCCAGCACGACGATGCGCACGGCGGGGTCCTGGCCGAGCCGTTCGAAGGCGGCATCGAGGGCCGCGATCATGGCTTCATCGAAGGCGTTGAACACCTCGGGCCGGTTCATCGTCACGCGGGCCACGCCACGCGCGTCGGTCGATATCTGCAGGGTCTCCACGATGCCGTCTCCGTTGTGATCGACGGAGTATCGCAGCCCGACCGGTCGGTCGGGAAATGCCCGGAGGTCAGTGCTCCCAGGTCTCCAGCACCAGCTCGCGCACGGCGGCGAGCGCCGGGTCGTCGGCGCCTTCGCGTTGCAGCCAGCACAGCCAGGTCTCATCCTGCCAATGCGGCCAGATGCGCAGTTCGCCGGCGCGCTCCGCCTCCTCGGCCTGGTCCTTGCGGAGGATGGCCGCGCCCAGCCCGCTGGCGACCATGCCGCGCACCGCGGCTTCGGTCTCGGCCATCAGTCCCTGGCCGGGTTCGCGGCCGGCCCCGCGGAACAGCCGCTCGGCGGCCGGACGCAGGCCGCAGTTCGCGGGCGTCTCGATCCAAGGCAGCGACAGCAGCGCGTCGCGCGACACCGGCCACTCGCGGTCGGTGAAGCGGCGAGGCACCGCGATGACCAGTTCCATCCGCTTGAGCTTGCGCACGTCGAGGCCGTCGATGGGGCCGCCTTCGTTGAGCACGTAGGCGCAGTCCACGTCGCCCCGGCGCAGCGCCTGCACGCTGTGCAGCGACAACCGTTGCATCAGCTGAAGCGCGATGCCGGGATGGCGTTCGGCCAGCTTCACCATCACGTCCCCGAGCCGCAGCGAGATCGGGTCGGTGACCGTGCCCATGCGCAGCACGCCCTGGACCGCGCCGCGGATCTGCGCGGCCGCCTGTCGCAGGCGCTGCGCGGCATCCAGCGTGCGACGGGCCTCCTCGGCCAGCTTCTCGCCGGCGGACGTCAGCGTCATGCCGCGCGAGCTGCGCTCGAACAGCTGGACACCCAACTCCTCCTCCAGCGCCTTGATCTGCGCGCTGACGGCGGGCACGGAGGTGAACACCTTCTCCGCGGCGCGGGTCAGGTTCCGTTCGGCCACGACGGCCAGAAAACTCTTCAGCTGGTACAGCTCCATGGGGCCGGATTCTGACAAGCCGGCGTCGGACCCGCGTTCAGATTCTCAAAACGCTTGTTCCAAAGATGCGCATGGACCGTGCGCGCGGCCGCGCCCAGACTGCCGTTCCATCGAAGTCCTGCGAAAGCGAAGGCCGCCATGAGCCTCTCCAATCCCTATGCCGCCACCGTCGCGATGCTGTTCGCGGCCGTCTCGTGGGGCAGCCTCTTCCTCGTCGGCAAGCCGGTGCTGAGCCGCCTCGACCCGATCTGGTTCACGGCGCTGCGCTACCTGCTCGCGGGCGTCGGCATGATGCTGCTGGTCGTCATCTTCGGCGAACGGCCCTGGGCCAAGCTCCGCGCGCACTTCGGCACGCTGACGCGCCAGGGCGTGCTGGGCTACGGCTTCTTCGGCATCCTCGTCCTGGAGGGTTTGAAGCTCTCGCTGCCCTCGCACGGCGCGGTCCTGATGGCGACGATGCCGATGACGACGATCCTCCTGCGCTGGCTGCTCGACGGCCAGCGGCCGGGCATCGCCGTGGCCGGCGCGGCGGTGCTGGCGCTGAGCGGGGTCGTCCTGGTCTCCGGCGTGCTGGGGCGCACCGACGGTCCGCCGCACGCTGCTGGGCGACGCGCTGACCCTGCTGGGCACCGTCGGCTGGGTGCTCTACACGCGCGGCGCGGCCCAGGTGCCGGAGCTCAGCCCGCTCGAATACACCGGTCTCACCGCCCTCGCGGCACTGCCGTGGCAGGTGGCGTTCGCGCTCGTCGCGACGGCCGGCGGCTGGATCGCCGCGCCTGCCTGGTCCGACGTGACGCCGGTCGTGCCGCACCTCGTCTACATCGCGGCCGTGCCCACGGTCGCGGCGGTGGTGGCCTTCAACTTCGGCGTGCGGCAACTCGGCGCGTCGCGAGGCACGCTGTTCCTGAACGGTGTGCCGGTGTCCGCGCTGCTGATGAGCGTCGCGCTGGGCCAGCACCCGGCGATGCAGGAATGGACAGGAGCGGCGCTCGTCATCGCGGCCCTCACCTTGAGCACCCGATCGCCCGCCTCCGCCGGTAAAGCGAAGGTAAAGGCCGGGGCGCTGGCCGGCGCCGGCGGGCGCTCCCCAGCCACCTGATCCGCTCTGCGGCAAGCTGGAAAGTCCCGGTGCGACGGGCGCCACAGGCGGGCTCATGCCTTTTGTCATGGGCCTGTCTTCTGGCATAGGCTGGCGGTCTCGTCGGGCCCGGCCCGCGCTCAACAGCTGCTTGCGATGAAGACTGCCCTCCGCCTCACCACCCTTGCCCTGCTGATGCAGCTGGGCAGCTTCGCGATGGCGGCGCCGCCGCAATCGGGTCTCGACCTCAAGGGCTACGACAAGTCGGTCCGCCCGCAGGACGACCTCTTCCGCGCCGCCAACGGCCACTGGCTCTCCACCACGGAGATCCCCGCCGACAAGTCCTCCTACGGCGCCTTCCACCTGCTCGCGGACCTCTCCGACAAGCGGGCGCGCGCCATCATCGAGGACCTCTCGAAGAAGAAGGCCAAGGGCGGCACCGTCGAACAGAAGATCGGCGACTACTACGCCGCCTACATGAACACCGCGGCGATCGACAAGGCCGGCCTCGCGCCGATCAAGCCGCTGCTGGACAGCATCGCCGCGATCCAGACGCGCGAACAGCTCGCCACCTGGCTGGGCGCGCAGACCGGCGTCGTCGACCTGCCGGTGCCGCTGGGCATCGAGGCCGACTACCAGGATCCCACCATCAACCGCCTGCAGACCTGGCAGGGCGGACTGGGCCTGCCGGACCGCGACTACTACCTGAAGAAGGACGACGAACGCCTGGGCAAGGCCCGCGGCGCCTATGTCGACTATCTGCAGACGCTGGCGAAGGCCGCCGGCATCGCCGATCCGGCGGGCAGCGCGCAGCGCGTGCTGGCGCTCGAGGAGCGCCTGGCGCAGGTGCAATGGGACAAGGTCGAGCTGCGCGATCCGCAGAAGACCTACAACCCGATGACGCCGGCCGAGCTCGCGCAGAAGGCGCCGGGCTTCGACTGGAACGCCTTCTTCACCGCCGCCTCGCTGCCGGGCCTGGACAAGCTCTCGGCCTCGCAGCCCAGCTACCTGACCGGCGCCGCAAAGCTGCTGGGCGAAGCCTCGCTCGACGACCTCAAGCTCTACCTCACCTTCCGCACGCTCGACGCCAACGCCTCGACCCTGCCCCAGGTCTACCGCGACGCGCACTTCGCTTTCCACGGCGCGGCGCTGACCGGCGCGAAGAGCCAGCTGCCGCGCTGGCAGCAGGCCGTGGGCAACGTCAACGGCGCGCTGGGCGAGGCCGTCGGCGAGGTCTACGTCAAGCGCCACTTCCCGGCCGCCGACAAGGCGCGCATGGTGCAGCTGGTCAACAACCTGCTGGCCTCGTACAAGGAGTCCATCGACAAGCTGAGCTGGATGACGCCGGCGACCAAGGCGCAGGCGCAGGACAAGCTGTCCAAGTACATGGTGAAGATCGGCTACCCGGACGTCTGGCGCGACTACGGCGCGCTCGAAGTCAGGGCTGGCGATCCGGTGGGCAACAACCTGCGCGCCTCGACCTTCGAGTGGAAGCGTCAGGCCGCCAAGGCGAGCAAGCCGGTCGATCGCCGTGAATGGCTGATGACGCCGCAGACCGTCAACGCGTACTACAACCCGACGCTCAACGAGATCGTCTTCCCGGCCGCCATCCTGCAGCCGCCCTTCTACAACACGAAGGCGGACGACGCGGTGAACTACGGCGCCATCGGCGCGGTGATCGGGCATGAGATCAGCCACGGCTTCGACGACCAGGGCAGCCAGTTCGACGGTGACGGCAAGCTGCGCAACTGGTGGACCGACGACGACCGCAAGGCCTTCGACGCCATCGGCAACCGGCTGGTCGCCCAGTACGAGGGCTACGAGCCCATCGCCGGCAAGCACCTCAACGGCAAGCTGACGCTGGGCGAGAACATCGCCGACCTGTCCGGCCTGCAGATTGCGTACAAGGCCTACCTGCGCTCGCTGGGCGGCAAGCCGGCGCCGGTGATCGACGGCTACACGGGCGAGCAGCGCTTCTTCATGGGCTGGTCGCAGGCGTGGCGCGAGAAGGCCCGCGACGAGCGCAAGCTGCAGCTGCTGACCATCGATCCGCACTCGCCGCCGGAGTTCCGCGCCAACGGTGCCGCCGTCAACCATGACGGCTTCCACGAGGCCTTCAAGACCAAGCCGGGCGACAAGATGTTCAAGTCCAGCGACGAGCGCATCCGGATCTGGTAACACCTGACCCCAAAGGAACGGCCGGTACTGCAAAGTCCCGGCCGTTTTCCATTGCAGTCCTCGGTCGCAAAACCGTGAAAGGACGGCAGTGATGGGGGACGGTGATGCGTGGGGTTTTGGCGCTTGACGCCAAGGCCCCATGCATCGGCGGCCAACGCCCGGGCCTGAGAGGGACGAGCTGACTCAGTGCGTCAGCACGTCCCGATCCAGCGCTCGGCTGGCTCCGAGCAGCGGGGCTTGGTCTGCCTCGTGGACGACGAAGGTCGGGATGGCTCGCAGGTATGAAGTCAGGCGGCCGCAGTTCTCGAAGCGCGTCCGGAACGGGCTGCGATCGAACCATTCCCCGAGGCGAGGCACGATGCCGCCGCCGATGTAGAGCCCACCGCGGGCACCGAGCGTGAGTGCGACGTGGCCGGCGACGTCGCCGAGCAGCGCGCAGAACATGCTGAGGACGTCGCTGCTGAAGTGTTCACCCGCCAGTGCGGCCGTGGTGATGGCGTGTGCACTACGCCCTTCGCCGGGCGCGAGTTTGAGCCCACGCAATTCGGCGAGCGCCGTGTAGAGATTTTCCAGACCGGGTCCGGACACGGCGCGTTCCGCCGACACGTGTCCGAAGCGGCGGTGCAGCAGATCGAGCGCGACGCGCTCCTCAGGCTCGTAGGACGAGAGCGTCGCATGGCCGCCCTCGCCGCCGACGGCGACCATCGAGGTCCCGTCCTCGGATGGAAGGAGACCGGACACGCCCAGACCCGTCCCGGGTCCGACGAGGCCGCGCGCTGCGCCGACGACGGCCTCACCGCCGCCGACCTTGCGCGTCGACTGCGGTCCGATTGTCGGCAGCGCCAGCGCCAGCGCGGTGAAGTCGTTGATCACCAGCAGGCGCTCCGCGCCCAGCGCCGACTGCAGCGCCCGCGTGGAGAAGCTCCAATGGTGGTTGGTCATCCGGACGTGGTCGCCGGTGACCGCCGTCGCGATGCCGATCGCGCAGCTGCGCGGCGTCCGCAGCCCCTCGCGATGCAGGTGATAGAAGATCGCGTCCGCGAGCGTGTCGAAGTCCTGGCAGACGTACCGCGCCACATGCTGCAGCGGCTCGGCCGCGTCGCCCTGGCTGGCGAAACGCACGTGCGTCGCGCCCACATCCGCCAGCAAGCGCGCCGGCGCCGTCTTTGCGCCCTGTCTCATGCCTTGTCTTCCTTCACCGATGCTCCAAGCCTTCGCCAGGCAAGTTCGTCGCCTGCCCGCAAAAACTTCGGATGCTGCCACAGCCCGCCAGCGGATCCCGATGGCGGACGTCGTCGCGGCCGGTGTTTAGCGCGTCGCGCTCAACGTGCCCTTGAACGCGTCAAGCGCGGTGCCTCTCAACGACCGGCCTTGAACGCCGTGATCGCGTCGCGATACCAGTGCGCGCTGTCCTTCGCCAGCCGCTCCTGCGACGCGTAGTCGACGTGGAACAGGCCGAAGCGCTTGAGGTAGCCCGAGTTCCACTCGAAGTTGTCCAGCAGGCTCCAGTAGAAATAGCCGCGCACGTCGGCGCCCAGCGCCACCGCCTGGGCCAGCGCCTCCAGGTGGCCGCGCAGGTAGGCGATGCGCGCCGCGTCCGGCACGCGGCCGTCGACGATGCTGTCCGCATTGGCCATGCCGTTCTCGGTGATCACGATGGGCGGCGGCGTGTACTCGCGGGTGATGCGCAGCAGATGCTGGGTCAGCGCCTGCGGATAGATCTCCCAGCCCATGTCGGTGAAGCCGAGTTCCCCCGGCGGGGTCACGAACTGCTGCCGGCCGTTGAGCACGCTGCGCGTGTAGAAGTTGATGCCGAGGAAGTCCAGCGGCTGCTGGATCAGCGCGAGGTCGCCGTCCTGGATCTTCGGCGCGTCGGCGCCCAGGTGCTCCACGATGTCGGCCGGATACTGGCCGCGGAACACCGGGTCCATGTACCAGCGCACGTTGGTGCCGTCGTCGATGCGCGCCGCGCGGCGGTCGTCCTCGCTGAGCGGATCGGCCGGGAAAGACGGCGTGTGGTTCAGCACGATGCCGAGTTGGGCTTTCGAGCCCACGGCGCGCATCGACTGGATCGCCGCGCCATGCATCATCAGCAGGTGGTGCGAGACCTGGTAGGCCTCCGCGCGATTCGTGTGGCCCGGCGCGAACTGCGCGGTCTCGTAGCCCAGCGTCGCCGAGCACCACGGCTCGTTCAGCGTCGCGATGGTCGACAGGCGGTCTCCGAATCGGCGCGCGATCTCGGCGGCGTACTCGGCGAACAGCGGCACCACGTCGCGCGACAGCAGCCCGCCGATCGAGTCGTCCAGCGCCTGCGGCAGGTCCCAGTGATACAGCGTCGCGTTGGGCTTGATGCCGGCGGCGAGCAGTTCGTCGATCAGCCGGTCGTAGAAGGCGAAGCCGGCCTCGTTCCAGGCGCCGCGTCCCAGCGGCTGCACCCGCGGCCACGAGAACGAGAAGCGGTAGGCATCCAGCCCCAGCCACTTCATCAGCTTCACGTCTTCGGGATAGCGCCGGTAGTGGTCGCAGGCCACGTCGATGTTGGACGCATCCTTGATGCGACCAGGCTGGGCGCAAAAGCGGTCCCAGATCGACTCGCCCTTCCCTTCCTCACGGGCCGCGCCCTCGATCTGCGCGGCGCTGGTGGCGGAGCCCCATTGGAAGTCCGCGGGCAACGACTGGATCAGCGATTGGAAGGTGGCGGTGTCTGCGGCGGGGTTGGCGTCGTTCGCGTGCATGGTGGTGGCAGTCGTGGTCGTAGGGATCGAAAGATTCGAAGAGGTGGAGGACATCGCGCCGGCGGCGGATGTCGCAGAAGAGTTCGCTGGAGCGGTCGTGGCCATGGCGTTTCCGGCGTCGGTTCGGTCAGCCGCGCACGGCGCCCGAGGTGAGCCCGGCGACCAGCCGCCGGGCGCTGAAGAAGTACGCCACCAGCAAGGGCAGCATCGCGATGGCGCTGCCGATCATCAGCGCGCCCCATTCGGTGTTGTTGGGCGCCTGCATCGAACGCAGCGCCAGCGGCAGCGTGTAGTTCTCGGCCGAGCGCATCACCACCAGCGGCGCGACGAAGTTGTTCCAGCTCGCGATGAAGGTGATCAGGCCGAGCGTGCCCAGCGCCGGCACGAGCAGCGGCAGCACGATGCTCCAGAAGATGCGCAGCTCGCCGCAGCCGTCGATGCGCGCGGCGTCGATCAGGTCGGGTGGGATGGCCGAGCCGATGTACTGCCGCATCAGGAAGATGCCCAGCGCGCTCGCGGCCGCCGGCACGTAGAGCGCGCGTGGCTCGTCGATCCAGCCCAGCGCGTCCATCACCATGAAGCTCGGGATCATGTGCATGAACGCCGGCAGCATCATCGAGCCGAGCACGATCGCGAAGAGCGTGCCCTTGAAGCGGAACTCGTAGATCGCGAACGCGTAGCCGGCGAGCGAGCACAGCAGCAGGTTCAGCACCGTCGTCATCGAGGCGACGTAGAGGCTCATGCCGAGGTTGCGCCAGAACGGCAGGCGCTCTTCGAGCATGCGCAGGTTCGACGGCGCGGCGTCGCCGAACCACAGCGGCGGCGGGTTGTCGAAGATCTCCGTGCGCCCGTGCGTCGCGAAGACGAAGGTGAAATACAGCGGCGCCACGAGCAGCACCGCCCCCGCCGCCACGATCAGCCGCGCCGGCCACGCCGACCGAATCCGCGACTGGCGTTCAGCGCTGGCCATGGGCGCTCCGCGGGTCGCGGCCGAACAGCCGCGCGTTGAGCCAGGTCAGCGCGGCGATCAGCACGAACATCAGCCATGACATCGCCGACGCGGTGCCGAAGTCGCCGTCCGAGAACGCCGTCCGGTACATGAAGATCGCGGTCGTCATCACGGACGACGAAACACCCTTCTCGCCGTCGACGAGGATGAAGGGTTCCTCGAACAGCTGCAGGTTGCCGATGATGGTCAGCGTCACCGCGAAGAACATCATCGGTTTGAGCAGCGGCAGCGTGACGTGCCAGAACTGCTGCCACTCGGTGGCGCCGTCCAGCGTCGCCGCCTCGTAGAGGTCCTTGTCGATGACCTGCAGGCCCGACAGGTAGAGCACCAGGTTCCAGCCCAGGTAGCGCCAGAACACGACGAAGGCCACGGCGGGCCGCGTGACGTCGGCGTCGCCCAGCCAGTCGATGCCGCCGTCCTTCAGCGCCGTCAGCGACGCCAACGGGCTGCCGATGAACGGGATGCGCGTGAGCTCAGCCAACGCGGCGTTGATCAGGCCGTAGTCCTTCGAGTACAGCGTCGTGAAGATCAGCGCGATCGCCACGCTCGAGGTGATGTACGGGACGAAGTACGCGCCGACGATCAGGTCCCGGCCGCGCTTGAAGCGCCGGTGGATGAAGAACGCCAGCGGCAGCGCGACCAGATGCTGCGGCACGCCGGCCACCAGCGCGAACCAGGCGGTGTTGTAGAGCGCGTCCCAGAACCACGGGTCGGTGAGCGCGTAGCCGTAGTTCTCCAGCCCGACCCAATGCATCGTGTGCAGGCCCTCGGCCGGATTCCACTGCTGCATCGACAGGTAGATCGAGAAGATCAGCGGGAACAGGCTGAACACCAGGAACAGCGCGAAGAACGGCGCGATGAACAGGTAAGGCGCGAGGCGGCGCGATCGCAATGCCGGCAGCCGCAGCCATCGCGGGCGCGGCGCGGCGAGCGAGGGGGAAGGGCGCGCGGGCATGCGTGTGGCCTCAGCGGCGACGAGCGCGACGCTCGATGAGATATCGGGCGTCGGCCAGTGCCTCCGCGATGGCCTTGCCCTTGGAGATGACGCGCTCGAATTCGTCGCGGATCACGGTTGTCGCCAGAACGTCGAAGCGGTTCACCGGGATCGCCGGGATGTGTGCCGCGGTCTCTCGCCACAGTTGACGCGCGCGTTGTCCGCCGAGGAAGTCGATCGGCTCGTCCATCACCGGATCGCGCAGCACCGCGCGCATCGCGGGGAAGCTGTCGAGCACCTTGAGCGATTCCAGCTGCACCTGCGCGTCGGCCGTCATCAGGCGGATGAAGTCCCAGGCGGCGGTCTTGTTGGCGGCTTTCTTCGGGATCGCATAGAACGATCCGCCGTACGCCGCCTGCACGCCTCCGGGCAGCGGCGCCGAACGCCACAGACCGGTCGTCTGCGGCGCGATCCAGTTGCGCAGCTGGCCGACGAGCCAGGCGCCCATCATCTGCGTCGCGATGCGGCCCTGCTTGAAGCCGGCTGCCCAATCGTTGGTCCACGCGATCGCGCGGGCGTCCAGGCCCGCTCGGCGCGCCGCGCGGCCGAGTTCGAAGGCATGGCGGAAGCGCGCGGACTCGACGAGCACGCGACCTTCCGCATCGAAGTAGAGGCCTTCGCCGTCCTGCAGCCCCTGGCGCAGCGCGATGTCGCGCAGATCGGCCGCGTCGGCCATCAGGTAGGCGCCGGTGGTCTTGCGGATGCGCTCGCCCGCGGCAAGGTACGAGGCCCAATCCCGGGTGATCTCCGCTTCGCTGACGCCGGCCTTGTCGAGCAGGTCCTTGCGGTAGATCAACGTGCCGGGTCCGATGTCGGCGGGGATCGCGACCTGCGCGCCGTTCGGGCCTACGCCCTGCGCCATTGCGAAACGGACATAGTCGTCGGCATGCGCGGCCGCATTGAACGGCGCCTGGTTCAGGTCGACGAAGCCGCCCGAACCGGCGAACTTGCCGATGTAGCGCAGGTCGATCGCCATCACGTCGGGCAGGCCGGAGCCCGTGGCCAACGCCGTCGTCATCGACAGGTGGTGATCCGCGTACTGCATCGACAGCACCTTGAGCTCGACGTCCGGATGCAGCGCGCGCCAGCGCGGCGCCGCCGCGATCGCGGCACGGTCGAGATCGGGGAATGTGGCGACGCGCAGCACCGAGGTCGGTGCGCGCGTCGGAGCCCCCTGGGCCGCCGCCGAAACCTCCGCAGGGAAGGCGCCCGGAAGCGCGGCGGCCGCCCCGGCCGCCAGCAGCGCACGCGCCGCCGATCGCCGGGTCAGGTGGACATCGGGCACAGCGCTCAGAAGTTGTAGCCCGCGTTCAGACCGAAGGTCCGCGGCGCCGCGTACTGCGCGGTCCACACCGGATTGGCGAAGCTCACCGCGCTGCCGGCGCTGGTCTTGATCTTTTCATCCGACACGTTGCGCACGAAGCCGTCGACGTACCAGTTCTTCTTCGACGTGTAGCGCACGCTGATGTCCGCCGTCGAGTACGCCTTCTGACGGTCGCCCTCGCCCAGGTTGAAGACCGACAGCCAGTTGGCCGACTGGTAGTGGTAGCTGATCCGCGGCGCGACCTGGTCGCCGTTGGCGAGCGGGAAGACGTGCTCGTACATCAGCTGGATCGCCACCTTGGGCGCGTGCGGCAGCTCGTTGCCGGTGACGTTCAGGCAGGTGCCGCCCAGCGTCGCGTCGAAGCAGGTCGGCAGCTGGTAGTCGTTGGACGCCGCCACCAGCGCGCCGAGCTTGGTCTTCGTGTACGAGGCCGACAGCATCAGCTTGTCGTCGTTGGTGATCATCCAGGCCGTCTCGAGCTCGACGCCCGACACCTTCGCGCCCTCCGCGTTGGAGTAGGCGAACTGGCGGTTGCCGTTGACGATCACCGGCGCGCTGAACTGGAAGTCCTTGAACTTCATGTGGTACGCGCTGACGTTGAAGGTCATGCGGCCGTCCAGCAGCGAGGTCTTGTAGCCGACCTCGTAGTTGGTGAGCGTCTCCGGTCCGTAGGGCAGGCCGCCGTCGCCGGTGCCGCCGGACTTGTAGCCGGTGGACACGCTGCCGTAGGCCATCGAGCTCTTGTCGATGTCGTAGGTCGCGCGCGCCAGCCAGGTCGTCTTGCTGCCCTTGTAGTGGGCGTCGTTGATGTTGCCGGCCTGGTAGCCGTTGGCCGGATCGGTCGGGTCGATGGTCGGGTTCAGCGGGATCTGCGGCGCCGCCGCGTTGTAGGCCCAGGTCCAGCCGCGGCCGCCGATGTTCTTGCGGTCGTCGTGCGTGTAGCGCAGGCCGCCCGTCACGTGGAAGGCCTCGGTCAAATTCCAGGTCGCCTGGCCGAAAGCCGCCTTGGAATCGACCGTCTCCTTGGGCTGGATGAACGAGCCCTGCCAGCTCACCGTGCCCTGCTGCGTCCCGTTCATGATCGGGATGTCGAAGCGGATGCCGTTGTCCTCGGCCGCGTAGTACAGGCCCAGCACCCAGTCGATGGTCTGCTTGGCCGTGCTCTGCAGCGTCAGCTCATGGCTCTGGCTGCGGTAGCTGGTCCAGACGGTGTTGTCTTCCTGGTGGTTGGCGCCGGTCGTGAAGCTGGTCGGCATCTGCACGCCCAGGTCCTGGTCGTAGGTGCCCGATCCCTTGAAGTGGGTGTAGCCCGCGACGTAGGCCAGCGTCATGCCGCCCATGTCGTATTCGGCGCGGCTGCGGATGGAGGTCGAGTCGCGCTTGAGCGACGGCGCGGTGTCGATCAGCGCGGACCAGAACTTCTGGCCTTCCCGCGGCGTCTGCATCAGGCTCATCGCCGGCGTGCCGCGGTCGGCGAACTGCTCCACCGACACGTCCCAGCGGAAGGCCTTGATCGGCTGCCACAGGAAGCTCAGCCGCGCAGCGGTCTGGTCCTGCGCGTTGTACTTCGGTCCGCCGGTGGTGAACAGGTTGTAGTTGATCGGCTGGAACGGCGGGAAGGTGCCGGCCGTGTTGGCGTTGTTGTATGCGGTCTGCTGCTGCGCCAGCGTGTACTGCGTCGGCTTCTGGTAGTCGACGTAGCCGTCGTGCTGCTCGTGGATGAACGCCACGCGCGCCGCGAGCGTGTCGCCCAGGGGGATGTTGATGGCGCCCTTGGCACCCAGGCGGTTGTAGGTGCCGGTGCCCAGTTCGACATAGCCGGAGTTGTCCTTCAACACCGGCTTGGCGGTCTTCATGTTGATGGTGCCGACGGTGGAGTTGCGTCCCCACAGCGTGCCCTGCGGACCGCGCAGCACTTCGATGCCGTCCAGGTCGAACAGCATGGTCGCGGCGCCTTCGGGACGCGGCGCGAAGACGCCGTCGACGAACAGCGCGACCTCGGGGTCGGCGTATTCGGTCTTGGCGGAATCGTTGCCGATGCCGCGCAGCGTGATGCTCACGATGCCGTGGTCGCCCTGCCCCGTGCCCTGCATGCTGGGCACCAGGTTGAACACGTCGAGCATGCTCTTGACGTGGGCGTCGTCGATGGTGGACGCGCTGATCGCGGTCACCGCGATAGGCGTCTTCTGCAGCGAGGTGGCGCGTTTGGTCGCCGTGACGACGACTTGGGGCAGCGCCTTGTTTTCCTTGCCGTCGGCGGACGACGACGCGGCGGAGCTGGTGCTTTCAGCCTGCGGCGCCGGCGCGGAGGCTTCGGTCGATTGGGCATGGGCCGCTCCGGCCAGCAGCGCGAGCACGGCGATCTGGACGGGCGTGGAAAGGCCGAGGCGCGGCCGGCGGATGAGGCGGTCAGTCATGTTGTCTCCTGGGTGGCTTTCGAGATGAAGCTCTGTTCCGGGTCGTGTTCTTCTAATTTGAGTGCATCGTAGGCAACGCATGACAACGTTGTCAACGCTTGGACTGACATCGTTGTCATTTTGCTCACTATCATTTACCCGTAGATCGCAAACCCCGTGCAGGCGCGATCCTGACGCGACCGCCTGCGATCACGACGCGGTTCCGAAGAAGACAACAGGAGACAAGCCATGCAGCCCATCCAGGACATCCTCATCGTCGGCGGCGGCACGGCCGGCTGGCTCACTGCCGCGTTCCTCGCGCGGCAGCTCGGCACCGCGCACGGCGGCGTCCGCATCACGCTGGTGGAGTCCAGCGACATCGGCATCATCGGCGTCGGCGAAGGCACCTTCCCGTCGATCCGCGGGACGCTGTCGGCGATCGGCATCGGGGAGGCTGAATTCCTCGACGCCTGCTCGGCCACGTACAAGCAGGGCATCCGCTTCGAGCACTGGGTGCGCCCGCCGGGGGCGGCGGGCGCCGATCACTACTTCCATCCGTTCAGCCAGCCGAGCCAGCGCCCCGGCGCGCCGGAGCTGCTGCCGTACTGGCTGATTGGCGAGGCCGGCCAGGGACGCGCGTTCGCCGAGGCGGTGACGCTGCAGAAGGCCGTCGCGGATGCGAGGCACGGGCCGAAGCGGGCGAGCGACGGGGATTTCCTCGGACCGCTGAACTACGCGTATCACTTCGACGCCGGGCGCTTCGCCGCCTTGCTCGCGGAGCACGGGCAGGCGCTGGGCGTGAAGCGCGTGATCGCGACCGTGGATCGCGTCGATCTCGATGAACAGGGCGCCATCGCCGCGGTGCACACGAAGGAGGCCGGCACCCTGACGGCCGGGCTCTACGTCGATTGCAGCGGCTTCCGCGCGCGGCTGATCGGAGAAGCGCTGGGCTCGCCGTTCAAGTCCTTGAACGATGTGCTCTTCGTCGACCGCGCGCTGGCCATGCAGGTGCCGTATGCGCGGCCCGATGCGCCGATCGCGTCGTACACGATCGCGAGCGCGCAGGACCACGGCTGGATCTGGGACATCGGGCTTCAGGAGCGGCGCGGCATCGGCCATGTCTACAGCAGCCGGCATTGCGACGACGAGGAGGCGGAGCGGACGCTGCGTCGATACATCGGCCCCGCGTCGGACACGCTGACGCCGCGCAAGCTCGTGCTCGACGTCGGGTACCGCGAGACGCAGTGGGTGAAGAACTGCGTGGCGGTCGGGCTGTCGGGCGGTTTCCTGGAACCGCTGGAATCGTCGGGCATCGGACTCATCGAGACCGCGGCCTATCTGATCGGACAGCTGTTCCCGTTCAACGGCGACACCGCGCCGGTGGCGAAGCACTTCAATGCGTTCATGAAGGAGCGCTACGCGCGCATCGTCGACTTCATCAAGCTCCACTACGGACTGACGCAGCGCACGGACACGGCGTTCTGGCGCGACAACGCGGATCCCGCGTCGTTCACCGACACGCTGAAGGAGAAGCTCGCGATGTGGCGCTGCCGACCGCCGCAACGGCTGGACTTCGTCACCGACGTCGAGATGTACCTACCGGCCAGCTGGCAGTACGTCCTCTACGGGATGGAATTCAAGACGCAGCTGGGAACAGGCGCTGCCGCGTTGATGCGCAGCGAGGAGGCGCGGAAGGAGTTCGCGACGATCGCGCAGCTCGGCGCGCATGCGCTGCGGGATCTGCCGCCGCATCGGGTGCTGATCGAACAGCTCCTCGCGAGGACGGGCAAGCGCGCGGCGTAAAGTCGCTCGAGGTCGCTCGAGGTCGCTCGAGGTCGCTTGAGTTCGCTCGAGGTCGCTCAGGCCTTCCTGAGCCGCGGCGCGGCCTTCGTGCCGAGCACCGCCGTGGAGTCGCGCACCACCAGCTCGTGCGGCAGGACGCGGTGCCTGGGCTTCGCGGACGCTTCGGCGTCCGCGTCGGGCTCGGCGTCGCGCGGCGAGCCGATCAGCAGGTCGACGGCAGCGCGCGCCATGTCGTCCATCGGCTGACGCACCGTCGTCAGCGGCGGCCACACGCGCGCGGCGGCGGGCGTGTCGTCGAAGCCGGCGATCGAGAGGTCTCCCGGGACCGCCAGGCCGAGACGCTGCGCCGCGGCCAGCACGCCCAGCGCCATGTCGTCGTTGCTCGCGAAGACCGCGGTGGGGCGCTGACGCCGGCTCAGCAATTGATAGGCAGCCTCGACGCCGGTGTCGAAGGTGAAGTCGCCCTGTACCACCAGATCCTTGTCCAGCGGCAGCCTGTGCGCCTTCAAGGCGGCCAGGTAGCCCTGGTAGCGGCGCTTGGACGCGACCTGCTCCTTCGCGCCCTTGATGATCGCGATGCGTGTGTGGCCGAGGCTGATCAGCAGGTTGGTGATCTCCTCCGCCGCGTGCACGTCGTCCATGCGGACGCTCGGATGGTCGGGCTCGTCGGCGGCCGGGGAGATCAGCACGCACGGGGTCTGGCTCTCGCGCAGCGCGGACAGCACCTGCGGGTTGTCGCAGAGCGGAGGCGTGAGGATCATGCCGTCGGGACGCAGCGCCGAAACCATGCGGTCGACCTGCACCGCGAGGTCGGGCGCGTCGTTGTGGAGGGATTCGACGACGAGGTGGTAACCCGCCTCGCGGCAGCGCAAGGTCGCCCCCTGCTGCACACCGCCGACGAAGGCCGCCGACGGGTCGTAATACAGCAGTCCGATCAGGAAAGACCGTCCGCCAGCCAGGCTGCGTGCCGATTGCTTCGGCCGGTATTTGAGGTCGGCCACGACCTTCAACACCGCCTCGCGGGTTTCGGCATGGACACCCGGCTCCTGGTTCAACACCCGGGATACCGTCTTGATGGAGACGCCCGCTTCGCGGGCGACGTCGATGATGGTGGCGGGTTTACGTGGCGGCATAGAGATCCGAAATGCTCGCCCGACTTTGCCACAGCACTCGCTGACTTCGCAGGAGAGGACTCGGTCACGCAAGCGCGACCCCGGTTCGGACCTCCCGGTCCAAACCATTCGAGTCCCCCCGTGATGTCCACCGGACATCACTTCCTGGGCCTCAGAATGAGAAAAGCCGGCTCGAAGCCGGCTTTTCAGATTTGGTGCCCAGGAGAGGACTCGAACCTCCACGGAGTTACCCGCTAGTACCTGAAACTAGTGCGTCTACCAATTCCGCCACCTGGGCTTTCAGGATTTTTCTTCGCCGCTATTGCGTTTGACTGCTGTCTGCAGCGAAGAATTGGACTTTAGCACGGTTTTGGAATCAGGCAAGCGATTCAGCCGCCCCAACTCACTTTTCCAAGACGGGTGTGCGGATCCCACAACGCCTGTACTCTCCTCGCCCAATCCAGCATCGCAGGCTCGACCCGCTCCCAATGCGCGCGGTACGCCGCCTGCAGTTGAGGACCGACCCCGTGCTCCGCGCTGATCGATCCGCCTAGCTCCGCGACCAGCGCGTACAGGCCCTCGCGCAGGCTCAGCTCTTGCTCCGCCGAGAGCGCCCCGGCAGTCGCCGGCCACACCATGTTGAAGTGCATCCCGCCGTCGCCGAGGTGACCGAAGTCGGCGAGCCGCACTTGCGGGAAGCGCTCGGCCAGCCAGGCCGCGCCGCGCGCGCGAAAGGCCATGAAGTGCCGGCGCGGCAGCGAGAGATCCAGCCCGATCACCTTGCCCTGCACGCGCAGTCCTTCGCTGATGCGATGGCGCAGGCCCCAGATCGCCTCGTCGGCGTCGAGCACCGCATCGCGCACGCGACCGGATTCGAATTCGCCTTCGAGCCAGCCTTGCAGCAGGCCGTCGAGGGCGAGCTGATCCGCCGGCAGCTCGCTGCTGAGCTCGATGAGCATTGCGTAGTCCGGCAGTTGCCCTTCGAACCATCGTGCGACGTCCTGGCCGTGGAGTCCGGCTTCCAGCGCCGCGCGGCTGATGCCTTCGAAGGCGGACACCAGGCCGCCCCAACGCTGCATCACGTCGGCGTAGAGCGGAAAGACCTCTTCCAGCGATGAGGGCGCCACCAGGGCCACGGCGCGCTGACGCGGCAACGGTGAGAGCTTGATCGTGACCTCGCTGACCAGCCCCAGGCTGCCCGACGAGCCGATGAACAGCTGCCCCAGCGCCAGCGCCGAGTTGTCCTTCTGCAGGCCCTGTCCCAGGCGCAAGACCTGACCCGCCGGTTCCGCCAGCACGACTTCCAGCGCCAGCGTGTTGGCGCGCACGTCGCCGTAACGCAGCATCCGCGTGCCACCGGTGTTGTGGGCGACCATGCCGCCGATCGAAGGATCGGCGCTCAGGTCGACCGGGAACCAGAGACCGTGCGGTTCGAGTCGTTCGTTGATCTCGGACAGGCGGAAGCCCGACGACACGCGCAGCGTGCGGTCGAGCAGGTCGAGCTCGAAAACCTCGCGCAGCCGCTCGGTGCTGAGCAGCACGTCGCCGTTCGCGTCGTCCGGCGTGCCTGCGCGGACCAGCCCGGTGTGCGCACCCTGCACCACCACGCGGAGTCCGCTCGCCGCCGCGAGCGCAAGAACGCGCGCCGCTTCGTCGCGGCTTCCCGGACGCACGAGCGCGGCCGCACGCCCCGCCGCGTAGCGCGCGGGCTGCAGATAGCGCGGTTCGATGTCCGCGCCCACCTGCACGAAGGCCTCGCCGCAGACGGCGATCGCTTCCGCGAGGAAGCCGCCGGCCTGGAAGCTCAGCACGCCGCGGCCTCGCCCGTGGTGTCGGCGTCCTTCGCCGCGCCGGCCGTCATCTTGAAGATGCCGGTCGCGTTGCCCGCGTCGAAGGCCAGGTCCAGCGCCCCCGACTCATCGAACGGCGCGCGCTGGATGAATTCATGGAAGCTGCCCGGCACTTCGAGCCTCACGCGCTGGCCGCGATCGAGGAACTCACGCATCACGCGCGCCGCCTTGAACGCCGTCTGGCGCACACGGCCGGTCGCCGAGGTCTCGATGGAGTCCTTCACCGGCCGGTCGAGTGCGCGCTGCGCCGCGACGACGGCTTCGATGTCGGCGACGCGATCGGTCGCATGGTTGAAGGCGTTGCCTTCGGTCGCGATCCAGGCCATCTCCGCCGACTCGGTGAGCAGGAGCTGGTAGTCGTCCGCTTCGAACAGCGCATGCTGCCGGGCGAAACAACCCACCAGCTTGGGCAGCAGCGCCACGGCGGACCCGATCGGCAGCTCGCCGTCGCGCGCGAGGTGCTCCAGCAGGGCCAGGTCAGCCGGCGCCAGCGGATCCTGCGACGTCGACAGCACACGCGTCACCGCGCCCTGGAAGCTTTCGGAGAACCGCTCGGGATGCAGCTCCGAGACGAAGAACTGGGCGATGTCTTCCGGGAAATCGGCATGGCGCCAGGCGCGGCCGGTCATCTTCAGACGCGGCAGCGGATAGGTCGCCGCCATCGTGAAGCCCAGCGGTCTCAGCACGCGCGTGATCGCGGCCTCGCCCGGCGGCAGCGCGCCGGACGGCCACGCCACCGTGCGGAGCGCGCCGTGGTCGAAGACCAGTTGCTGCCCGTCGCGCTGCAGATCGGCCACGTAGGCGGCCGCCATCGGCACGCGGTCGGTCACGTCGAGGAACAGCGCCATGTTCAGCGCCTGCGCCAGCTCGGCGCGCGAGATGCGCGAGAGCGGAGACAGGGGCTCGCCAACCGGACGCAGCAACGCCGGCACGACCTGCACGCGCGCGAAGGCGTCGCGGGCGGCCTCGTCGCCGAGCGCGCCACGCAGCAGCTGGAACAGCCCGCTGTCCCTCGCCGCGGTGACCTTGGCGTTGAGCGTCGTCAACGCCTCCAGATCCGCGCTCCGCTCAGACATCGAACTTCACCCCTTGCGCCAACGGCAGCTCGCGCGAGTAGTTGACGGTGTTGGTGGTGCGGCGCATGTAGGCCTTCCACGCGTCGGAGCCGGATTCGCGGCCGCCGCCGGTTTCCTTCTCGCCGCCGAAGGCACCGCCGATCTCCGCGCCCGAGGTGCCGATGTTCACGTTGGCGATGCCGCAATCGGAGCCGCTGGCGCTGACGAAGGTCTCGGCCTCGCGGATGTCGTTGGTGAAGATCGCCGAGGACAATCCCTGCGGCACGTCGTTCTGCAGCGCGATCGCCTCGTCCAGCGTCTTGTACTTCAGCGTGTACAGGATGGGCGCGAAGGTCTCGTGCTTCACGATGGCCGACTGCGCCGGCATGCGGACCAGCGCCGGCACCGCGTAGAAGGCTTCCGGGTACTGGGACGCCAGGGCGCGTTCGCCGCCGCTGACCTCGCCGCCCTGCTCGCGCGCCGCGGCCAGGGCCGATTGCATGGCGTCGAAGGCAGCCTTGTCGATCAGCGGACCGATCAGGTTGCCGGGCTCGACCGGGCTGCCGATCTTCAGCTGGGCGCGGGCGCGGTCCAGGCGGGCGACGAGCTCGTCATGAATCGATTCATGCGCGATCACGCGTCGCGTCGTCGTGCAACGCTGGCCGGCCGTGCCGTAGGCGCCGAACAGGATGCCGCGCACGGCGAGGTCCAGGTCCGCGCTCGGCGTGACGACGATGGCGTTGTTGCCGCCCAACTCCAGCAGGCAGCGGCCGAAGCGCGCCGCGACGCGCGGGCCGACGGCGCGGCCCATGCGGGTCGAGCCGGTCGCGGAGACCAGCGCGACGCGCGTGTCGTCGACCATCGCTTCGCCGACAGCGGCGCCGCCGATGAGGACCTGCGACAGGAACTTCGGGGCGCCGTCAAAACGGGCGACCGCCTTCTCGAACAGCGCCTGCGTCGCGAGCGCCGTCAGCGGGGTCTTCTCGCTGGGCTTCCAGAGACAGGTGTCGCCGCAGACCAGGGCGAGCGCCGAGTTCCACGCCCACACCGCGACGGGGAAATTGAACGCCGAGATGATGCCCACCACGCCCAGCGGCAGGTACTGCTCCATCATGCGGTGGCCGGGCCGCTCGCTGGCGATCGTCAGGCCGTGCAGCTGGCGCGACAGGCCGACGGCGAAATCGCAGATGTCGATCATCTCCTGCACTTCGCCTTCGCCCTCGCTGGTCACCTTGCCGGCCTCCAGCGAGACCAAGCGGGCCAAGGCCGCCTTGTTGGCGCGCAGTTCTTCGCCGAACAGGCGGACCAGTTCGCCGCGCCTGGGCGCCGGCACGGCGCGCCAGGCCAGGAAGGCCTGCTGCGCGTTCGCGATCGCGGCAGTCATGTCGGCGGCCTTGGCCTCATGGACCGCGCCGATGACGGCGCCGTCGATGGGGCTGCGGACGGTCATGGCGCCGCCGGTGACGGCGGCGGCCGGCACGCCCAGGGCGGCCAGCAGGTCGGTGGTGGTGGAAGTCATCGGGGAATTCTCCTTCAGGCGTTCAGGCGGGTCGTGCGATCAGCCGATCGTTCAGCCGATCGACTCGACTTGTCGCGACTGCTGATACGCCTGGCCGAAGCGGTTGGCCAGGAAGTCGGGCAGCGCGACTTCTTCCTGACGGACGAAGCCGGACTGCGGCAGCTTGCCTTCACGGAACAGGTCGACCGCGGCGCAGATGCCGGCGGCGGTGGTGATCTGGATGGCCGACAGCGGCTGCTCGCCTTCCCGCTCGGCGAAGATCTTGCGGGCGAAGACTTCCTGCATCAGCACGCCGTTCTTCATGCCCGACACGGTCACGAAGACCAGCACCACGTCCTGCATGGTCGCCGGCATGCTCTTGCGCATGATGTCCTTGAGCTTCTCCTGGTCGTTCTTCAGCGCCAGGTCGTCCAGCAGGAACATCATCAGGTCGCGGTGACCGGGATAACGGACCGTCTTGTAGTCCAGGTTGCGGACCTTGCCTTCCCAGGTCTCGCACAGCGTGCCCAGGCCGCCGGAGGTGTTGAAGGCCTCGTACTCGGTGCCGTCGAGCGAGAAGTGCTCGAGCCCCTCGAGCGGCAGCGCGGAGATCGCCTCGCCGTCGTGGATGGCCTCGCAGGGGTGGCAGTATTCGTTGATCAGGCCGTCCACCGACCAGGTCAGGTTGTACTTCAGCGCGTTGGTGGGGAACGCCGGCAGCGCGCCGACGCGCATCTTCACGTCGCTCAGCGAATCGAAGCGCTTGGCCAGGTGATGCGCGACGATGCCGATGAAGCCGGGGGCCAGGCCGCACTGCGGCATGAACGCGGTCTTCGCGCCTTCGGCGATGCGCTTGATCTCCTTGGTCGCGGCCACGTCCTCGGTCAGGTCGAAGTAGTGGCAGCCGGCTTCCAGCGCCATGTGCGCGGCGGTGATGGCCAGGTGGTACGGCAGCGCGTTCACGACCACGTCGTTGCCGCGCAGCGCGGCGGCGAGCTGGGACTTGTCCTCGGTGTCGACGGTCCTTGTCGCCAGGCCCTGGCCGGCGAGCAGCTGCAGCGCCGTGGCGTTCTTGTCGATCACGGTCACCTGGTAGTCGCCGCTGCCTTGCAGCAGTCGAGCGATGGTCTGGCCGATGTGTCCGGCGCCGAGCAGTGCCACTTTCATGTCGTACTCCTTGTGATCCTGTGCGGATGAGGTTTCAGATGCGATGCGGGCAGTGTCCCGACCTGCACTGACGAAAGAAAGCGCGAGTTCGACGGAAAACACGTCGATACTGACGATCCGTCAGCCGGATCCTTCATTCCGGCGAAAACAAGGGTTTATCCCGAGAACTCCGTCACGGCCTGTCGAAGGCCTCGCCCCATGAACGCCAGGAAGACCGCTCCCGCCTCTCCCGTCGGATCGCCACGCGCGTCGGCATCGGCATCGGCGTCGGCGTCGGCGTCGGAATCGCAGCCCGCCGCTCCGGCGACGCTGCGCGACCAGACCGATCGCGACCTGATCGCGCTGCTGCAGTCGAACGCACGTGAAAGCACCGCGGACCTCGCACGCAAGTTGGGCGTCGCCCGCACCACCGTGGTGGCGCGGCTCGCCCGGCTGGAGTCAGCAGGGCTGATCGCCGGCTACACGGTGCGGCTGGGCGGCGAGGCGGTGGAGCGCGGCGTGCAGGCCTTCGTCGGCATCACGGTGCAGCCGCGCGCCGGACGCGAGGTGGTGAAGCTGCTCTCGCGGTTGCCGGAGCTGCGCCAGCTGGCGTCGGTCAGCGGCGAGTTCGACTACATGGCGACGCTGCGCGCCGACAGCACGGCGCGACTGGACGCGCTGCTCGACGAGATCGGCGACATCGAGGGCGTGATCAAGACGCACACCTCGGTGCTGCTGGCGCTGCGGGTGGACCGGAGCGCGTGAGCGCATGTCAGTCCGGTAGCGCGTGAGTAACGTCATGTTCTGGACGGTCGGCGCCGTCAACGCGCGGGACTGGCACGCCGTTTGCATTCCATGAGCTGCCAGCTCAAGGAGCGCACCATGTCGAAGCCCGCCGTCACCGCCAAGCACGTCCCGCCGATCTTCGTCGGCATCAAGGCCCTCGCGATCCTCGCGGTGGCCTGGGGCGCCGTCTATCCGACGCTGCTGTGGGGCCTGGGCGCCGTGCTGCCCTGAGCCCGGCGGCGATCTCCCGCGATCCTGCCTTTCTCCGGAGTTCCGCCATGAAAGCCCCTGCCCGTCTCCACGGCGCCGCGCCGCCGGTGCCCGCGCAGCCTCCCATTGCCGCTCACCGATGGCGCCGCCTGCTGCTGCCGGCGCTCGGTGCCGCCGTCGCCGTGCTGGCGCTGCTGGCCGCGATGGCCTGGCTCGACCATGCCGAAGGCGATCTGCGCCAGGTCCTGGCGCCGACGGCTGCGGCGACGGTCGCCTGAAGGTCGTCGACCGTCGCTGACGAGTTGTCGCCGACCCAGTGAAAGGCGCTCCCTCGGGAGCGCCTTTTTCGTTCGGGACTTCCGTCTGCGTTCAGAGGCTGCGCTTGCGCTGCAGGACCAGCAGCCAGAAGCACAGACCGGCGACGAAGAGTCCGCCGATGAACTGCGGATGCCAGGCGGCCTGCAGGACCTGGGGGAGTCCTTCCCGGGCGTAATCCGGGAAGCGGTAGAGCATGTCGAAGAAGTCCTGCAGGTTGAGTTGACCTTCTTTGTCAGAGTCGATGACCAATCTTGTCCCGCTCTGGACCAAAGAACGTCCGACGCCGGCGACCTGGGTGATGAGCGCATTGCGCAGCACTTCGGCGGCGGTCTCGTTCTTGTAGATGTTGAGGAAGGCCGCGACGCCGATGACCAGCAGCGGCGCGCCCCAGCGCTTGAGCCAGGCCGAGGCGGCCATCAGCGCGAGCACGATCGGCGACAGCCACAGCGCGGCAAGCACCAGCCCGACCGCGAGTCGCAGGCCCAGCCAGGTGGTGGCGGCGAACAGCGCGCCCCACTGCGTCTGCTGCAGTGCGGCGAAACCGAATTCCTTGAACGCCATCGCGGAGCCGACGATCGCGCCGCCGACCAGCGCCAGCAGCGTGGCGGCGACGGGGACCAGGATGCCGTGGGCGACGATGGGCGCGCCGACGCTGGCCGCATGGCTGCCGGGCAGCGAGGACCAGAACTCGATCGAGCGGTCCTGCTGGTCGCGCCGGGCCAGGCCCATCAGCTGATAGACCGAGACGGCCAGGGCCAGCGCCAGCACCAGGCCGACGGTCAGCAGGCCGGCGATCAGCGCGACCGGCTCGGGGCTGGGCACGTCGATGCCGTCGACTTGGCTGAACGGCACCAGGGCCAGCAGCACCAGCACGGGCGCCAGCACCAGGCCGATCCAGGCCCGCTTGTATTGCAGCCACTCGCGCAGGAGCAGCGTGTTGAAGAGCGTCATGGGGTGATCCTTTGAAGAGGGTCGCTGGGGGTCGCCGTGATTCGCAATCGAGCGGGTCAGGCCTCGGTGGCCTGGCGCTCCGGCTTGCGGGTCAGCGCCATGAAGAGGTCGACGAGGCTGGGGCGCACCCGCTGGCCCAGGTGCGCGACGGCATCGGGCGGCACGCCGTCGAACAGCGCGGCGGGCCGGCCTTGCACGCGGTAGCGCAGCAGCGGGTGGTTGGCGGCGACCAGCTCGGCGGCGTCGGGGTCATGCGACAGCGCGACGAAGCGCTCGTCCATTTCCGCCAGCGAGATGTTCAGCACCAGCTTGCCTTCGTCGAGCATCAGCACGTCGGACAGCAGCGTCTCGACTTCCTCGACCTGATGGGTGGAGATGAGCACCGAGCGCTCGCCGTCGCACCATTCGTCGATGAGCATCTCGTAGAAGCTCTTGCGCGACATCACGTCCAGGCCGAGCGTCGGCTCGTCGAGGATCATGAGCTTGGCGTCGATGGCCGCGATCAGGGCGAGGTGCAGCTGGGTGACCATGCCTTTGGACAGGTGCTTGACCTTGTCGTTCTCGGTGACCGAGGTGCGCTTGAGCAGTTGCCGGGCGCGGTCGGCCGAGAAGGCGGGCTGCACGCCGGTCATGAGGCGGATCAGTTCGGACACCTTGGCCCAGCGCGGCAGCACGGCGACGTCGGGGATGTAGCAGAGCGAGGTCAGGAGCTGGGCGCGGTCCGCATGGGGATCCAGGCCGAGCACGCGGAGCTCGCCTTCGGCGCGCTTGAGTCCGACGAGCGTCTTCATCAGCGTGGTCTTGCCGGCGCCGTTGTGGCCGAGCAGCCCGACGACGCGGCCGGCGGGGATGGTGAAGGACAGGTCCTGGAGGGCCGCCTTGCGTCCGTAGTTCAGGCTCAGATGGCTGGCCTCGATGAGCGTCTTCATGCGTCCTCCCAATTCAGGTCCTGGGGCTTGAGGCCCAGTCGGCGAAGTTTCTCCCGCAACCGGGGCCATTCCTCCTGGAGGAACTGCTGGCGCTCGGTGTGCAGCAACCGGATCCGGGCGCCGTCGCGGACGTACATGCCCAGGCCGCGGCGGCTCTCGACGAGGCCCTCGTCGACCAGGGCCTGCAGCGCGCGGCTGACGGTCAGCGGGTTGATGAGGTACTGGCTGGCGAGGGTGCGCACGGAGGGCAGCGCCTCGCCTTCGGGAGGGTCGCCGTCGAGCAGCTGCGTCGCCAGTCGGTCGGCGAGCTGCTGATAGATCGGCGCTTGATCGTTCCAGCTGTGCATGACGCGGGGCGCCGAAGCGCCGGTGTGTTGCTGATGTAGCACACCATAGCAAGCCGGACCGCGCTCCCCCAGCGGGGGGCGACGGACTGCAGAAAAGGGGGGATGAAGCGGAAAACACGCGACTCGCTGCCGGATCCGCTTCACAGGCGGGAGCGGCATGTGCCGGGTAGACCCATCATCCACGACACGAGCCCTACCGGGTCCGCGCCATGATCATCCGACGCCCTGTTTTCCGCATCGCGCAGCGGGCCGCGCTCGCCGCAGGCGTGGTCCTGGCGATCACCGCCTGCGCCACCTCCACACGGCAGCCACCGCTGCGGTTGATGTCGAGTGTCGACATCCCACGTTTCATGGGTGACTGGTACGTCATCGGCGTCATCCCCACCTTCATCGAGAAGGATGCCTGGAATGCGGTCGAGCATTACGAGCTCGCCGCCGACGGGACGATCGCGATCACCTACAACTACAACAAGGACGGATTCGATGGCGAGCGCAAGACGCTGCGATCGAAGGGCTTCGTGCGCGGCGGCAACGGGGCCATCTGGGGCGTGCAGTTCCTCTGGCCGTTCGAGGCCGACTACCGCATCGTTCACCTCAGCGAGGCCTACGATGCGGTCATCGTCGGGCGCGAGAAACGCGACAACGTCTGGATCATGTCGCGCCGCCCGGTGATGGCCGACGCCGACTATCAGCAGCTCGTGGCGCTCGTCGCGAGCCAGGGCTACGACGTGAGCAAGCTGGTGCGGGCGCCCCAGCGCTGGTAGCGCGCTTGCCGTTCATGCCGAGGGGTCCCGGCCCGGCCTGCCCACCTCCCACCAGCCACGCTGCGACGTCCTCCAGCGGCGCGTTGCCTCGACCCCGTCGTGGCGACACGAGGCAGTCGTCGAGTCCCAGCGGCATCACCTGCGGCGTTACCTGCACCAGCCGCCCGGCCGCGAGATCGGATTCGATGAAGAACCGCCCAGGGAGTTCCAGGCCTTGCCCGGCGATCGACGCGTCGCGGACGCGTACTCGCCGTGCAGCAGCAGTTGTGATGGTGGGGCTGTCTTGAGCTTCCGCTTTGAAGGACGGCGTCACCGGTCCTCCTGTCTCAATGCCTGGCCGCCCTGTGGATAGCGGAACGCATTGGCGTGACCAGCCGACAACAGCTTACTGACGGTTGCAAGCGGATGGCGGACGTTCGAGGTTACTCGTCCTACAGTCCGCGGCGTTCGCGGGGACGGGTCCACGCGCCCTTCCCTTCCAGATCCCCGCCATATGCCACTGCCAGATTCCGCCCTTGCGATCCCATGTGCCGCCGGCACCGCTCGGCACTTGGACCTGCCGCCCTTGCCGCCGGTCTCCGGAAACGCTCCCGTCCTTCGGGCCACCGCGGTCGGCGCGGCGCTCACTATGCTGCTGGCCGCTTGTGGCGGCGGTGGCGGAGAGGCTGCCAGCGGCACAACGTTGCCCACGCCGGCACCCGTGGCCTCACCCGGTCCTGCGCCGGCGACCGGTTCGCCCTCGCCCTCGCCCTCGCCCTCGCCCTCGCCCTCGCCCTCGCCCTCGCCTCAAGATACGCCAGCGCTGACGCCTGCGCCGTCGCCCGTTCCGTCCGTTCCAGCGCCCACGCCGGCGCCTGGGCCTGCTGCACCACCCGCTCCGACTCCGGCACCGGCAGAACCGCCGGCACCCGTGCCTTCGCCTGCTCCTGCGCCAGCGGCCGCAGACACGCAATCGTTCGGGCTGACGGCCACCACCACCTTCTACACCGTCGACACCGGCGCTGGCCTGGTGTTCAAGATTCGTCGGCTGGACCTGGGGGTGAGCACGCAGTCGCCAGGCGACATCGCGTCGCTGGTCTACCGCAGCGTCGAATACCAGGACACCTCGCGCGGCAGCCACATCAACGGCGGCTTCGACTACCTCTATACCGACACCAGCGCGGTGACAGTCGACGCCCAGCAAGTTGATGCCGATCACATCAAGATCACCGTGGTCGCCGGGGAGCTGACCCACTACTACCTGGCCCGGCGCGGCGATTCGCGCATCTACATGGGCACCTACTTCTCTCGCGAGCCCAACGAGGACAGCCAGTCCTTCGTGCGCTTCATCGTGCGCGCGCAGTCCGCTCGCGTGCCGCAGGGCCCTGCGCCGTCCGACCTGGCCGGAACGCAGACCACCGTTGAATCCGGCGACATCTTCGGCTTGGCCAATGGCGAGACGCGCTCCAAGCACTACTCGAACCAGCGGCTGCGCGACTGGACCCACATCGGCGCCACCGGCACGCAAGCCGGGCTTTGGATGGTGCGGGGCAACAGCGAAGGCATGTCCGGCGGGCCGTTCTACCGCAGCCTGCTGAACCAGCACACGTCGACGAACCAGGAGATCACCTACATCGTCAACTACGGCATGCAGCAGACCGAGGCTTACCGGACCCACCTGCTCAACACCTATGCGCTGGTGTTCACTGACGGCGCCGCGCCAGCGGACCTGGGTGACATGGAGTGGCTGGGTGGCATGGGCCTCAAAGGCTGGATGGCGGCGGCGCAGCGCGGCAGCGTTTCCGCCGTCGCCATGACGGGAATGGATCGCGGCCGCACCTACACGGTGGGCTTTGCCAACGCCACGGCCCAGTATTGGACCACCGCGGCAGCCGATGGTCGCTTCGCCTGTACCGGCATGCGGCCCGGCACCTACAACATGACGGTCTACAAGGACGAACTGGCGGTGGCAACGCAATCGGTCAACGTGACGGCGGGGGCCGACACCAGCGTGGGCGCGCTGACCATTGCTCAAGATCCCTCGGCGGTTGCGGCGCTGTGGCGCATCGGCGACTGGGACGGCTCCCCGGCCGAGCTGCTCAACGGCGACAAGGTCACCACCATGCACCCGTCGGACAGCCGCATGGCCGCCTGGGCGCCGGGGCCCTTCGTGGTCGGCAGTGCCAGCGCGCGTGCCGGGTTCCCCGCCTACCAGTGGAAAGGCGTCAACGGCTCGCAAGATGTGCACTTCACGCTGACCGCCGCGCAACTACGCGCTTACCAGGTGCGCATTGGCATCACGGCCGCGTATGCCTCGGGGCGGCCGCGCGTGGCGGTCAACGGCTGGTCGCCGTCCGCGTTGCCGGCCGCTTCGCCGCAGCCAGGTTCCCGCTCGCTGACCGTGGGCTCGTATCGCGGCAATAACACCACGTACACCGTGAACGTGCCTGCCAGTGCGCTGAAGGTAGGTACCAACGTCCTCACCCTCAGCGTCATCAGCGGCAGCAGCGGCACCGGGTGGCTGAGCCCAGGCTATTCGGTCGACGCGGTGGACATGGTGCCGCTTTGATTCCGGGTCGCCTGCCGTTGGACGTCTGGGCCTCGGATACATGTTGCTGATCGGGCGCGCCGCCGAGTGGGAAGTCCGCGGCCCAGCCTGATGCGCATGCAGCGCTTGCGAATGCCGGCCTCAGCCAACCTTGACGCAGCGCGGATCTGACTTCAGGCCATGAATGCGGACCGACAGGGCGTGATTCACCCTTGTTCACGAATAAGTCTTAGTCGCCAACAGAGCTACTCATTCACTGGACGATGACCCAAAGTTCATCCCGACGCCACCCCGGCGCCGTCATCCAGAGATTGAATCCATGAGCACCCTCACCAACAAGGTCGCCATCGTCACCGGCGCTTCCAAGGGCATCGGCGCAGGCATCGCCAAGCAGTTCGCCAAGGCTGGCGCGTCCGTCGTCGTGAACTACGCGACCAGCAAAGACGCCGCCGACGCCGTGGTCGCCGAGATCCAGAACGCCGGCGGCCAGGCCGTGGCCATCCAGGCCGACTTCTCCAAGACCGCCGACATCCGCCGGCTTTTCGAGGAGTCCAAGCGCGCCTTCGGCACGCTCGACATCCTGGTGAACAACGCTGGCGTCTACGCCTTCGCCCCTGTCCAGGAGGCCACGGAAGAGGAATTCCATCGTGAGTTCAACACCAACGTGCTGGGCCTGATCACCGCGACGCAGGAGGCCGCGAAGCACTTCGGCCCGGACGGCGGCAGCATCATCAACATCAGCTCGATCGCCAGCGTCGGCCACATGCCCAACTCGGCGATCTATGCCGCGTCCAAGAGTGCTGTCGACGCCGTCACGCGCGTGACCTCCATGGAACTCGCGCCGATGAACATCCGCGTCAACACCCTCGCACCGGGCACCACGATCACCGAAGGCATCGCGGCGCTGGGTTTGCCGAAGGAAGCCGTCGACGCGCTGATCGCCACGATCCCACTCGGTCGACCGGGCCAGCCGGAAGACATCGCGCGCGTCGCTCAGTTCCTGGCCTCGGACGACGCGGCCTGGGTCACCGGAGAACGCATCACGGCCTCCGGCGGCCAGCGCGTCTGATCAGCGCGGCAGCTCTGCGATCAGGTACTCGACGAACGCCCTGGCCGACGGCTTCGGTGTCCGACCCGGCGTGAACAGGCCGTGGACCTCGACATCGTTCATCTTCCAATCCGGAAGCAGCTGGATGAGCGCGCCGCTCGCGAGTTCAGAACGACATCCCCAGAGCGCCGTCGTGACGACCCCCATCCCCGCCACGGCGGCGGCCACTGCGCCTTCGTTGATGGACACGCTCAGCCGACTGTCGAGGCGGACCGTCATGTCGCGACCCTGCTTCTGGAAAGTCCATCCCGCCGCACTTGTGCCCGTCGGGCCGACGATGGCCGTGTGCCTCGTGAGGTCGCCTGGCGTCTTGGGCATGCCATTCGCTTTCAGGTAGGCGGGAGACGCCGCGATCAAGCGATGCGTGCGGCCGATGAGGCGCGCCGTCGCGCTGGAGTCGGCGAGTGCGCCGATACGCAGCGCGACGTCGACGCCCTCCTTGAGCGTGTCCTGCCGTTGATCGCTCATCAGCAGGCTGACGTTCAGCAGCGGATGGCGCGCCAGGAAGCCCGGCAACAAGGGAACGATCTCCCGGACGCCAAAACTCGCCGACAAGGCGACGCGCAGTGAGCCGCGCAGCTCCAGCGAACCGCGCGCCACGTGATCGGCCTCTTCGAGCGCCGCCAGGATCGCCTCGATGCGCGTCAGGTAGTCCGCCCCGGCGTCCGTCAACGTGAGTGCGCGCGTCGTGCGCGTGACGAGGGCAGCACCGACGTCCTGTTCAAGCGCCGCGATGATGCGCGACACCGAAGGCTGGGACAGGTCCAGCTCCCGCGCCGCGGCCGAGAAGCTCCCCGTGCGGGCCACGCGTTCAAACAGGCGAAGGGCGAGCAGCTTGTCGTTCATGCCGGCGCGTGTCGGGGAAGCGCTTACTGCGCCGGCTTCCTGAACCGCAGCACGAAGCGATCCGTCTTCCCGCGGATCGCCGGATCGAAGACCTTCAGCGTGCGGTCGTCGGCGGGATTGGCCAGCGCGTCGGTTTCGCCGTCGAGCACGAAGCCGGCTCTCAGCACCTCCGCCTTGACCGTCTCGCGGTCGATGCGATGCAGGTCCTCGGTGTGCTTCAGACCTGACCCCGCCACGGCCGAGTGATCGGCCACGAGGTAGTAGCCGCCGGGCTTCAGCATGGCGAACACCGCCTTGTTGTAGGCGCCGACGTCCGCGCCCTTCATGAAGCTGTCGTGGAAGTCGTGATAGTTCTCGAAGGTCCAGAACACGTCGAGCGTGTTGTGGATGCGCGCCGGCGGCTGCTCCGCGAGCGGGCTGGAGGTCGCCTCGACATTGCCGTGGCCCGGCTCCGCCGCGATGGCCCGCGCCGTCGCCAGCGGGTTGGACTTGAACGCCGCGAACTCGGACGGCACGTAGGCGTAGACCCTGCCGGTCGTCCCCACGAGCGTCGAGAAGATCCGCGTCCAGTAGCCGCCACCGGGCACCGCGTCGATGACCTTGTCGCCTGGCTTCACCTTGGAGAACGCCACCAGATCCACCGGTCGACGCGAGGCGTCCTGCTGGACGTCCTTGGCCGGTCGGGTCGCGTCGGCGACCGCCGCGGCGATGCCGGGCGTGGCCGCGACGACTGGCATCGCGGGGGGCGAAGCAGGCGACGCAGGCGAGGCAGGCGAGGCAGGCGTCTGCGCCACCGCCAGCGAGGACACGAGCGCCGCGGCGATCGCGAGGGCAAACAGTCTTGAGCTCATCAGAGGTCCTTCTTCAAGTGGGTCCTGGCGGGGCACGCCAGGTCGAGTAGGCCTTGGCGGCCCGCATCGTCAGCGCGACGGTGGTCCCCTTCTCCGGCGCGCTCTCGATCCGGAGCGACGCGCCCAGCGTCTGGGCCCGCTCCCGCATCGACGCGAGCCCCATGTGCCCGTGCCTGCCGGTCGCCGCCAGATCCACCGGCATGCCGGCGCCGTCGTCCCGCAATTCGATCCGCAGCCGCCACCATCCGAAGCGCCAGGTCATTGTGATCCGGCCGGCCCGGGCATGCCGGAAGGCATTCAGCAGCGCCTCGCCGAAGATCAGGCGCAGTTCGTCGCGGACCTCCGCCCGCAGTGGCCGCTCTTGGCCGACGATCTCGAGCCGGAACTCGCCGTCGTAGTCCCGCGCCAGCTGCGACGCGATGTCCTCCAGCGCCCGCGGCAGGCTCGCGCCGAGCGGCGCGGAGCCCCGCAGCGACATCACCCGACGGCGGCTTTCGTCCAGCACGCCGTCGGCCATCACCAGGTCCGCGTCGATCGCGGCGCGCACCGGATGCTCGGCCGGCAGCTGCGCCGAGTGCGCCTCGAATCTCAGGATCAATCCCTGCACGCCCTGCAGCAGCGTGTCGTGCAGCTCGCGGGCGATGCGGTCGCGCTCGGCCATGCGGGTGCGCATCTTCTCGCGGGCCCGCCGCGCGGCCTGCTTCAACCGCAGCCGGTGCAGGGCCCAGATCGTCGCGAGCGCCGCGGCCACGCACAACAGCTGAAACACCACCGTCTGGTACCAGGCGGCCGGGATGACGATGTCCTGGATGGCCTCCTCGTCCGCGACCACGCCGTCCCCGTTGATCGCCAGGATGTGGAAACGGTAGCTGCCCGGGCCCAGGCTGTTGTAGCCCGTCTCCCGCCGCACGCCCGCCTCGCGCCAGCGGGTGTCGATGCCGTCCAGCCGGTAGCGGAAGCTCACCCGCTCGGGCATCGCGAGGTTCGCGGCGGAGAAACGCAACTCCATCATCTCGGTGTTCTTCGGCAACGTCACCGGCGCGCCCGGCGTGTACTCGACGCCGTGCGCGCGCAGACCGGTGATCCGCACCACCGGCGCCACCGGCGTGCCGCGCAGGCGCTGCGGGTCGAGCGAGGCCACGCCGGTCGTGCCAGCGAACCACAGTCGGCCGTCCTCGCCCTCCACCACGCTCGGCTGCGGCCAGAACGCGGTCGCGCCGCCGGGATGCCCGTCCAGCGCGTCCAGCACTTCCATCTTCAGCGGCTGCGAGGGATCGGCGAGGTAGGCGCGCAGCGCGTCCCGACGCACATGGACCGCGCCCTTGCGCCCGTTGAGCCAGAGATCGCCGGTCGCCGTCTCGGCGATCCCGGACACGCCGGCCAGCGCCTCGGGCACTTCCGCCATCAAGGGGACGAAGCGGCCGTCCCACAGGATCGCCACGCCGCGCTCGCCCGCGATCAGCGGGCGCGAGCGTCCGGCGTAGACGTGCAGCACGTCGCCGATGTTCCCGGGTTGCGTCAGGCCGAACCGGCGCACCTTGCCGTCGCCCCAGCGCAGCACCTGGCCATCCTTGAGCCCGAACCAGTAGGTGTCTCCGCCCGCCCAGGCCACCGAGGCCTCGAGCGGCGCCGGCTCGCCGGGCAGCGAGAACGGCAACCAGCGGCCGTCGTCCCAGGTCTGCACGCCGCCTCGCTGGAACGACACCATCACCCCGTCGCCGTACGGCACGAGGCCGCCGATCCAGCGCTCGCCGACACCGGGCGGCCGGGGGATCTCCTCCCAGCGCCTGCCGTCCTGGCGCCAGAGCCCGGCCGGTCCGGCCAGCCAGAGTCGTCCCTGACGGTCGCGACCGGCGGCGGTGATCTGCGCGCCCGGCGCCGGCAGCCGCTCGGCCTCGCCGGCATTGCCGGCGTTGCCCGACAGGCGCCAGACCGTCGATGCCACCGGCGAGAACGCGGCCACCGTGACGCCGCCGCCCGGGTCCGCCACCAGGGCGAAATTGCTGGTTGCCCGCGGCATCGGCGCCGCGACGAGCGGCGCGCGCCGGAAACGGTCCAGGCCGGTCTTGGTCGCGACCCACAGACTGCCTTCGGCGTCCTCGAGGATCATCATCCCGAAGTCGCCCGACAGCCCTTCCGGCGCGGCGAAGCGCTCGTACTCGCCGGTCAGCGGCACGCGGTCGCCTTCCAGCGGCCAGGGCAGCCGCCGGCGGCACAGGCCCGCCGGACAGAACACGGTCCACAGGTTGCCGTCCCGGTCGACCACCGTCGACGATCCCCGGCGCGTCGACAGACGCGGATCCCGCGCGATCGGCAGGCGCGACAGCGCCGGCACCTTGCGCATCTCGCCGGCGAAGACCAGCCAGGCCTCGCCGCGCAGCACCTGCAGGCTGGTCGCCTCCTTGCAGTCGCCCACGGTCCGGAAACGCGTCTCCCCCTGCGGGAGGCCGAGCAGGCGATCGTTGTCGCAGAGCCAGACGGTGCCGCGCCCGTCCACCACGAGGCCGTCGATCGCGCGCCCCTCCAGGCCCCACGACGCGCCGATGCGCTCCCAGCGCTCGCCCTCGAAGCGGAAGAGTTCCGTGACTCCGCCCGCCCAGATCGCACCGTCGGCATCCTCGGCGATGAACCGGATGCGCGCGCTCGCGACCGCCTCGGACGCCGGCACCCGCCAGACCTGCTCGCCGCGGATGCGCACCAGGCCGCGCGGGAAGAAGGCCGCCCACAGGTCGCCGTTGGACGCCGCCAGCACCTTCGCGACGGTACCGGATGGGAACGCATGCGGCCGCGTCGGCAGGAAGCGCTCGAAGCGCACGCCGTCGAATCGCGTCAAGCCGTTCGGTCCGCCCATCCAGAGCAGACCGTCGGTCGTCTGGGCCATGCTCCAGGTTTCCGTCGGCACGCCGTCCGCCGCCGTCCAGGCGCGGTGGTGGAACTGGTTCAAGGCCAGCGAGCGGTCCAGCGCCAGGACCTGCCCCGCGGTCGACAGCAGCGTCGCGATCAGCAGTGCCGCGCCGATCGCTCGGCGGAGGGACAGGGACAGCACGCGGGACAAGCTCATGGGGCCGGAACACTATCAGAAGCGGTGCCGGGAACGGGCGATCCGCGGGGGTGAGGCGAGGCGACGGCGCGACACGCGCGGGCTAACTCTTTCGAGGGAGGGACATCGGGTCGCGGCGTGATCCGGAGCGGCGGCTGCCGCTACGCTTCGCCTTTCCGCGCCGCCGATCCGGCGCACCCGACCTGACCGCTGCCCGCGCGTGAACGACTCCGCCCCGATTTCCTCCCCCATCACCGTGATGGCTGTCGACGACCATGCGCTGATGCGCAGCGGCATCACGACGGTCATCGACGCCGAGCCCGACATGCGCATGGTGGCCGAGGCCACCACCGGCCTGGAGGCGCTGTCGCGCTTCCGCCAGCACCAGCCGGACGTGACGCTGATGGACCTGCGCATGCGCGACATGGACGGCATCGAGGCGATGACCGCGATCCGGCGCGAGTTCCCGCAGGCGCGGATCGTGATCCTCACGACCTTCCCCGGCGACTTCCAGGCGGCGCGCGCGATCAAGGCGGGGGCGGTGGGTTATCTGCTCAAGGGGCTGATGCGCACCGAGCTGCTGGACACCATCCGCGGCGTGCATGCCGGCAGGATGATGGTGCCGCCGGCGATCGAGGCTGCCATCGCGCAGCACGCCGGCAGCCGCGCGCTGTCGCTGCGCGAGACGCAGGTGCTGCGACTGGTGGCCCTGGGCCACGCCAACAAGGAGGTGGCGGAGCACCTCTCCCTGACCGAGGAAACGGTGAAGGTCCACATGCGGACCATCCTCGGCAAGCTGTCCGCGAAGGACCGCACCCACGCCGTCACGATCGCGCTGAAGCGCGGGATCATCGAGCTCTGAGCCGGCCCCTCCGCGCGGCCGCGGCTGGACACGCTGGCGGGCCGGCGGGCTCTCAGACGTTGTTGTCGTTCCCCGGGCGCATCGCTGTCATGGCGATAGGCGGCTGCGGCGTGACGGCTGCCGGCTCGTCCTTCTTGAACATGGGCGCCATGTTCATCTTGGCGTTGATCCAGAAGTTGAGGCCGGCCCAGGCCGGCGCGCTGGAGGCCGCCGCCTTGGCGAACGCGTTGCCGTCCGTCAGCGCCTTGCCCAGGCCCACGGGAATGCCCACCGGCAAGGTCAGGCCCCAGTTGATCATCATCCGCGCGGCCATGCCGGCCTTCATCGTCGCGTAGTCGACCTTGTCGTTGACGGCGGTCCCGCCGGTGGCACCGGGCAGCCTGCTCTTCATCACCGTGCTGGTGAGGTCGGACACGGTATCGAAGCCGGCGCTCACGGCGCGTTGCGCCACGGCCGTGACCATCATGGCCGTCGCCTGGGCCATCGGCTCGCTCATGCCCTTGGCCTTGAAGCCCTCGGTCAGCGCGGGGGTCAGCTTGCTGGCGATCGCCACGCCGCTCATGCCGCCGGCGATGGCCGTCCACATGTCGTTGAAGCCGGCCATGACACGCGGGCCTTCGGTCTGCAGGGTCGTGGCGCTGGGAAGCTTGATCGTCGCGCCCAGCGAGGGCTTGGTCTTCATGTGCTCGCCGATGAACTCCTTGCCCAGTGCCGCGGCCAGTCCGCCGAGGACGTTGGACGACAGGCCGAGCGCCTCCTTGGACGCGCCCGCCGCGCCAGCGCTCATCAGCGTGATCGCCTGCACCGCCCAGGCGATGGCGTGTCCGCCGCCGTAAGTCGTCGCGCGCTGTCCGAGCGTGGCCAGCAAGGCGTCGGTGAGCTGCTTGCCGGAGACGTTGGCGGGCGGGGTGCCAGTCGTTGCCACCGCCGTGGTCGACGTACTGGCCGCGGCGTTTGTCGTCGCCGTCGCCGTCGCCGTCGCTGCCGCTGCGGCCGCGGTCGGAGTGGGTGTGGGCGTTGTCGTCTGCGGCGATGCGAGATTCAGTCGCGGCGGGCCGGAGGACGTCTTCGTTGGCAGCTTCGGAGCAAGCAGCGCCGGACCTCCGAGCGAAGTCGCGGGACGTTTGCCCGCCGCGACCGAACTCTCCGGAACTTGAGGCTTGCTGTCGGAGACCGGCGACTCAGGCAACGGGACCTTGCTCGGCGAGACAGGTGTCTCGGGGAGTGCCACCTTGCTGGGAGAGACCGGCGTCTCGGGGAGTGCCACCTTGCTGGGCGAGACCGGCGTCTCGGGCAGGGGCACCTTGCTCGGGGACACCGGCGTCTCCGGCAATGCCACCTTGCTCGGCGACACCGGGGTCGCCGGCAGCGGCACCTTGCTGGGCGAGACCGGTGTCTCTGGCAAGGGCACCTGACTCGGCGAGACTGTCTGCGCCTGGGCAGGCGGGATGTTGGTGTCCAGCCTCAGCGTCGGGCGAGCCGGCGTGGGGTTGCCCGACGGCAGCGCCGTCGTCGCGGTCTGTTGCGAAGGCAGCGTCGGCAGGGAATTCGATCGGCGCGGCGGAGCACCGGCACCGGCGGACGAAGGACCACTCGGACGCGCCGCCAGTCCGGGGAACTGCGTCGCCGCGCCGCCGCCCTGTCCGCCTGCCGGCGTCGACACCGGCGTGTTCGGCGGCGCGCCGGGCGTCGTGTCGATCGGCGACGGGACGGCGCGGTTCTGGACGTTGGACAACATGGGCGCCCTCCTTGGCAGACAAGGTCTGCCGGCGACCTCACGACGTGAACGCCGAACGCCACGCGGGCGCCCGAACCTCATCCGGCAGCGAGGCAGTCACTGTCGGACTGCGACGCCGTCACGACGTTCGCGCAAGCGAAACGGCGGATGGTGATGCGAAGCGATCCACCATTCCCCCATTCGAGGGTCGAAGGGGTGACATCAACCGTCCGCGCATTCCCATTTGGAGGGGGCGACTGCATGCAGTTGCATCAGTCCTACCGAAATGAGCGAATTGCCAGCGACGGCGATGGTCACCAACAATTTCAGGCTTCCATCGATCGCTTCCGCATCAGGCAGACGGCGCTCGACACGTCAGTTCTCCTGAAGCGGGACATTGGAATGACCAGCGAAATACTTCTTCTCAACAAGCGAGGTGTCGTCATTGGCGCGAAGAGGTCGTTCGCATGGCGCGGCAAGCTGATGGTTCGATTTTCGATCGCGGCGTGGCGTTGGATCGACGACGTGCCGCTTGGGCGTCGCAGAGGACGCGACTACGTGAACTGCTGGATGCGACGGGCGTGGCTGAGCCGCTCTCTGTACAAGCGATGAATCAGGTGCTGCGTGATCTTGGTCCCTGGACGCAACGTGCGGAAGAACAGATCCGCAGCGTGGCCTCATTGGCCGCAGTGGACGGCGCGGAGTTGGCTGAACTGGGACATCGGCTCAGGTACGCCGCTCCGCAGTCGCTCGTTGGAGGCCGTCGTCGACGAACAGAGCGCGCTTGGCTTCGAGTCCGTCTTCCGATGTCTTCGTGATTCCGGCATCGATGTCCCCAGCGATCTGGCCGGGGCCATTACCGGCGTCTGCCAACAGCGCTTCATGGCCGATTGGAAGCGCCTGAACTGGCAGTACAACTTCTCTCCCCTGCTCGGCGTTCTTCAAAGTCTCAGCGTGCAGGAAATGGCGCATCTGGCTGAATCTCTCCTTGGCATCGAGTCGCTGAAGGAGCGCGTCACCTCCCCTTCGGAGTCCGTGGGAGGACCGATCGACGTGGCGGCGATCACCAAGGACGAAGGCCTGGTTTGGATACGGCGCAAACACTATTTCGACGCGGCCATGAACATGCGATATGTCTCGCGCCTGCGGAAGTCTTTCGATTGATGGAGCAACCATGACCCAGCTGAAACAAGAATACGTGTCGACGAACCGCCGCAAGAACAGCATCGAAGATATATTGCACCGGCGCCAGAATCCGGTCGTGCGCAAGACTTGGTCCGATTACGCCAGGGAACACCTCGCCCGCGAGGCGCTTCCTGAAAATGCACCGCTCGTGCGATGGGCCAGGCGGGAGTTCGGCGAGGACGCCATCGAAGACTCCGCTGCGTGCGCGAGGCCTCGCGGCAGTGCTTGAACAAGCTTTTGCTAGCGATTCACCATCACGATCCCCGCCGCCAACCCCGCAAGGGCGAGCATCAGGCGCGGGGTGATCGGCTCGCCGAGCAGCAGCGCGCCGGCGATGAGGCCGAAGAGCGGTGTGCTCAGCGTGAAGCTCGAGAGCTTGGTCGCCGGGTAGTGCCGGATCAGCCAGAACCACAGCAGGTAGCTCGCGAACGACACGATCACGGCCTGGAATCCGAACAGCCCCAGCAGGCGCCAGGACCAGGCGAGCGGGAGTGCTTCCCCGGTCGCGACCGCGCCGGCCGCGAGCGCGACCGCGGAGATCGCCAGCTGGTACAGCAGCGTCTTCTCCGCGCTGGCGGAAGAGAGCTTGGTCGCGCGGATCGCGAGCGTCGTGCCGCCCCACAGCAGCGCGGCCAGCACGCCGAGCGCATCGCCCAGCCACTGCATCGCCTGCCCGCTCCCGTGCAGGCCCTCGCCGAACGCGAAGGCCACCGCGCCGAAAGCGATCAGCAGCCCTGCGGCCTGCCGCGTCGTCAGCCGTTCCGCCGACGAGATCAAGGGCATGCCCAGCGCGACGACGAAGGGCGACAGGTAGAGGAAGACCACCATCCGCGACGCCGTCGTGTACTGCAGGCCGATGAAGATGCAGGCAAACTCGGCGGCGAACAGCAGACCGGCGAGCAGTCCGCCCGGCAGGCTGCCGTCACGACGGAACAGCGCGATGCCGCGCACCGCGGCGAAGGCCCAGACCAGCGCGCCGGCCAGGCCGGAGCGCAAGGCCGCCTGCCACAACGGACCGATCTCCGTCAGCGCGGCCTTGGCCGCCACCTGGTTCAGGCCCCACAGCACGCAGCATCCCAGAAGGATGACCACCGCCGTGCTGTCGAGATGATGCTTGCGTTCCATGGGGCCGGATCATGCCCGGCGGTTCGTGCCGCCGCTGGCACGACGCATCCAGGCCCGCGCGGCCAACGCACACAACAGCGCCGTGGCCACGCCGGCGATCAGTCCCGTCAGGTGCGCCAGCGGCGCGATCGCGATGTTCCAGCCGTCCCAGTGGCGCAAGGCCGGCGCCGACAAGGGCCGCTCCGCCGCCACCTTCACGACGAGCCCGATGCCGATGAGCAGTCCGATCACGCGCTCCCGCCCGTGGGAGGCCCGCATCCGCATCATCCCGATCGCCGCTACCGCCACGCCCGCGTGCAGCACGCCGGACGCGCCACCGAAGCGTTCAAGGGAAGGCTCGATCAACAGGCCGAATTGCGTCAGCGGCCAGGCGAGCAGCCAGGCCACGGCATCGCGCGCCGTCAAGCGCGCGGCCACGCCGAGCAGGCCGACCACCGCGCAGCCGGCGAGGTTCGCGATCAGGTGCTGCGGGCTCCAGTGCAGCCACGCCGCGCTGATGGCGCGCCAGGGCTCGCGCCCGGCGAGCTCAGGTCGCCATTCGAGCGCGGTCTGCACAGGCGGCGCCTGGACCCAGGCCACCAGCGAGCCGATGGCCAGTGCCATCGCGACGAGGAGCCACGCGCGTCCCGGCATCCGGTTCCGCTCCGCGATCTCAGCCGAAGACGGCCCGCCAGAGCGCGAGCACCGCGTCGCGCTGCGGCGCGAGCGCCTCGGCGGCCTCGCCCTCCAGCGAGGTCGTCTGCTCGTTCAGGCGTGCCCGATGCTGCACGCGACGCAGTTCGCGGTACGCGTCGGCCGCCTGGCGGCCCACCTCGGCCGGCAGCAGGCCGAAGGACTCGGCGCGCTGCAGCAGCGCGATGTTGCCGGCGTTGGCCAGCAGTTCCGGATGCTGGCCGGAGTGCGCCAGGATCAGGTACTGCAACGCAAACTCGGCGTCGACCATGCCCCCCGGGCTGTGCTTCATGTCGAAGAAGCCGGCGCGCACGTTGCGGGCGGCGCGCAGCTTCTCGCGCATCGCGACGACCTCCTCGCGCAGCGCCGCCGGATCGCGCGGCGCGGTGAGCACCGCGCGGCGCGTGGCCTCGAAGCGCTCGGCCAGCGACGCGTCGCCGGCGCAGAATCGCGCCCGCGTGATCGCCTGGTGTTCCCAGGTCCAGGCCGTGTTGCTGCCGCGCCCGCCCTGGTAGTTTTCAAACGACGACAGCGAGGTCACCAGCAGCCCCGAGTTGCCGTTGGGACGCAGCGCCGTGTCGATGTCGAAGAGTTCCCCCGCCGCGGTGCGGATCGTCAGCCAGGTGATCAGCTTGCGGACGAAGGCGCCGTAGATCTCGGCGGCGTTCTCGTCCTCATCGTCGAAGAGGAACACCAGGTCCAGGTCGCTGCCGTAGCCCAGCTCCTTGCCGCCCAGCTTGCCGTAGGCGATCACCGCCAGGCGCGGCGTCGGACGGTGCTTCTGCTTCAGCCGGTCCCAAGCCCAGGCGAGCACGCACTGCAGCGTCGCGTCGGCGAGCAGCGACAGCTCGTCGGCGACCTGCTCGACGCTGATCTGCCCTTCCACGTCCCGCACCAGCGTGCGGAAGACCTCCGCGTGATGCGCGCGGCGCACGCTGTCCAGCAGCGCGTCCTCGCTCGCCTCGCCGTGTTCGGCCCAGGCGTCGTGACGCGCCTGCAGGTCCTGGATGAAGGCGGGACCGTCGAAGCGCTCGTGCAGCAGCCGCGCATCGGCCAATTCGTCGATCACGCCGGGATGCTGCATCAGGTAGCGCATCGGCCAGCGCGCCAGGCCCAGCAGGCTCAGCAGCCGGCCCTGTACGGCGGGCCGCTCGACCAGCAGCGCGAGGTAGCTCTCGCGGCGCAGCAGCGGCTCGATCCAGTCGACGAAGCGCTGGGCCGCGTCCATCGTGCATTCGCCCTGGCGTACCGCCAGCGCCGCGCGACCGACCAGCTTGGCCAGCCGCAGGCGCGATTCCTCGCGCAGGTTCTGCACCCGCGCCTGCTGAGCCCAGCGCCGCACATTGGCCGCCAGCTCGGGCTGCAGCTTGTCGAGGAACTCCTCGCTGTCGATCGGCAGCGGCGGACCGCCGCACATGCCGTTCCTGCAGTTGCCCTTGCCGCCCGGCGCGACGCCGTCATGCAGCAGCGCGTCGAATTCGGTCGCCACCAGCTCCCGCACCTCCATCAGCCGGTCCAGCAGCGGACAGGCGTGGCTGTTGCAGGTCAGATTCAGGCTGCGCGCGATCCAGCCGATGTCCTCGTCGGCCGCGGGCAGGCAATGGGTCTGCTGGTCGTCCAGGTACTGGATCCGGTGTTCGACGCGGCGCAGGAAGTCGTACCCCTTGGCCAGCGCCGTCGCGGTCTCGGGCTTCATCAACCCGCGTGCGGCCAGGCGCGTCAGCGCCTTCAGCGTCGACCGGGTGCGGATCTCCGGGAACTGTCCGCCGCGCACCACCTGCAGCAGCTGGACGATGAACTCGATCTCCCGGATGCCGCCGCGCGACAACTTGACGTCGTTGGCCCGCTCCGGCCGGCCGGCGGCACGGCGCTGGGCCTCGTCGCGGATCTTGCGATGCAGCTGGCGCAGGCCCTCGAAAACGCCGTAATCCAGGTATCGCCGGTAGACGAAGGGCGTCACCAGGCTGCGCAGCTGCATCGCGCGCCCGCTCTTGACGCTCTCGCGTGGCGCGACGATGCGGCTCTTCAGCCAGGCGAAGCGTTCCCACTCCCTGCCCTGCACGAGGAAGTACTCCTCCAGCATCGCCATGCTCACCGCGGGCGGCCCGGAGTTGCCGTTCGGCCGCAGCGCGAGGTCGACGCGGAACACCTGGCCGTCCTCGGTCACGTCGCCGATCAGCGTCGACAGGCGCCGCGACAGCTGGGCGAAGTATTCGTGGGCGGAGATCTTCTGGCCGCCGGCGCCGCCCTCGGTCTGGCCGTCTTCCTCGTAGACATAGATCAGGTCGATGTCGGACGAGACGTTGAGCTCGCGCCCGCCCAGCTTGCCCATGCCCACGACCCAGAAGTCGATGTCCTGGCCGACGGCGTCGCGCGGCGCGCCGTACTGGGCGTCGAGTTCGGCGCGGCAGGCGATCACGCCGATGTCCAGCGCCACCTCCGCCAGGTGCGTCATCGTCTGCGTCACGTCGGTCATCGGGGCGCCCTGCTCGACGTCGAGCACGGCCAGCCGCTCCATCACCAGCTGGCGCATCACGCGCAGCGCGGCGGGCAGCGGGCGCCCGGCTTGCCGGAGCTGGTCCACGACGGCGCGCATCGTGACGTCGTCCGGCAGTCCGGGCGGCAGCAACGACAATTCAGCCGCGTAACGGCGGCGGATGCGCTGAACGAAACGGCTGTGGTCCGCGGACGCGGCCGGCGTCGGAACGCCCGTCGTGTCAGAGGTTGCCGAGGCAACTGAATCCATCGGTAAAGAATGCTCTCGCTGGCTCATGGCCGGAATGGCTGTGCTAGATTCGACGACCGCCGTCCACCCTTACATGTCTTCGTCCGCCGCCACCTGTCCTGACTCCGGTTCCGCGGTCGCGAAACGACGCTGGTGGGCACGTTGCGCCCTCTGGCTCGGTGTGGCTTCGGCAGGGGTGTTTTCCCTGCTGATCGCGGCCTGGCTGGCGTTGCATTGGGCGATTCTGCCCCACATCGACGACTGGCGACCCGAGCTCGAAAAGCAGGCCACCCAGGCATTGGGGGTACCCGTCAGGATAGGCGCCATCAGCGCCACCTCCTCGGGCTGGATCCCCAAGCTCGACCTGCGCGACGTGCGGGTCGTCGACGCCGCCGGTCACGAAGCGCTGCATCTGCCCCGCGTCAGCGCCGCGCTGTCGCCGCGCTCGCTGCTGGCCTTCGAACTGCGCTTCTCGCAACTGCTGCTGGACAGCCCCGAGCTGCTGCTGCGCCGCGACGCCAAGGGCCGGGTCTTCATCGCCGGGCTCAGCGTCGACGGCCCCTCGGACACCCAGGCTTCCGACGACGCCGCCGACTGGTTCTTCGAGCAGCATGAGTTCGTCATCCTGCACGGCCGCATCCGCTGGGTCGACGAGCTGCGCGCGGCACCGCCGCTGGAGCTCTTCGACCTGAACCTCGTCCTGCGCAACGGCCTGCGCCGCCACCGGCTGCGGCTGGACGCCACGCCGCCCGCGGGCTGGGGCGAGCGATTCACGCTGCGCGGCGAGTTCACCCAGTCGCTGCTGGACCGGCCGGGCGCGGTCCAGCGCTGGAGCGGTCAGCTCTTCGGCCACCTGCCGCGCACCGATGTCAGCGAGCTGCGTCGTTATGTGGACCTGCCCTTCGAACTCAACGAAGGCGACGGCGCGCTGCGCGCCTGGCTGGACGTCGACCGAGGCGAGCCGCGCAGCCTGACCCTGGACATGGGCCTGCGCGCGGTCAAGCTGCGCGTCGCGCCGGGCTTGCCGGAGCTCGCGCTCGCCAAGATCGGCGGCCGGCTGGTGCTGAAGCAGACGCCGCAGTCGCTGTCGCTGGAAGCCAAGGCGCTCGGTTTCCAGGCCGGGGACGGCCTCGACTGGCCGCGCTCGGACTGGGCGCTCGAGGTCAAGCGCGATCCCAAGACCGGCGGGCTCACCGGCGGAGACTTCCAGGCGCAGCAGCTCGACCTGACCCTCGGGGCCCAGATCCTGGCCCGGCTGCCGCTGGCCGAGACGCAACGCCAGCAGATCGCCGACATGAAACCCGCCGGTCTGCTCAACGCCCTGCAGCTCCATTGGGACGGCCCGCTGGACGCGCCGCGCAGCTACCGCGCCAAGGGTCAGCTGCAAGGGCTGCACCTGACGGCCGCGACCCCGGAGCCGCCTGCCGATCCGGGTTCCGCGCCGCCCACCGGCCGGCCCGGCGTCAGCGGCGCCGACCTGCAGTTCGACGCCAACGAGCAGGGCGGCACCGCCACCCTGGCCATCAACAACGGCGAAGTGACACTGCCCGGCGTCTTCGAGGAGCCGTCCGTGCCGCTGAAGCAGGCACAGGCCACCCTGCGCTGGCAGGCCCAACGTCCGGCGATGCCGGCCGGCGCCAAGCGCGCGCCGGCCGCCACGCCGGCCGCCGGCCCGCTCGCGGCCGGCTCGATCGCGAGCGCGGCGTCCGCCCCGGACGCCCCTCGCACGCGCTGGTCGGTGCAGTTCAACGGCGTCCGTTTCGCCAACGACGACCTGCGCGCCGAGATCGACGGCGCCTGGCAGAGCGGCGAGGGCAAGCGCCCGCACGACGCCGGCAAGCTGGACCTGACCGGCCGCATCGAGGAAATCAAGGCGCCGCGTGTGCTGCGCTACCTGCCCGCCTCGATGGGCCACGAGGCGCGGCGGTATGTCCGCGACGCCATCCGCGACGGCACCGTCCACAAGATCCAGGTGCGACTGCAGGGCGACCTGCTCGATTTCCCCTTCGACGCGCCGCGCAGCAAGGGCCAGTTCCGCGTGGCCGGACAGGTCCGCAACCTGACCCTGGCCTACGTGCCCAGCCATCCGGCGGAGGACGACCGTCCCGCTTTCCAGTCGCCCTGGCCCGTGATGGAGCAGTTGGACGCCGAACTGATCTTCGACCGCGCCTCGATGAGCATCCGCAACGCCAGGACGAAGTTGATGGGCGTGGACGTCTTCAACGTCCAGGGGGCGATCGCCGACCTGTACCACCACGCGCCGGTGCTGGAGATCGACGGCCAGGCGCGCGGCGCGCTGGTCGACGGCCTGCGCTATGTGAAGAACTCGCCGGTCGCGGGGCTGACCAGCCACGTGCTGGACAACACCACCGCCACCGGCCCGCTGGCGCTGAAGCTCAACCTGCGCCTGCCGTTGATGCACATCGACGACACGACGGTGAAGGGCCTGGTCACGCTGACCGGCAACGACGTGCGCATCCGGCCCGACACCCCGATGCTCGGCCAGGCGAAGGCGCTGGTGAGCTTCGACCAGAAGGGTCTGCAGATCCGCAACGGCCAGGCGCGCGTGCTGGGCGGCGATGCGACCTTCGACGGCGGCAGCCAGCCGGACGGCGCCATGCGCTTCGCCGCGCTGGGCACGGTGACGGCCGACGCGCTGCGCAACGCGCCGGAACTGGGCCTGCAGCAGGTCGCCTCGGTGATGACGGGCCAGACCTCGCTGCGTTTCGAACTCGGCGTGCTCAAGGGCGGTCAGACGGAGGTCACCGTCGCCAGCCCGATGCAAGGCATCGCGGTGAACCTGCCGGCGCCGATGCGCAAGACCGCCGACGAGACCTGGCCCCTGCGCATCGTCACGCGCGCCGTGGCGGCGCCGGCCGGCTCGCAGCGCGACGAACTGCGCGTCGAGGCCGGTCCGGTGCAGGCGCTCTACCAGCGCGACGTGACGCACGAGGCCAAGGTCCTGCGCGGGGCGGTCGCCGTGCGCGAGAAATTGCCCGAGCTGCCCCCGCAGGGCGTCGTGGCGCGCGCCACCTTCGAGCAGTTCAACGCCGACGCCTGGCAGACCGCGCTGCCGGGATTGACCGGCGCGAAGGACGGTTCGGCGCTCGACAGCGCGACCGACGGCATGGCCGACGGCGGGTATGCACCGTCGCAGTTCACCCTGAAGGCGCAGACGCTGCAGCTCTCGGGCCGCACGTTGAACGCCGTCACGGCCGGGATCTCGCATGACGCCGGCGCGGGATGGCGCGTCTCGATGGATGCGCAACAGCTCAGCGGCCTCATCGAAGTCCGGCCTGAGCAACCCAACCAGCCGGGCCGGGTCTACGCGCGGCTGTCGCGGTTGTCCGTGCCTCGCAGCGACGTCGACGGCGTCGAGCAGTTGCTCGACAAGCAGCCGCGCTCCGTGCCGACCCTGGACATCGTCGTCGACGACTTCGAGTTGCGCGGCAAGCGGCTGGGCAGGCTCGAGATCGACGCCCAGCAGCAGAACGACGCGCGCGACTGGCGCCTGGGCCGGCTGGTGCTCAAGAGCCCGGACGCCACGCTGAGCGCCTCCGGCAAGTGGGCGCCCGAGCCCGGCAAGACGCTGCGCCGGACCGAACTCGACTGGAAGCTGGAGGTCGCGGACGCCGGCAAGCTGATGGAGCGGCTCGGCCAGGGCCAGGTCTTGCGCGGCGGCAAGGGCGAACTCACCGGGCAGGTGTCCTGGCAGGGCTCGCCGCTGTCGCCCGACTACGCCAGCATGGGCGGCCAGCTGAACGTCGCGATGGAGAAGGGGCAGTTCCTGAAGGCCGAGCCCGGTGTCGGGCGGCTGCTGGGCGTGCTCAGCCTCCAGTCCATTCCGCGGCGGCTGATGCTGGACTTCCGCGACGTGTTCTCGGAGGGCTTCGCGTTCGACAACGTCACCGGCGACATCAAGATCGGCAAGGGCGTGGCGCGCAGCGACAACCTCCGCATGAAAGGCCTGCAGGCCGCGGTCCTGATGGAAGGCAGCGCCGACCTCGCCGCCGAGACCCAGGACCTGCACGTCCTGGTGCTGCCCGAGATCAACGCCGGCGGCGCCGCCCTCGCCTATGCAGCGGTGAATCCCGCCATCGGGCTGGGCGCCTTCCTGGCGCAGTGGCTGCTGCGCAAGCCGCTCGCCGCCGCCAGCAGCGAGGAATTCCGCGTCACCGGCACCTGGTCCGACCCCCGCATCGAGCAGTTGCAGCGCCGGGCCCAGCCGCAGGGCAGCTACAACAGCACGGCCACCGCGCAAGGAGAGTCCGCCCCATGAGCACGCCATCCACGACCGCCGGATCGCCGGTCACCGTCGCCGCGATCCAGATGGTCTCCGGCACCCGGCTGGAAGAGAACCTCGAACGCGCCCGCCACTGGATAGGCGAAGCCGCCCGGCAGGGCGCCGCGCTGGTCTCGCTGCCCGAGTACTTCTGCCTGATGGGCCACAAGGACACCGACAAGCTGCCCTTCGGCGAGCGTCACGGCGACCTCGACGCGCCCATCCAGGGCGCGCTCAGCCGTGCGGCGCGCGAGCACGGCGTGTGGATCCTCGGCGGCACGCTGCCGATGGCGATCGACGGCGCGACCCAGCCCGCGGAGCGCGTGCGCAACACCACCTGCGTCTTCGCGCCGGACGGCTCGCTCAAGGCGCGCTACGACAAGCTCCACCTGTTCTGCTACGACAACGGCCGCGAGCGCTACGACGAAGCCCGCGTGCTGGAAGCCGGCGCCGCGCCGGTCACGCTCGACGCGGCGATCCCCGACGGACCCGCGCTGCGGGTGGGGCTCTCCATCTGCTACGACCTGCGCTTCCCGGAGCTGTGCCGCGCGATGAGCTTCAGCGGCGACCGCCCGCTCGACCTCATCAGCGTCCCGGCGGCCTTCACCTTCACCACGGGTCAGGCCCATTGGGAGCTGCTGCTGCGCGCCCGCGCGGTCGAGAACCAGGCCTACGTGATTGCGGCGGCGCAGGGCGGCACGCACGAGAACGGCCGCCGCACCTGGGGCCACAGCATGATCGTCGACCCGTGGGGCGAAGTCCTGGCCTGCGTGCCCGAGGGCGAAGGCCTGGCGGTGGCCAGGATCGATCCCGCGCGCATCGCGCAAGTGCGCGAGCAGTTGCCGGCGCTGCAGCATCGGCGCCTCTGACCCTCGAACGACGTGAGGCCCGGACACTGGGCCTCGAAAGCGGTCCACTTCGGGCGATCGATGCCCGGTTCGCGGAGGCAAGATGCCCGGCATGATCGACCGTCGTCCCGCTCCTTCCCGTTCCGCGCTGGCCGTGCTGGCTGCCGCGGCGTGCGCCTGCGCGCTGCTGGCGGGATGCGGCACGCCGGCCCGTCCGCTGGAGTCCTCGCTCACGGACATGGACTCGCTGCAGCTGCGCTCGTGGCTCAGTCCGCAGCTGCGGCGCAACATCGACCTGCTGCCGGTCACCGGCGGCCAGGAGACCTCGATGTGGTGGGGCAGCCGGATCAACGCGATGACGCTGAACCAGACCTACCAGGAGTCGTTGCGGCGCCTGGGGCTGATGCCCGACGTCCCCGAGACGGGACGCTATCAGCTGAAGGTCGAAGTCCTGGCGCTGGCGCAGCCCAACGTGCCGGTGCTTCCCGAGGTCGCCCTCTCCGTCCGCTACACACTGACGGAACGCGCCGCCGGTGGCGGCAAGGTGCTGTATCAGCGGACGCTGCGCACGACGCAGAAGGCGGGCATCGACCACAGCCTGAACCCGAGCGAGCAGCTGCGCATTGCCACCGAGTCTGCGCTGCGCAACAACATTGCGGATCTTGTCCGGGAGCTCGCCTCGCTCGCTCTGCCGACGTAAGAAGTCGCCCTTCCCGTTATACGAATTCAGCAGATTTCCCACCCAAGCATATGCATATAAGCATTGATTGCTTGCCAAACGCCGGGTAATCCCTAAGCATCACGGTTTCCGCCCCAAAGAGGCGCATGACGGCAACGGGTGTCACCTGCCGCTAGCGTCCTTCTTCTTCCCGTGATCGAACTCCAAAGCCTGCACAAATCGTATGACGTCGAGGGTCGCCGTGTTCCGGCGCTCCAAGGCGTGGACCTCAAGATCGAACCGGGCGAGGTGTTCGGGATCATCGGCGCTTCGGGCGCCGGCAAGAGCACGCTGCTGCGCGTGATCAACCTGCTGGAGGGTCCCGATAGCGGTCAGGTGATCGTCGGGGGTCAGGACTTGCAGGCGCTGGACGCCGCAGCCCTGCGCGCCGCCCGCCAGAAGATCGCGATGATCTTCCAGCACTTCAATCTGTTGAGTTCGCGCACCGTGGCGCAGAACGTCGCCTGGCCGCTGCGCATCGCCGGTTGGGACGCCGCCCGGATTGCGCCGCGTGTTCAGGCGTTGCTGGCCCGGGTGGGTCTCGCCGACCAGGCCGACAAGTACCCCGCGCAGTTGTCGGGCGGTCAGAAGCAGCGTGTCGGCATCGCCCGTGCGCTGGCGCTGGACCCGCAGGTGCTGCTGTGCGACGAAGCCACCAGCGCGCTCGATCCCGAGACCACGCGTTCCATCCTCGATCTGCTGGCCGAGCTCAACGATGAATTGAAGCTGACCATCGTCCTGATCACGCATGAGATGGACGTCGTCCGCCGCGTCTGCGACCGCGTCGCCGTGCTCGAGGCCGGCCGCATCGTCGAGCAGGGCCCTGTCGCGCAGGTCTTCCTGCACCCGCGCTCGGGCACGGCGAAGCGCTTCGTCCTGGCCTCGGAACACGTCGACGAAGGCGAGCAACGCGACGACTACGCGCACGTCGCGGGCAGCCTCTGGCGGCTGACCTTCTTCGGCGAACGCACCTACGAGCCCTTGCTGGGCGAGGTCGCCCGCCACGCGAATCTGGATTTCGGCATCCTGGCCGGCCGCATCGACCGGATCAAGAAGCAGCCCTACGGCCAGTTGACGATCGCCGTCAGCGGCGGCGACCGCGCCGCGGCGCGCCAACTGCTGGCCGCTCGCGGCGTGCAGGTCGAGGAGCTGCGCGCATGAGCCTCGCCGCCACCCCCTCTCTGCTGGACACGCTCCGCGCCATCGACTGGCCCGAGATCGCCACGGCCGGCGGCGACACGCTGCTCATGCTGGGCGGCTCGCTGCTGTTCACCGCGCTGCTCGGGCTGCCGCTGGGCATCGCGCTCTACCTGTTCGACCGCGACCGGCTGGTGGCCTCGCCGAAGGTGTACGCGCTGCTGTCCCTCGTCGTGAACGTGCTGCGCTCCCTGCCCTTCGTCATCCTGCTGATCGTGCTGATCCCGTTCACGCTGCTGGTGACCGGCACCTCGCTGGGCGTGGCGGGCGCCATCCCGCCGCTGGTCGTCGGCGCGACGCCTTTCCTGGCGCGCCTGGTGGAGACCGCGCTGCGCGGCGTCGACCGCGGCATCGTCGAAGCCGGTCTCGCGATGGGCGCCCGCACGCGCCAGATTGTGTGGCAGGGCCTGCTGCCCGAAGCGCTGCCGGGCATCGTCTCCGCGCTGACCGTCACCGCCATCACGCTGGTCGGCTACACGGCCTTGTCCGGCGTCATCGGCGGCGGCGGCCTGGGCGACCTCGCCATCCGCTTCGGCTACCAGCGCTTCCAGACCGAGGTCATGGTCGTGACCGTCGTACTGCTGCTGGTGCTCGTGCAATTGCTGCAGATGTTCGGCGACTGGCTCGTGGCTCGCGTGTCCCACCGATAGCCATCGCCATCCGCCGAGCCACACCGCGAGCCTGGCTCGCTCAGAACCCCGCCTCCCCCTTTCATCGCCGGACGCCCCAAGCAGGCTTCCGGCACCGTCCCTCAGAGGAGTTTGTCCCCATGAAGAAGCTGTTCACCGCCGCCGTCGCGGCCCTGTCCCTGGCCGCCGCCGGCACCGCCGCCGCCGAGAAGCTGACCGTCGCCGCCACCGCGGTGCCGCACGCCGAGATCCTCAACCTGATCAAGCCCGAGCTGGCCAAGCAGGGCGTCGAGCTCGAGGTCAAAGTCTTCACCGACTACGTCCAGCCCAACGTGCAGGTCGCCGAGAAGCGCCTGGATGCCAACTTCTTCCAGCACAAGCCCTACCTGACCGAGTTCAACAAGGGCAAGGGCACGCACCTGGTCGCTGTCGCGGCGGTCCATGTGGAGCCCTTCGGCGCCTATTCGACCAAGCACAAGACCCTGGCCGCGCTGCCCGAAGGCGGCACCGTCGCGATCCCCAACGACCCGACCAACGGCGGCCGCGCGCTGCTGCTGCTGGACAAGGCCGGCGTGATCAAGCTGAAGGACAAGGCCAACATCCTGTCCACGACCAAGGACATCGCCGAGAACCCGAAGAAGCTGAAGTTCCGCGAGATCGAGGCCGCCACGCTGCCGCGCATCCTGCCGCAGGTCGACCTGGCGCTGATCAACACGAACTACGCGCTGGAAGCGAAGCTGAATCCGTCCAAGGACGCGCTCGCGATCGAAGGCGGCGAGTCGCCGTATGCCAACTGGCTGGTCACGCGTGACGACAACCAGAACGCTCCGGCCGTCAGGAAGCTGGCGGCCGCGCTGCAGACCGAGGCGGTCAAGCGCTTCATCCAGACGCAGTACAAGGGCGCGGTCGTTCCCGCGTTCTAAGACCGGATCCGACCGGGAGGTCGGGCAGGTTTGGGCGATATCCGCCACTTCGCGCCCCGCACACGCGGGGCGCTTTCATTTGCGGGCGGGATGCCGCGCATTTGTGCCGTATGGCGAACGACGCTTCTTGGCACCATGGCGGACTCCTCCCATGCCCAGGTCTTGCGTTCGCGCGAGCGCACGACCTGCCCCCTCCGTGTCCGAACTCCTCGCGGCCCTGCCGCAGTTCTTCCTGTTCCGGGACGGCGCCCCGACGCTGCTGCTCACCGGCCGCTACGACTGGCCGCTGGTGCTGCTGTCGTTGGCGGTCGCCTCGCTGACCTCGGCGCTGGCGCTGCAGGTCGCGGGCATGGCCAAGCCGGTCAAGGGCTGGCGCCGCCAGACCATGCTCGCCACCGGCGCGCTGGCCCTGGGCGGCGGCATCTGGTCGATGCACTTCATCGGCATGCTGGCCTTCCAGCTCTGTGCCCAGATCGCTTTCGACGCCCACATCACCGCGATGTCGATGGCCCCGGCGCTGGTGGCGTCCTGGGTCGCGCTGGCGCTGCTGGCCCGCCATCAGCTGGAGGTCTGGCGCCTGATCGTCGGCGGCGTGCTGGTCGGCGCCGGCATCGGCGCCATGCACTACATGGGCATGGCGGCGATGGAGATGACCGTCGCGCTGCGCTACGACCCGGTCTGGTTCGGCGCCTCCATCGTCGTGGCGGTGCTGCTGGCCATGCTGGCGCTGTGGATCCGCTTCGGACTGGCCGGCCGCATCGAGCGCCACTGGGCGATCGCGCTCGGCGGCATCGTGATGGGCTGCGCGATCGCCGGCATGCATTACACGGCGATGGGGGCGGCGCGTTTCGTCGGCCTGGGCGACGGCCCCTGCAACAGCAGCATCGAGAACGCCGGCTGGCTCGCGCTCGCCGTGACCGTGATGACGCTGGCGATCAGCGCCATCACCGCCGGCGCCAACGGCCTGCTGGCGCTGCGCCGGCTCAACACCGACCTGATGGACGAACGCCGCCGCATGCTCACCATGGAGCAGGCGTTGCGCGACAGCGAGACCAAGTACCGCACCGTCATCGCCAACAGCCCCGGCGTGACCTTCCGCTGCCGCATGGACGACAACTGGTCGATGCTGCTGATCAACGATGCCGTCGAGGAACTGACCGGCTGGCCCGCGCAGGATTTCCTGGACGGCCGCCAGCACTTCGCCGCGCTGATCCATCGACATGACCAGGAACGCGTGAACGCCGCGGTCGAAACGGCCGTCGCCGCCGACGCGCCCTATTCGATCGAGTACCGCGTCCACACCCGCGAGGCCGGCGAGCGCTGGGTCTCCGAGCGCGGCCGCGCGGTGCGGGACGCCCGCGGCGCGGCGCAGTGGATCGATGGCGTGATCCTCGACATCACCGAGCCGAAGCGCCTGCAACGCCAGCTTGAGGACGCCAAGGAGCGCGCCGAGTCCGCCGCCGCGGCCAAGAGCGCTTTCCTGGCCAACATGAGCCACGAGATCCGCACCCCGATGAACGCCATCCTGGGCTTCACCGAACTGCTGCTGGACACCACGCTGACCGACTCGCAGCGCCGACACCTGACGACGGTGCGGGGCTCGGCGCGCTCGCTGCTCTCGCTGCTCAACGACATCCTGGACACCGCCAAGCTGGACAAGGGCGCCATGGAGCTGGAGGTCGTCGACTTCTCGCTGCGCACGGTGTGCGAGCAGGCGCTGAACTCGCTGAAGCTGCTGGCGCAGCGCAAGAACCTGGCGCTGTACCTCGACTACCCGAGCGCGGAGCCACGTTTCTTCAAGGGCGACCCGTTGCGCGTGCAGCAGGTGCTGCTGAACCTGGTCGGCAACGCGATCAAGTTCACCGAACGCGGCCTGGTCACGCTGCAGATGCGCCAGGAGGGCGGCCACATCCACCTGGCCGTCATCGACACCGGCATCGGCATCGCCGCCGACCGGCTGGACCGCATCTTCGACGCCTTCGCGCAGGCCGACGCCTCGACGACGCGCCGCTTCGGCGGCACCGGCCTGGGCACGACGATCTCGCGCCAGCTGGTCGAGCGCATGGGCGGCCGCATCACCGTCGAGAGCGAAGTCGGCCAGGGAAGCATCTTCCACGTCTGGCTGCCCCTGGCGGCGGGCGACGCCGCGCGCGCCGAGGCCGACGCAGCCGAAGTCGCCGTCACGCTGCCGCCGTTGCGCCTGCTGGTGGCGGACGACGTCGCGCAGAACGGCGAGCTGCTGCAGATCATCCTGGGCCGCGAAGGCCATCAGGTCACCCTGGCCTCGGACGGCCTGCAGGCGCTGAAGGCCTTCTCCGACGGCCGCTTCGACGCGGTGCTGATGGACGTCCACATGCCCGGGCTGGACGGTCTCGGCGCGACGCGCCGGATCCGCAACTTCGAACATGCGCAGGGCCGCGGCCACACGCCGGTCGTCGCGCTGACCGCCAGCGTGCTGGAGGAGGACCGTCAGGCGGCCCTGGCCGCCGGCATGGACGGTTTCGCGGTCAAGCCGGTGGAACCGGCGCGCCTGTTCGCCGAGATCGCCCGCGTGCTGGGCCTGACGCCGGGCCGCTCGCCGGCCTCGGCCGGGCCGGCGCCGACGACGCGTCATTCGACCGACGCGCGCATCGCCGGCGCGACGGCGGGACCGCTGGACTGGCAGCAGGGGCTGCGCCTCTGGGGCAGCGTGACCGCATGGCAACGCGGTCTGCGTCGTTTCGCCGAGGAACAGCGTGAAGGCGTCGCCCGTTTGCACCAGTTGACGCACAGCCGGCAGTGGATCGAGATGCGCGGGCTGGTGCACCGCTGGCGCGGCGTGGCCGGCAGCCTGGCCATGCCGGACCTGCTCGCGGCGGCGCAGCCGGTCGAGACGGCGCTGCGGCTCGGCAAGGAAGAGGACCTGATGGCGCTGGTGGACACGCTGGCGCTGGCGCTGCAACACACGCTGGACGCGGTGGCGGAGCTCGACGGCACGCCGTCGGACTTCGCGGCGAGCGCGTCCATGCCCCTGCCGGAGCCCTCCGCGACCGCGGTCGCCGTGGCGCAGGAATTGCGCGCGAAGAAGACGCTGATCGATCGACTCGCCGCGGCGCTCAAGCGCAGCGAGCTCGACGACGAATCGCTGGCCGCCTTGCGCGGCGCGCTCGGCGCCGCGCGCGTCGCTCCGCTGGCGCAGGCGCTGGATGATTTCGACTTCGACGCGGCGCTGCTGCTGCTCCAATCGCTGCGCACGCAACTGAGCACGGCGTCCGCCGCGGCCTCGGGTGAGCGAGGATGACGCCGTGACCGCCGACCATCGCCCCAAGCTGCTCCTCGTCGACGACGAGCCCGCCAACCTGCAGGTGCTGCGGCACGTGTTGCAGGACGACTACCGGCTGCTGTTCGCGCGCGACGGGCAGAAGGCGCTCGAACTGGCGAAGACCGAATCGCCGCAGCTGATCCTGCTCGACATCATGATGCCGGGCATGTCGGGTCTCGATGTCTGCCGGGTGCTGAAGTCCTTGCCCGCGACGAAGCGCACGCCGGTGATCTTCGTCACCGCGCTGGCCGATTCGCGCGACGAGACCGAGGGCTTCGAGGCCGGCGCGGTCGACTACATCGCCAAGCCGGTGAGCCCGCCGGTCGTGCGCGCGCGGGTGCGCACGCACCTGTCGCTGGTGCGCGCCGACGAGCTGCGCGAAACGCGGCTGCAGATCGTGCAGCGCCTGGGCCGCGCGGCCGAGTACAAGGACAACGAGACCGGCTGGCACGTCGTGCGCATGAGCCACTACGCCCAGTTGCTCGCGCTGGCCGCCGGCTGGACCGACCAGGAGGCCGACGATCTGCTGCATGCGGCGCCGATGCACGACGTCGGCAAGCTCGGCATTCCCGACGCGATCCTGCAGAAGCCGGGGCCGCTCACCGAAGCCGAGTGGACGGTGATGCGCCGCCACCCGGCCATCGGCGCCGAGATCCTCGGCGACCAGACGACCGGGCTGCTGGGCCTGGCGCGCCGCGTCGCGCTGGGGCACCACGAGAAGTGGGACGGCAGCGGCTATCCCGAAGGCCTGGCCGGCGAGGCGATTCCGCAGGAAGCCCGCATCGTCGCCATCGCCGACGTCTTCGACGCGCTCACCAGCATCCGGCCCTACAAGCCGGCCTGGCCGATCGAGCAGGCGGTCGACCACCTGCGCGAGCAGGCCGGGCGGCACTTCGATCCGGCGCTGGTCGAGCAGTTCATCAGCGTGCTGCCGCAGGTGCTGGAAGTACGGGACCGGTTCCTGGAAGCGGGTTGACCCCACGCGCCTCGGCGACCGGCAGCGCCTCGCTCCCGGCGCCTTGATCCAGGACCTTGTGCCGGGATGGCAACTCGATGCCGAGGAACTCCCACCAATGGTCGCCCTGCCCATGCGCCGGCACCGCCGGATACGTGCCATCAGCGTCCACGCGCCGCAGTCGATAGAACTCGAAGGCAGCCGTCGACGGATTCTCCATGCCGTAGAAGGCGCCCGGGGTTCCGCGACGGTCGGACGCGAACTCGTTCAAGGGCAGCACTTGACGGGCGACATGACGGGCGTCGTCCTTGAGACCTTCAGCCAGCAGCATCCGATAGATGAGCGGCCAGTGCGCGCTCAGGCGCAGGTGCAGCGGCGTCTCGCCGGACACGATGGCCACCAGCCGGCCATTCGACCAATGGGCATGATCGCTGGCCGTTCTGGCCCGGTGCTCTTTCCCAAAGGCCTCAAGGGCGGCGAGGTGCTCATTGGATCTCGTCCAGCGATGGAGCCGATCGATGCGATCCCGCTCGGCTGTGGCCCACTTTTCGCGATTCGCTTCCAAGCCTCCCTGTTCGACAGGATTCATGGCGATCAGCCCGGTGCCTGCCTCGAATGTCGCGAAAGCCGGGTGCACGCGATGCGCCTCGCGCCGACGATGCGTCAATCCATCTGCGGCCTTGCCCGGCAGCGCCACCAGAAGATCATCGTGCTCCGCTGCAGTGCGGCCCCGCAATGAGGCTCTCACGCGATCCCCGAGCAGGTCGTCCCAGTCCAGGGGTTGAGTCGACTTCTCCCGCTTCAAGAATCGCGACGGCTCGTGTTTCTTCAGATGGGCGAGGGATCGGTAGACCAGAGGATGCTCGTCGCTGAAAAGACGACGGTCCGTTCCGAAGACATACGTCGTCCGGGTCGCGACGCCATACGAGCCTCTCTCAACGTCCACATGGCCGAACAGCCTGGTGCCGGCGCCGCGGGGCGACGTGGCATCCACCGGATCCCGTAGCAGGGCGGCCTCGTCCTGGTAGGAGGCGAGCGGCGCGCCGTCGGTGTTGAACGGATTGCCGCCCTTGAATCGGACCAGCGCCAGTCCCGCCGGAGGAAGCACGGCCAGCGGCCTGCGCGAGATCGCGACGGTGCCTTCGCGCTGCAGTCCCGTGCTCCGCTGACGGAACACGAGCGCAGGCCCATCCTCGGGATGCATGGCGACCACGCCGCAGCGCATCGTCGTCAGGGCGACGCGCGGGGAGATCAAGGTGTATGCGCATCGATGGTCGCCGAGCGCCCAGGGGGGCGTGCCCTCCTGCTGTGCCATGGCGACGTTGGCCAGGCCCAGGCCCAGCCCGACGAGCGCCAGGACGCACCCCGCCGGTCGACCGGCACGTGGCGGTGGTGCAGGTTTGCGCGAGAAGGGGCTCCGGCTGAGATTCAAGCGGTGATCAAAAGACATTCCAGGACTCCAACCCTCCACCATCTGGAGGGCGGGACCATTCTTCGGGCGGTCAAGTGCGCGCTCAATGACCCGCATCCGCGTCCGGGGCCTGCCTTCCCACCGACATCGTCAGGGCGAAGACTGGTCTGGGCGACTCCGCGTTCATCATCGGCATGCCGCCGCGGATGCCAGCCGCGCGCGACCGGCTTCTGGAGAACACGCGTCCCCTGCTGTCAGCGAGGCTTCACGTACTCCCAGTCCGCATTGCTGCGTCCATCCAACGGCAGGTCGTCGAGCGGGCCGGACCTCTGTGCCGTTTTACGCCGGAAGTAGTCGACCTTGCGCGTCTTGCCGTTGAACTGCGCATACACCCGGCCTTGCCGAGGTGACTGGGACGCGTCCGTCCGGTCCCAGGTCAACACGCCCAAGGCACCGGCCCGGCGACCGGGAAGTTCGGTTCCGAGAAACGCCCAGCCCTCGCTGTCCCGCCCGTCCTCCGGCAGCGGGAAGGGCGTTGAACCGATAC
>SEFA01000095.1 GCA_004210455.1 Rubrivivax sp. | reverse complement strand
CCTTGCGGGTCTTCTTGGGCAGCGGGTCAAAACCAAGCGAGCTTTGATTCATGCCCTCATCGTCGCTGACCGACGATCAAATCGCCAGTCGGGGTGACGAGGGGTTTTGCAGACTGTCCTTAGCGCGGCAGGCTTTGGCAGTGAGGCGGCGTAGAGGCGAGCGCCCAACATGAAGCGGATGCTTCGACTTGTTTGTCTGCTGCTCGCGCTGGCGAGCTTCTCGCTGGCAGCGTGGGCCGGTCTCTGGATCGTTTCGTCCTACAGCCTGGCGTTCTCGGCCTGCGTTGACGGCTTTGATCTGTTCTCACCGATGTCGAGATGCAGGCAGCCCGCGATCGCCGGGATTGTCAGCGGGACGTCACTGGTGGTCGCGATCGGCTTTTTGGTTGTGCGCAGGCGGTTCTTTCCAGGGGCGAGCTCAAACCTGAACCGCAACACCGGGTTATTGAATAGATGCCGGAGCCCGATGCGCATTCGCCAGCGTGAGAGCAAACGTCTGGAGCGGGGTGTTCCAGTCCAGTGTCTGACGCGGACGGTTGTTCACGACCGTCGTGAGCAGCGCGAGGATCATCCAGCCGCCCAGCGGGTAGTGGCCGAGGTGATCGGGCTCGGCGCCGCGGAGCAGCGATGTGGCGTATCGCCAAGTGCTCGAAGGGCCTCTCACGAAGTCGGCGAAGCGCGCATGGCGCGTGCCGATGAAGCCCCACACGATGCGCAGCAGCACGATGCCGGCTGCGGCGTAGCCGAGCTCGTGGTGCAGGGGATGGAACCTGTGACCGGTGGTCCACACGGCGATCACCGTGGATGCGAGGGACCAGTGGGTGAGTCGCACGAGCAGGTCCCACACCGGCACCCCGCCCCCTGCGGGAGCAGCTTGCTGACTGCGACGGCTGCAGGCCCTTACCCCTCCCTCTCCCGCAGGCGGGAGAGGGTGAAAGAGGAACGGGTTCAGTCAATTGCCGTCGTTGCGGCTCTGTCGATCGATCGTCGAGCGTCGATCACGCAGGGACGTCGCGGAGCTGAGGAACTGGACAGCCGGGGTCTGCTGACCCGCCGCTCCGACTGCGGGCCGGGCTGCGGCCCGGAGCTTGCTGGCCTTGCCGGGTTTGTCCGCCTGCGCCGGCTTGGCCGCCGCTGCGACTGCAGCTACGCCGGGCAGAAGCAGGCGGGAGAAGGTGGATTGGACGCAGGGTTGGTCGTCGTCGAACGCGCCGTGGCTGCGTGCGGTGCAAGCCCTCAGACCGGCCTGCGCTTCGCTGTTGGGTGAGAGCACCAGTTCTGCTTGGCCGCTGCTGAAGAGCAGCCTCAACGCCTTGTCCTTGTCGATGAACTTCTGCATCCCCAGGATCGGCCAGCCGTCCCGGAAGCCGGGAATGCGCGCCTCGTCCTCGAACGCATTCGAGACCAGATACAGCAGGGACCGGTTGTAGATCTTGGCGCAATCGTCGTCGTTCTCCGCCTTGTCCGTGAGGACGAATGCGGCGAACCTGTCGATCGCCTTGGATTCGATGAGCGGCAGATAGTCGCTCTTGAAAAAGGGGACCGTGCACGCCGGCGCCCAGAGGGTGCAGGTGTTGACCTTGAGCTGATGGGTCTGGGTGAGGAGCTGAAGCAGCGGACCGTGGAAGATCGAGCCGGCGCTGTGCCCGATGACATTGATCTCGAGGTCGGGGAATTTCTGCACCAGCTTCGCCAGGTGCTGGGCGACCAGCCAGGCCGCGCCGCCCGGATTGCTGGCCATCACGGCGTTCTCCTTCATCTCCTTCCACTGCGCTCGACCGGTCAGGGCGCGCGCCAGCGGTTCGAGCATGTCGTCGATGCGATCGAGCAGGAAATCCTTCGCTCCGTCCAGGAAGCCCTCGGGCCGCCGGCGGCGCACCGAATCACTGAGGATGTTCTTCAGCGTGGTCCAGAAGTCGGAATTCCATACGAACGCGAGCGGATAGACGTGGCTGGCGAGCAGCGCCGGTCTGTATTCGGAGAGGCGCTGGACCGCCGCCTGCTCGCTCACCAGACCGCCGTGTGCGTAGAGGACCAATCGCTTGGTCGGCCAGGCCTTCATGACCCGCGGCATGTCCTCGACGAAGATGCGCTCGAGCTCGATTTCGGTGGTGCTGTAGTCGCCGCCCGGCTTGAGCCTGCCGTCATTGCCGACACTGACGAGGTGGGGCCGCAGGTCTGAGAACGAGTAGGCGGCCGACATGCCGGAGACGGTCGAGTGGACCTGGCTGATGGATCCCGCCGTGCGCAGCACCACCGGTGCGCCCAGCCGGGCGACCCAGACATCCGTCCCGTTTTCCAGCCAGTCGTCGTAGCTGATCCGCCCGAAGCCGCCCGCGCCCCAGCTCGCGGACCAGCTGTTCTGGATCCAGAAGCCGTCCTTGTCATAGGCGACGATGGCGAAGGCATGACCCCCCGTGATCTGGGCGCTCTGCTCGATGACGCCATCCTTTTCGACCTTGTCCCAGCCCGTGTGGACCGTCGCGGTCGCGTAGAGGACGCCCACTTCGGTGATCGCGGCGTGCATCGCGATGAGGTCCTTGTGGTTCACCCGACAGTACGCTCCCAAGGGACGCTTCAAGGCCTCGGAGGTGCGGAAGTCGGTCAGTCCCACCGGTTCCTTGGGACCCAGTCGGTACGGCCAGTCACCTTCCGCACAGACCCCGTGCTTGTGCCATCCCTTCATGGCGCCGCGGGCGCTGGAGCCGTCGTAGTCCACGCCCGGCCATTCGTCGTAGCGCCGCGCATTCTCATAGAACATGCGGGCACTGACCGGCACGCGATCCCGCACCACCTTTCGGACGAGCAGCAGATAGTTCGCCACCGCCGCCAGGCCGAAGCCCGTGCAGGCGCCTTCCGCCCCCTGATCGAGGATAGGCACCTTGATCTTCTTGTAGTCCGCCAGCGGCCGGGTGGTCGGAACTTCGATGAGCGTGGGAACGAACATGACGTCGCGGAAATCCATGGCGTCAGGCCTTGCATTCTTGATCCTCGCCGCTGGCGCCACTTTTCCAGCCGCCTTCGTGACCAGCCCCGCCTTTGAACCATTCTTCGTCGCCATGGCCTTCCCCGGGAAGTGAAGGGGTGATGCTCCGCGCCGCCAGGGGGACGGTCATCCGTCAACTTGATGAAAGAGCGTGTGGACGCGCAAGAGACCTGTCGCCTTCGCGGACGACAGCGACGCGCCGCGCCTGACCCCGCTTGCCCACCCATCCCCCTTAACGCTTCCGGATCGGCGGTGCGGGGCGCCCGCCGCCCAAAGCAGGCTTTCGCGCATTGTGGGCGGCCCCTCCCGCGCCTAGAGTGCCTGCACGGCGCGAACGCCGCCCTCGAAAAGCCACTCCGGAGAAGCCATTCATGAGGAAGCTGTCTGCACTCGCGTGCTGCGCGATGCTGGTCGCCGTGCCGGGTCTTGCCCTGGCCAACCCCGCGCTCGCGCAGAAGAAGAACTGCATGGCCTGCCACGCCGTCGACAAGCGGCTCGTCGGCCCCTCGTTCAAGGACATCGGGGCCAAGTACGCGAAGCAGGACGGCGCCGCCGCGGACCTCGCCACACGCATCGTCAAGGGCAGTTCGGGCCGGTGGGGTCCCGTGCCCATGCCCGCCAATCCGCAGGTGAGCGCCGAGGAGGCCCAGGCGCTCTCCTCCTGGATCCTGGAACAGGGAGCCAAGCCATGACCGAGCTGAACGTCAACAACCGCCAGATGCGCGCGGACGTCGAGGGCGACACGCCGCTGCTGTGGGTGCTGCGCGAGGAGCTGCAGCTCACCGGCACGAAGTACGGGTGCGGCGTCGCCCAATGCGGCGCCTGCACGGTGCACATGGACGGCGCGGCGCTGCGCTCGTGCGTGATGCCGGTCAACGCGGTGCCGGCTACCGCGAAGATCGTGACGATCGAGGGACTGGGGCAGACGCGACTCAAGGTCGTGCAGGAGGCCTGGGCCGAACTGGACGTCGCGCAATGCGGCTACTGTCAGCCCGGGATGATCATGGCCGCCGCCGCCCTGATCGCCCAGACGCCCGATCCCAGCGATGAGGACATCCGATCGGGCATCACCAACATCTGTCGCTGCGGGACCTACCCGCGCGTGCTGGCCGCGACCAAGCTGGCCGCCCAACGCCTGCGCGGCGCGGGAGCCCAGCGATGAGCGCCGCAACGACCAACGCCACCGCGACGGCAACGACGGGCTCGACGCGGCGCCATTTCCTGAAGGCGACCGGCCTCGCGGCAGGTGGCCTCGCCCTCGAATTCACGCTGCCCGTGTCCAGCGCGGTGGCGCAGGCGTCGACACCATCACCGGGCGCTGGGCCGACGGGTGCAGCGCCGGCCGGCGAAGTCACCGCGTGGCTGCTGATCCATCCCGATGAATCCGTCGTCATCCGCATCGCGCGTGCGGAGATGGGGCAGGGCACCTTGACCGGGCTCGCGCAACTCGTGGCCGAGGAGCTCGAGTGCGACTGGTCCAAGGTCCGCTTCGAGCTGGTGAAACCCGGCGCGAACCGGGCACGAGCCCGCGTGTGGCGCGACATGGGCACGGGCGGCTCGCGCGGCATCCGCGGCTCGCAGGACTACGTGCGCAAGGCCGGCGCGGCTGCACGCTCGATGCTGGTCAGCGCGGCCGCCCAGCAGTGGGCCGTGCCCGTCACCGAATGCAGCGTCGAAGCCGGCACCATCCGCCATGCGGCCTCCAAGCGCCAGATCACCTTCGGCGCCGTCGCAGCGGCCGCCAACCAGTTGCCCATCCCCGAAGACGTCGTCCTCAAGGACCCGTCGCAATGGCGCATCGCCGGCAAGCCGCTGAAACGGCTCGACACCGCCGACAAGCTCGACGGCTCGCTGGTCTACGGCATGGACCTGCGCCTGCCCGGGATGATCGTCGCGCTGCCCAAGGCTTGTCCGGTCCACGGCGGCACGCTGGTGAGCTTCGACAAACAGGCCGTGCTCAAGATGCCCGGCGTGCGCGACGTGATCAAGGTCGACGACGCCACCCTCGCCGTGCTCGCGGACCGCTTCTGGCAGGCCAAGCGTGCGCTCGACGCCTTGCCCATCGTCTGGGACAAGGGCCCGAACTCGTCGGTCAGCAGTGCCTCGATCGCCGCGCTGGTCAGCGAGGGTTTGCAGGGCGACACGCCCTTCGTCGGCAACCGGCAGGGCGATGCGAAGGCGCAACTGCAGGGCGCGTCCCGCGTGATCGAGGCCGACTACGGCACGCCGTTCCAGAACCATGCCCCGATGGAGCCGCTGTCAGCGACGGTGCAATGGACCGCGCAGCGCTGCGACGTGTGGGCGCCGACGCAGGTTGCGGAAGCGGCGCTCGCGACGGTCGCCGATGCCGCGGGGCTGGACATCACCGCCTGCGAGGTCCATCCGATGCGCATCGGCGGGAGCTTCGGTCGTCGCCTGGCCACCGACTATCTGGCGATGGCGGTGCGGATCGCCAAACAGCGTCCCGGCGTGCCGGTGAAGATGATGTGGACGCGTGAGGAGGACATGCTCCAGGGGCGCTTCCATCCGGTCACGCAATGCCGCCTGCGCGCGACGCTCGATGGACAGGGGCGCGTCGGGGCGCTGCACATGCGCATCGCCGGCCAGTCGATCACGTCCTTCGTCAATCCGAAGGCGATCACCGCCAACGGCGACGCGACCGTTTTCCAGGGGTTGCTGGCGGACTCGCCCGAAGGGCACTTCGGCTACGAGGTGCCGCATCTGCTGATCGACCACGCGATGCGCAACCCGCATGTGCGGCCGGGCTACTGGCGCGGCGTGAACACCAACCAGAACGCGATCTACAGCGAGTGCTTCATCGACGAGCTCGCGCACGCCGCCGGCAGGGATCCCTTCGAGTTCCGCAAGGAGCACATGGCGAAGCGGCCCAAGCACTTGGCGGTGCTGCAGGCCGTGGCCGATCGCGCCGGCTGGGGCAAGCCCGCGCCCAAAGGCGTGTTCCGCGGCATCGCCCAGTACATGGGCTTCGGCAGCTACACGGCCGCCGTCGCGGAGGTCTCCGTCAAGGACGGGCAACTGAAGGTGCTCCGCATCGTCGCGGCGACCGACCCCGGTCACGTCGTCAATCCGCAGCAGGTGGAAGCACAGGTGGCGGGCTCGTTCGTGTACGGGCTGGGCGCGGCGCTCTTCGGCGGCAACACCGTCAAGGACGGCGCCATCGCGGAGACCAACTTCGACACCTACGGCGTCATGCGTCTGTACAACATGCCGGCGGTGGAGGTCATCGTCATGCCTTCGGGCGGCTTCTGGGGCGGCGTCGGCGAGCCCACCATCGCGGTGGCGGCGCCCGCCGTGCTCAACGCGGTGTTCGCCGCCACGGGCAAGCGGATCCGGCAACTGCCGCTGAAGGACACCGACCTGTCGAAGGCGTGATCGCACGCGCGCGAGTCCGGAAGACGGGGGGACCGAGGACCGGCTGACCGTGGGACCGTGGGACCGTGGGACCGTGGGACCGTGGGACCGTGGGACAGGGTGGAGTAAACCGGATGGAAATTGCGGCTATTGACCGATTGGTCCAATACGCCGTAGCATCCGTCCCATGCCACGCGAACGTCGTTTTTCCGAAGCCGAGGTGCTGGAGCGTCTGACCGACGTCTTCAGCCGGCATGGCTACGCGAGCACCAGCCTCGCGCTGCTGCAGGAAGCGACCGGGCTGGGCAAGCAGAGCCTCTACAACACCTTCGGCGACAAGCAGGCGATGTACCTGCAGGCCATCGACTGCGCGGTGCAGCGCGCGGCCGGCACGGTCGCCGCCGTGCAGTCGGCGAAGACCGGTCGCGCGGCCATCGACGTGTATTTCGCCGCCATGATCGACGCCTGCAGCAGCGCGGTCGACGTGGACAAGCACTGCATCGTCACCAGCGGCCTGCTCGAAGGCATTGGCGACGCGCCTCTGGCGTGGGCGTTGACGAGCCGATGGCAGGCCACGCACGAGATGCTGCGCGCCGCGGTCGAACGCGGTCAGCGCGACGGATCCGTGCCCAACCCCACACCGTCGGCCGAACTCGCCGAGGTCCTGATCGCATTGACCAGCGGTCTGCGTGTCGCTGCCCAGGCCGGACGCACCCGGGCGCAGATGGAACGCACCGTGGCCATCGCGCTCGGGATGCTGGACATCGCCTGATCCGCCCCCTGATCCGCCCCTGATTTCCCGTCAGCCGCCTGCGCGGCTTTTCTTTTCCCTTATTTTGACCGATCGGTCTATTTGGAGCCCATGATGAGCAAGTCCCTCGTTGGAAAAATCGCCCTGGTCACCGGCGCGTCGCGCGGCATCGGCGCCGCCATCGCGCAGCGTCTCGCTGCCGACGGCGCGGAAGTCGTGCTGCATTACGGCAGCGGCCGCGACGAGGCGGAAACGCTGGCCGCGTCGCTGCGCGCGGCCGGCGCCACCGCGCACGTGGTGCAGGCGGACCTGTCCGCCGTCGACGGCGGCCAGCAACTGGTGGCGCGCGTGATCGCGCTGGGCCTGCCGCGCATCGACATCCTGGTCAACAACGCCGGCATCGCCGTCTTCGCCGGCCTGACCGATACCAGCGTCGAGGACTTCGAGCGCCTGGTCAGCGTCAACATGCGCAGCCTGTTCCACGTCACGAAGGGCGTGGTGCCCGTCATGCCCGACGGCGGCCGCGTCATCAACATCGGCACGGCGGCGACGCGCATCGCTTTCCCGGGCATCACGGCCTACTCGGCGAGCAAGGGCTTCGTGGATGCATTGAGCCTGCAGCTCGCGGCTGAGCTCGGACCGCGCAACATCACGGTGAACGTGGTCGCGCCCGGCGCCATCGAGACCCGCATGAGCGCGTGGATCAACGAGCCCGGCGGCAAGGAGACGCTGGCGCAGGTGCAGGCGCTGCCGGGCGTCGGCAAGCCCGGATACATCGCTGGGGTGGTGGCCTTCCTCGCCGGTCCCGACGGCGCCTGGACCACCGGGCAGATCGTCGACGCGAGCGGCGGCACGAAGCTGTAAGCGACACCGCCTCCTTGCGCCGCGCGCATGGCTGCCTTGCGGCGCCAGCGCTTGTCCCGGGAGGGGCAGGTCCTGACACTGCGGATGCGCCGATGTCCCCTGGCATCGGCGCATTCGTCATTACTCGACCTCTCGACCTCTCGACCTCTCGACCTCTCGACCTCCCGACTCATCGACCACAGGAAGACCCATGCCCGGAATGAACAAGCCCTGGGGCACCTTGCGCCTGATCGCAGCGAGCCTCGCCTTGGCCAGCCTGCCGTTTGCGGCCGACGCCGCACCTGCTGGCAGCGCATCGGTGGCGTCGAGCCAGCCCCTCAAGGACACCCACACCGTGAACGCCCCATCGACCGAAGACCTCGCCCTGATCCAGCAACTGCTGGCGCAATACACCGGCAGCGTGACCGACGGCGACGCCCGTCGTTTCGAATCCCAGCTGCTGGATCTGACCATTCCGTTCTCCGGCGTGGGCAAGGACTTCGGCGCGTCCGCCGGTCTCGCGAACGTCCAGAACTACGAGGGCTTCAGGCAGGCCATCTTCGGCTCGGGCAAGCGCTACAAGCAGCGCTTCTCGAACGTGAAGATCGAGCAGGTCGGGCTGCTGGCGCAGGTCTCGCTCGACTACGAGACCGCCCTGCAGGACGAGGCGTACAGCGGCAAGGGCTGGAAGGTGCTCCACCTGCTGAAGGTGGGTGGCCACTGGAAGATCGCCAGCGAGTTCTACGTCGGCTATCCCAAGTGACACTGTCGCGCGATGGGGTGCCCGTGATTCAATCGCCTCCCGATCGATCCTGATCTTTCCCGATCGCCGCCGGCGATACAGCGATGACGCCTGCCGAAACCCAAGCCCTGAAGAACCGGTGCACCCGCTGGGTGTCGGGTTTCGCGCCACGGTCGTTCGCCGATGAACTGGAGGCCGTCGCGGCCTGGGCGAGGTCGAACACGGTATCCGCCGACGTCTACGGGGAGGGCGGTGCCGTCGAACTGTTGGAGCAGCGCGTCGCCGGGCTCCTCGGGAAACCCGCCGCCGTCTTCATGCCGAGCGGCGTCATGGCGCAACTGATCGCCTTGCGTCTGCACGCGGACGACCAGCGGCTGCCGCGCTTCGGCATGCACGCGACCTGCCATCTGGCGACGGAAGAGGAGCAGGCGTTCTCCCATGTCATGGGACTGCATGCGACCTACCTCGGACAAGCCCATCGGACGCTGACCCGGCGCGACCTGGAACAGCCCGCTGAAGCCTTGTCGGCCGTGGTGCTTGAACTCCCGGCGCGCGTGATCGGCGGGCAGTCGCCCAGCTGGGAAGAGCTGGCCGCGATCAAGCAATGGGCCGCGGAGAAGGGCACGCGACTGCATCTCGACGGCGCGCGCCTGTGGGAGGCGGCGGCCTGGTACGGCAAGAGCTACGCCGAGATCGCGGCCGGCGCCGACACCGTCTATGTCTCGACCTACAAGGGATTGGGTGGCTTTTCGGGCGCGCTGCTCGCGGGCGACGAGCGCGCCATGGCGCAGGCGCGCGTGTGGCGTCGGCGCATGGGCGGCACGATCTTCCAGCTGGCGCCGCTCGCGGCATCGGCGGCCTGGCGTCTGGACGACCGTCTGGCGTTGATGCCGCGCCTCTTCGAGCGCACCGTCGCGGTGGTCGAGGCCCTGAGCCGGGTGAACGGCGTCCGCATCCATCCCGCCGCGCCGCACGCCAACATGTTCCACGTGCACATGGACGGCGACGTGCAGCGCCTGATGGACGCGCGGAACGCGATCGCGGAGAACGACGGCTTCTGGCTCTTCAACTCCGCGCGGGCCACGGGCTCGCCCGGCCGGGCGGCGGCCGAGATCTATGTCGGTGACAACCTGCTCGCGATCGATGACGATGCGGTCGTCGAGGCGTTCTCGCGACTGATCGCACTCGCGAACCACGAATGAGCGTTCCCGCATGATCTGATCGATCGATCGACGCGCAGGAGCGCGTAGCATCCCGGTCTCCATGAAACGCACGCTTTTCGGCCTCGCGCTCTCCGCGCTGGTCACCCTCTTCTTCATCTGGCTCATCACGCTCGGCTTCGGCCAGTTGATGTCGTCCCTGCGCGGGCTGTCGCAGCCTGGCAGCAAGGGCGGCAGTGCCTTGCCGATGCTTTTCGCCGGTCTCGCGGTCTTCGTGCCGCTGCTCCTCTACCGCATCCGCAAGGCGCGGAAGAAGCAGCGCCAGGACCGCGACGCCGCGAAGTGACGCCGCAGCGTCCGGCGTCTGTTCAAAGCCCGCCGGCGCCGTCAACGTGCCGTCGAACGCCCTTGCGATCCGGCAAGGGCATCGGCCGGTGGATCCCGGGTCACCGTTGTCGTGTGCTGCCGTGCGCTGTCCGCCCCGATGGTGGGGCACACGTTCAGGGGAGAACGCGCCGGATTCCCCATTCACATCCCCAGGTTGAAGGCAGACCCTGCTTCCCATCCGGCACGCGATATGCAAGATAGGCGGCATGGATGCCTTCCGCCTGATCTCGATCCGGATCCGCGCGCTGCTCGCCTTGGCGGCGCTGCTCGGTTCCGGCGCCGCCTCGGCCCAGACCGCCATCGTCATCGGTGGCGCCTTGCGCATGGACAACGATCCCGTCTGGGAACGCATCGTCCAGGAAGCCGGCGGGCCGGGCAAGGCGCACTTCGCCGTGCTGGCCACGGCCGCGGCCAATCCTGAACTCTCCGCCAAGCTCATCATCGACGCGCTCAAGAAGCACGGCGCGTTGGCCGAGCACATCCCCGTCGCGCCGCGGCTCGAAGGCGCGGATCTGCAGAAGAACCTCAACGACCCCGAGCTGATCGCGAAGGTCCGGGCGTCGAACGCGGTCTTCTTCTCCGGCGGCGCGCAGGGTTTCATCGTCGACACGCTGCAGCCCGACGGGCGGCGCACCGCGATGCTCGATGCCATCTGGGATGTCTATCGTCGTGGAGGCGTCGTCGCGGGCACGAGCGCGGGCGCGGCCATCATGAGCCGCGTGATGTTCCGCGACGCACTCAACGTCATGGAGGTCATGCGCGGGACGCTGCGCGAAGGCCAGGAGGTCGATCGCGGCCTGGGCTTCGTGGGGGACGAGTTGTTCGTCGATCAGCACTTCCTCAAGCGCGGACGCATCGGGCGCATGCTGCCGCTGATGATGGCCAAGGGGTATCGCTTCGGGCTGGGCGTCGAGGAGAACAGCGCCGCCGTGGTGCACGGCGATCGCATCGACGTCATCGGCGGGCGGGGGGCCCTGTTCGTCGATCTGCGCGACGCGCGCAGCGATCCGTCGCTGGGGATGTTCAATGTGCGCGGCGCGCGGATCAGTTATCTCGACAACGGCGATCGCCACGATCTGCGCTCCGGCGTCACGATGCCGGCGGCGAGGAAGACGGCGGCCGGCGCGGCGGTACCGGTGCTGGCGTCGACGGGGGGCGGGGCCGTCCCGTCGCGCGGGCTGGTGGACAGCTTCCAGCCGGACATCCTCGGCGACAACCGCATCGTCCAGGCGATGACCGAACTGCTGAGTTCGCCCGCGACCGAGGTGCGCGCGATGGCGGCGCGCATCCGGCCCGATGCCAAGGGCGATCGCGACCGCACGGGCTTCGTCTTCAGGCTGTATCGCGGCGCGGACACCCAGGGATGGATGGACGTCGACGGCGACGGGAAGGATGTGACGCTGCTGGATGTGCGGCTCGACATCCGGCCGGTGCGGCTGCCTGATCCTGGTGCGCCTGGACCCACGACGAACGCGGTGCCTGCCGCGACCATGATCGCGCCTGCGGGTCTGCGTTAGGCGTCCAGCGCTTCGGCGATGAACTGCTTGGACACCTTCGGCTTCGGCACGCGCACGCTGAACCAGCGTCGCACGTCCTGTTCCACGCCGATGCCGTGCATGAAGTTGTAGAGCGCCTTCTTGAGCGCATCCCCCATGGCATCGTGGTCCGTGCCGGTCGGGTCCACGAAGCCGACGTCGTTCTTGGCGAACGGCGACGGCGGCAGCGGCAGCAGTTCCACGCCGAAGGCGGTCGGGTCCTGCCCCACCGGCGAGTGCACCGTGCAGGCGAAGCGGTGGAAGAACCCGCTCTGGATGCAGCCGTTCTCGAACAGCTGGCGCACGTATTCCAGCGCGTCGACCGTGTCCTGCACTGTCTGCGTCGGGAAGCCGTACATCAGGTAGGCGTGCACCAGGATGCCGGACTCGGTGAATGCACGCGTCACGCGCGCCACCTGCTCGACCGACACGCCTTTCTGCATCAGCTTCAACAGGCGATCCGACGCGACCTCCAGACCGCCGCTGATCGCGATGCAGCCGCTGTCGGCCAGCAACTGGCAGAGCTCGGGGGTGAAGGTCTTCTCGAAGCGCACGTTGCCCCACCAGCTGATGGAGACGCCCCGATCGATGAGCTCCTGCGCCAGCGCCTTCAGCACCTTGGGCGGCGCCGCCTCGTCGACGAAGTGGAAGCCGGTCTGGCCCGTCTCCGCCACGATCGCCTCGATGCGGTCCACCAGCGTCTTCGCCGACGCCGCCTCGTAGCGCGAGATGTAGTCCAGCGTGATGTCGCAGAAGCTGCACTTCTTCCAGTAGCAGCCGTGCGCGATCGTCAGCTTGTTCCAGCGGCCGTCGCTCCACAGCCGGTTCATCGGGTTCAGCATGTCCAGCAGCGACAGGTAGTCCTGCAGCGGCAGGCCGTCCCAGGTCGGCGTGCCCACGTCCTCGAAGGGCACGTCGGGCTCGACGAAGTTGATGTAGCGGACCTGGCCCTGTTGTTCTCCCTCGTCCTCGCGGATGAAGCAGCGCACCAGCCGCTGCCGGCTGCGCTTGCCGGCGATGTGGTCGAGCAGCGCCAGCAGCGGACGCTCGCCGGCGTCCAGCGTCACGAAGTCCACGTAGTCGAACAGGCGCGGTTCGTTGAGTTCGCGCAGCTCGGTGTTGACAAAGCCGCCGCCGAAGAGGATCCGGAGGTGCGGCCGCTCGCGCTTGATCGTCTGACCGATCCGCAGCGCCGCGTAGACCGCGCCGGGGAAGGGCGCCGACAGCAGCACCACGTCGGGCCGTTCCGCGTCGATCGCAGCGAGCGTCAGCTCGCGCAGCAGCTCGTCGACGAGGTTGGGCGGCGCGTTCAGCGCGTCGTGCAGCGGGTCGAAAGTCGGCTGGCTGGTCGCCAGCTGCTCGGCGTAGCGGACGAACTCGAAACGCGGGTCCACCGATTCGCGCAGCACGTCGGCGAGGTCGTTCAGATACAGCGTCGCCAGGTGCCGCGCGCGGTCCTGCAGCCCCAGCGCGCCGAAAGCCCAGGCCAGCGGATCCTCGCCGTCCTCGGCGACGTAGACCTCCAGCGTCTGGAACCGCGCGCCCTCCGGCAGGAAGGTCCGGGTGTTGATGCGGTGCGCCAGCGTCGGATCGCGCCCCTGCAGGAACGCGATCGCCGGCGCGATCGTGGCGAAGTAGCGGTCGAAGGACTCGTCGAAATGGCGCGACGCGATGCCGCGGTCCGGCAGCGGGATCGCCTGCACGGCCGCCCGCACGCGCTTGAGCCCGTCGCGGGAGAACAGCTTGAGCACCAGCGCCAGCGCGAGGTCGCGCTGCGCCGCCTGGACTCCGCGCGAGCGCAGGAAACCCGTCAGGTAGGCCGTGGACGGGTAGGGCGTGTTGAGCTGCGTCATCGGCGGGATGAGCGACAGCACACGCAGGCTGGGCGCGGGAGCGGCTGCGGCGGTGGGCGCGGGGGCGGACATATCGGGACTGTAGGAGCAAAAAAACAAACCCGGCAGGAGCCGGGTTTGTTCGGGATCGCCGCGATCGCCGGAACCGCTGACGCGACCCGGGCGATCGGCGTACGCCAGAAGGGGATTACTTCTTGGCGGCCTTCTTCGCGGGCTTGGCGGCGGCGGCCGGCTTGGCAGCCTTGGCCGGCTTGGCGGCGGCCTTGCGAGCGGCAGCCTTCGGGTCCACGGCGGCCTTGAAGCCGGCGCCCGGGGTGAACTTGGGCAGCTTGGCGGCGGCGATCTTGATCTTGTCGCCGGTGCTGGGGTTCACGCCGGTGCGGGCGGCACGGGCGTGCTGCTTGAAGGCACCGAAGCCAGGGATGGACACGGCGCCACCCTTCTTCACCGTGGACACCACCGCGTCCAGCAGCGTTTCCAGGATGCGGCCAGCTTCGGCCTTGGTCAGTTCGTGCTTGGAAGCCAGGTGTTCGATCAGTTCGGTCTTGTTCATTCGTTTGCTCTGCAGGTTAAGGCCCGACTAACGCCGGACGGCGCGTATTGTGCGTGAGAAATCGCCATCGCGTCCCCGGGTTGCCCCGCAAATCATCGATGAAATCGTGTATCCGGGGTCACGTCTTGCGCGATCCCCCTGTCCATCGGCCTTGTCGCGGTGACCGCGGGAATACATCACGCTACAAAACTCATGACACGAGCAGCCGGTGGACCAGGTCCGGCGTGCTCGCCGCGCCGTATTTCTTCATCAACCGTGCGCGGTACACATCGACCGTGCGCGGACTGACGCCCAGCCTGCGGCCGATCAGCTTGCTGGTGAGTCCTTCGATGAGCAGCGCGGCGATCTCGCGTTCGCGCGGGGTCAGGTCGGCCTTCAGCTGTCGCGTCGCGGACAGGTCCTCGAAGCTCCAGATGCCGCTCGCATGCGGCTGCGACGGGTCCAGCGCGCGCCCCGACACATGGCACCAGAACAGCTCGCCCGCCCGCGCGCCGCTCACGCGCTTCATCACGCGTTCGTCGGCGTAATAGCCGGCGGCATCGAGGCTCGCGACGATGCGCTCGCCGGTGCGCTCGAACTCCACCGGGCTGGGATAGAGCAGCGCGAAGCTGTGACCGATCAACTGCTCGCGTTCCGCGCCGAAGATCTCCAGCACCAGCCGGTTGCAGTCCTTGATCAGGCGATGCTCGGAAATCACCAGCCCGATCGGGGCCTGGTCGAAGGCGATGCGGTAGTCGAGGGTCATGGAAACCGGGTCTGTCCTGGCCGTCACAGCAGCGCGTAGGTCGTTGTCGCCTGCACCGCGAGCCGCCCCTGTTCATCGAACAGATCGATCCGCCCGAACGCCAGGTTCCTGCCGCGACGCAGCAGACGTGCTTCGATCGTGCAACTCCTCCCTGAGACCGGGCGCACGAAGGTCGACTGCAGCTGGACGGTCGTCATCGGGCGGAACTCGCCGAGCTCGCGCATCATGAGCAACACCATCGCCGTGTCCGCCGCGGCCATCGATGCCTGTCCGCACATCACGCCGCCGACATGGACCAGCGCCGGCGCGACCGGCAGGGTCAGGCGCAGCAGGCCGTCTTCCGCGTGGACGGGATCCAGGCCGAGTGCGACGATCCAGGGCGCGAAGATCTTCGGGATCTGCGCGCGCAGTTCGTCGACAGACATCGCGTCGAGAGAGATCGCATCGACAGACATCGCGTCCGGCGACGGGGCGTCCGGGGGCTGGGTCATCAGGCTTCCTTCGGGCATCGGTGGCTTAATCAATTCTACGTAGCGCTTACGTAATGTCTTACGTAGTAGATTGCTCGACCAGTTCTGGAAACCCGTGATTCAACGGCAAGCAGGAGACATCGGATGAACAAGCTTTTCGCCAGCGCCCAGGCGGCGCTGGATGGCATCGTCAAGGACGGCCAGTTGCTGGCCGTCGGCGGCTTCGGCCTGTGCGGCATTCCGGAGGCGCTGATCGCGGCGCTCCGCGACAGCGGCGCCAAGGGCCTGACCGTCGTCAGCAACAACGCGGGCGTGGACGGTTTCGGCCTGGGTCAGCTCCTCGAGACGAGGCAGATCAGGAAGATGATCTCCAGCTACGTCGGCGAGAACAAGGAATTCGAGCGCCAGTACCTGGCCAATGAGCTCGAGCTCGAGTTCACGCCGCAGGGCACGCTGGCCGAGAAGCTGCGTGCCGGCGGCGCGGGCATCCCGGCCTTCTTCACCCGCACCGGCGTCGGCACGCTGGTGGCCGAGGGCAAGGAACTGCGCGAATTCGACGGTCATCAGTACGTGATGGAGCGCGCGCTCAATCCGGACGTCGCGCTGGTCAAGGCGCACATCGCCGACAAGAGCGGCAACCTGATCTTCCGGCGCACCGCGCGCAACTTCAACCCGGCCTGCGCGATGGCCGGCCAGGTCACGGTGGTGGAGGTGGAGCAGATCGTCGAGGTCGGCGAGCTCGATCCCGACAGCATCCATCTGCCCGGGATCTATGTGCACCGCATCGTGCACAACCCGAATCCCGAGAAGCGCATCGAGAAGCGCACCATCCGCCCCGCTGCCTGAGGAGAGAGACATGCCCTGGACCCAAGACCAGATGGCGGCACGCGCCGCGCAGGAACTCGAAGACGGCTTCTACGTGAACCTCGGCATCGGCATTCCGACGCTGGTGGCGAACTTCGTGCCGTCCGACAAGGAAGTGTGGCTGCAGAGCGAGAACGGCATGCTCGGCATCGGCCCGTTCCCGACGGACGACGAGGTCGACGCCGACCTGATCAATGCCGGCAAGCAGACGGTGACGACCATTCCCGGCTCGTCCATCTTCGGCAGCCATGACAGCTTCGCGATGATCCGCGGCGGCAAGATCAACCTCAGCATCCTGGGCGCGATGCAGGTCAGCGAAAGAGGCGACCTCGCCAACTGGATGATCCCCGGCAAGATGGTGAAGGGGATGGGCGGCGCGATGGACCTGGTGGCCGGCGTCAAGCGTGTGATCGTGCTGATGGAGCATGTCGCCCGCAAGAAGGACGGCACCGAGGATCTGAAGATCATCCCGTCCTGCACCTTGCCGCTGACCGGGGTCGGCGTCGTCAACCGCATCATCACGGACCTGGCCGTGATGGACGTGACCCCCGAAGGACTGAAGCTGATCGAGCTGGCCCCCGAAGTGACCCGAGAGTTCGTCCAGAGCAAGACCGGCGTCACGCTGGTCTGAGCAATACCTGGCACCAATCGTGGCAAGACCTGCCACTCGCACTCCCCAGGCCCGAGGTCAACGGGTGAGGGTGGGGCCGGAATGGTGCTGGGGGTTCCCGGAGGGATGCCCCCTGCACCGTGGAGTGCCCGCGCTTGGCCTTGCGAAGGTGTGACCCCAGGCACCCCGCCTGCTATCGCGCGGGCGTTTGTGTCCAGATCGTTTCCCGCGCCTATCCGACCCTGACAACTTCCGCGCGTGAATAAGTCACACCGCAACGGCCTGTTGCCGCGCCTTTCACAAGTTGTACGAATGACGGTGTCTTAACGGCCGACCCTCGCCACCATCCCGCATCCGCTGCTACGAGCCGATGCCGAGATGACTGCTGCCGCCACCACCCCCTTTGCACCGCCCGCACTGCCCGACGACGATCGAGTCGTCGGTGACGCCACGTCCGTCGGCGCGCCTGCCGCGTTGGCGGCTGCTGCCGCGGCGGCCTTGCTCGCGGCCTGCGGCGGCGGCGGCGGCGACAGCGCCTCCGGCGGCCCTGACAGCGATCCCCAGAACACCGTCCCGCCGACCGAGCCTGAAGCCGCGCGCTTCCTCGGCCAGGCCGGTTTCGCCGCCAGCGCGAGCGATCTTGCCAGCGTCAAGTCGATCGGCTTCTCGCGCTGGCTGGACCAGCAGTTCGATGCCGCGCGCACGCAGAGCCATTACGACTGGCTCGTGGCCAAGGGCAAGGGCGCCGAGGCCAACCGTTACAGCCTGGACGGCACCGACGCCACGCTGTGGCGCAAGCTGATCGGCTCGCCCGACCAGCTGCGCCAGCGCGTGGTGCTCGCCCTGTCGGAGATCTTCGTCGTCTCGATGAACGGCCTCCCGATCGCGTGGCCGCAGTTTGCGACCGCGGGTTACGTCGACATGCTCGAGGAACGTTGCTTCGGCACCTTCCGCGAGCTGATCGAAGGCGTGACGCTGTCCCCCGCGATGGGCGTCTACCTGGCCATGCGCGGCAACCGCAAGGAAGACGCCAAGACCGGCCGCCAGCCTGACGAGAACTACGCCCGCGAGGTGATGCAGCTCTTCACCATCGGGCTGAGCCAGCTCAACGCCGACGGCACGCCCAAGACGGCCGCCGGCAAGACCGTCGACACCTACACGCTGCAGCAGATCACCGATCTCGCGCGCGTCTTCACCGGCTGGGACTTCGACATCGATTCCGCCGACGTCAACGGCCTCGACTTCAGCTACATGAAGCGCCCGATGCGCCAGAACGCCTCGCGCTTTTCTACCGGCGAGAAGAAGGTGCTGGACACGGTCATCCCCGCGACCGCCGACGGCGCCGCCGCGATGAAGGTGGCGCTGGACACCTTGAGCGCGCATCCCAACGTCGGCCCGTTCATCGGCCGCCAGCTGATCCAGCGCCTGGTGGCCTCGAACCCGAGCCCCGCCTACGTGCAACGCGTCGCCGCCGTCTTCGACAACAACGGCAAGGGCGTGCGCGGCGACATGCGCGCGGTGATCAAGGCGATCCTGCTCGACACCGAAGCCCGCCAACGCTCGACCGCCCCCGGCGGCGGCAAGCTGCGCGAACCGCTGCAGCGCATGATCCAGTGGGCGCGCACCGTCGGCCTGAACTCGCCCGGCGACCTCTGGGCCATCGGCGACACCAGCAACCCCTCCTCGCGCCTGGGCCAGAGCCCGCTGCGCAGCGGCTCGGTCTTCAACTTCTTCCGGCCCGGCTACGTGCCGCCGAATTCGCAGCTGGGCACCAACAACGTGACCGCGCCCGAATTCCAGCTCTGCAATGAGAGCACCGTCGCCGGCTACCTGAACTACATGCAGGGCCTGATCGGCAACGGCGTCGGCGACATGAAGCCCGATTACACCGCCGATCTCGCGCTGGCCGCCGACGCGCCGGCCCTGGTCCGTCGCCACGCGCAACTGATGGCCGGCGGCGACCTCTCGGAGGCGACGATCACCACGATCGCCACCGCCGTCGCCACGATCAAGTCCGACACCGACGCCAACAAGCTGAACCGCGTCAAGGCCTCCTGGCTGATGGTGATGGCAGCGCCTGAATACCAGGTCCAGAAATAACCAGCCGAGCGGAGCCGACCATGACCCACCTCTCCAAGCTTCCCGCGCTGCGCCGTCGCGAATTCCTCAAGCGCGCCTCGGCGGTGTCCATCGCCGGCACGGCCGCGCCCTGGGCGCTGCAGCTGGCCGCCATCGGCGAGGCCGCCGCGGCCGCCGCGCCGGGCGACTACAAGGCCATCGTCTGCCTCTTCATGTACGGCGGCAACGACTACGGCAACACCGTCATCCCCTACGACACGGCGAACTACCAGGCCTACGCCAACATCCGCCAGGCGCTCGCGATCCCGCGCGACCAGCTCGCCGCCACGGCGCTGACGCCCTCGCTCGCGCTGCCCGACGGCCGGCAGATGGCGCTGGCGCCGACGATGAACCGCCTCAAGCCGGTGTTCGATGCCGGCCGGCTGGGCGTGATGCTCAACATCGGTCCGCTGATGCAGCCGACCACGCTGGCGCAGTACAAGGCCGCCAACGTACCGCTGCCGCCCAAGCTGTTCTCGCACAACGACCAGTCCAGCCTGTGGCAGTCGTCTCGCCCGGAAGGCGCGACCTCGGGCTGGGGCGGCCGCCTGGCGGACCAGTTCCTGTCGAGCAACGGCAACGCCACCTTCAGCTGCATCAACGTGTCCGGCAACGCCGTGTTCATGTCGGGCGGCCAGGCGGTCCAGTATCAGATGAGCGCCGGCGGCGCCGTCGCCATCAACGGCGCGAACAAGTCGCTGTTCGGTTCCGCGGCCTGCGCCGAAGCGCTGCGCGGCATGATCACCGGCGAGCGGCAGCACTGGATGGAGCAGGAACTGAACCGCGTCACCGCGCGTTCCGTCAACGCGCAGGGCACCATCACCACCGCGCTCTCCACGGCGACGCTGCAGACCCCGTTCGAGACCAACGGCAACGGCCTGGCGTCCCAGCTGCAGACGGTGGCGCGCCTGATCGGCGCCCGCGCTTCGCTGGGCGTGCAGCGGCAGGTGTACTTCGTGTCCATCGGCGGCTTCGACCTGCACGACAACCTGATGTCGCAGCAGCCGGTGCTGCTGGGCAATGTCGCCAGCGCGATGGCCAGCTTCGACGCGGCGCTGGTCGAACTCGGCGTGGCGCAGAACGTCACGACCTTCACGGCGTCCGACTTCGGCCGCACGTTGAGTTCCAACGGCGACGGCTCCGATCACGGCTGGGGCAGCCATCACCTGGTGATGGGCGGCGCGGTCAAGGGCGGCCGCTTCTACGGCACGGCGCCGACGGTCGCGGTGAGCGGCCCCGACGACGTCGGCCAGGGCCGGTTGCTGCCGACGACCTCCGTCGACCAGCTGGCCGCGACGCTCGCCTTGTGGATGGGCGTGCCCGCCACGGACCTGCCGGGGATCCTCCCGGGGATCGTGAACTTCACCCAGAAAGACCTCGGACTCTTCACGGGCTGATTTCGAACATTTCGTCGGCGATCGTGGGGATTGGCCGGTTTGTTCCGGCCAATTACATCGTGCGAGGTCGGGCGAGGCGGTCCCCCAGAGAGGGAAGGGGGAAGGCGGGCGACCGTCGAGGTCGAAAGACACGGTAACCGAATGCGTTTCCGGGTCTTTCCGCTGTTGCGGATTGGATGCTGATTTCGGGGGCGGGACTCTCTAGAGTCGCGGCCGTCAGCAGTACCGACGCACACCCACCATGTTCCGTTTCCCCTGGTCTTCCGCAGCCGTCACGGCTGCCGCCGCCGCCCTCAGCGCCTGCGGCGGCGGGGGAGGCGGCGGCGATTCGCCGGCCGCCCCGTCCGGCTCCGCGCCCACGCCCGACGGCTCGCCCAGTCCTGCACCTTCGCCGGCACCGGCCCCCGCGCCCGCGCCAGGTGAAGCCCCCGCGCCGGCGCCGGCGAAGGTGCAGGAC
>SEFA01000154.1 GCA_004210455.1 Rubrivivax sp. | reverse complement strand
CCCGTCCCCCGTCCGGTCCTCCCTCCTCGGGGGGATCCCGCAGCCTGACCGCGCAGCGCCTGCTGCTGTGGGCCGTGCTGCTGGTGTTCGCCTTCTTCTTCCTGCTGCCGCTGTACGTGATGGTCAGCACCTCGCTCAAGAGCATGGACGAGGTCCGCAACGGCACGCTGCTGTCGGTGCCCATGGCGCCGTCGCTGGCGGCCTGGTCCAAGGCCTGGACCAGCGCCTGCACCGGCACCGACTGCGGCGGGCTGAAGCCCTTCTTCATGAACTCGGTGTTCATGGTCGTGCCGGCGGTGCTGATCTCCACGGCGCTGGGCGCCATCAACGGCTACGTGCTGACGAAGTGGCGCTTCCGCGGCAGCGAGCTGCTGTTCGGGCTGCTGCTGTTCGGCGTGTTCATGCCGATGCAGGTCGTGCTGCTGCCGATGAGCCAGGTGCTGGGCACGCTGGGCATCGCCAGTTCGGTCTGGGGCCTGATCCTGGTCCACATCCTGGCCGGCATGCCGTCCACGACGCTGTTCTTCCGCAACTACTACGCCGGCCTGCCGGACGAACTCATCAAGGCGGCGACGCTGGACGGGGCCTCGTTCTGGCAGATCTTCTGGCGCATCGTGGTGCCGCTGTCCACGCCCATCCTGGTCGTGACGCTGATCTGGCAGTTCACCTCGATCTGGAACGACTTCCTGTACGGGGTCGTGTTCTCCGGCGCCGACAGCAAGCCGATCACGGTCGGGCTGAACAACCTGGCCAACACGTCCAGTTCGGTCAAGGAATACAACGTGGACATGGCCGCGGCGCTGATCGCCGCGCTGCCGACGCTCGTGGTCTACGTGGTCGCGGGCAAGTATTTCGTGCGCGGGCTGACCGCCGGCGCCGTCAAGGGTTAAGGAGTCAAGCATGGGCGCGCTCGCCATTTCTCAAGTCCGCAAGAGCTACGGATCGGCCGACATCCTCAAGGGCATCGACCTGTCGATCGAGGCCGGCGAATTCCTCATCCTGGTCGGCCCGTCGGGCTGCGGCAAGTCGACGCTGCTGGCGATGATCGCCGGCCTGGAGCACCCGACCTCCGGCGCGATCCACATCGGCGACCGGGACGTCACCTACCTGCCGAGCAAGGACCGCGACATCGCGATGGTGTTCCAGAGCTACGCGCTCTACCCGAACATGAACGTCGCGCAGAACATCGCCTTCGGGCTGGAGATGCGCAAGGTGCCGAAGGCGCAGCGGGACACGACGGTGCAGCGCGTCGCGAAGATGCTGCAGATCGACCACCTGCTGGACCGCAAGCCGGGCCAGCTGTCCGGCGGCCAGCGGCAGCGCGTGGCGATGGGGCGCGCGCTGGCGCGGGATCCGAAGCTGTTCCTGTTCGACGAGCCGCTGTCCAACCTGGACGCCAAGCTGCGCATCGAGATGCGCGCCGAGATCAAGCTGCTGCACCAGCGCACCAAGACCACCACGGTCTACGTCACCCACGACCAGGTCGAGGCGATGACGCTGGGCGACCGCATCGCAGTGATGCGCGACGGTCTGGTGCAGCAGTTCGGCACGCCGGAAGAGATCTACACGCGACCGGCCAACCGTTTCGTGGCCGAATTCATCGGCTCGCCGACGATGAACTTCGTCCAGGCCGAGCGCGACGGCGGCGGTGCGCTGGCGGCGCAGGGCGTGACCCTGCCGGTGGACGCGGCGCAGCAGGCGTCGATCGATGCAGCGGGCGGCGTGCTCTACGGCGTGCGTCCGGAACACATCCGGCTGGCCGACAACACGGACGTGCGCGCGGGCGGCATGCCCGGCGTGCTGAAGATGAGCGAGCCGACGGGTCCCGAGACCTATCTGCTGGTGGACACGCCGAGCGGCCCGATGACGGCGCGCGTCTCGGGCAACCCCCACCTCAATGTCGGTGACGCGGTCCGCCTGCAATGGGAGGCGGCATCGGCCCACCTGTTCGACGCGAAGGACGAGCGCCGCCTGGCGTGACGGCGTCGGGGGGACCGGCGGGTCTCACCCGCAGCCAGACCGTCTGCGCCGCGAGCACCGCGGCCAGCGCCAGCGCGATCCAGGCGGAACCGTCGGAGCCGGACATCGGAGAGGCGGTCTGCTTCACGTAGACGCCGACCAGGCCCCACACCGCGGCGCCGGCATAGCCGAGCGCCGCGGGGCCGGTGCCCGGCGCGTGCAGCCGCGCGTTGGCGACCAGCAGCAGCAAGGCGGCCAAGGCCCACAGCACCAGCGTCCAGGGCAACTGGTCCTGCGTCGGCAGCACCTGCGCCGCGACGACGGTCTGCGCGGTGTCCAGGAAGGCCGCCAGCGACAGCCAGCCCGCGTGCAGCGCGAGCGGGAACACGGCCAGCCATGACTGCGCGCCGCGCGGCATCGCGCGCGCCACCAGCATCAAGGCCCACAGCAGGCTCGCCAACGCCGCCCAGATGACGGCGAGCGCCAGCCCGAACCACTGCTGCGAGAACACGATCATCCAGCTCGCGGTCAGCGCGAAGCCGATGACAACCAACCAGTGGCAGCGATGGGAATCGCGATGCCCTTCCCTGTCCGGCACCGGCTGGCCGCGCAGCAGCCACACGGCGAAAACCAGGTCGAGCAGGAAGATCACCCCCCAGATCGAGAAGGCGTAGCCGTCAGCCACGAGCAGCGTCGGGAAACGGTCGGAGATGGCGCCGTTGTCCGGGCCGAAGACGCCGCGCTGGGAAGCCCAGGCCACCAGGGGCATGGCCAGCGCGCTGAGGATGACGAGGATCTGGAGCATGTCCCATCATGGGCAAGAGACATGCCTCCGACAAGCCAAGCGCGGGCTCTCCACGACTCAGGGGGCATCCCTCCGGGAACCCCCAGAGCCATTCCGGCCCCACCGGCATTCGCTGACCCCGCTCCTTCGATCGGCAGGGCATCCGACGATTCACTGTTGATCCATACAGCTATGATCGCGGCATGTCCGATGCCCTCGCCGACGCGCCGCATGACGTCTACGCCGACCTCAATCCCGAGCAACGCTCGGCGGTCGAGCACGGGCTCGACTCATCCGGCATCGAGTCGCACGGACCGCTGCTGGTGATCGCCGGCGCAGGCTCCGGCAAGACCAAGACGCTGGCCTCGCGCGTGGCGCGCCTGATCCAGTCCGGCGCCGACCCGCAGCGATTGCTGCTGCTCACGTTCTCGCGCCGCGCCGCGGGCGAGATGGAACGCCGCGCGGGGCGTGTGCTGCATCGGACGTTGGGCCTGGCCTCGACGCAAGCACCGCCGCGTTTCCCGTGGGCAGGCACCTTCCACAGCGTCGGCGCACGCCTGCTGCGCGAATACGCCCATCGCATCGACCTGGCGCCCAACTTCACCATCCTCGACCGCCCCGACGCAGAGGACCTGATGGGCCTGCAGCGCCAGGCGCTCGGGCTGGCCGAGACGACCGAGCGCTTTCCGCTGAAAGGCACCTGCCTCAACATCTATTCCCGCGTGGTCAACAGCGAGGCGCGGCTGGATCAGGTGCTGCAGGAACACTTCCCCTGGTGCTTCGCGGTCCATGACGAACTCAAGCGGCTGTTCAAGGCCTACGTCGAGGAGAAGCAGCACCAGCAGCTGCTGGACTACGACGACCTGCTGCTCTACTGGTCGGAGCTGATGAGCGACGACGCGCTGGCCGCGGAGTTGGGCGAGCGTTTCCAGCACGTGCTGGTCGACGAGTACCAGGACACGAACCGGCTGCAGGCGACGATCCTGAAGCGGCTCAAGCCGCGCGGCGACCGGCTGACGGTGGTCGGAGACGACGCGCAGGCGATCTATTCGTTCCGCGCGGCGGAGGTGCGCAACATCCTGGAGTTCCCGGCGCAATTCGATCCTCCCGCGCGCGTGGTCGCGCTGGAGCGCAACTACCGCTCGACGCAGCCCATCCTGGAGGCCTCCAACGCCGTCATCGCGATGGCGCGCGAGCGCCACGAGAAGCGCCTGTGGACCGACAAGGCGTCGAGCGAGCTGCCGCATCTGGTGACGGTGGACGACGAGGCGCGTCAGGCGCAATGGGTCGCCGACAAGGTGCTGGAGCGCCGCGAGCAGGGCCTGAAGCTGACGCGTCAGGCGGTGCTGTTCCGGACGTCGAGCCACGCGGCGCCGCTGGAGCTGGAGCTGACGCGGCGCAACATCCCGTTCGTCAAGTTCGGCGGCTTGAAATTTCTTGACAGCACGCATGTGAAGGACATGCTGAGCGTGCTGCGCTGGGCGGAGAACCCGCGCGGTCGACTCGCCGGTTTCAGGGTCGCGCAGTTGCTGCCGGGCTTCGGACCGGCGAGCGCGAGACGCCTGCTCGATGCGATGTCGCCCGCGGCGGATCCCGCGCAGGCGCTGCGTGATTTCGAAGCGCCCCGCGCCGCCGCGGCTGCGTGGGCTGCGTTGCGCGATCTGATGCTGACGCTGATCTCGGGCTCGAGCTGGCCGATGGATCTCGAAGAGGCGGTGCAGTGGTACGCGCCGCACCTGGAGCGGCTGTACGACGATGCGCCGGTGCGGCTGGCCGACCTGGAGCAGATCACGCGCATCGCGCAGGGCTACGGATCGCGGGAGCGTTTCCTGACCGAGCTGACCCTGGATCCGCCGGACGCGAGCAGCGACGAGTCGGGCGTGCCCTTGAAAGATGAGGATTACCTGATCCTGTCGACCATCCATTCGGCCAAGGGCCAGGAGTGGAACGCGGTGTACCTGTTGAACTGCGTGGACGGCTGCATGCCCTCGGACCTGAGCACCGGCGCGCAGGCGCAGATCGAGGAGGAGCGCCGGCTGCTCTACGTGGCGATGACGCGGGCGAAGGACCACCTCGCGGTGATGGTGCCGCAGCGCTTCTACGTGACGCAGCAGACGCGGCACGGCGACCGGCACCTCTACGCGAGCGTGTCGCGTTTCCTGCCCGGCAAGGTGGTGCGCCACTTCGAGAAGCTGGGTCCCGCCAACCAGACGCAGGCGCCGCTGCCCGAGCTCGTGAGACCGGCGATGGATGTCGCCGCGAAGCTGCGCAAGGCCTGGGACTGAGCATCCCATCGGGGGTGGACTGGATCCTCCGTCGCGAAGAACTTAAACTTCGCGACGGAGGATCCAGTCCACCCCCGAT
>SEFA01000015.1 GCA_004210455.1 Rubrivivax sp. | reverse complement strand
GGAAAATCGCGCCACACGCGTCCGGCAGCCGCCTGGATTTGGCCATTCCCGCAGGTTCTGCTAGACTGGTCGGCTTTCCCGTTTCCAAGGCAGCGGGGGAACGTCCGTGAGAGGCCGCAGCGAATCATCTTTACCGGTGACCTCGCCAACAAGCGTGCACCGAGCGTACGGGGGCAGATCGCCCGAAGTTTCGCCTTTTGAAAGAATCTCATGAAGACCTTCAGCGCCAAGCCGGCCGAAGTGACGCACGAGTGGTTTGTGATCGACGCCACCGACAAGGTGCTCGGACGTGTTGCCAGCGAAGTGGCACTCCGTTTGCGCGGCAAGCACAAGGCCATCTACACGCCTCACGTCGACACCGGTGACTTCATCGTCATCATCAACGCCGAGAAGCTGCGCGTTACCGGCAACAAGGCCACGGACAAGGTGTACTACCGTCACTCGGGTTTCCCGGGCGGCATCTACGCCACCAAGTTCAAGGACATGCAAGCCAAGCATCCGGGCCGTGCCCTGGAAAAGGCCGTCAAGGGCATGCTGCCCAAGGGCCCGCTCGGCTACGCGATGATCAAGAAGCTGAAGGTGTATGCGGGCGACACGCATCCGCACACCGCCCAGCAGCCCAAGGCGCTGGAAATCTAAGGAGCGGAGATGATCGGAAACTGGAACTACGGTACCGGCCGTCGCAAGTCGTCTGTGGCTCGTGTCTTCATCAAGAAGGGCACTGGCCAGATCACGGTCAATGGCCGCACGATCGAGCAGTACTTCGGCCGTCAAACGTCCATCATGATTTCGCGCCAGCCGCTGCTGCTGACGAACAATGGTGAAGCGTTCGACATCAAGGTCAACGTGCACGGCGGCGGCGAGTCCGGCCAGGCCGGCGCGGTCCGCCTGGGTATCACCCGCGCGCTGATCGACTATGACGCGGCCCTGAAGCCCGAACTGAGCCGCGCTGGCTTCGTCACGCGTGATGCGCGTGAAGTCGAGCGTAAGAAGGTCGGTCTGCACGGCGCCCGTCGCCGGAAGCAGTTCAGCAAGCGCTGATCGACTTCCGTCCATCGGTGGCATCCGGGTTGGGATGTCACCGGTGGCGAAAGCTCCAGGACAAGGCCGCTGCTTCAGCGGCCTTGTTTTTTATCCGCCTTGTTTTTTGTTCGACAGGGTGCATATCCTCTCGAAGGGGCTTATCTCCAAGCACCTGCATCCCGGGCGGGGGCTTTGAGATAATCCCGCCATTCCTCCGACACAACAGGATCCACGATGAGCGCAGTCCTCGAAACCACCTCCACCGATCTGGGCGGCATGCCGGCCCCGCTGGTCTTCACGGACAGCGCGGCTGAGAAGGTGCGCGAACTGGTGCTGGAAGAAGGCAATCCGGAACTGAAGCTGCGCGTGTTCGTGCAGGGCGGCGGTTGCTCGGGCTTCCAGTACGGCTTCACCTTCGACGAGGCCGTCAACGACGACGACACGCAGATGGCCAAGAACGGCGTGACGCTGCTGATCGACGCCATGAGCCTGCAGTACCTGGTCGGCGCCGAGATCGACTACAAGGAAGACCTGCAAGGCGCCCAGTTCGTGATCAAGAATCCGAACGCCCAGACCACCTGCGGATGCGGATCCAGCTTCTCGGTCTGACCGGGGCAGGTTCCATGCTTGTCGGGAGTTTCGGCCTCCGGGCCGGATGACAAAGACCGCCTTCGGGCGGTCTTGTCGCTTCTGGGCTGCGTGGTCAGGCGGGCGTATAGCTGCCCAGCACGCGCGGGCCCGATGCGCCGGTCGCCGCCGGCAGGTTGCCAGGCAATCCGCGTACATGGCGCATGGCCAGCCAGGCGAAGGCAGCGCCCTCGACCTGCATGGGGGGGAGTCCCTTGGCCGCGGTCGTGCGGACGGCCACGGTGGGGAGCAGCGCCTGCAGGCGCTTCAGCAGCGTGTCGTTGAAGGCGCCTCCACCGCAAACCAGCAGCTCACGCCAGGCGCCCGGAGCGAAAGCGACCAGGCTGTCGAGCACGCACAGTGCACTCAGCTCCAGCAGTGTCGCCTGCACGTCGACGGCCAAAGCGCGCGGCGCATGCGCCTCGATCCGGCCGTCGAGCCAGTCGAGGTGGAACAGGTCCCGCCCCGTGCTGCGCGGCGGTGTCTGGCGGAAGTAGGGCTCGTCCAGCAGCGCGTTGAGCAGCCCGGTGTGCACCTGGCCCTGCGCGGCCCATTGGCCGCTGGCGTCATACGCGGCGCCTTGATGGCGATGAATCCATCCATCCATCAGACAGTTGCCGGGACCGCAGTCGAAGCCGCCGCTGCGGCCGTCCGCCCAGAGCAGGCTCACATTGCTGATGCCGCCGACGTTCAGCACGACGACGTCGGTGCCTTCCTGCGCCAGCACGGCGCGATGGAAGGCTGGCACCAGCGGCGCGCCTTGGCCGCCGGCTGCCAGATCGCGGCTGCGCAGATCATGAACGACCGCGATGCCGCTGAGTTCCGCCAACAGAGGGGCATTGAGCAACTGCAAGGTGAAGCCAGTGCCGTCGAATTCGCCAGGGCGGTGTCGTACCGTCTGCCCGTGCGCGCCGAGTGCACGGATCTGCTGCGGTACGAGCCGCTGCGATGTCAGCAGCGCCCGGCTCGCTTGCGCGTACGCACGCGTGACCGCATTGCCGGCGAGCGCGGCCCGCTGCAGTTCGTTGTTGCCGGGACTGTTGAGTGCCAGCAGTTCCGCGCGCAACTCAACGCCGAAGGGCTGGTATTGGTGGGCGAGGGCCTGGACGCGCCCATCGGACTCGGCGCGCAGCAGCACCGCATCGACGCCGTCCAGCGAGGTGCCGGACATCAGTCCGATGTAGAGCTCGGTGCCGGACTTCTTCATGGCCGGATGCTCGGGAAGTCAGGAAATCCGGGTCGAGGCGGCGGATCGCTGGGCGTGCGCGCCGTCCTGCTTACTCGCCGACGACGCCGTCGTGGATCGAGGCGGCCGCCTCCAGCGCATTCTTCGCGCTGGCGACCTGCGACTTGAATGCCGCCTTGGCGGTCGCGGGCAGGGTCACCGCCTCCGAGGCGCGGGCGATCACACGCGGATCCTGCTGCTTGCCGTTGACGCGGAACTCGAAGTGCAGGTGGGGACCCGTCGCCCAGCCGGTCGAGCCGACGGCACCGATCTTCTGGCCCTGTTCGATCTTCTGGCCCTTCTTGACGTCGATGCGGCTCAGGTGGGCGTAGACCGTCATCCGGTTGCCGCTGTGCTTGAGCTGGATGACGTTGCCGAAGCCGTTCTGCCAGCCGGCGAACTCGACGTTGCCGTCGCCGACGCTGCGCACCGCGGTACCGGTCGGGGCGCCGTAGTCGATGCCCTGATGCTGCCGCCAGGTCTGGAGGATCGGATGGAAACGCATCGCGAAGCCTGAGGTGACGCGCGAGAATTCCATCGGGCTCGCCAGGAACGAGCGGCGCTTGCTCTCGCCGTCGAAGCCGTAATAGTTGCCCTTGCCGCTGGTCGGGTCGCGGAAGTACACCGACTGGTAGCTTTTGCCGTTGTTCACGAACTCGGCGGCGAGCAGGCGGCCGGAACGGTTTCCCCAGGTGATGGGTTCGCCGTCGGCGGTCAGGGTCTCGTAGACCAGCGAGAAGCGGTCGCCCTTGCGCAGTTCGCGGTGGAAGTCGATGTCCCCCGAGAACATGTCCGCCAGCTGCGTGGCGATCGCGTCGGGCACGTTGGCTTCGTCGGTCGCGGCGAACAGCGAGGACTGGATCGTGCCGCTGCCCAGACGGGTCTGGGTCTCGAAGGTTGCGGTCTCCAGCTTGGAGACGAACTTGTCGCCCTGGCGGGTGATGCTCAGGCGGGTGAAGTGGGTGTCCTGCTGCTCGGTGGCCTCGGCGGCGTAGCGGGCGATGAGGGATTGCACCTCGCCGCTGGCGGTCGCGACGACCTGCACGCGCTTGCCGACGCGGCCGGTCAGCAGTTTCCTGGCGGTCTCGTCGGAACGCAGGAACGCGGCGGCGGCGGGGTCGAACGCGCCCATGCGCTTGAGCAGCGCATCGGCGGTGTCGGCGGAGCGGGTCACGTCGCTGCGCGACAGGCCCGGATCGAACGCGGCCAGGTCGGCCAGTTGCTCGTCCAGCGACTGCAGCGGAATGGATTCGGAGACGACGCGTTGCGGGAGATCCGCCGCATCAGGGGCCAGCGGCGCGACGCCGAAGGCGGTCACCGCGAAGCAGCTCAGCACACCGACCACGGTGCCGGTCAGGGCGCGCGGGTGTTTGGCCGCGAAGGACTCGGCGCGAGCGAGGGTGCGCTGAACGCGCTGCCATTCGTCATTCCAATTCATCACGCGCCGAAGCCCTTTCTGAAGCCTGAGGAGTGCCCTTGACCGTCCACTAGAATCAACGTCTTGCGCTGCAACGTCAAACCAGGCACGTGAATTGCCCTCTTGGCGCCCCGCAAAAACAGCCGAAAGTATAGCGGCGACCCCGGGTTACAAATGCTAGAAAACCCGGCAAATCAAGACTTTACGTAAGCCCGTGCGGGTTTTGAAACGCCATGTCTGACATCCGAACCCCCGCCCCGTCCGCCCCCGAATTTCCGGTCACCGACCGCGTCCGTCATGCGATGCAGCAATCGCTCCGGGGCTGCGAGGAACTGCTGCCGCAGGACGAGTGGCTGAAGAAGCTGGCGCGTTCCGAGGCCACCGGACAGCCCCTGCGGATCAAGCTGGGCCTGGACCCGACGGCGCCCGACATCCACGTCGGCCACACCGTGGTGCTGAACAAGATGCGCCAGCTGCAGGACCTGGGTCACCAGGTGATCTTCTTGATCGGCGACTTCACTTCCATGATCGGCGACCCTTCCGGGCGCAACGCGACCCGTCCGCCGCTGACACCCGAGCAGATCAAGCACAACGCCGAGACCTACTACAAGCAGGCCAGCCTGGTGCTGGACCCGGCTCGCACCGAGATCCGCTACAACAGCGAATGGAGCGACCCGCTGGGTGCGCGCGGCCTGATCCAGCTCGCCGCGAAGTACACCGTCGCCCGCATGATGGAGCGCGACGACTTCACCAAGCGCTACGCCGCCGGCACGCCGATCTCGGTGCACGAGTTCCTCTACCCGCTGATGCAGGGGTACGACTCGGTGGCGCTGAAGGCCGACCTGGAGCTGGGCGGTACCGACCAGAAGTTCAACCTGCTGATGGGTCGTCACCTGCAGGCCGAATACGGCCAGGAATCGCAGTGCATCCTGACGATGCCGCTGCTGGAGGGATTGGACGGCGTCGAGAAGATGTCCAAGTCCAAGAACAACTACGTGGGCATCACCGAGCCGGCCAACGGCATGTTCGCCAAGATCCTGTCGATCAGCGACGTGCAGATGTGGAAGTGGTTCGACCTGCTGAGCTTCAAGTCCATCGAGGAGATCGCCGCGCTGAAGCGCGAGATCGAGGGCGGTCGCAATCCGAAGGAAGCGAAGGTGATGCTCGCCAAGGAGATCACCGCGCGTTTCCACAGTGCGCAGGCGGCGGAAGACGCCGAGGCCGACTTCAACAACCGAGCCCGCGGCGGCATTCCGGACGACATCCCCGAGGTCGCGTTGAGCGGCGCCCCGATGGGCATCGCGGCTCTGTTGAAGGCGGCCAACCTGGTGCCGTCGAACGGCGAGGGCAATCGCAAGATCGAACAGGGCGGCGTCAAGATCGACGGCGTGACGATCAGCGACAAGGCCTTGAAGGTCGAGGCCGGCACGATGGTGCTGCAAGTCGGCAAGCGCCAGTTCGCGCGTGTCACGCTGAGCTGAACGCGCGGCAGCAACTGCGCCAGCAACGACAAACGGGAGGCAGAGGCCTCCCGTTTTCAATGGTGGACAGCGAGTGCTGCCGGGACCGGAACAGGGTGGGAGGTTCGCGGACGCGAGGCCTCCTACCCTGTGCAGGGCCGCGCTCGACGGTGCGCGGTTACTGCTTGATCGGTCGCAGATACGGCCCCGGCTTCGGCGTCTTGATCGGATCCTTCGCGATCGCGTCCTTGAGCCAGGAGATGGCGGCGTCGAGCTGCGCATCCTGCCCGCTCGCGGTTGCCCGCGGCGGGTTGTCGACCTCGATGTCCGGCGTCACGCCCTTGCCTTCGACGAGGAACTGGCCGTCGATGGTGATCTGGCCGTTCTCAGCCGAGCGCATCAGACCGTTGTCCATCAAGCGGTTCTGGTCAGACAACCAGACGCCGGCGCCCGAGGTCGTCTTCCCGATGACGGGACCCAGGCCCAGACGCTTGAAGCCTTCCGAGAAGGTTTCCCCGTCGGAGTAGGTTTCCTCGTTGGCGATCACGACCACCTTGCCGCGGAACACCTGCTGCATGTTCGGATACGGCTTGCTGCCATACGGCGAGCGCGGCTGCCAGAACGCCCAGGCGCGGCGCAGCAGCGTCTGCAGGATCCAGCTGTCGATGTTGCCGCCGTTGTTGTGGCGGACATCGATGATCAGGCCTTCGCGCTCGCTCTGCGCGTAGAACTCGCGGACGAAGTCGCCGATGTCGTCGCGGGTCATCGCGCGCAGGTGGAGGTAGCCGATCTTGCCGTCGGCGGCCTTGTCGACGAGTTTGCCGCGGCTGAAGCGCCAGTCGTTGACGCGGAGCTGGCTTTCGCGTCGCATGTCGACCGGCGTGACGACGACCGGGCGTTCCTTGCCCGAGGGCTCGCGGATCTGCAGCAGCACCTGCTTGCCGGCCTGGCCGCGCATCAGCTCGCTCGGGTCCGGCACGGACGCGGCCTTGCGGCCGTTGATCTGCGTGATCACCGCGCCTTCGGCGATGTTCAGTCCGGGGGCCGCCAGCGGCGCCGCTTCGGACGGCAGTTCCGGATCGCCGGCGTAGATGCGGGCGATCTTCCAGCCGTTGCCCTTGGGATCGCGCTCCAGCTGCGCGCCCAGGCCGGCATAGCCGGGTTCCTCGGCGCCCTTGCGGAGCTCTCCCGGCGCGATCTGGCTGTGCAGCAGGCTGAGTTCGCCGACCATCTGCGCCATCAGCTCGGCGAGTTCACCGCGCTCGGTGATCCGCTCGGTCAGCGGGAAGTACTTGGCGCGCATGGCGGCCCAGTCCACGCCGTGCATGTCCTTGTCGTAGAAGAAATCGCGCTGCATGCGCCACGCGTCGCTGAACATCTGGCGCCACTCGGCCTTCGGGTCGACGGCGATTTGCCAGTCGGACCAGCGCACGCGCGACTTGTCGAGGTCGCCCGGCAGCTTCGGGCCGGCGTCGACGATCAGGATCTCCGGCGCGGCCCCGGGTGCGGCCGCGCGCCGGATCATCAGCTTCTTGCCGTCCGCGCTCAGGTCCCAGGCGACGACGCCGTCGGCGAAGGTCTCGAGCTTGGATTCCTGCGGTCCGATCGGCAACTGGCGCAGGGCGGTGCCTTCCTGCACGTACAGGCGCTTGGAATCGACCGCGAGCAGGCTGTAGTTGCCGGCGGCGGCCGGCACCTCGTACAGGCGCAGCGCCAGGCCGGGGATCTGGATCTCCGGCTTGCCGCTCTTCGCGGCGGGCGGGGCAGTGGGTTTGGCTTCCTTGGCCGCGTCGGCCTTGGCTTCCTCGACCTTCTGCTTGGACTCCTTGTTGTCGGGCTTGTCCTTCTCCTGCTCCCGGACCTCGGCCTCTTCCTTGGCCTTCATGCCTTGCAGTTCATCCGGCGCGGCGAACGGAAAGCGCAGGTTCGGTTGCAGCGCGATCGCGTAGATCTTCCAGCCCTTGTCGAAATAGGGCCCCATGTTGCGATCGCCCCACGGGCCGGGGTTGCCGGTCACGCTGAAGCTGCGGCGCGACAGGAAGTACAGCCATTGGCCGTCGGGGCTGAAGGCCGGTGCGGTGGCGGCGTAGCGGTCGCTGCCGAGCTGATGGACCTTGCCGTCGGCGACGGTCAGCAGCATCAGCTGCTCGCGGTACGGATTGGCCGTGGTGCGGACGAAGGCGAGGGCCTTGCCGTCGGCGGACCAGCTCAGCGACGCGGCGCCGTCGCCGAGCGTGTCGTGGTCGACCTCGCGCGTGGCGGCGGCGCGTGAAGGGTTCCTGAGGTCGGTGAGGAAGAGGCGCCCCTCCTTGTCGGTGTGCGCGATCCAGCGGCCGTCCGGCGACGGCGACAGGCTGCGGCGCAGCACGGTGGCGCCTTCGGTGATCTGCCGGGGTTGACCGGTGCCGTTGGCGGCGAAGCGCCAGAGCTCGAATTCGCCGCTGAAGTCGCAGAACGCGAAGACGTCGCGGCTGTCGCCGCTGAAGGCGGAATCGCGGCAGCGGCCCGCGTCGTCGGCGGAGGCCGGCACCGGCAGTTCGGCGCGGCGCAGCGGGCCCACGCCCTGGGTCGCGAGGCGGCCTCGCGCGGTCATCACCACCTGCTCACCGTTGGGCGAGAGCGAGACGCCGGTCAGGAAGTCCTGCGGACGCGCGATCCAGCGCTTGCGTTGCTGGTCGTAGTCGCCGGCCAGGCGCAGGGTGATCTTCTGCTCGGCGGCGCTGCCGCCACCATTGCTGCCAACGCTGCCGCCACCGTTGCTGTTGAGGTCGATGCGATAGAGGTCCGCGCCCAGCGCGTAGACCGCCTGCGCGCCGTCCAGGCTCGCATGGCGGATGTCCCAGCCCTTGTGGCGGGTGTGCTGGCGCGGATCGGAGCCGTCGGCCTTCACCGACCACAGGTTGAAGGTGCCGTCGCGGTCGGACAGGAAGGCGATGCGGTCGACGCCGGCGGCGTCCTTGTAGGGCATCGGGCGGCGGTCGTTCGCGCCTTCCGCGAAGAGCGGCCGGGCTTCCGAGGTGCCGGAGAGGTCCATCACCCACAAACGGGCGAGGGCGCCGCCGCGGTACTGGCGGGCGTTGTCGCCGCGCAGGCCGTTGCGGGTGAAGTACAGGGTCTTGCCGTCGGCGCTGAGCGCGCCGTCGCTCGCCTGGCCGACGGGCAGCGCGCGGTGCGCGCCGCTGACCAGGGAGACCAGATGCAGCTGGGTGCCGGGTTCGCCGCGCTCGGTGGCGCCGGAGTAGAGCACCTCGTTGTCGGCGGTGATGCCCCAGACGCGCACGGCGCCGGTATCCCAGGTCAGGCGGCGGGCGATGCCGCCGGCCGCCGGCATCACGAAGACGTCCCCGGCCGACTCCTGCTGACCGACGAACGCGATCCAGCGGCCGTCGGGCGAGACGGCGGGGAAGGTCTCCGCGCCGCCGTGGGTGGTGATGCGCTGGGCGGTGCCGCCGGCGCTGCTGGCCTGCCAGAGATCGCCCTCGGCGACGAAAACCAGCCGGTCGCCGCGCAGCGCGGGCTGGCGGTAGAAGCCGAGCGAGGGATCGGTGACGGCGGGCCGGGCCGGGGCGTTGCGGGCGACAGCGTCGGCGGTCCCTGCGGCGGCGGTCGCGGTGGCCATGGATTCGGCGGCGATGGCGAGGGTGGCCATCGAGCAGGCCGTGGCGATGGCCAGGCGGCGGAGCGTGATGCGCATCGTGGGTCTTCCTTGTGGGAGTCCGGGGCGGAGCGTCGGAGCGTGGAGGGGGCCCGGCCTGACGGCAGCCGGAAGTCATGCGGCGCGGATTCTGGCGCCGCGAAAGTCTTCAGCGGTTCGTCACCCCCATGGCCACGTGCCCGGCGGGCACGTGCGGGACGGCGTTCTGGACGTGGCCGTGCTGGTCGTCGAAGAAGAAGTCGGGCTCGAACTCCCGGAGGAATTCGCCCTTGGGCAGGCCGCCGAGGAACATCGCCTCGTCGACCTCGACGTCCCAGTCCATCAACGTGCGGATGGCGCGTTCGTGGGCGGGCGCGCTGCGGGCGGTGACCAGGGCGGTGCGCAGGCGCATCGGCACGGCGGGCGCGTCCTGCAGGCGTTGCAGCTCATGCAGCACCTGCTTGAACGGACCGGCGGGCAGCGGCGTCAGCTTGCGGGCGATCTCGTGCTCCTGGAAGGCGTCGAGGCCGTCGCGCTGGTAGATCTGTTCGGCCTCGTCGGAGAAGAGCACGGCGTCGCCGTCGAAGGCGATGCGGAGTTCATCCGGATAGGCGGCGGAGGCGCGCGCCGACTGCGGGAAAACACGGGCCGCGGCGACGCCCGCGACGAGCGCGGATCGCACGTCGTCCTCGTTGGCGGAGAGGAAGAGCTGCGCCTTGAGCGGCTTGAGGTAGCGCCAGGGGCTGTGTCCGCGCGTGAAGACGCCGCGCTCGATGTTCAGGCCGTAATGCTGGGCCGACCGGAACACGCGCATGCCGGAGATCGGGTCGTTGCGCGACAGCACGACGACCTCGACGCGGGGCGTCCCGCCGGGCGCGTTGAACGCGAGCAGCTTGCGCACGAGGGAGAACGCGGTGCCGGGTTTGGCGGGTTCGTCCAGGCGCTGCTGCTGCAGGCGCATGTAGGCGCGGTCGTCGCTGTTCTCGAAGAGCTGGTTCTCCTCTTCGAAGTCGAACAAGGCGCGGGAGGAAAGGGCCACCACCAGGCGGCCGTCGAGAGAGGCGGGCATGGACCCGATGATAGGCCGCCGACCGACTCGAAGCACCGGCGCCCGGGGCGCCGGTGGGGCGCTTACTGCGCCGCCAGTTTGTTCATGTCGATGATCGGTAGCAGCACCGACAGCACGATCAGCATCACCACGCCGCCCATCGCCACGATGAGCAGCGGTTCCAGCAGGGTGGCCAGCGTCATCGCGCGGCGCTTCACTTCATTGCCGAGCTGCTTGGCCGCGCGCTGCAGCATGTCGGGCAGTTGACCGGTCTGCTCGCCCAGTCGCGCGAACATCGACAGCAGCCCCGGGAAGCGCTTCTTGCCGGCCAGCGCCGCGCCCAGCGGCGCGCCCTCGCGGACCTGCGCCAGCGCGTCCATCGCGTCGGCGCGCATCGCACTGTTGGACAGCGTCTCCGCCGCGGCCTGCAGCGCCTTCAGGATCGGCACGCCCGCGCCCGCCAGCATCGCCAGCGTGCCCGAGAACCGCGCCGCGTTGTAGCCGCGCGCGAGCCGGCCCAGCAAGGGCAGGTTCAGGAAGGCCGCGTCGAAGCGCTGTCGCGGTCCTTCGCGCTTGAGCAGCTGCTTCGTGCCGATGAAGCCGCCGACCACGATGATCAGGATCACCCATCCCCAGTTGCGGAGCACGTCGGAGGTGCCCATCATGATCCGCGTCAGCAGCGGCAGCGTCTGCCGCGTCTGCGTGAACACCGCCGCCACCTGCGGCACCACGTAGGTCAGCAGGAAGCTCACCGCCAGCACCGCGATGATGCAGACGATCACCGGATACGCCAGCGCGCCGAACAACTCCGAACGCAGCCGTTGTTGTTCCTCGAGGTCGTCCGCCAGACTCTCCAGCACCGGACCCAGCGCGCCGCTCTGTTCGCCCGCGGCGACCACCGCGCGGTAGACGTCGTCGAACTCGCGCGGCGCCGTGCCCAGCGCACGCGCGAACGACGAACCCGCGTTGACCTCCGCCTTCAGCTGCGACATCAGTTCGCGCTGGCGTGGATCTTCGGCTTCGTCGGCCAGCGCGGCCATCGAGCGTTCCAGCGGCAGTCCCGCCGAGATCAGTCCCGCGAGCTGCCGCGTCCACACCGCGAGCCCTGCCGCCTTGAACGCGCGCCGCGCGAAGCGCGCCTTCTTGCCCGGTTGCGCCGCCACCGCCTTCACGTCCAGCGGCACCAGTCCCTGCGTGCGCAACTGCGAGCGCGCGGCTTTCAGCGTGTCCGCCTCCAGCAGGCCCGTGCGGGATTTGCCGGACGCATCCAGGGCGTCGTACTTGAAGGCAGGCATCGCTCGGAACCTCGTGTCTCTACTGCTCGTGTGGCCGTGGCATCCAGGCGATCACTCGCGCGTGACCCGCAGCACTTCCTCTTCGGACGTGACGCCCGCGGCCACCAGCCGGTCGCCGTCCTCGCGCATCGAGCGCAGGCCGTTCGCGCGCGCCGCCGCCAGCAGCTCGGACTCCGGCGCCTGGTTGTGGATCAGGCTGCGCATCGCGTCGTTGCTCACCATCAGCTCGTACACGCCGGTCCGGCCTTTGTAGCCGCTGCTCGAGCAGGCCGGGCAACCCACCGGGTGGTAGCGTGTGCCGCCGCCGGGCAGGGGCTCGGACGACTTGCACACCGGACAGAGCTTGCGCACCAGCCGCTGCGCGAGCACGCCCAGCAGCGATGAGCTCAGCAGGAAGGGCTCCACGCCCATGTCGGTGAGACGCGTCACCGCGCTCACCGCGTCGTTCGTGTGCAGCGTCGCCAGCACCAGGTGACCCGTCAGCGAGGCCTGGATCGCGATCTGCGCCGTCTCGTAATCGCGGATTTCGCCGATCATGATGACGTCCGGATCCTGGCGCAGGATCGCGCGCAGCGCCTTCGCGAAGGTCAGGTCGATCCGCGAGTTCACCTGCGTCTGCCCGATGCCGGGCAGTTCGTATTCGATCGGGTCCTCGACGGTCAGCACGTTCGTCGTCGACGTGTCCACCGTCTGCAGCGCCGCGTACAGCGTGGTCGTCTTGCCCGAACCCGTCGGGCCCGTCACCAGCACGATGCCGTGCGGCTGCTGGACCACGCGCTGGAACCGCTCCAGGCGCTCGCCGTCCATGCCCAGCGCCGTCAGCGTGAAGCGCGATTCCGACTTGTCCAGCAGACGCAGCACCGCGCGCTCGCCGTGCGCCGAGGGCAGCGTGCTCACCCGCACGTCGATCGCGCGGCCGCCGATGCGCAGCGAGATCCGGCCGTCCTGCGGCAGCCGCTTCTCGGCGATGTCGAGCTCCGCCATGATCTTCAGCCGCGAGATCAGCGCCGCGTGCAGCGCGCGGTTCGGCCGGACCACCTCGCGCAAGGTGCCGTCGACGCGGAAGCGCACCGAGCTTTCGCGCTCGTACGGCTCGATGTGGATGTCGCTCGCGCCGTTGTTCGCCGCCTGCGTCAGCAGCGCGTTGAGCATCCGGATGATGGGCGCGTCGTCCGCGGCCTCCAGCAGGTCGGCGACCGCCGGCAGGTCCTGCATCATGCGCGACAGGTCGACGGCGCTTTCCACTTCGCCGATCACCATCGCCGCGTTGTCTTCGCCGCCGGCATAGGCGGACTGGATGCGGGTCGAGAGCTCGGCCACGCTCAGGCATTCGATGCGCGTCGGCGCGTAGACGCGCTGCAACTCCGACAGCACCGGCAGCGTCAGCGCCGGCGAGGCCCACAGCGTGCGCTGCTGGCCGTCGTCCTCGATCAGCAGCTGCTGCGCCTTGGCGACGGCGTAGGGAAGGGGATGGCGGCTGGCCATGATCGCTCCGGGCTCAACGGCCTTGCGGGTTGCTCGGCGGGTTGGTGTTGCTCGGCGTGGCGGCGCCCGGCACCGGCGATGAGGCCGGATACACCGGAAGCGGCAGCTGCTGGGGCAGCGTGCCGCTTGGCGTCGACGCCGGCCTTTCCGGCAGCAGCGGCGCGCCGGTGTCGGGCAGCACCAGGGTGCTCTTCGGCTGGGACTCCTGCTGATAGGCGCGGATCGCGTCGTAGCGGTCCATCGTCAGCGCCGCGGCGCTTTCCGGCGTGCGCAGGATGACGGGGCGCAGGAAGATCATCAGATTGGACTTGGTCCGCTTGCGGCTCTGGTTCTTGAACAGGTTGCCCAGGATGGGGATGTCGCCCAGGCCCGGCACCTTGTCCTCGCCGTCGGTGTACTCGTCCTTCAGCATGCCGCCCATCACCAGCACCTGGCCGTCTTCCAGCGTCACCGAGGTCTCGACCGCGCTCTTGTCGAAGGTCGGCCCTTGCGTGGCCGAGTTCGCCACCCCCGTGACCACGCTCGAGTTCTCCTGATACGCCTTCATCCGCACGGTGCCGTTTTCACCGACGGTGGCGCGCACCTTCAGGCGCAGACCGACGTCGCGGCGCTCGAAGGTCTGGAACGGGCTGGTGGTGGTGCCCGACGTGGTCGTCGAGTTGCCGGTCAGCACCGGCACGTTGCTGCCGATCAGCAGGTCCGCTTCCTCGTTGTCCTGGACGATCAGCGAGGGCGTGGAAAGCACATTGGTGCCGGCCACGGAACCCAGCACGTTGGCGATGGCGCCCAGCGTGTAGAGGCTGCCGACCTTCTTGATGATGCCCACGTTCAGGCCGGTGGGGATCGTGCCGCTGGAGATCGCGCTGCTGACGCCCGTGGTGCCGCCGGCCGTGGCGGCGGTCAAGTTCAGGATGTTCGAGAAGCCGGTGCCGAAGTTGGTACCGATCGCGCCTTCGCCGAACAGCTGCTGGAACTGCACGCCGAACTGGCCGGCCTTGCTGGCGTCGACCTTCACGATCAGCGCTTCCACATAGACCTGCGCGCGGCGCGTGTCGAGCTGCTCGACGACCGCGCGGATCTGGCGGTACATCGGCTCCGGCGCCGTGATGATCAGTGAGTTGGTCGCAGGATCCGCCTGCACGAAACCGCCGGTGTTCACCTGCGCCGTCTGGCCGACCTGCGTCGAAGAGCCGCCGCTGCCGCTGGACCCGCTGCTGCCGGAGCTCGACGAACTGCCGCCGAACGAGGAGCTGTTGCCCGCGAAACCGCCCGACTGTCCGCCGCTGCCGGTCTGTGCGCCGGCGAAGTTGCCGGTGCCGCCCTGACCGCTGCTGTTGGAGCCGCCCGCGCCCGGTCCCGCGTTGTTCGTGTACGCCGCGCGCAGCACCGTGGCCAGGCGCACCGCGTCCGCGTTCTTCAGGTAGATCACGCGGATGCTGCCGCCGGTGTCGCTGCTGGGCTGGTCGAGCTTGGCGATCATCGCGCGCAGCTGCATCAGCTTGGCCGGATTGGCCGCGCGCACGATCAGCGCGTTGCTGCGCGGATCGGCCATGACGCTGCCGCTGCCGCCGCCCGCGCCGCCTTGCACCTGGACGCCCTGCGCGCCGCCGCCGTCCGACAGTCGCTGCACCAGTTGCACGATGTCCGAGGCCACCGCGTTGCGCAGCGGGATCACCTCGATGTCGGTGTTGGAGGGCTGGTCCAGCGCCGCGACGATGCGGCTGATCCGCTGCAGGTTGTCGGCGTAGTCGGTGATCACCAGGCTGTTGTTGCCCGGGTTCGCATTGATCGTGTTGTTCGGCGTGATCAGCGGACGCAGCACCGCGACGAGGTTGTTCGCGTTCTCGTGGCTGAGCTTGAAGATCTGCGTCACGACCTGGTCGCCGCGCGTGCGCGACTCGCCGGCGATGGTCACCGCGCCGGTCTGCAGCTTGGCTTCTGCTTCGGGCACCAGCTTGAGGAGCCCGCCGGTCTCGACCATCGCGAAGCCCATGCCGCGCAGCGCGGCCAGATAGCTCAGGTAGGCCTCCTGCACGGGGACCGGCGTCTCCGCCGTCAGCGTCATCGTGCCCTTGACTCGGGGATCGACCAGGATGGGCTTTCCCAGCGCGGCGGACATCGCGCGGGAGACCGCCTCGATGTCGGTGTTGACGAAGTTCAGCGTGACCGGCGTGCTCGCGCGCACGGCCGGCTGTCGGCGGTTCTGCTGCGTCGACTGTGCGCCGGCCTGCATCGGCAGGCTGCCCGCGATCAGGGTGATCGCGACGCCCAGCGCCGTCGGTCGCATCATGTGCTTGTTCATGCTCATCCCACCGAGATGATCGAGCGCGCCCCCTGGCGCCGCCCGATGATGTTCAACAAATTGGCCAATGCGGCTTCGCTGCCGGGCGCGGCCGTGGCCTCGCCCTGGAATTGCGTCCGCGTCGCGCCCAGGGTGCCCTGCCCGCTCAGTTGCAGCGGGCCCTGGATCGTCGACAGGATCAGTTGCGGCGCCGCGCCGCCGCCCACCAGGCCCATGCGATAGCTGCCCAGCGGCGACACCTGCGCCAGGCGCGACGAGAAGTCGCGCAGTTCGACCTGGGCCATGCCGCTCACGGCGATCGTCTTGCCCTTGCCTTCGAAAACGAAGCCCTGCGCGCTGACGGCGATGACGCCGTCCGGCGCCAGCGTGTTCCAGGGCGTGCCCAGCCCGACCAGCCATGCGGCGGGCCAGCGGATCCAGGGCTGTTCGGGTGTCGCGTCGGGCAGGCGCACGGTGAGCCGGTCCAGGCCGAAGCTGGCCGTCACCGGCGCCGCCGGCTTGATGCAGCAGGACTGGTCCAGCGTCAGGCGCACGCCCGGGCCGCCGTCGATCCAGGCCGGTCGCAGCGTCCAGCCCAGGCGTTGCGGCAGTTCGCTCGCGTCGCGGCTGCCTTCGCCGGGACTGAGGATCACGCGCGCGCTGCCGTTCCAGAGGCTGCCGCGCGCGTCGGCCAGCAGCAGCCGGTCATTCGTCGCCGAGGCTGCGGCCTTGGCCAGCCAGGCCGCGGGCGCCCAGACCACGATGGCGGTCAGCAGGCCCAGCACGGCGCCGACGACCGCCCAGCGCATCGCGCCACGGTCGGTGCGGACCAGCGCCACGGCCTTGGCCGGCGCGGCCAGGAGCATGAAGGCCGACTGGACGAAGGCCGACTCCATGAAGCGGGGTTGTTTGGCCATCGCTCAGTTCCCCGTCGCGGCCGGCAGCACGACGGTCAGGCGACCGGTGTAGCCCTGCGGCCCCGCTTGCAGTTCGGCTTCCTGCGGACGCGCGCGCGCGCCCTGGCGCGCCTCGCCGATCCACATCGCCAGCGCGCCGCCGGGCACGCCGCGCAGCCGCAGCTGCGCCTGCGTGCCGGTGATGGTCAGTTCGGCGGAGGGGCCCAGTCGGGCCGTCGCGGCGCGCAGGGCGGTCATCGATTGCTCGGTGGACACCGGCACCGCCTGCTTCAGCGTCTGCGCCTGCAGCGCCATCGACCGCATCTGCTGGAGCTCGCGGTCGAGCCGGTCGATCTCGCCCGGCGCCTTGCGCAGCGTGGCCCAGGCCGGCGCCAGCGCGATCAGCCAGAGCAGCAGCAGGCCGACGAAGGTCGCGGTCAGCCGGACGATCAGGCGTTCGCGCGGGGTGGCGGCCTGCCAGCGGGCCGTGAGGTCCCGTCGCATGGTCGTGATGGCGTTCATCGGTTGTCGGGTCGCAGGCTGAGTTGGAGCGCGTCGCCTTCTTCGGACACGCGCAGCGCGGGATCCTGGCCGAGCCGGTCGCGCAGCTGGGCGCGTTGCGGCTGGGTCAGTCCGGCCAGCGTCAGCCGGCCCTGTTCGAATCGGACGTTGGGCAGCGGCGGCTCGCCCTGCGGCCAGACCCTCGCCACCGCGCCGAGCAGGTCTTCGAGGTCGCCAGGGCCGACCTGGCCGGCGCCGCCGCGCAGCGTTTCGGTCTCGCGGAGCATCTGGGCGCGCGCGTCACGGACGACGCGGATCTGCGGGAAGGCCTGGCGCAGCAGCGTTTCCTGTTCGGTCTTGCGCGCGTCGATGGCACGGCCCTGCTGCCAGGCCATCGCGTTCAGACCGATCACCTGCACGGCGATCAGTCCGATGACGCCCCAGCGGAAGGGACGCCACGTCGGCGACTGCAGCGTCTGCCAGGCCTGGTGCACGCGCTGCCAGCCGCGCTGGCGCGGCGTCAGGTCGAACTGCAGCAGGTTGACCGGCGCCTCCCGGGCCGCCCAGACGCGCTCGGCGTCGTTGAGCACCCGCACCTTGCGGCCCAGCCACTGCTCGGCCACGGCCGAGGCGGCGGGGCTCGCGGTCACGGGGGCTGCGGTCCACCAGTCCTCGCCGAGCCACCCGCGCAGACCGCCGCTGTCCAGCGGGAAGGTCGCGACGCCGTCGGCGCGCGAGACGCGCAGGCGGGGGCGGTCGTCGGCACCGGCGTAGACGTGGCCGCCTTCTTCGACGTCCTCGTCGCCCGGCTTGGCGATCTGCGGCCACGACAGCGGCCGCAGCGCCTCGATCAGCAGCCCGGCCGCTGCCATCGCCTGCAGATGCTCGCGCAGCGGTTCGCGGGCGGTCACGGCGACCCAGTGGGACTGGCCCTCGGCGTCGGGCGTGGGCATCAGCGCGAAGTGCAGCCGATCGGCGTCTTCGAGCAGCTGGTCCTCCATCACCCCGACGATCGCGGCGCGCAACTTTGCGCCCTTGATCTTGGGCAATTGCGCGGGAAGCCAACTGACCTGGTCGTCGCGCAGCAGCAGCATCACGCGATCGGCGTGCGGCATCGCGTCCAGCGCGGCGCGCTGACCGCGCCCGTGTGCGTGGGCCGGCGCCTGTGCGTCGTGGCTGAACCAGAATTCGTAGTCGAGCGGGGCGGCACCGTTCTGAGGCGGGCTGGCCGGCAGGAGGATGAGCAGGGTACTCATAGGATCGCGGATTCTAGGAGGGCTTGCGTGACGAAACGGGGCCAGAAGCCCCCGAGCAAGCCCGTAGTCGCGCTTTTACAAGTGCATGCATCCCGTCCCTCTTCTTTCGATTCGTTTCAAGCGCCTGTGGGCCGCGCGCGACGTCGTCCGCAGCGATCACGGCGCGGTCCCGTAGCCGGGCGTGCCGGGCAGTGCCGATTGGCGAAGCAGGCGCTGCCGATCCATCACGCGGACGTTGGTGCCGTCCCGGAACACCAGCGACCGCTGGGCCAGGATCCGATCGTCCATGCGCAGCTGGCCCTCGACGAAAAAGTAGTTCGAGGTGAAGGCAGCCATGGCCCGGCGCGTATCGGTGGAGGGCAGCCCCGGCACGAGGCTGGCGAGCCGGTCGTCCCAGACCGTGAAGGCATTGCTCTGGCGGGTGCGAACGATGCTGTCGGCGACTCCGAGGTCGACGCCCAGGACATCCGCGATGACCTCCCGCGGCGCGGTATTCAGGTTCAGCGTGGTCCCCGCCTTCGGCAGCAGCACCGCCAGGGTGCCCAGGCGCGCCACCTGTTCCTCGTTGAGGCCGAACCAGCGCAGCTGCTCGATCCGCGCCGGTCTCAGCGGCACATCGCCCTGCTGGTCCGTGCCCTTGCCCCCCGCGGAGGCGATGAGGCTCTTCTGGACCTGTTCGGCGATCGAGGCGCTCATGCCCGCGCGCTGGAAGATGCGGCGCGCGGCATTCAGGTTGTCGAGGGCTTTCTGGACGGCCTGCGCGTCCGGCGGTTGCCCGGCCTGGGGCTGCGTCGGCTGCGTCTCCAGGTTGCGCAGGTTGAACAGGCCTTGCGCGTCCTCGATGTGGCCGGACAGGAAGGCGTCCGGGCCTGCATCCTCCGATTTGTTCTCGTCCTGCGACAGGAAGCTCGACAGCCGGGCCTCGGCCAGCGGCACCGCCCACACTTCGCCGAGGTCGTCGCTCTGCGCGGCCTTGCTGCGACCGGACTTGACGTCCTCGCTGAGGATCAGCCGCGCCCAGTCCAGCGCGCCCTGCAGCACCCAGTCCGCCTGGGTGCGGCCGCGGTCCGCCGCCTCGATCTGGATCGAGCGCGACTGCCGCCACACCATCGCAGCGGACAAGGTCGTCACCAGCACCACGATCAGCAGCGCGGTGAGCAGGGCCGCGCCGCGTCGCGAACGCGTCGCCACGTGGGGGCGCGCAGGGGCGGTACGCATCAGCTGCCGCCCTCGACGGCGACTTCGCGGATCAGCTCGCCGCGGTAGCCGCTGTCCTCGCCGAATTGCAGCCGCATGCGCACGCCTTCCGGCACGGCGCTGGTCGCCGCCGCGTCCTTGTTCGCCTGATCGGTGTCCTTGTCCAGCGTGGACTGGGCATTGGCCCAGGCGCCGCGCTGGAAGAAGTACATCTGCCAGCCGGTGACGCGGTCGAGGCCGGGCAGCTCGCGCATCTCCTTGGCATTGAGCTGCTGACTGCGGAACCAGGCATCGCGCAGCGCGTCGGCGCTGTTCAGCGTCTGCGACTCCCAACGCGCCAGCCGGCCTTCCTTCAGTTGCCACGCGACGAGCTGCAGCCCGGTCTCGCGCCGGCGCGTGACGCGCAGCGTCGCGCCGTCGAAGGTCAGGGCGTCAAAGACGTCGCTCTTCTGGACCTCGCGCAGGTCCAGCTCCCACTGGCGGATCAGGGTCTGCAGCGTCTCGGCACGATCCATCGCGGCCTCGTTGCGCTCGCGGCTGGTCGTCAGCGCGGACACCGCACGCCACGCCATCACCGACATGATCGCCATCACCACGAGCGCGACCACGACCTCGATCAGCGTGAACCCGCGCGCCGCGCGCCGGGAAGGGCCTGCCGAGCGGCGCATCAGGAGTTGCGTCCCACGATGGTGGTGATCGTCAGCAGCGGCCGGTCGCGGTCGTCGAAGACCTGGGCCTCGACGCGGCGGAAGTTCGGATTCGGCGTGCCGCGCACCGCCATCTTGACGTTGAAGTCGCGTCCCAGCTGCGCGCAGGTGACGCTGTTGTCGCCGATGCTCGGGAAGGTCTTGGTCAGACGCATCTCGGTGAGTTCGTTCTCGGCGCACCACTGGGCCAGCGAGTTGATCGCCAACCGGTCGGAATTCGAGGTCATGGCGCCGGCGGCGCGCAGCCCCGCCGCCAGGCACAGCGCGACGATGGTCACCGCCACCAGCACCTCGACGAGCGTGAAGCCGCGGCTTCGTGACGGATGCATGTCGGTATTCATGCGCCACCCTTCGCGATCGCGAACGGACGCAGTCCGTCCGTGGCCAGCGTGATGCGGTGGTCGCCGCGGATCAGCGTCACGCGCTGCGCGCCGATCAGCGGCTCGGGGCCGAGGCGGATCGCGCGGCCGGTGGGGTTCGCGCTCTCGATCTCGACGATCGGCGGGTCGCCCAGCCAGGGGCGCTCCAGATCCAGCCGCTTGATCAGCGCCACCGGCAGACCGGTGATGCGGTAGCGGGAGGCGTCGCTGTTCGAATCAGGGACCCAGCGCACGTCCAGCGAAGCCGCGCGGGCTTCGGACCGCGCCGTTTCCAGCACGGCGGCCAACAGCAGCGCCTCGCGCTCCAACTGCACGTCGGCGCGGTCGCGCACGGCGACCGCAACGGTGGCGCTGGCGATCGCCACGATCGTGATCGCGACGATCAGCTCGATCAGCGTGAAGCCGCGCTGGAGCAGTCGACCGGACGGACGCGTGCGCACGGCGCTGGGCGGTCGGCGAGGGGAGGGGGGACACGCACGGCGGACCGCGCGTTTATTCCCAGGAGCCGATGTCGGCGTCGGAGCCTTCGCCGCCCGGCTTGCCGTCGGCGCCCAGGCTGTAGATGTCGACTTCGCCCTTCAGGCCGGGGTTGTCGTACTGGTAAGGATTGCCCCAGGGATCCTTGGGCAGTTTCTCGATGTAGACCTTCCAGTTCGGCGCCGCGGGGCCGCTGGTGGGCTTGGCCACGAGCGCGCCCAGCCCCTGGTCGCCGCTCGGGAAGCGGCCGTTGTCCATCTTGTAGAGCTTGAGCGCCTGCATCAACGTGTTGACGTCGGAGCGCGCCGCGGTGCGGCGGGCTTCGGACACGTGATTCATCACCGCCGGCACGACCACCGCGCCCATGACGGCGACGATGGTGATGGCGACGATCAGTTCGATCAGCGTGAATCCGCGCGCGCGGCGCGGAGCGGACAGGGAAAGGGGTCGATGCATGGTGTTGCAATCCTCGTGGAGCCGCCCTTGGTGGCCCATCGCGCTGCATCATAATCGTCGGATGCATGCACGATGGTTAAGCTTCGTAGTCTGGGCGGCGATGGCGGCGAGCCTCGCTTATTGGGCATTGACGCTGATGGTGAAGGGGCCTCAGGCGCCCGCCATGACGCGTTCGGCGGTGTCCGAAGGCGCGCCCGCCGACTGGACTCGATTGTTCGCTGCGGCCAAGGTGGTGGAGACGCCGGTCGAGGCCGCCTCGTCGCGCTTCCAGTTGTTGGGCGTGGTGGCGCCGACCACCGGCGGGCGTTATCCGGGTGAAGGCGTCGCGCTGATCGCCATCGCCGGTGCGCCGCCCAAGCCCGTGCGCATGGGCGCTCTGGTCGAAGGCGACCTGAAACTGATCGAGATCAATCGACGGGATGTCGGGCTCGGCGTCGGCGACGCAGTGACGGTCCGGCTGAGCCTCGCGCCGGGCGCGCCTGATCTGTCCATGGTCATGCCGGCACAGCCGCCTCAGTTCGCGCCGGGTGGCAGCATGGCGCCTCCGCCGAACTTCGGCCCGCAGATGCCGCCGCATGCCGGCGCGCCGGGACCCGACGGCATCGTGCCGCCGACGGCCATCACCGGGTCGCTGCCGCAGATGCCGCCCGGCGACGGCAGCGCCAACCCCATCAAGTAATCCCGAAGAGGTAGCGCGTGCGAGTGCCCAGGCGCTGGCCGCGCATGGGGTCAGTACTTGCTACCCAGCGTGGACCGACCCGGTCCCGTGTGCAACGCGCCCGGACCGCTGGTCGCCGTGTCGCGGAGGTCGGAGGGGCGGCTGTGGATGGTGCCGTCGGGCAGGTCCTGGACTTCCGTCAGCAACGCCGCCGCGCAACGCACCAGCGGCCACGCCAGCGTCGCGCCGGTGCCGTCCCCGCATTCCATGCCGAGTTCCAGCAGCGCCGCGGCGTGGAAGAGCTGCAGGGCTTCGTCGAGGCCGCGATGGGTGGTGCTGCGGCAGAACACCGCGTAGTCGGTGACCGGCGGCGCGATCATCGACGCCACCTTCAGTGCCGCGCATGCGGGAATGCCGTCCACCAGGATCAATTGACGCTTGGACGCGGCCACCAGCATGGCGCCGACCATGACCGCCAGCTCGAAACCGCCGAAGGCCGCCAGGACCGCCACCGGTTCCCGGACGTCGCGGTGCCGCTGCTGCGCTCCTTGCAGCACCAGCATGAGGTGGGACAGGTCCTCATGCGGCATGTCGGGGCCGGAAATGATGAAGTCCTGCACCGGCATGTCCATCAGTCGGGAGAGGACCAGGGCCGAGGCCTCCAGCGATCCCTGGCCGAGGCCCGCGCAGGCGATCACGTTGCCCGCGAGGTTGTCAGAGATCTCCATGCCGACGCGCACGCCGGCATGCGCCTGTTCGACCGTCATCGCCGCGCCGGCCCGCGAGTTGCGGGTGCCATGCGCGATCTTGCGCGCGAGCAGGCGTTGCTGCGGACTGAGCGGTTCCGCGATGCCGCAGTCGACGACCGTGACGTGCATGCCCTGGTTGCGGGCGAACACGGTCGAGGGCAACCGATGCTGCAGGGCGAGCAGGGCCTGCTCGCGCGTGCTGCGACCGTTGGGCAATGCGATCCCGTCCACGGCCAGGCCGTGGTCGGCCGCGAACAGCACCAGGGTCGGGTCGCGGAACTTCGGCGTCTGTGTGGCCTGGATCAGGCCCAGCCGCACCGCGAGCGGCTCCAGTTCCCCCAGCCGGCCGGCCAGCGAGCAGCGGCGCTCCAGACGCTGGCGCAGGGCGCGTTCCAGCTCCGGATTGGCGGTCGGGGAGATGAGGGACTGATGAATGGACATGGGGACCGCCATTCTCGGGCCGCGCCGAAGTCGGGCCATCGGCAATTGCCCCCGACGCCCGAGGTCTGCCCCTTGTCCCAGGGGCAGGCTGTTGGTGTCAATCCGTAACGGAGGGGTGGGCGCTCAACGCAGGAACAGGCGGTACACGGGGTTGTCGGTTTCCTCGGTGTACGGATAGTTCAACTGGTCGAGGAAGGTCTTGAACGCCTTGCCGTCGCCCTTGGGCACCTGCAGGCCGACGAGGATGCGACCGTAGTCCGCGCCCTGGTTGCGGTAGTGGAACAGGCTGATGTTCCAGTCCGGGCTCATGCTGGAAAGGAAACGCATCAAGGCGCCGGGCCGCTCCGGGAAGATGAAGCGGAACAGGCGTTCGTTCTCCGCGAGCTCGGTGCGGCCGCCCACCATGTGGCGGACGTGCTGCTTGGCCAGTTCGTCGTCGGTGAGATCGACGGTGGCGAAGCGGTGCCGCTCGAAGCTGCGGACCAGCTTGTCGGCCTCCTCGCGCTTTGTGATGGAGACGCCCACGAAGACGTGCGCCACCTGGCGGTCGGAGATGCGGTAGTTGAACTCGGTGACGCTGCGTCCCTGGACCAACTCGCAGAAGCGCCGGAAGCTGCCACGTTCCTCGGGGATGGTGACGGCGAACAGCGCCTCGCGCTCCTCACCGACCTCGGCCCGCTCGGCGACGAAACGCAGCCGGTCGAAGTTCATGTTCGCGCCGCAGGTGATGGCGACGTAGGTTTCGCCCTTGGTCCCGTGTTGTGCCGCGTACTGCTTGATCGCCGCGACGCCCAGGCCGCCGGCGGGCTCCAGGATGCTGCGCGTGTCGACGAAGACGTCCTTGATCGCGGCGCAGACGGCGTCCGTGTCGACGAGGAGGTAATCGTCGACGAGTTCGCGGCAGATGCGGAAGGTCTCCTCGCCCACCAGCTTGACCGCGGTGCCGTCCGAAAACAGGCCCACGTCGCTCAGCGTCACCCGCTTGCCGGCGCGCACCGAACGCACCATTGCGTCCGAATCCTTGGTCTGGACGCCGATGACCTTGATCTCCGGCCGCACCGCCTTGATGTAGGCCGCCACGCCGGAGATCAGGCCGCCGCCGCCGATCGCGACGAAGATGGCGTCGATGGGACCGGGATGCTGGCGAAGGACCTCCATCGCGATCGTTCCCTGGCCGGCGATGACGTCGGGATCGTCGAACGGGTGGACGAAGCTCAGCCCGTGCTGCTGCTCCAGCTCCAGCGCATGGCCGTAGGCGTCGGTGAAGGATTCGCCGGAGAGGACGACCTCGCCGCCCAGCGCCTGGACGGCGTCGATCTTGACCTTGGGCGTGGTCACCGGCATCACGATGACGGCGCGGCAGCCGAGTTTCTTCGCCGACAGCGCCACCCCTTGCGCGTGATTACCCGCCGACGCGCAAATCACGCCGCGCGCCAATTGCTCGGGCGCGAGATTTGCCATCTTGTTATAGGCGCCCCGCAATTTGAAGCTGAATACCGGCTGCTGATCTTCGCGTTTCAGCCAGACCTTGTTGCCGATGCGCTTGGAGAGATTGCGGGCGGCGTCGAGAGGAGTTTCCTGCGCCACCTCATACACCTTGGCGTTAAGAATCCGTTGCAGATAACTCTGATCCGCCGGGAGTAAGGCTGGGTGTTGAGACGACGGGCGCGTCGAGGTGGTCTTGCGCGATGCGCGGCGGGTGCCGGCCATGGAAATCCCTCCAGTTCCCTTTCCCGCGCGGGACGCGGCGGGAGTCGGGCGGACGATGATAGCCAGGGTTTGCCCGGGGCGCGGCGGAGCGTGGACGGCTGCGCGCTGGTGCGCTTTCGCCATTGGAGGAGCCAGCCTTGCTGGCCCGGCGTCGCGCCTGACGGGCGGAAGCGGAGGCGGAGCCGGGACGAAAAAAAGCCCGAGGCTTGTGGCCTCGGGCTGAATCCACCATGGAGGCGGTGGAGGAGACAATCGGTGCGAGGGCTGACCCCACAGTCGGGACAGCGCTATCGCATGCCTAGAATTCTAGGGGGATGCATGTTGCGCTGCAATATTTTTTGAGGTCTCCGGCCCTGGAGTCGGGCCTCTAAATGCGCAAAATCACCGCCAGAGCGGGTGGCCATGACGAGCGGTCGCCTGATAAATGGGGTCAGATCGCCGCCGGGTGGCTCGAACGGCTCATGGAACGAAGGAACGACGATGGAATGCACGATCAACTGGATGGGCGCCGAGGGCATGAGCTTCGTCGCGGAGACCGGCAGCGGCCACATGATCACCATGGACGGCGCGCCGGACGGCGGCGGGCGCAATCTGGCGCCGCGTCCGATGGAGACGGTGCTGGCCGGGACCGGCGGCTGCACAGCCTATGACGTGGTGCTCATCCTCAAGCGCGGCCGGCACGATGTCCGCGGCTGCCAGGTCAAGCTGAGCGCCGACCGCGCGGAGGTCGATCCCAAGGTCTTCACGAAGATCCACATGCACTTCGTCGTGACAGGAAAGAACCTGCCGCAGGCCACGGTCGAGCGCGCGGTGCAGCTCTCCCATGAGAAGTATTGTTCCGCCAGCATCATGCTGGCGAAGACCGCCGAAATCACGACGTCGGTGGAGATCGTCGAAGGCTGATCCGCTTCGCCGGCGGGAGGGCGGGACGCTGCTGAGCTGCTAGAGATGGTGGGCGGTGCGCGTCATGACCTTGGCAGCGAGTCGCATCAGCCCGCGAACCGGTGCGGGCAGCTCGACGCCGCCCAGTTCCCTGGCCTCCTCGGCGTGGCGGGCTTCTTCTTCCTTCATCTGCGCGACGACGGCCCTGGAACTGCGGTCGCCTTCTGGCAGACGCGTCAGGTGGCTGGCCAGATGGTCCTCCACTTGGCGCTCGGTCTCGATGACGAAACCCAGGCTGACCTTGTCGCCGATCAGCCCGGCGACGGATCCGATCGCGAAGGCGCCGCCGTACCAGAGGGGATTGAGCAGGCTCGGGCGGTCGTTGAGCGCGCGCAGCCGATCGGCGCACCACGCGAGATGGTCGATCTCCTCCTGGGCCGCGTGTTCGAGGTGCTGCCGGAGGGCGTCATCGCGTGTGGTCAAGGCCTGGGCGCGGTAGAGTGCCTGCGCGCAGACCTCGCCGACATGGTTGACCCGCATCAGCGACGCCGCCAGTTTCCGTTGCGATTCGTCCAGCCGGGCATCCGGCGTCGTTGCCTGGGGCGCAGGTCGCGCCATGGGCGCCACCCCCGCCAGCGTCTTCAAGCCGTGGTCCAGCGTGGATATCCACGCATCCGTTCTGGAAAGTATGCGCGCTGGGCGCTGAGGCCGAAATTCCATCTTGAATGCTCGCCGTGGGCATGGGTCCGCAGTTTAGAAGCGGGGCGTCAAGCGGTTCGCCGACCCAGGTCGATCCTTTGTGCGAATGCGTGATGACACAATTTTTTAATCCCATACGCGTTGCTTCGATCCAACGAAATCAGGACTTTTACGGGGTGGCTGCTGGTCAGGCGTGATGGGACCTGTTGCAATACACCACAGCTTCATTGCAGGAGCTTGGTTTGCGGGTGATCTACCAACCGCAACCTCATTGAAGATCTAGGAGTCTCTAATGAAGAAATCTCTCGTCGCGCTGGCAGTGCTGGCTGGTTTCGCTGGTGCCGCTGCCGCTCAATCGTCCGTGACGCTGTTCGGCGTGATCGACGTGGCCGCCCGTTACACGAAGGCCAATGGCAACGACACGAAGCAACTGACGAACGACGGCAGCTCCTCCAGCCGCATCGGCGTCCGTGGCGTCGAAGACCTGGGTGGCGGCCTGAAGGCTGGCTTCTGGCTGGAAGGCGCCCTGGCTGCCGACACCGGCACCGCTGACGCTTCCCGTTTCTGGGGCCGTCGCGCTTCCGTGAGCCTGATGGGCGACTTCGGTGAAGTCCGTCTGGGCCGTGGCAAGACCTCGACCCGCCTGGTCGTTGATGACTTCGATGTCTACTCGACCACCGGTCTGGGCGACGTCACCCGCACGTACAGCCTGCTGGGTTCGAACATCGACACGATCAACCGTTCGGACAACCTGGTTCAGTACTTCCTGCCGGCCGACCTGGGCGGCGTGTACGGCTCGTTCGACGTGGCCGCTGGTGAAGGCACCGACGGCAAGAAGTCGTTCGGTGGCCGTCTGGGCTACAAGATCGCCGACTTCAACGTCGCCGGTGGCTACCAGTCGACCGACTCGCTGGGCTCGAAGTTCAAGCAGCTGTCGCTGGGCGCCAGCTACGACTTCAAGGTCGTGAAGGTGCAAGGTCTGTTCAGCCAGCTGAAGTTCGGTTCGCGCAAGCAGAACGTCTTCACCGTTGGCGCCGTGGTGCCGGTGACGGCTGCCGGCTCGGTGACCGCCCAGTACACCAAGGCTGAGACCAACGGTGCTGCTGACGCTGTCGTGGCTTCCCGCGGCGACGCGCAAGCTTTCTCGATCGGCTACCAGCACAACCTGTCGAAGCGCACCGCGCTGTACACGACCGCGTCGATCATCGACAACGACAACGCGAACTTCCGCGTTCAGAACAACGCCGTTGCTGCCGCTCGCGGTGGCAAGTCGGGCGGCCTGGACGTCGGCGTCAAGCACAGCTTCTGATCCCCGGATCAGCGCACTGCGCTACAAAAGCCGCCCCTCGGGGCGGCTTTTTTTCGTCTCAACGTTTGCCCGTACGGGTGGTGTCGCGCAGGTGCCAGGTCTTGCGCGTGTCGATCAAGCACTGTCGCCGCAACGCACTGTTGTGGATTTTGTAGACAGTGATCGCGGGTTTTCCCTCTGTCGTGGCGTCACAAACTTGACAGGGTTTGCTCGCGTGGGCGATGTGCAACACAAAGCGTCTCCGTCTGGGGGCTTCGCTGAGAATCGATTCCGGCGACCACACCAAACAAATAGGAGACATCACATGAAAAAAGCCGCCTTGGCGCTGAGCATCCTGGCAGCGAGCACCAGCGCCGCCTGGGCACAGTCGAGCGTGCAGCTCTACGGCATCGTGGACGTGGGTCTGCGCTGGACCAGCAACGCGAACGCCGGAAGCTCGGAGAAGCAAGTCATCCCCGGCGGCATGTCCCAGAGCCGGCTCGGCGTGAACGTGACCGAGGACATGGGTGGCGGCCTGAAGGCCATCGCCAACCTGGAGCACCGCCTGAACTCGGACACCGGCACCGTGGCAGCGGCCGACTTCTGGCGCCAGTCCTGGGTCGGCATCCAGTCCGCCGACTTCGGTCGCCTCACGCTGGGCCGCCAGTACAACATCCTGTTCGACATCTACACGTCGACCTACGCGTCGTTCAAGTACTCGCCCTACATCGAGGCGTACAAGCCTGAAATCGGCCTCTCGATGGGCGCCCGCCAGGACAACATGGTCAAGTACCTGTTCGAGAAGGGCCCCATCCGTGGCGAGGTCCAGGTCTCCGCCGGTGAAGGCAACTCGCAGAACAAGTCCTTCGGCGGTCTGCTGCGCTACAACCAGGGCCCGATCGCCTTCGGCGGCGCTTTCCTGCAGGTCGAGGACACGCTCGGCAAGAAGGTCAAGGGCTACACCGCCGGCGGCGCATACACGAGCGGCCCGTGGTACATCAACCTGTCCTGGGCGACCAACAAGTTCGACCGCGGCGGTCTGCTGGGTGCGGCCTACACGTCCGGCCTGCTGGGGAACGTGCTGAATGCGGCCGCGAACGATGTGAAGAAGCGGGACATGATTTCGGTCGGCGCAGCCTACCAACTGACCCCGCAGCTGAATCTGGGCGCCCACTACTGGTACGCCACGCAGACGCACTACTCTGCGGCACTGGCCAACACCAAGAGCAAGGGACACTACGTCGCCTTCGTCGCCGACTACGCCTTCTCCAAGCGCACGGACGCCTACCTCGAGCTGGATTACACCAAGCACGAAGGCGCGGTCCGCTTCGCCAACAACGCCGAAAAGCGCGGCGGATCGATCGTCGGTATCCGCCACCGCTTCTGATCCGTGCCATCGCGCGCGGCGTGCCGCGCGCGCCCGCCTCCCGTCAAACCGCCTCCGGGCGGTTTTTTCGTGGGCGCGCATCGGTTCGAGCGACGTCGCGTTCATGCCGCGTCAAGGGCTTACCCACTTGCCGGTGGGCGTACGCTCCTTGATGATGGTTCCTTCTGAAGCGTCCCGCCTCCGGGGTCAGGTCGTGCCAGGGCCGGTCACAAGCCGCATCGCCCGAGCCCATGCCGGAGGCCCCCGTCCATGCTGGTTTTCATTCTTCGCCGTCTGGCGCAGGCCCTCGTCGTCATGCTGACGGTGGCCTTCATCGCCTTCATGCTGTTCCAGTACGTCGGCGACCCGGTCAACAACCTGCTCGGCCAGGACGCCACGCCCGAACAGCGCGAGCAGCTGCGCAAGGACCTGGGACTCGATCAGAGCTTCATGGTGCAGTTCGCGCATTTCGCCGGCAACGCCGCGCAGGGCGAATTCGGTGTCAGCCTGAAACAGGGACGCAAGGTGTCCGCGCTGATCGCCGAGCGCTTCCCGGCGACGCTCGAGTTGTCGGCGACGGCGGCCGTCATTGCGCTGGTGTTCGGTATTCCGTTGGGGGTCTACGCAGCGCTGAGACGGGGGAGCTTCGGCTCGCAGCTGCTGATGACGCTGTCGCTGCTGGGCGTCGCGCTGCCGACCTTCCTCATCGGGATCCTGCTGATCCTCATCTTCGCGGTCCAACTGGCCTGGCTGCCGAGCTACGGCCGGGGCGAGGTCGTGATGCTCGGCGCGTGGAGCACCGGTCTGCTCACCGGCGATGGCCTGCGTCACCTGCTGCTGCCGGGCGTCACGCTGGCGGTGTTCCAGCTGACGCTGATCATGCGCATCGTGCGGGCCGAGATGCTGGAGGTGCTGCGCGCCGACTACATCAAGTTCGCCCGCGCGCGGGGTCTGAGCGACCGGACGATCTACTTCGGACATGCGCTGAAGAACACGCTGGTGCCGGTCATCACGATCACCGGCTTGCAGCTGGGATCGCTGATTGCCTTTGCGATCATCACGGAGACCGTGTTTCAATGGCCCGGCATGGGGTTGCTGTTCATCCAGGCGGTGCAGTTCGCCGATATTCCGGTGATGGCGGCCTACCTCTGCCTGATCTCGCTGATCTTCGTCGTGATCAACCTGGTCGTCGACCTGCTGTACTTCGCCGTCGATCCGCGCTTGCGCGTGAGCGGCGGCGCGCACTGACATGAACGTCCCAGAGCACTTGACCGCCAGCGCGGCGGGCACCTACCAGCGCCTCTTCGAGGCGCGCGGTGAACTCGTCGCCTTGCGACGTGAGCTGCACACGATGCCGGAACTCGGTTTCGAGGAGCACCGCACCGCCGCGCGCATCGTGCAGGCGCTGAAGGCCTGCGGTGTCGACGAGATCCACCAGGGCCTGGGCCGTACCGGGATCGTCGCGACCATCCATGGACAGACGACGCCGGGCACGCCGCCCAGACTTTTCGGGCTGCGCGCAGACATGGACGCGCTGCCGCTGCGCGAACAGAACGACTTCGCCTGGCGGTCGTCGACGCCCGGCCTGATGCACGCGTGCGGCCATGACGGCCATTGCGCGATGCTGGTAGGCACGGCCCGCTACCTGGCGCAGACGAGACGCTTCGCGGGCACGGCGGTGCTGGTGTTCCAGCCTGGCGAAGAGGGATACGGCGGTGCGCGCGAAATGATCGCCGACGGCCTGTTCGAGCGCTTCCCGGTGGAGTCCATCTACGCGATGCACAACTGGCCGCACCTGCCGCCGGGCAAGATCGGCTTGAACCGAGGCGCGATGATGGCCGCGGCGGACCGCGTGAACATCACGATCCAGGGCCGCGGCGGCCACGGCGCGCACCCTCACCTGAGCGTCGATCCGGTATTGATCGCCGGCCATGTGATCACCGCGGTGCAGAGCCTGGTGTCGCGCAACATCGCCCCGATCGAGCAGGCGGTCGTCAGCCTCTGCTCGATGCACGCCGGTGAACCCAGCGCCTTCAGCGTGATCCCCGAGGCCGCGCAACTGACCGGCACCGTCCGCAGCTTCAAGCCCGAAGTGCAGCAACTGCTCGAGGAGCGGATGACGCGACTGGTCGAATCGGTCGCGCTGGGCTTCGGCGCCAGCGCCAAGGTCGACTACCAGCGCCTCTATCCGGCGACGGTCAACAGTGCGCGCGAAGCGGATTTCGCCGTGCGCGTCGCGCAGTCGCTGGTCGGCGCCGAGAACGTCGACGACAAGCTCGTGCCCAGCATGGGCTCCGAGGACTTCGCCTTCATGTTGCAGGCGCGGCCCGGCGCCTATCTCCGACTGGGGCAGGGCGGTCCCTGCGGCCTGCATCAGCCGCGCTACGACTTCAATGACGAGATCCTGCCGCTCGGGTCCGCGCTGTTCGCGGCCCTTGTCGAGCAGGGACTTCCACTCGCGCCGCATTGAGCGGGTCCGTCCCGCCCCATCGCTACGACAGCCCGCCAAAGCCCGCCATTCCCCGCCTTCGCGATCCCCGCATGACCGCCTCCCTTCCTCCTCCGCCGGCCTCCGGCGCGCCGGCTCCGCGTCCGCCGAATGCGCTCAAGCGCTTCTTCGACGGCGATGTCTGGCACTCGTTCACCCGATCGCCGTTCGCGATGGTCGCGGCTTTCGTCGCGCTCTGCTGCCTGGTCTGCGCGCTGTTCGCGACCTGGATCGCGCCGCACGATCCGTTCGATCTCTCCGCGCTGGAGCTGATGGACTCCCGGCTGCCGCCGGCCTGGATCGAGGGCGGCTCGGCCAAGTACCTGCTCGGCACCGACGACCAGGGACGCGATCTCTTGTCCGCGATCATGTACGGCGCTCGCATCTCGCTGCTGGTGGGCGTGGCCTCGGTGATCCTGTCGATGATCATCGGTGTCGGCCTGGGATTGCTGTCCGGCTTCGTCGGCGGCAAGGTGGACGCGTTCATCATGCGCATCTGCGACGTGATGCTGTCCTTTCCGTCGATCCTGATCGCGCTGCTGATCGACGGCGTGGGGCGCGTCGTCTTCAAGGACGCGCACGAGTCGCTCGCCTTCGCGGTGCTGATCCTGGCGATCTCGCTGACAGGCTGGGTGCAGTACGCGCGCACGGTGCGCGGCTCGACGATGGTCGAGCGCAACAAGGAATACGTGCAGGCCGCGCGCGTGATCGGTGTCCAGCCCATGGCGATCATGTGGCGCCATGTGCTGCCCAACGTCACCGGCCCCGTGCTGGTGCTGGCGACGCTGCAGGTCGCGTCGGCGATCCTGACCGAGGCCACCCTGTCCTTCCTGGGCGTCGGCGTCCCGCCGACCAGTCCCTCGCTGGGCACCCTGATCCGCATCGGCAACGACTTCCTGTTCTCCGGGGAATGGTGGATCACCATCTGGCCCAGCACGATGCTGGTGCTGATCACGGTGTCGGTGAACATGCTCGGCGATTGGTTGCGCGATGCGCTCAATCCCCGTCTGCGCTGATTGGATCGACAGCCCATGACCGCATCCGCACCTCTTTTGCAAGTCCGCCATCTGCGCGTGGAGTTCCCGACCCGGCGCGGCACGCTGCTCGCGCTGGACGACGTGTCCTTCGACATCGCGCCGGGCGAAGTGCTCGGCGTCGTCGGCGAATCCGGCGCCGGCAAGTCGCTGACCGGCGCCGCGATCATCGGCCTGCTCGAGCCGCCGGGCCGCATCGCCGGCGGCGAGATCCTGCTTGAAGGCCGACGCATCGACAACCTGCCTGCCGATCAGATGCGCCGTGTGCGCGGCCGGCAGATCGGCGCGATCTTCCAGGATCCGCTGACCTCGCTCAATCCGCTGTACACGGTGGGGCGGCAACTGGTCGAGACGATCACGACGCATCTTGGCCTGAGCGCGAAGCAGGCGCGCGCCCGCGCGATCGAGCTGCTCGCGGCCACCGGCATCCCGGCGCCCGAGGCGCGCGTGGACCAGTACCCGCACCAGTTCTCCGGCGGCATGCGACAGCGCGTGGTGATCGCGCTCGCGCTCGCGGCCGATCCGAAGCTCATCGTCGCGGACGAGCCGACGACGGCGCTGGACGTGTCGATCCAGGCGCAGATCATCGCCTTGCTCAAGCGCGTGTGCCGGGAGCAGGGCGCCGCGGTCATGCTGGTCACGCACGACATGGGCGTGATCGCGGAGACCTGCGACCGTGTCGCGGTGATGTATGCCGGGCGCGTGGCGGAGATCGGACCGGTCCAGGAGGTGATCCATCGCCCCGGTCATCCGTACACCTCGGGATTGATGGGATCCATCCCCGCGATGGACGAGGACCGAGAGCGGCTGGTGCAGATCGACGGCGCGATGCCGCGGCTCACGTCGATCCCGACGGGTTGCGCTTTCCATCCGCGTTGCCCGCGGGCATTCGATCGCTGCCACGAGCAGCGTCCCGAGTTGATGAAGGCGCCCGCGACCCAGGCGGCGTGCTGGTTGCATGCCGCGAACGTCGCCGTCGTGCAGGGAGGTGTCGCATGACGGTCGTGAACGAGACGCCGCGCGCGGCGGGACCGGCGGTTGCGACCGGCGATGCGGCGCAGGTTCGGCCTGGCGCGGCGCTGGTCGAGGTCCGCGACCTGGCGAAGACCTTCGACGTGTCGGCGCCATGGCTGAACCGCGTGATCGAGCGCAAGTCCCGGCAGTTCGTCCATGCCGTGGACGGCGTCAGCTTCTCGATCGAGAAGGGGAAGACGCTGGCGCTGGTCGGGGAGTCGGGCTGCGGCAAGAGCACCGTGGCCCGTCTGCTGGTCGGTCTGTACGCGCCGACGCACGGCGAGGTGCGATTCGACGATGCCGATATCGCGACGACGCTGAAGGGGCCGGCGGCGCTGGCCTTGCGACGCCGGATGCAGATGATCTTCCAGGATCCGTATGCGAGCCTGAACCCTCGCTGGAAGGTGCAGGACATCGTCGCCGAACCCTTGCGCGAGCATGGCCTGGTGCGCGACGCGCAGGCGCTGAAGCAACGCGTGGGGGAGCTGCTGAACTCGGTGGGGCTGGCGCCGGCGGACGCGGAGAAGTTTCCTCATCAGTTCTCCGGCGGCCAGCGTCAGCGCATCTCGATCGCCCGCGCGCTGGCGACGGAGCCGGAGTTCCTCGTCTGCGACGAGCCCACATCGGCGCTCGATGTCTCGGTGCAGGCGCAGGTGCTGAACATCATGAAGGACTTGCAGCGCAAGCAGGGCCTGACCTACCTGTTCATCTCGCACAACCTCGCGGTGGTGCGGCACGTGGCCGATCAGGTGGGCGTGATGTATCTGGGCCGGCTGGTGGAACAGGCGGACAAGCGCGCGCTGTTCGCGACGCCGCGGCATCCGTACACGAGGATGCTGCTCGATGCGATTCCCGACATCCACATGACGGGGCGCTCGCGCACGCCGGTGCAGGGGGAAGTGCCCAATCCGCTGAATCCCCCGAGCGGCTGCAGCTTCCACCCCCGCTGCCCGCACGCGAACACGCGCTGCAGCACGGAGCGGCCGCAGCTGCTGCCGTTCCAGGGCGTCCGCGTGGCTTGCCACGCGGTGGAGGAGGGGCGGATCTGAGATCCCTTTCCAGCGGACCTCGCGGGGCTCGCGGATCTCCTGGCGTCAGTCCGCGGCGCTGGCTGCCGAGGCTGGCGGGGATACAGTCGTCGCCGAAGCAGGTGCCGGATGCTTTGCCTGAGGCAATTGCAGCGGTCGCTTCTGGCCGCAGGCGCTGAGCGCGAGCGCGGCCGCGCACAACATCAGGGTTGTCATGGCCTTGGCGGCGCGGCGGCGGGCCGGCGTGGAGGCAAGGCCTACACTTCGCGTCTTCACGTTCTTCATGGGCTCGCAGTCTAGTCCCTCGCGAGCCCGCTCCCGACTGCCCATGACGCCCACGCCACTGACCGATGCCGATTACGACGCCCGCACCGACGCCGTGCTGGCCAGCATTGAATCCGACATCGACACCTGGCTCGATGATGACGTGGTCGACATCGACCAGCATCGCACCGGCGGCTTGCTGGAGCTGGAGTTCCAGGATCGCAGCAAGATCGTTGTGAACACGCAGCCGCCGCTGCATGAGCTGTGGCTCGCATCGCGCCGCGGCGGGTATCACTTCAAGTTCGTCGACGGCCAGTGGATCGACACCAAGGACGGCATCCCCTTCTTCGATCGACTGTCCGAGGAGGCGTCTCACCACGCCGGACAGTCGTTGAGCTTCACCCAGCTCTGAAGTTGAGGCCTCATGAAAAAGGCGCCCCGCGGGGCGCCTTCGCGTTGGGGGTGTCGTTCAACGCTTGAAGAGATCCAGGATGCTCTTCTTCTCCTCGTCGGAACCCGAGGCCGGCACCTGCTCCTCAGTGCCGAGCGCCTTCACGCCATTGTTGCCGGCGAATTCGTCGTAGTACCACTCGCCGTTGAAGTTGATGACGCCTTCGGGAGGCTGGATCTCCTGCACCGGTGTGTTCCGGAGCGCGTACTGCATGAACTCGATCCAGACGGGCAGGGCCAGTCCACCGCCGGTCTCGCGGTCGCCCAGCTTGCGCGGCTGGTCGTAGCCGATCCACACCACCGACACCAGCTCCGGCTGGAAGCCTGCGAACCAGGCATCCATCGAGTCGTTGGTCGTGCCGGTCTTGCCGTAGATGTCCGGACGTTTGAGCGTGGCCTGCGTCCTGGCAGCCGTGCCGCTGCGCGCCACCTCCTGCAGCAGACTGTCCATCAGATACGCGTTGCGCGGTTCGATGGCCCTCTGCGAGTCTTCGAACTGCTTGGGCTGCTGCTGGTACAGCACGCGACCCGCATGGTCCGTGATGCGCTGAACCAGTTGCGGCGCGATCCGGTAGCCGCCGTTCGCGAAGACGGAGTACGCCTGCGCCATCTGCATCGGTGTCACCGAGCCCGCGCCCAGCGCCATGGTCAGGTAGGCCGGATGCTTGTCGGCGTCAAAACCGAAGCGGGTGATCCAATCCTGCGCGTATTTCACGCCGACCGACTGCAGTACCCGGATCGACACCATGTTCTTCGACTTGGCGAGCGCGCGTCGCAGCGGCATCGGGCCGTCGAACTGGCCGTCATAGTTCTTGGGTTCCCACGGCTGGCTGCCGGTGGTCGTCGCGTCGAAGAAGAGCGGCCCGTCATTGACGATGGTGGCGCCGTTGAATCCCTTCTCCAGGGCCGCCGAGTAGATGAACGGCTTGAAGCTGGAGCCGGGCTGCCGCCAAGCCTGGGTGACGTGGTTGAACTTGTTCTTGTTGTAATCGAAGCCGCCCACCAGCGCGCGCACGCTGCCGTCCTTCGGGCTGAGCGCCACCATCGCGCCTTCGACCTCGGGAAGCTGGGTGATCGTCCAGTCGTCCTTGTTGTTCCGGGTCAGCTTGATCACGCGGATCACCGCGCCGCGTCGGATGCGCGTTTTCGGGTTGCCCTTTTCGGACAGCCCGGAGGTCGCCGGCTTGAGTCCCTCGCCGGTGATGGTCACCGATTCGCCGCTCTGCAAGGCCGCCACGACCTGCTTCGGGCTGGACTCGAGTACGACGGCGGCCAGCAGTTCGTCGTTGGCCGGGTGGTCGGACAGCGCCTCGGCGACGCGGGTGTCGAGTTCCTTCGGGTCGGCTGGCAGATCCACATAGGCCTCGGGGCCCCGGTACACCTGGCGGCGTTCGTAATCCATGATGCCGCGCCGCAGCGCGCGGTAGGCGCGCTCCTGCTCGTCGGCGTGCAGCGTCAGATAGACATTCAAGCCGCGCGTGTAGGCCTCGTCCCCGTACTGGCTGAAGATGAGCTGCCGGGCCAGCTCCGCGACATATTCCGCATGGCTGGCGGCTTCCTGGGGTGGCCGGATGCGCAGTTTCTCGGCCTTGGCCTGGGCATGCTGCTCGGGTGTGATGAAGCCCATTTCCAGCATCCGGTCGATGATGTATTGCTGACGCAACACTGCGCGACGCGGATTGTTGATGGGGTTGTAAGCAGATGGTGCTTTCGGCAACCCGGCGAGCATGGCTGCTTCCGCGACCGACAGGTCCTTCAGCGGCTTGCCGAAGTAGACCTCGCTGGCGGCCGCGAAGCCGTAGGCACGGTGCCCCAGGAAGATCTGGTTCATGTAGATCTCGAGGATCTTCTCCTTGGGCAGCGCGCTCTCGATCTTCAGCGCCAGCAGGATCTCGTAGATCTTGCGGGTGAACGTCTTCTCGGTGGAGAGATAGAAGTTCCTCGCCACCTGCATCGTGATGGTCGAGGCGCCCTGGCTCTTGGACTCGCTGACATTGGCCAGACCTGCCCGGATCACGCCCAGGTAGTCCACGCCGCCGTGCTGGTAGAAGCGCGCGTCCTCGATGGCCAGGATCGCGTCCTGCATCAGCTTGGGGATCTCGCGGATGTCGGAATAGCTGCGCCGCTCTTCGCCGTACTCGGCCAGCAACTGCCCCTCGCTGGACATGACGCGCAGCGGCAGCTTGGGCCGATAGTCGGTCAGGCCGCTGATGTCGGGCAGTTGAGGGTAGGCGATCGCCAACGCCATGCCGACCAGCAGCACGACGGCGCCGATGCCAGCCAGCGCCAGCCCGAAGCACCAGCCGATGAGTCGCACGAACCAGGGCCGGCGCGGCTTGCCGTCGGTCTTGGGCTTCTTCTTGCGGGGGGTGTCGCTCTTGTCTTTCCTGGAAGCGCTGCCCTTGCCCGGATCGGACGGGGCGTCGAAGGAAGGTTCGTTGTCAGGAGAATTCTTCGAGGGCATGGGCCGGAGTGTGCATTCTTGCGTGCCTGGCCGCGCCCTATCAGGGCCTCTACGGGTGACGATGCGGGCCGCGAGCGACGATTATAGGAACGGCCCCCCTGTGGGGCCTCGCCGGTCCGATCCGTGCCCGCTTGACTGTTACAAGTGCTGAGGGAACTTTCGCGGACACTGCGCGGCTGCCTTTTCTTCCACACCCGGACCACCCCTCTTGAAGGTGTTCCGGCGGGGGATTCGGCAAAGTGGGAATCTGTGCAAAACCGCTCGAAACGGGGAGTAAATGGGCCATTTTTCGGCGCTTTACCACTCGTCGGTGGCGTGTATGTTACGCAACGCTGCGTTACTTGCTGTGACCGCTTTGCCTTGGGGCGACAAAGGCTTTGCTGATAGCATTCAAGTAACTTATTAACAAACCGGCGCATGAGCGGCGCGTTGGGGGAACGCATCATGGGGCTGTTGGACCTACTGCGCGGACGTGCGCATCCACCCATGATTGGCCTGGACATCTCGTCGTCCAGCGTCAAGCTTGTGGAATTGAGTCAAAACTCGAATGGCGAATACGTGCTTGAACGTTTCGCCACCGAACCATTCGAAAAAGGCTGGATTACCGACGGCCAGATCGAGAAATTCGACGAGGTCGCGGACGCAGTCCGCCGGGTGGTCACGCGCAGTGGCAGCCGGACCCGTCAGGCGTCGCTCGCGATGCCTCAGAGTTCCGTGATCACGAAGAAGATCATGCTGCCGGCGGGCCTCCGCGAGGAGGAGCTCGAGCTGCAGGTCGAGGCGGAGGCCAACCAATACATCCCGTTCTCGCTGGACGAGGTGTCGCTGGACTTCTGCGTGATCGGTCCGAGCCCGACGTCGGTCGGCGACGTCGAGGTGCTGATCGCCGCTTCCCGCAAGGATCGCGTGCAGGATCGCCAGGCGTTGGCAGAGGCTGCCGGCCTGAGGCCGGTGGTGCTGGACATCGAGTCCCACGCCTCCCGGATGGCGGTTGGCCGCCTGGTCGAGACGCTGCCGAACGAAGGCAAGGATGCGCTGGTCGCGCTGTTCGAGATCGGTGCCGACACCACGTCGCTGAAAGTCCTGCGTGACGACGAGATGCTCTACGACCGCGATCAGGCCTTCGGTGGTTCGCAGTTGACCCAGCTGATTTCGCGACAGTACGGTTTCTCGTTCGAGGAAGCGGAGTTGAAAAAGCTCAGCGGCGAACTGCCGGACGATTACGACAGCCAGGTGCTGAATCCCTTCGTCGACTCTTTGTCCCAGGAGATCGGCCGTGCGCTGCAGTACTTCTTCACCAGCACGCCGCATCACAAGGTTCACTACGTGATGCTGGCCGGCGGCACGGCCACCCTGCCCGGTCTCAAGGAGCGGGTGACGGAGTTGACCGGTTTCGCCTGCATGGTGGTCAACCCGTTCGAGAACATGGTGCTCGGTTCTGCCGTGCGCGAATCCAAGCTGCGCCGTGAAGCGCCGGCGTATCTCACAGCGTGCGGCCTCGCCATGCGGAGGTTCTTTCAGTGATTCTGATCAACCTGCTCCCGCACCGCGAGGAGAAACGCAAGCGCCGCAAGGCCGCGTTCTTCGTCGGGCTGGGAATGTCCTTCGTCGTCGGCCTGCTGATCGCGGCCTTCATCTATCTGCTGCTGCAGCAGTTGACCGCCGCGCAAGCCGCGCGCAATGACTTCCTGAAAGCCGAGATCACCAAGCTCGACATCCAGATCAAGGACATTGCGACGCTGCGGGCGGAGATCGACGCGTTGCGTGCCCGCCAACGAGCGGTCGAGAACCTACAGAGCGACCGCAACACGCCGGTGCACCTGCTCAACGAGCTGGCCAAGTTCACGCCGGAAGGCGTGTTCCTCCAGTCGATGCGTCAGACCGGCAAGGTCGTGGTGATCTCCGGTGTCGCGGCCTCCAACGAGCGCGTGTCCGAGATGCTGCGCAACCTGAGTCGCGCCGAATGGGTCGAGGCTCCTGATCTCGTCGAGATCAAGTCCGCCGCAGTGAACCCGCGCGATCCGCGTCGGCTGTTCGACTTCTCCATCAAGGTCGGCATCAAGAGCGTGACGCCGGACCCGGTGGCTGGAGCCGCGAGCGGCCCGGGCGCCACGCCGAACGCCCCGGCGAAGAAGGTGTGAGGACCCCATGGCAACGCTAAAAAACCTGGACCTCAACGCGTGGTTCGCGGACTTCACCGGTCAGTTCCAGAATCTGAACATGCAGGAGCCCGGCCAGTGGCCGCCGGCGCCGCGCTATGTGACATTCATCCTGGTAGCCCTGCTGACGGTGGGACTGGGCTGGTTCGCCGTGCTTTCGGATGAGCAATCGGCCCTCGATGCTGAAGTCCAGAAGGAACCGACGTTGAAGGAAGACTTCAACAACAAGCTGACGCAGGCCGTGAACCTGCCGGAGCTGCGCAAGCAGAAAAGCCAGGTCGAGGAATACGTGCTGCAGCTCGAGAAGCAGCTTCCCGGCAAGGCCGAGATGGATGCGCTGCTGTCGGACATCAACCAGGCGGGCTTGGGACGTGGGCTGCAGTTCGAACTGTTCCGGCCGTCCGGCATCGTCATGCGCGACTATTACGCCGAACAACCGATCGCGATCCGGGTGACGGGCCGCTATCACGACATCGGGGCCTTCACGGCTGACGTGTCGAATCTGTCCCGGATCGTCACGCTGCACGACCTGAACATCAACGTCCCCGGCGTGCCGACCGGCGCCGGGACGCCGCCCCGCACCGACACCAACGCGACCTTGGCGATGGACGCCACGGCGCGGACCTATCGGTACCTCGATCCGACCGAGGTCGAGGAGCAGAAGAAGGCCGCGGCGGCCGTGGAGAAGAAGAAATGACGCGCATCGTTCGCCTCCGCAGGGCGTCGCCCGAGACGGCGATGTCGGATCGAGCGCCGGTTCGCGCGTTCGTCCTGCTCGGCCTTGCCGTCACCGGCGCACTCCTGGCGGGTTGCACCTCCAGCACGGAGGAGCTTCAGCAATGGATGGACGAACAGCGCGCACAGGCGCGTCCGACCGTCAAGCCGCTGACACCACCGAAGACCTTCCAGCCCCAGCCTTACGAGGCGCAGGCGGTGGTTGATCCGTTCAGCACGCAAAAGCTGACGGTCGCATTGCGTCGCGAGGCCGCACAGCCCAGTTCACTGCTGGCTGCAGAGATGAAACGCCGCCGGGAACCGCTGGAAGCCTTCCCGCTGGACACGATGGCGATGGTCGGCAGCGTCTCGAGGGATGGCCGTCCGTATGCGCTGCTACGGGTGGACAGCCTGTTGTATCAGGCGCGGGTCGGTGACTACCTGGGCCAGAACTTCGGCCGTATCACCAAGATCAGCGAAACCGAAATCACGTTGCGAGAAGTCGTCCAGGACGCTGCGGGCGAATGGATTGAACGCACCAGTACTCTCCAGCTTCAGGAGCAGGGACGATGAAGAACACTGTTGTGGAGAACGCTTCGATGAGCGTCCGAACGAGGGAACGACAAGGGCGTGCCATGCGCTGGCAAACCCTGGCCTGCGCGGTAGGTATGGCGGTGCTGTTGCCCGTCCAGGCCTGGGCGCAGAACATGATCAAGTCGATCAGCGCGACGCAGCAATCGGGCTCGGACATCGTCCGGATCGAGTTGGCGCAACCGCTGAACGAAGTGCCACGCGGCTTCGCCGTGCAGGTGCCGCCGCGCATTGCGCTGGACCTGCCGGGTGTGTCGAATGGCCTGGGCCGCAACGCGGTCGAGATCAATTCGGGCAACATGCGCTCGGCGAACGTCGCCCAGGCGGGTGATCGTTCACGCGTGGTGCTGAACCTGCGCCAGGCCAGCACTTTCCGCGCGCAGTTGCAGGACAACTCGCTGCTGATCTTCCTGGATGGCGCGTCGGGTCCGGCGGCTGCCGCTGCGGCCCCGTCGTCAGCGGCGTCGGAGCCCCTTCACTTCGCACCGAGTCAGAACGCTGCCGCCCAAGGCCTGCAGGACATCGACTTCCGCCGCGGCAATGACGGCGCGGGTCGGGTCGTCGTGAACCTGCCGAGCAGCCAGGTCGGCGTCGACATCCAGCAGCAAGGACAGGCGCTGGTCGTCGAATTCCTGCGCAGCACCTTGCCGGAACGCCTCCGCCGCAAGCTGGACGTCACGGACTTCGGCACACCGGTCCAGTCGATCGTGGCGACCCAGCAGGGTGACCGCGTGCGCCTGGTCGTCACGCCCAAGGGCGCCTGGGAGCACAGCGCCTACCAGAGCGACAACCAGTTCGTGCTGGAAGTGCGTCCGCAGAAGGTCGACCCGAACAAGCTGACGCAAGGTCCTGGTTATGCCGGTGACAAGCTGAGCCTGAACTTCCAGAACATCGATGTGCGTGCGCTGCTGCAGGTCATCGCCGACTTCACCAACTTCAACGTCGTGACGAGCGACACCGTCACCGGCAACGTGACGCTGCGCTTGAAGGATGTGCCGTGGGATCAGGCGCTGGACATCATCCTGCAAGCCAAGGGCCTGGGCATGCGCAAGTCCGGCAACGTGCTGTGGATCGCGCCGAAGGAAGAGCTGGCCAACAAGGAAAAGGCGGAGCTGGAAGCCAAGCAAGCTGTTGCGCAGCTGGAGCCGCTGCGCACCCAGTCCTTCCAGATGAACTACACCAAGGCCGAGGAAGTCGCCAAGGGACTGACGGGTCAGAACAACCAGGGCGGTGGCGGCAATCAGACGTCACGGATCCTGTCGCCGCGTGGCAGCGTCATCTGGGAGACGCGGACGAACCAGCTGTTCGTCAGCGACATCCCGTCGAAGCTGGAGGAGATCCAGGCGCTGATTGCGAAGATCGACGTGCCGGTGCGCCAAGTGCTGATCGAGGCGCGCATCGTCGAGGCCGATGACAAGTTCGGTCGCGCGCTGGGCGTGAAACTGGGGGCGAGCGACCTGCGCGGTCGTCAGGGCGGCATCCCAGGTTACAGCGTGGGCGGCAGCAACTACGTGACCGTTGGCGGCAATTACTCGGCCATCGGCTCGGCCACGAACCAGCAGGCGTCCTACAACTACGCAGACTCGCAGTTCGTGAACCTGCCTGCCAATGTCGCCGGCGACGCCTTCGGCGGCGCGACCGCGGCGAACTTCGCGCTGTCGCTGTTCAGCGCCACGGCCAACCGCTTCCTGAACCTCGAGATCTCCGCGCTGGAAGCGGACGGACGCGGCAAGATCGTGTCCAGCCCGCGCGTCGTCACGGCTGACCAGACCAAGGCGCTGATCGAGCAGGGTGAAGAAATCCCGTATCAGCAGTCGACCTCCAGCGGCGCCACGTCCATCAGTTTCAAGAAGGCCGTGCTGAAACTGGAAGTCACGCCGCAGATCACGCCGGAAGGCAACGTGATCCTGACAGTGGACGTCAACAAGGACAGCCGCGGGACGCTGACCCCTCAGGGCTATGCGATCAACAACAAGCATGTGCAGACGCTGGTCCTGGTCGAGAACGGTGGCACCGTCGTGATCGGCGGCATCTATACGCAGGAAGACCTCGAGAGCGAGAACAAGGTGCCGTACCTCGGCGACATTCCGCTCCTGGGCAATCTCTTCAAGAACAGGTCACGCAGCACCGCTAAAACGGAACTGCTGATCTTCATCACGCCGAAGGTGGTGAGCGACCGGGTGACGTCGACGACGGCGACGGTGCGCTGATCCTGCCGCGAGCAGGAACGGACGAGTCATCAATCACGGGAGTGGCCGCGCAAATGAAAGCTCGGCCTGTTTGGAGTAGCAAGGCATGACCACATTTGCAACGTACGCGCGGGCCCTCAAGGCTGCCGTCCTGGGGGCCTTCGTGGCCGGTACGCTGGCCGCGTGCGGCGGCGGCGGCGGTAGCGCTGGCGATCAGCTCAACGGCGGCGGCAACGGCGGCACGGGCGGCGGCGGCACTGTCGCCGTGGCCGATGTGTCGGCTGTGCTGAGCAAGTCCACGATGGCCAACGACGGCACCGAGACACTGACCCTGACGGCCACCGCATTGGATGCCAATCGTGGCGGCATCACGGGCGCCACCCTGCGGGTCGGTGTCACCGATCCCAACAACTCGGTCTTCGCGTCGGCCTCGACCCTGACGACGGACAGCACCGGCACGGGCACAGCGACGATCTCGCTGGGCGCCGACCATTCGCTGCGCACGGTCACCGTGAACGTCGCAGGTGGTTCCGTCACGAAGAGCGCCACGTTCAACGTGGTCCAGACGACCGTGCCGTCGACCGAACCGGCCGAACTGTCGCTGGCGCTCGACAAGTACACCGTGTCGAATTCCGGCACGGACACCGTCGTGGCAACCGCCACGGCCGTGGACGCCAACCGCAACGTGATGAGCAACGTGCCCGTCGCCTTCTCGGTCAACAATGGTGCCACGGTGAGCGTTGTCAACGCCAACACCGGCGCTGCCGGCACCTCGATCGCCAACGTGCGGATCGGAACCGACAAGTCGAACCGGGTCGTGACCGTCACCGCGAAGAGCGGCACGCTCACGAAGACGGCCAGCTTCCAGGTCAGCGGTGCGAAGCTGACGGCCTCGGCCGTGCCTTCGGCGCCGACGGCGGGTTCCACGGGCAACACCGTTCAATTCCGCCTGGCGGACACGAACGACAACGCGATCAGCGGTCAGACCATCACGGTCACTGCACCGGGGCAGACTGCGGCCACGGGGACCACCGACAACAGCGGCGCCTACACCTACACCTACACCGCGCCGACCGCGCCGGGCGCGTACAACATCACCGCCATCAGCGGTGGTGTGACCACGGTCACCTCGGTGATCGTGTCGTCCGCGGGCACCGTCATCCCGCCGGTCACCACGCCGGCGGCCGGGACCACGTTCTCGGCCAATCCGCAGGTCATCGCCGTCAACGCGGCGGGCTCTACGTCGAATCGTGTTGAGCTGCGCACCCTGTTCCAGGCGTCGAACAACGCGCCGCTGCAGAACATCCGCGTGCGTTTCGAACCTTTCGGTGCAGCCTCCATCGCCGTGGGCGGGACGATCAGCTCGGGCACGTCGCTGGTGTATAGCGATGCTTCCGGCAATGCGACCTCGAGCTACTACCCGGGTACCACGGCCAGCGCCACGAACGGTCTGACTATCCGTGCCTGCTGGGATTACACCGATTTCGCCGTGGGCACTTGCCCGAACGCCATGACCGCCGCATTGACCGTGGTGGCGAGCCCGTTGGCGATCAGCATCGGCACCGATTCGACGCTGCAGGACGGTGCGACGAAGCTGACTTACATCAAGCGTTTCGTCGTGCTGGTGGTGGATGCTGCAGGTCGCCCCGCTGCCGGTGTGGACATCCAGCCTTTGGTTGACCTGAAGCGCTACTACAAGGGCGCCTACGCTGTGGGCACCGATGCTTCGGGCGCCGATGCGTGGGTTCCCTTCTACTATCTGAACACCATCAGCAACGCCAACGTCTTCAATGGGCAGGCCGCCTGCTTGAACGAGGACGATGACAACGACGGCATCCTCGATGCCGGCGAGGATCGCAACGGGAACGGGGTGCTCGAACCGCGTAAGTCGGACGTGCAGATCTCCTATGAAAGCGCCGCTACCAAAACTGACGCGTCGGGCCAGTTGGTCATCAAGATCGAGTACGCCAAGAGTCTGGCCACTTGGGTTGATTACGTCATTACCGCCTCGGCGACTGGTGTGGTGAGTCCGCCTGCAACCTTCGCTGACCGGTTGACCGCACTGTCGGCGGACTTCTCGGCGACAACGACGTCGCCGCCGTTCCAGAACAGTCCGTATGGCAAAGTGCGGCTGTCCACCGACACCGTCGGTTCCTACTGCAGCTCGCCGAACTGAGCGTGCCGACGACGCAGTGCCAGTGATCCTGAGCCTGGTCGGCATGCCGGGCGGTGGCAAGTCCACTGTCGGTCGCATGCTGGCTCGGCAACTGGACATCGCCTTCGTCGATTCCGACGCCGAGATCGAAAAGGATCTCGGCGGCGAGACGATCAAGGACTACTTCGCCCGTGAGGGCGAAGCGTCGTTTCGGGATCTCGAATCGCGCGTCATCGCGCGCTTGCTCGAAGGAGCGCGGGCTGGTCGCGAGTTGGTGCTCGCGACCGGCGGCGGTGCCGTCCTCCGCGAGATCAACCGCGATCGCCTCAAGACGGATTCGACAGTCGTGTACCTTCGCTCGTCGCCTGAAGAACTCTTCAGGCGATTGAGGCACGACACGCAACGTCCGCTGCTCCAGGTGGCGAATCCATTGGCGAAGCTGCGCGAGCTGTATGGGCAGCGTGATCCGCTGTACCGGCGCTGCGCGCATTTCGTGCTCGAGTCCAGCCGCCCCTCGGTGCATGGCTTGGCGAACATGATCCTGATGCAGCTGGAGCTGGCGGGACTGATCGATCCGGCGCGGGTCGCGGCCACCGTGGGGGCCAGCGAGGCCCCGTACACTTCCAGGAATGACCGCACCGGCTCCTGACTCCTCGTCCACCGTCGCCATCGACCTCGGCGACCGGCGCTACGACATCCTGATTGGCCCCGGCCTCCTCGACGCACCGTCGTCATGGTCAGGATTGCCGCGGGCTTCCGCAGCATTGATCGTCACCAACGACGTGGTGGCGCCGATCTACCTGGATCGACTGAAGCGTCAACTGGCGCCCCATTACGCGCGGACTGAGACCGTGGTCCTGCCGGACGGCGAGCAACACAAGAACTGGGCGTCGCTCGACGTCGTCATCGACCAGCTCCTCGCCGGCGCGGCCGATCGCAAGACCGTGCTGTTCGCGTTGGGTGGCGGCGTGATCGGCGACCTCACCGGGTTCGCCGCGGCGATCTACATGCGCGGCGTACCGTTCGTGCAGGTGCCGACGACCTTGCTGGCGCAGGTCGACTCGTCGGTCGGCGGCAAGACAGCCATCAATCATCCGCGCGGGAAGAACATGGTTGGCGCGTTCTATCAGCCAGCCCGTGTCATTGCCGATCTCGACACGCTCGATACCTTGCCCGAGCGCGAACTCTCCGCGGGTCTTGCCGAGATCATCAAGTACGGACCGATCGCCGACACGACCTTCCTTGAGTGGATCGAGAACAACCTCGACGCGATGTTGGCGCGGGACAAGTCAGCGCTGGCTTACGCGGTCAAGCGCAGTTGCGAGATCAAGGCCTGGGTCGTCGGGCAGGACGAACGCGAAGCAGGGCTGCGGGCCATCCTGAACTTCGGCCATACCTTCGGCCATGCGATCGAGACGGGCCTCGGCTACGGTGCCTGGCTGCACGGCGAGGGCGTGGGCTGCGGCATGGTCCTGGCTTCCGAGCTGTCGGTGCGGCTGGGACTGATGCCGCCGTCCTTCGTCGGCCGGATGTCGCGACTGATCGAGCGGGCGCGCTTGCCGATCCAGGCTCCTGCCATGGCGATGGATCGATGGCTCGAGCTCATGCGAGTCGACAAGAAGAACGAAGGCGGCGAGATCCGGTTCGTTGTCATCGAGGGCCTTGGCAAGGCGGGCATGCGGGGGGCTCCCGATGCGCTGGTGGCCGAGGTGATCTCCGCGCACACCGGGTCCGGATCCCACTGAAAGCCTGAACCGACCATGATGATGCTGCGCGCGCCCTTTGCTTCCGACCCCGCGCGCAGTCGGGGTCGACGGCATGCCGAGGCTTCCGCGCCGACGCGCAGCGAATTCCAGCGTGATCGCGACCGGATCGTCCACAGCACGGCTTTCCGCCGGCTGGTCTACAAGACGCAGGTATTCCTCAACCATGAGGGCGACCTGTTCCGGACCCGGTTGACGCATTCGCTGGAAGTCGCGCAGCTGGGGCGCTCGATCGCACGGAGCCTGTCGCTCGACGAGGACCTCGTCGAGACCATTGCGCTGGCCCACGATCTGGGGCACACGCCCTTCGGCCACGCGGGGCAGGATGTGCTGAACGATTGCATGACGGCTCACGGCGGGTTCGAACACAACCTGCAGTCCCTGCGGGTGGTCGACAAACTGGAGCAGCGCTACCCGGCCTTCGACGGGCTCAATCTCAGCTTCGAGAGCCGGGAAGGCATCCTGAAGCATTGCAGCAAGCGCGATGCGCAGCGCATCGAGGACCGCGAGCCCGGGGGCGTTGCGGCGCGCTTCCTGGTCGGCGGACAGCCGAGCCTGGAGGCGCAGCTCTGCAACCTGGCCGACGAGGTGGCCTACAACGCGCACGACGTGGACGACGGCGTGCGATCGGGCCTCGTGACCTTGGAACAGCTGGAGCAGATACCGCTCGTCCATCGCTACCTGCGGGAGACGCTGGCCGCGTATCCGGGCCTGACTGGCAAGCGCCTGCTCGCGGAGACCATCCGCCGGATGCTGTCGCAGCAGGTCTACGACATCATCGACGCCACGGGCATCGCCATCGAGGCTGCCGCGCCGGCTGACGCGGAGGATGCGCGCACGAAGGGACCGCTGGTCCGCTTCAGCCCCGAGATGCGCCAGGCGAGTACGGAGCTGAAGCGCTTCCTGTTCGCCAACCTCTATCGTCATCCGGTCGTCCAGCAGCAGCGCGACCGGGCCGAGCAGGTGTTGCGAGAGCTGTTTCAGCTCTACCTCACCGATCCGGGGCATCTGCCGCCGGACTTCGCGGACGGCGAGGACCATGCGCGCGCCTGCGCCGACTACATCGCCGGCATGACGGACCGGTTCGCCCTCAAGGAGCACGAGCGGCTCACCGGGAAGAAGCTCATCGCATAATTGGGGACAGACTACTGTCCCCCGCCATGGCACGACTTTCCCGGCTGGCGCTCGCCGGCCATCTGCACCACCTGATCCACCGCGGCCACAACCTGCAGCCCATCGTCCTCGACGACGACGACCGCCGGGCGCTGCTCGCTGCGCTCCAGGACAGTGCCGCCACTCACAAGGTCGCAATCCACGCCTACGTGCTGATGCCCAACCATCTGCACCTGCTGGCAACCCCCGCTGCAGACGAGGGCTTGAGTCAGATGATGCAGGCGCTGGGGCGTCGCTACGTGAGCGCCTTCAATCTTCGCCACGGACGGGTTGGCACCTTGTGGGAAGGACGCTTTCGTGCCGCGCCGCTGGAGGCGGAGAGCCACCTGCTCGCTGTCATGCGCAGCATCGAGTTGAACCCGCAGCGTGCGGGACTCAGCGCCGAGCCCGGCGATTTCGCCTGGTCGTCGGCGGCTCACCATCTCGGACGCCGACGCGATCCGCTGATCAGCGATCCCCCTGGTTTCTGGGCGCTGGGCAACACGCCGTTCGAACGCGAACTCGCCTGGCGTCGATGGCTGGAGGAGGGGGAGTCGGAAGTGGAGCGGGCTCGCCTCATCAATGCCGCACTCAAGGGCTGGCCGCTCGGATCGGCACGTTTCCTGCAAGTGCTGAGTGAGATCAGCTCACGGCCCATGAGCCCGCGTCCACGTGGCCGCCCACGCAAAATCAAAGCGACAGTCCCCGATTGATTTAATCTGTCCCCATTTAATCGGGGCCTGTTGGCAACAGCGAACTTAATTCGAGACTGACCCCATTTATTTGTGCTTGTGCCGCTTCGGCACGCGTCTTAACCTGCGCGGGTTTCGTTATCCGAGAGTTCAGGAGGCCACCGATGTCGGCAGCTCAAGATCCGCGCCACGCGCAAGCGTCGCTCCCCATCGAGACCCCGGCCGCCTTGCCGGTCAGCGGCCCGTCCGCGAATGAGATCCGCGAACTCGCCGCCCACGGCCTGTACAACGGCGCCAATGAGAAGGACGCCTGCGGCCTTGGCTTTGTCGCACACATCAAGGGGCAGAAGGCGCATCACATCGTCCAGCAAGGTCTGAAGATCCTGGAGAACCTGGATCACCGCGGCGCGGTCGGCGCCGACAAGCTGATGGGCGACGGCGCCGGCATCCTGATCCAGATCCCTGACGAGTTCTATCGCGCGGAGATGGCCAGGCAAGGGGTCACGCTGCCACCGCCCGGAGAGTACGGCGTCGGCATGATCTTCCTGCCGAAGGAACATGCGTCGCGCCTGGCCTGCGAGCAGGAGCTGGCCCGCGCGATCAAGGCCGAAGGCCAGGTGTTGATCGGCTGGCGTGACGTGCCGGTGGACCGTGACATGCCGATGTCGCCGACGGTGCGCGAGAAGGAACCGATCATCCGGCAGATCTTCATCGGCCGCGGTCCGGACATCATCGTCCCCGACGCGCTCGAGCGGAAGCTGTATGTGATCCGCAAGACAGCGTCCAGCGCGATCCAGGCGCTCAAGCTGACGCACAGCCGCGAGTACTACGTGCCGTCGATGAGCTGCCGCACCGTCATCTACAAGGGGCTGCTGCTCGCCGACCAGGTGGGCAAGTACTACAAGGACCTGGCCGATCCGCGCGTCATCAGCGCGATCGCGCTGGTGCACCAGCGTTTCTCGACCAACACCTTCCCGGAATGGCCGCTGGCCCACCCGTACCGCATGGTCGCCCACAACGGCGAGATCAACACCGTCAAGGGCAACTTCAACTGGATGCGGGCTCGCGAGGGCGTCATGAAGTCCCCCGTGCTGGGCGACGACCTGAAGAAGCTGTACCCGATCAGCTTCGAGCATCAGTCCGATACAGCCACCTTCGACAATGCCATCGAGCTGCTGACGATGTCGGGCTATCCGCTCGCGCACGCCGCGATGATGATGATTCCCGAGGCATGGGAGCAGCACGAGTGGATGGATGAACGCCGCCGCGCGTTCTATGAGTACCACGCCGCGATGATGGAGCCGTGGGACGGCCCGGCGGCGATGGTTTTCACCGACGGCCGCCAGGTGTGCGCCGCGCTGGACCGCAACGGCCTCCGCCCTGCCCGCTACTGGGTCACCGACGATGACCTCGTCGTGCTGGCTTCCGAGTCCGGCGTGCTGCCGATCCCCGAATCCCGAGTCGTCAAGAAGTGGCGCCTGCAGCCCGGCAAGATGTTCCTCATCGACCTGGAGCAGGGGCGCATCATCGATGACGAGGAACTGAAGACCCAGTACGCTAACGCCCGTCCCTATCGGCAGTGGATCGAGAACGTCCGAGTCAAGCTCGACGAGATCCCTGCGCCCGAGGTCACCGCGCCGGTGTTCCCGGCCTCGTTGCTGGATCGCCAGCAGGCCTTCGGCTTCACGCAGGAAGACATCAAGTTCCTGCTCGCGCCGATGGCGGCGAACGGCGAGGAGGGCATCGGCTCGATGGGCAATGACAGCCCGCTGGCCGTGCTCTCCGACAAGAACAAGCCGCTGTACAACTACTTCAAGCAGTTGTTCGCGCAGGTGACCAATCCGCCGATCGATCCGATCCGCGAGGCGATCGTGATGTCGCTGAACAGCTTCATCGGACCCAAGCCCAACCTGCTCGACATCAACGCGGTGAATCCGCCGATGCGGCTGGAAGTGACGCAGCCCGTGCTCGACTTCGAGTCGATGGCCCGCCTGCGCGCGATCGAGCATCACACCAACGGCAAGTTCAAGCCGTACGAGCTCGACATCACCTATCCGCTGGACTGGGGACGCGAAGGGGTCGAGGCGCAACTCGCCTCGCTTTGCGCCGAGACGGTCGACGCGATCAAAGGCGGCCACAACATCCTGATCATCACGGACCGCCACCTGAGCGCGAATCGCGTGGCGATCCCGGCGCTGCTGGCGCTGTCGGCTGTCCACCATCATCTGGTGCGCGAAGGCCTGCGCACGACGGCGGGTCTGGTCGTCGAGACCGGCACCGCACGCGAGGTGCATCACTTCGCCGTGCTCGCCGGTTTTGGCGCCGAAGCGGTCCACCCCTATCTGGCGCTGGAGACGCTGCAGGCGATGACGTCGGAGCTGCCGGCCTCGCTGTCGGCCGACAAGGCGATCTACAACTACATCAAGGCGGTGGGCAAGGGGCTGTCGAAGATCATGTCCAAGATGGGCATCTCGACCTACATGTCCTACTGCGGCGCGCAGATCTTCGAGGCCATCGGCCTGAAGGCCGACCTGGTCGAGAAGTACTTCCGTGGCACACCGACGCAGGTTGGCGGCATCGGCGTGTTCGAGGTCGCGGAAGAGGCCTTGCGTCTGCACCGCGCCGCCTTCGGCGACGATCCGGTGCTGGAGCACATGCTCGACGCCGGCGGCGAGTACGCCTGGCGCGCCCGTGGCGAGGAGCACATGTGGAGCCCCGACGCGATCGCCAAGCTGCAGCACAGCACGCGCTCCGGAAAGTTCGACACGTACAAGGAATACGCCCAGCTGATCAACGATCAGAGCAAGCGCCACATGACGCTGCGCGGCCTGTTCGAGTTCAAGTTCGATCCGAGCCTGGCGATCCCGCTCGAGGAGGTCGAATCGGCCGCCGACATCGTCAAGCGCTTCGCGACGGGCGCGATGTCGCTGGGTTCGATCTCCACGGAGGCGCACGCGACGCTGGCGGTCGCGATGAACCGCATCGGCGGCAAGAGCAACACGGGCGAAGGCGGCGAGGACCCGGCCCGTTACCGCAACGAGCTCAAGGGCATCAAGATCACTGCCGGCACGAAGATGTCGGATGTCGTCGGCAGCAAGGTGGTCGAGGTCGACTACGAGCTCAAGGACGGCGACTCGATGCGCTCGCGCATCAAGCAGGTCGCGTCCGGCCGCTTCGGCGTCACGACCGAATACCTGGTCAGCGCCGATCAGATCCAGATCAAGATGGCGCAGGGGGCCAAGCCTGGCGAGGGTGGCCAGCTGCCCGGCGGCAAGGTCACCGATTACATCGGCTTCCTGCGCCACTCGGTGCCGGGCGTGGGCCTGATCTCGCCGCCCCCGCACCATGACATCTACTCCATCGAGGATCTGGCGCAACTGATCCACGACCTGAAGAACGTCAATCCGCGCGCCGACGTGTCGGTGAAGCTGGTGTCCGAAGTCGGCGTCGGCACGATCGCGACCGGTGTCGCGAAAGCCAAGGCGGACCACATCGTGATCGCGGGGCATGACGGCGGCACCGGGGCCTCGCCGTGGAGCTCGATCAAGCACTGCGGCACGCCGTGGGAGCTGGGTCTGGCGGAAGCGCAGCAGACGCTGGTCCTGAACCGCCTGCGCGGCCGCGTGCGGGTGCAGGCCGACGGTCAGATGAAGACCGGGCGCGACGTCGTCATCGGCGCGCTGCTGGGCGCGGACGAGTTCGGCTTTGCGACGGCTCCGCTGGTCGTCGAGGGCTGCATCATGATGCGCAAGTGCCATCTGAACACCTGCCCGGTCGGCGTGGCGACCCAGGATCCGCTGCTCCGCAAGAAGTTCAGCGGCAAGCCCGAGCACGTGGTGAACTACTTCTTCTTCGTCGCGGAGGAAGCACGTCAGATCATGGCGCAGCTGGGCATCCGCAAGTTCGACGACCTGATCGGTCGCGCCGACCTGCTCGACACGAAGAAGGGCATCAGTCACTGGAAGGCCAAGGGCCTGGACTTCACCCGTGTGTTCCACCGTCCGGAACTGGCGGCCAATGTGGCCCGCCTGCACAACGACCAGCAGGACCACGGCCTGGACCGCGCGCTGGACGTCAAGCTGATCGAGAAGTGCCTGCCCGCGTTCGACAAGGGTGAGAAGGTGCGCTTCATGCAGGAAGTGACCAACGTGCGCCGCACCGTGGGCGCGATGTTGTCAGGCGAGTTGATCCGTCGCCGCCCTGAGGGCCTGGACGACCAGACCATCTTCATCCAGATGGAAGGCACGGGCGGACAGAGTTTTGGCGCCTTCCTGGCGCCGGGCATCACGTTCTATCTGATCGGAGACGCCAACGACTACACCGGCAAGGGTTTGTCCGGCGGGCGCATCGTCGTGCGTCCGTCGATCGACTTCCGCGGCGACGCGACGAAGAACATCATCGTCGGCAATACCGTGCTGTACGGTGCGACCAAGGGCGAGGCCTTCTTCCGCGGTGTCGCCGGCGAACGCTTCGCGGTGAGACTGTCCGGCGCGACGGCGGTCGTCGAAGGCACCGGCGACCACGGGTGCGAATACATGACTGGCGGTACCGCGGTCGTGTTGGGACGGACCGGTCGCAACTTCGCCGCAGGCATGAGCGGCGGGGTGGCGTACGTCTTCGACGAGGACGGGCAATTCGCCAAGCGTTGCAACACCAGCATGGTCTCGCTGGACAAGCTGCTGCCCGCGCACGAGCAGGAAGCCACGATGGACAAGGCGCTCTGGCACAAGCTGGGTGACGGCGAAGCTCGTACCGACGAGGCGCTGCTCAAGAAGCTGATCGAAGATCACCACCGCTGGACCGGCAGCCAACGCGCGCGGGACATCCTGGACCACTGGGCCGAATCGCGCGCCAAGTTCGTCAAGGTGTTCCCGAACGAGTACCGCCGCGCCCTGGGCGAGATGGGAGCGGCCAAGGAGACCGCCGCCACGATCGCCCACGCCAAGGCGCCCGCCGCCAAGGCCAAGGCCTGACCGTCACCGCATCGAAGATTCAGGAATTCAGGAGCGAGCCGCCATGGGAAAAGTCACCGGCTTCATGGAGTACGAACGTCTGGAAGAGGGCTACGAGCCCGTCGAGGCGCGTCTCAAGAACTACAAGGAATTCGTCATCGGCCTCAACGTCGAGCAGGCGAAACAGCAGGGCGCCCGCTGCATGGACTGCGGCACGCCGTTCTGCAACAGCGGCTGCCCGGTCAACAACATCATTCCGGACTTCAACGACCTGGTGTATCGGGGCGGCGACACGGACTGGAAGAGCGCTATCGCGGTGCTGCACTCGACCAACAACTTCCCGGAGTTCACCGGTCGCATCTGCCCGGCGCCCTGCGAAGCCGCCTGCACCTTGAACGTCAATGACGACGCCGTCGGCATCAAGTCGATCGAGCACGCGATCATCGATCGCGCCTGGGCGGAGGGCTGGGTGCCGCCGCGTCCGGCGAAGGTGAAGACCGGCAAGACCGTTGCCGTTGTCGGCTCCGGCCCTGCGGGCCTGGCGGCTGCGCAGCAGCTGGCGCGCGTGGGACACAGCGTCACGGTGTTCGAGAAGAATGATCGCGTCGGCGGACTGCTGCGTTATGGCATTCCCGACTTCAAGATGGAGAAGAGTCACATCGACCGTCGCGTCCAGCAGATGGAAGCGGAGGGTGTGGTCTTCCGCACCGGCGTGATGGTGGCGCACTTGCCCGAGGGCTCGAAGGTCACGAACTGGGCCAAGGACGTGGTCACCGCAGAGGAACTCACACAGCAGTTCGATGCGGTGTTGCTGGCTGGTGGTGCCGAGCAATCGCGCGATCTGCCGGTGCCGGGACGGGACCTGGCGGGTGTGCACTTCGCGATGGAGTTCCTCCCGCAACAGAACAAGGTCAACGCCGGCGACAAGCTCAAGGGCCAGTTGCGCGCCGACGGCAAGCACGTCATCGTGATCGGTGGCGGCGACACCGGGAGCGACTGCGTCGGCACGAGCAACCGCCACGGTGCCAAGAGCGTGACGCAGTTCGAGCTGATGCCCCAGCCGCCCGAAGTCGAGGACCGGCCGATGACCTGGCCCTACTGGCCGATCAAGCTGCGCACCTCGTCCAGCCACGAAGAAGGTTGCGAGCGCGAGTTCGCCATCGCGACGAAGGAATTCCTCGGGGAGAAGGGCAAGGTCACCGGCGTGAAGACGGTGCGCGTCGAATGGGTCAACGGCAAGGTGGTCGAGGTCCCCGGCAGCGAGCAGATCCTCAAGGCGGATCTCGTGTTGCTGGCGATGGGCTTCGTGAGTCCGGTCTCGGCGATCGTGGAGGCGTTCGGCGTGAGCAAGGATGCCCGCGGCAATGCCAAGGCGACGACGGACTTCACCGGCGGCTACAAGACCAGCGCTGCCAAGGTGTTTGCGGCAGGCGACATGCGCCGCGGCCAGTCGCTGGTCGTGTGGGCCATCCGCGAGGGTCGCCAGGCCGCGCGCTCGATCGATGAGTTCCTGATGGGCGACAGCGCGTTGCCTCGCTGAATCGGCAGCACACTGCGTCAAGCACTCGACGCGCCTCGTCTTCGAGCCCGCCGGCGAAAGCTGGCGGGCTTTTTCGTGCCTGGTCCATCGCGGCGTTCCCGCATGAAAAAACCCGCCGTCTTGCGAGGGCGGGTTTCGAGGAGACCAGGCGGATCAGTTGCGCAGGGGGATCTCGCGCCAGTTGATCAGCCGGCCCGTGCTGGATCCTGTAGCCGAAGTTTCCAAGCTGCAGTCAGTGACGCAGCAGAGTTCTCCGTTCGCGCCGCAGTTGCCGCCGCCGCCCCCGTCAGTGCCAGGACGTCCCGCGATCACGAGTTTCACCTTGTCCCCGTCCTTGACGAACCGGACCTCGTCGACCGCGAACGTCGCGTTGATCTTCGTGGTCACGCCGGTGTTCAGGTCGAAGAGGAGCACCCGGCTGGTGCCGCCGGGACTGCAGGCGTCCGTCGAGGAGGGCCTCACGGCGGCGACTGCAACAAGATTGTCCAGGGCGTCGGCTTCATTGATGACCTGATAGCCAGAGTTGCCAGTGGCGACGGGAATATCGATCACGTAGCCGACCTTGGCTGTCGGATCCACAGCCGCTGCCGTGGTGCTGATGTTCAGGAAATCGTGCCGGAGCGTCGACTCGGTGAAAGGCAGGGTGATGCCGGCAGGCAGGTCCGTCGTGACGGTCGGGCGAGCCTGGTAGCCGTCCATGATCGCGTAGATGCGGTTGGCCCGTGTCACGGCCAGATCGTCCGTGCTGAGCAATTGGCCCGTGCCGACGATGACCCAGCGACGATTGCCATTGGAGCTGATCACCGGTGTCGGTGCCGAGGTGACCGGCAGTTCGCCGCCAGCAGCATTGGTGAGCTTGGCCAGCTTCACCGGCGCGGGGTAGGAGCCCGACGTGGCGGTCAGATCCAGGCGCCAGAGGTTGCCGCGCAGGTCGCCCGCGTAGATCGACTCCACCGTCGCGTCGGTGCGGTCACGGTAGTAGGTCTCCAGATGGGTCAGACCCGCCGGCGCCTGGGCGGTACCGTCGTCTCCGGCGCCCAGCGCGATCTTCTGGATCAGGGCGCCGGTGGCCGCATTCAGGATGTAGAAATAACCCTTGCCGGTCGCGTTGTTGTTATAGCCGGATCCGACGACGACGACCCAGCCCCATTGGGCGGTCTTGGTGATCACCGGCGTGCCGAAAGTGAAGCCGAGATCGGCGTCCTTGAATTCCCACATCACACGTTGAGCGGCCGCCGCTTCCGTGGTCACCTCATTGGCATCTGTCAGGTTGAGCGCCCAGATGCTCTTGCCGCCCTTGCCCAGGCCGCCGACGGCGATGCTGCGCCACTGGCCGGTGGCCGTGCTGCCGCCAGTGCGCGCGACGTCGATGTTCGCGACCTGGGGACGGGCATCGACCAGGTAGCGATGTTCGTAGTCCGTGTTGCCCGTTGCGGCGAGCCCATCGACGCTGGGCGTCGTGCCGGGGCCTGTGATGGCGGGGCTGGGGATGTAGGCGAACAGTTCGGTGCCGCCATCCGTGGCGGTGGTCGAACCGTTGATCACGTGGATCAGCCCGCTGTTGGCACCGGCGATCAGGATGTTCGGCCGGGAGCTCTTGGCAGTCGCGAATGCGGCGTATCCAGGATTGGAGGTGTCGGAAAGAATGCCGGGCGACGGCGGCCCGAGGACCACCACCTGGCTGTTGATGATGTCGCCGACAAGACTGTTGCGCACGCGATAAGCGCGCGTGCTGGCCGGGTCGGGCGAGCTGGCTTCATTCTTTCTGTCGCCGCGCACGTAGGCAACGAAGTCCGCCCCGTCATTGGTGGATGTGTAGGTCGGATTCACCGCCGTCTTCTGATTGGCCGTGAGGCTATCGAAGCGGAACGCAATGCCAGCGCCCGGCGTATTGCCGACGGCCGGCGCAAAGGTGACGACACGACGACGCACATCCCAGCCGGTGCCGTCGGTGCCCAACTGGGCAGCCAGCTTGTCGCTGAACTTCCACACGCTGTTGTAGGTGATCGGATTGGCCAGGGTGTTGATCCTGAATGCCTCGATCTGGCCGGTCCACCCCGCGGAGTCATAGGAGGAGCTGTACGACTCGGTGCCCGAGGACACGCTGTTGCTGTCGGTATTCACCGACGAGGTGTAGGCCGTGATGCTGGAGACGATGCTGGCGAAGGCGCCGGTCAGGCCGTTCACCATCTGGTCCGCCTTCGCGGCCGTGTAGTAGGTGTCGGGTCGCAACTGTCCGCCCACCGTGTCAGAGGCCGGCCCGGTATGCCAGGCGGTCTGTGGCAGGTCCGTGGCCGTGCCCAAGGCATCCCAGTCGCCGGGAATGGTCGCGCCTCCGTAGCGGGTGGCCAGGTAGAACTGGTTGTTGGACTTGTAGTTCTGGAACTCGAGCACGTCCAGCCAGTAGGTCTTGACCGTCTGCTTGCCGTCCATGTTCAGACGGATGTCCTGCGTGTTGGCCCAGTAGGCCATGCCCGCGATCAGTGCGCCGTTGTTGGTGCAGCAGCCGTTGTAACCCTGCACGGTCCCCAGCGACCCATTCACGCCGCTGAGGGCGCCGACCTTGTTCGTCCAGGTCACCGCATTGAATCCGTCGTCGGAGGTCACCGCAGCCGGCTTGCCCGGCTCGGAGCTGCCGGTTGCGCCCGGGAGGTTGCGGTCGGCGTGGGAGTTGACGTCACCGATCCCGAGGATGAAATTCTTCTGGCACGAGTAGAGGATGGGATCGTCCCAGGTCGTGATGACCGGGAACCCGTCCGCCTGCGTCCTGCGCGTATTCGTGTCGGTGGTCGTGGCGTTGGTCCACTCCGGCACATTGCCCAGGTTGCGGTAATAGCGCAGCGCGGCGTAATAGAGCTCACCCACCGGGTCATAGGTCTTGTATGAGCCTCGGATGACTTCTCCGAACTTGTTCAGGTAGTTCATCACGCCGCTGTCGGCGATGGTGATGCCGTAGGAGGTCGACGTCGTGGTGGCATCGGCGGCGTCGGGGTTCTGGTACATCACGCCAGTCGACGGATCCCATTCGCGCGCCGTCGTGTTGGCGACCGGATCGGAGCCTGGCACCGGGCGGGTCGGGCCGACGAACTTCTGGCGGGCGCGGAGTACGCCGCCGTCACGACTCAGGTTGGAATCGTTGAGGTAGCCGAAGGCGCTGAAGCGGATCTTCGACGAATACTTCTGGATCAGGCCTTCGGGCTTGTAGTTGCCGCTGTCGTAGGCGACGCAGTTGCTCTCCAAACCACCTGCGGCGGCGCTGGGATCGCAGACCTTCACGCGGACGACGACTTGCCACGACTTGCTGTCATCCCAACCGTCTCTGCTAGGCGCGGCGAAGGTATTGATGGAGTTGCCGTAGTTGTCGCCGTTGCGCGTGAAGCGCAAGTTCGCGCCCAAACCCTGCACGCGCAGGTTGAGTCCTCGCCATCCCAGCGGCGTCGCACCGGCGATGAAGCTTCTGTCGATGCTGCGGTCGGGGAAGTTGCTCGTGTTGCCCTGGCCGCTGGCGTAGGCCTTCTCGAGGATCGTCGTCGTGGCGGTGTCCGTCACGCGGTAGCCGCCCGTGAGCGCCCATCGGAACGGGTCGATGGTCTGCATCGTCGCCCAGTTCAGGAAGTTGCCGCTCCACTTGGTCCCGTCACAGGAGCGCGTCGTGGTCGCGCCGGCGGGTTGGAAGTAGTCCGAACCGTAGGCATAGTTGTAGCACTTGTTGGGATCGAAGTACCCCAGATAAGTGGACGCCGTCGTGTAGCTCTCGACGTGGGCATTGCTGACTGCGGTCGGGTACTCCACCGACAGTGCCAGCGCCAGGTTGCCGGGCACGGCGAAGGAGGAGAACACCGGCTGGTTGGCCAATGTCGTCTGCGATTGGGCAGGTCCCGCGAGAGACGCCAGGACCAGTGCGGCGGCGACGCCGACGTGCCGGAGCAGGGGAAGGTGATGGTTCATCGGAGGCCTCAATTGCTGACGGTCGCCTGGTAGAAGGATTGCGCGCCGCGAGGGCCGTCCACCCGGACGGAGATGCGGTACAGCGGCTTGGGTTCGGGAACGATGTCGCCGGGGCTCTTGCCGCCCTGGGGCGGCGTCGACGCGGTGGCGCAGGTGGCGGCGTCCATCGCGCCGGTGTTCAGGCACATGCGGTCGATCACGTAATAGACCGTGAGTCGCGCCAGGTCGGTGGCGCTCTCGCCGCTGATGGCGCTGTTCAGGTCGATGACGTTCCCGGCGGTCGCGACGCCGCCCATGGTCCCGGGTGTGGGCATGGTGGCGAGGACTTGCGGAATGCCTTCCGGCGTGGTGGTCAGCATGGTGGCGCTGTAATTGAGCGACGCGTTGTTGGCGGTCAACGCCCCGCCCACGTTGATCGAGTCCATGGCGCGACGCATGGCGCGATCGGCCTGGTTGGTCATGTCCCGCTTGAATCCGAAATTGCCGACGTTGGCCAGCGACACGTTCATCGAGCGGATGGCCGCGACGGCGCCGATCATCAGGACGGCCAGGGTGATCAGCGCGATCACCATGATGACGCCGCGGGAGCGGCGGACAGGATGGGCTTGCATGGTCATCGTGGAGGAGAAGGAGGGATCGGGCCCGATGCTCAGGGCGGGGTCGGGCGGCCGCTCATCGTGAGCAGGTTGCGCAGCGGGATGGTGAACTCGACCACGCGGTGCCGGCGCGAGCGATCGGCCACCGTGTAGTTCACGCGTTGAGCGGTAGGCAGGCTGGGGAACATGGCGACCGTGGCCGGCGCGACGTCGACGGGGTTGCCCTTGTCCGGCGCCTCCTGCAGTTCCGAACGGAGCACCATGCTGATCTTCACGGCCAGGATTCGGTTCATCAAATTCTGTGCCGCGGCGTTGCCCGCATTCAGGTTGGCTGGCGACCAATTGCCCGATGGCGTCACCCAGCTGTCGACCACGCCGGCCGTCGCGCTGCCGGCCGCGTTGACGCCGTACATCACGCGCATGTCGACGACGCCGTCGGCCAGCGGCACTGGCTGCTGAGAGGCGTCATTGGTGAACTGGAGCAGGTCGTAGCGCACCAGTTGGCGGTCGGTATTGACGCCGATCAGCATCAACTTCGGAGGGTTGCCGTTGGTGGCATTGCCGAACACCATCGCGTTGGCCGTGGCGCCGACGGAGCGGGTGTTGATCGACTCCGAGCCGATCACCGTGGCGAAGTAGGCACCGGCCAGATCGAGTTGCTGGGAAGCTCCCCCGGCCGCGGTCGAGGTCACCTGCTCGAGCATGCAGGGCCGACTCGCTTCGGAGATCAGCAGCATGTCGTCGCCGCGGATGCCGACCGTCGTCGTCAGTCGCAGCGTGTTGGTCTGGACGCTGTTCAGACGCACCTGGGTGGCCGTCTCGCCGAGGCCGCCGGTGCCGGTCATGAACTGGAGCACGTCGGAGCCGCCGGCGCCCACGCCCGGGTAGGCAAGCACCGGCATCATCCGCACGGCTGTCGTGACCGTGTTGAACGGCGCGGGGAAAGCGGCCAGTGCCGGCAGGATCTGCGTGCCGTTGCGGACGGCAAACAGCTGGCAGCCGTAGGTTTCGCTGCGCATCACGCTGAAGCCGGAACCCGCGCTGCGCAACTGTCGGTCGAGGTCGTAGGCCAGATACCCCGAATTGGCCGACATGTCGGACGACGAGCTGTCCTGGCGCTTGCTGGTCTCGAAGCGCGACGACACCGTGGCCATCGCGATGATGACCACCATCGCGATCACCATCGACACCATCAGCTCGATCAGCGTGAAACCGCGCGTCGACAACGGACGGGCGATGAAAGTGGGGCGTGCTTGGAGCTTCATGATCAGTTGGTCAGCCGCACGTCGGTGTAATAACGGCGCTGATCGCCGCCTGGGGTGGTCCACACGATGGTGATTCGAGCGACGTTGTTGGCTGCGGTGATCGTGCCGGTGCCGTTGGGCAGGCCCATGTTGACGGGGTCGGCCACGCGGGCGTTCCAGGCGGTGACGGTCCCGGTGGGCAGCGTGATCGTGCCTGCCAACCACATCTGGGTGGCGATCTCATTGGCGAGCACGGCGGCGCGTTGCGCGTCGTCGCTGGAGGCCGTGGCCTGGGAGGCTCGCGCCATCAGCGACATCATGCCCAGCAGGCCGATCGTCATGATGACGATGGCGCACATGATCTCGATGAGCGTCATGCCGCGCGCACGGCGCTGCGCGGATCTGTGGGTGAAGGTCGGCTTCATGTCGTGGGCGCCTGGTTGATGGCGGGGCAGCCGTCCGGCACGGTGTCGGACATCATGCGGGTCTTCTCGCAGCTGCGCACGGTGCCGCCGAGCGTCAGCCACACCTGCAGCTGCTTGAGGTTGGCGGTCGTGCCGGTGGGCTCGATGCCGTAGATGATCCGGCCATTGGTACCGGTCGTGCATGCCGTGCCTACGGCGGTCTGGGTGGCGGTCAACGAGAGCGGGCGACCATTGGCACCGAAGCACACGGCGGTCGGGCCGTTGACGGCCAGGCCGGCGGCGTTGTCGAGCACGCTGCCGCACTGGGAGGCGGAGACGGCGCCGCCGGCCACCAGTGGCAGCACCTTGATGACCCAGCGGGTGCCGGCCGCGGCTGCCATTTCGCGTCCGGTGCAGGTGGTGTCGTTCGTTCGGAAGAACACGACCTGCCGGAAGCTCCGCACCGCTTCAGCCTGGGCCTGCCGCAGGTTGCTCTGCAACGCCGAGGCATTGCTGCGGATCTGCGCATTGACGGCCCAACTGCGGATGCCCGGGACGGCCAGGGCGGTCATCAGCGCGATGATGGACACCACCACCATCAGCTCGACCAACGTCATGCCGCGGCTGCGGGTCAGCACGTGTCCCCCTTGCGCGTGATCCAGCGCGTGGCGCAGGTCCATCCGGTTCCCGGGCCAACCGTCGAACGGGTGTCCGCCTGATCGACCGAATAGGTGAAGCCGGTCGCAACGCCGCTGCCCACCGCCTGGATCGTGTAAGTCGTCGCGGTGAGCGTGGGGCAGGAGATGGTGAACTTGCCCACCACGCGCGAGGTGGCACAGGGGCTGGCCGCCACGCCGGAAGCCGACGCGTAGGTCCGGAAGTCCTGGAAGTAGCGCTCCATGTCGGCGCGGGTGGTCGTCAGCGCCGCGATGCCTTCGGTGATCTGGCCGCGGATGACGTAGTTGCGGTAGGCCGGCAGGGCGACCGCGGCCAGGACGGCGATGATGGCCACGACGATCATCAGCTCGATCAGCGTGAAGCCCCGGGTATCAGCGCGGTGGCGGCGGGCGAAAGAGGTCTTGAGGGTCCCGAACATGAAGCGCTCCTTGTTTCCGAAATTATCGACAGCGTCGTTCGAAAGGCGAGCCCGCTCGTCGTGCCTCGGATTCCGCCCGTCTTGCGGCGACCTCCGGAAGCCCGGTGCGTCGCAGCCCGGGTCATGGGCCCCGGGGCGGACCGCGCCGGACCCGGCTCATATATCTGCACCCCGCCCCAGGTGTCCTCCGGCATCAATTCGGGCTTTACCCTATGATCCCGGCTCCCGGACGCCTGCCGCCCGGCTTCGTCCCGGATCGATCCCAAGGAAATGGCATTCACTGATCCCAATTCATCCAGAAGCGTCCGCCCCCTGATCGAGGTGAAGGATGTGACCGTCGGCTATGGCGACCGGATCATCCTGAAAGACGTCAACGTGACGCTGCCGCGCGGCAAGGTGATGGCGTTGATCGGCTCGTCGGGCGGGGGCAAGACCACCCTCTTGCGGCTGCTGACGCGTCAGTTGCGGCCGCGCTCCGGGCAGGTGCTGTTCGATGGCCACGATCTGGCGCCGATGGGCCAGACCGAGCTCTACGCCCAGCGCCGCCGCATGGGCATGCTGTTCCAGTTCGGGGCGCTGTTCACCGACCTGAGCGTGTTCGAGAACGTCGCCTTCCCGCTGCGCGAGCACACCCGGCTGTCCGAGGCCATGATCCGCGACCTCGTCCTGATGAAACTCAATGCGGTCGGCCTGCGCGGCGCCCGCGACCTGATGCCCAACGAGGTGTCGGGCGGCATGGCGCGTCGAGTCGCCCTGGCGCGCGCGATCGCCCTTGATCCGGACCTGGTGCTTTACGACGAGCCGTTCGCGGGCCTGGATCCGATCTCGCTCGGCGTGACCGCACGGCTCATCCGCGACCTCAACGACGCGCTCGGACTGACCAGCGTCATCGTCTCCCATGACATCCACGAGACCTTCGGCATCGCCGATCACGTCGTGATGGTGGCCAATGGCGGCGTCGTCGCCCAGGGAACGCCGGATGAGCTGCGCCACAGCACGGATCCGCTGGTCCATCAGTTCGTCAACGCCGAGTCGGACGGCCCGGTGCGCTTCCACCAACCCGCCAAGCCGGTCCGCGAGGACTTCGGCCTGCCGCAGGAGGCGTCGGCATGATCGGTTTCGCGACGTCGATCGGGCGCGGCCTGCGCCTGAAGCTCGGCGACTGGGGCAGCGCGGCCCGGCTGCTCGGGACGCTGCTGCTGCATCTGGGCGCCTGCCTGCGCCGTTTCTCGCTGGTACGTGAGCAGATCTTCTTCCTCGGCAACCGCTCGCTGTCCATCATCGGCGTGTCCGGGCTCTTCGTCGGTTTTGTGCTGGCGCTGCAGGGCTACTACACGCTGCAGCGTTACGGTTCGGCGGAAGCCGTCGGTCTGCTGGTCGCGCTCAGCCTCGTGCGCGAACTCGGACCGGTGGTGGCAGCCCTGCTGTTCGCGGGACGGGCCGGGACCTCGCTGACCGCCGAGATCGGCCTGATGAAAGCCGGCGAGCAGCTCAGCGCCATGGAAATGATGGCGGTCGACCCGGTGCAGCGCGTGCTCGCCCCCCGCTTCTGGGCCGGTTTCATCGCGATGCCCCTGCTCGCCGCGGTGTTCTCCGCGGTCGGCATCATCGGCGGCTGGCTGGTGGCCGTGCCGCTGATCGGCATCGACGCGGGATCGTTCTGGTCCCAGATGCAAGGCGGCGTCGACGTGTTCAAGGACGTCGGCAACGGCTTCGTCAAGAGCGTGGTGTTCGGCGTGACCGTCAGCTTCGTCGCCCTGCTGCAAGGTTATGCCTGCAAGCCCACGCCGGAGGGCGTGTCCCAGGCGACGACGCGCACGGTCGTGTTGTCCTCGCTGGCGGTGCTGGGGCTGGATTTCATCCTCACCGCCATGATGTTCTCGATCTGACGCGCGGCGCGCGATCCGTCGACACCCCATCGAATTCAAGAGATATCTCGGAGTTGCCTGATGCAATCCTCTCGTTATGACGCGCTGGTCGGATTCTTCGTGCTGCTGGGCGGCGCGGCCCTGCTGTTCCTGGCCCTGAAGGCGGGGAACCTGCTGTCGCTGAATTTCCAGGACACCTACACCGTGACCGCCAAGTTCGACAATATCGGCGGGCTGAAGCCCGGCGCGGCGGTCAAGAGCGCCGGCGTCGTGGTCGGCCGTGTTGGCACCATCAGCTTCGACGACAAGAGCTTCCAGGCGCGCGTGATCCTCAACATGAACCAGGGCGTCGCGTTCCCCAAGGACAGCTCGGCCAAGATCCTCACGTCCGGTCTGCTCGGCGAGCAATACATCGGCCTGGAGCCGGGTGCGGAAGAAAAGAACCTCGCCTCAGGCGACATCATCACGCAGACCCAGTCGGCGGTGGTGCTGGAGAACCTGATCGGCCAGTTCCTCTATAACAAGGCGGCCGACGCGTCCTCGACGCCGGCCTCGGGAGAGAAACAATGAAGATCACCACCCAGGTCGGGACCGCTGGCGCGGGACGGACCGAACTCGCGGCCGCTGTGCTGAGCGCCGTCCTGCTGGGCGTCGCGGCACCGGCCATGGCGCAGACCGAGCAGCCGCTTGAACAGCTGCGGACCGTCAGCCTGATGGCGCCGATTGCCGAGCAGGCGGTCGAGGCGCCGCAAGCCGCTGAACAGCAAGTCGCCGAGCCGAAGCCGACCGAGCAGCAACCTGCTGGGGACCAGGCGGAGCAGGACCAGGCGACGGCCGCCGCCGCGCCCGCGTCCGGCGCCTCGTCGGCTGAGCCTGCCGCGGCAGGTCAAGCCGGCGCTGCGGCCGCCGCGGCGCAGGATGCGCCAGCCCCGGGTCCGCGCGTGCGCAACCGTCTCGACCCGTGGGAGAGCTGGAACCGCAAGGTCTTCAACTTCAACGAGAAGCTGGACGAGAACCTCTTGCGTCCGGTCGCCACGGCGTACTCGGACCTCGTGCCGCAGCCGGCGCGGCAAGCGGTCGACAACTTCTTCGGCAATTTCTCCGACGCCTGGTCGGCGGTCAACCTGTTCCTGCAAGGCCGCTTCAAGACCGGGGCGTCGCAGACGATGCGCGTCGCCGTGAACTCGGTGTTCGGCATCGCGGGCCTGATCGACATCGCCACGCCCGCGGGCCTGGAGAAGACCTCCGAAGACCTTGGCCGCACGCTCGGCTACTGGGGGGTCAAGACGGGCCCGTACATCGTCTGGCCGCTGCTGGGGCCGTCATCGCTGCGCGACTCGGTGACGCTGCCTGCCAACATCTATTACTCGCCGGCCTACCTGTTCGACGATGGCGAATACAAGTTCGCGATCTCGGCGCTCCAACTGATCAACACCCGCGCCAACCTGCTGCGGGTGACCGACATGCTGGACGGCATCGCGCTGGACAAGTACACCTTCGTGCGCGACGCCTACATGCAGCGTCGGACCATCAAGACGCACAAGGAGCAGGAAGAGGACGACGACTACGAAGTCATCACCCCGGACGACAAGCCGGTCAATCCGCAAGGCGATCGCTGAACGGTCCGTGAAAGATCGTTGAGTGTCGCAACAACCGGTAACGCCCATGGGGGCGACCGGTGAACCGGCACCGGACTTGCCGCGTTGTGATCCGGTCCGTGTCATGAAGAGAGAGAAAGGACAAGCATGAATGCCACCAAACGACTGCTGCTCGGCGCGATCGTCTCGATCGCCACGCTGAGCCCGCTGGCCTCCTTCGCCGCCGACAGCTCGGCGCCGGATCAACTGATCCGCGAGCTGTCCATCGAGACGCTGGATGCCGTCAAGGGCGACAAGGCCATCCAGGGCGGCGACGTCAACAAGATCATGCAGCTGGTCGACAGCAAGGTGATGCCGCACGTGGACTTCCAGCGCATCACCGCGACGGCGGTGGGCCGCTTCTGGCGTCAGGCGACGCCGGAGCAGAAGCAGCGCCTGCAGGAGGAATTCAAGACCCTGCTGGTGCGCACCTATGCCGGTGCGCTGACGCAGGTCAAGGACCAGACGATTGCGATGAAGCCAATGCGCGCGTCGCCCGAGGACAAGGAAGTCATCGTGCGCACCGAGATCCGCGGCAAGGGCGATCCGATCCAGTTGGACTACCGTCTGGAAAAGCTGGATTCCGGCTGGAAGATCTATGACGTGAACGTCCTCGGCATCTGGCTGGCGGACCAGTACAAGAACAGCTTCGCCCAGGAGATCAACGCCAAGGGCATCGACGGGCTGGTCAAGTCGCTGGCCGAGCGCAACGCGCGTCCGGCCACGGCCGCCTCGGGCGCCAAGAAGGGCTGATGCGATGCTGAAGCTGCCGTCGCGGCTGCGCCTGGAGAACGTGCCCGAGGAATGGGTGCGGCTCGAGGGCGCGCTGCGCGCTGAACTGGCGCAGGTCGGCAATGCCGCCGGACGCAGCGTCACGCTGGACGCCAGCGGCTTGAACGACTTCGACTCCGCGGCGCTGAGCCTGCTGCTCAGCGCGCTGCGCCTGTGCGGTCAGGACGGTTGGCAGCTGACGCTCCAGCAGGCCCCGCGCGAGCTGCGTGAGCTGGCTCGGGTGTATGCCTTGGAGCATCTGTTCTGGACCGACGCTCCGGCGCCGCCAGAGATGGTGTGACGCAGACGTCTCCAACGACATCGGGCCGCTGACGCGGCCCGATTTCTTTTCAGCGTCGAGTTCTCGGCGCGACGGCCGACCGCGGTGGTCGGCGCCGTCCGCCTCACTGCGCGTAGCGCTTGGTGCGGAGGTTGCGCTTGATCTCCTGCAGCATCGGGCGGAGGTTCTCGCCCAGGCGCAAGGCGACGCCGGTGGTCAGCACGTCCACGACGATCAGGTGCAACAGCCGGGACACCATCGGGCTGTACCGGTCGTAGTCCTCCGGGTGATCGACGGCCAGCAAGACCTGACCCGGCAACTGTCCCATCTGCGCCAGCGGCGAACCGCTGGCGGTGATGATGATCGTCGTCGCGCCCTTCTTGCGGGCGATTTCGGCCGCGTCCATCAGATCGCGGCTGCGCCCCGAATTGGAGATGATCACCGCGCAGTCGCCGGCGCCCAGCATGGTCGCGCTCATCAGCTGCACATGGCCGTCGCTGCACGCGAAGGTGTTGGCGCCCAGGCGGAAGAACTTGTGCTGGGCGTCCTGCGCCACGATGCCGGAGTTGCCGACGCCGTAGAACTCGATGCGCTGGCGCTGCCGTGCGGTCTCCGACAGCGCCGCGATGGCCCGTTCGAAGGCATGGCTGGCCGCATCGTTGCGGTAGTGGAGCAGCGCCGCGACGGCGTTGTCGACCACCTTGACGATCAGGTCGCCGGGCTTGTCGTCCTCGTCCACGGCCCGGTGCACGAAGGGCACGCCTTCGTTGACGCTGCCGGCGAGCTTCAATTTGAAATCCGCCAGGCCGTCGTAGCCGACGCTGCGGCAGAAGCGCACCACGGTCGGCTTGCTGACATGGGAGCGATCGGCCAGTTCGCTCACCGGCAGGCTCGCGAACGAGCGCGGGTCGGCCAGCAGCAGCTTGGCGACCCGCTGTTCGGCGGGTGGCAGCGCGGGCAGCGCGGCCTTGACTCGTTCGAGCATGCTCATCGCGTCAGCATTCCTCGATCCAGGAGTGGCCGTCGCGGGCCACCAGCGCGCTCGATGCGGGAGGTCCCCAGCTGCCGGCGACGTAGGTGCGCGGGCCGGTGCTGTCCTGCTTCCAGAAGTTCAGGATCGGTTCGACCCAGCGCCAGGCCTGTTCCTGTTCATCGCTGCGCACGAACAGGTTGAGCCGTCCGGCGATCGCGTCTAGCAGCAGCCGCTCATACGCACCGACGCGCGTGTGTGCGAAGGCCTTGTCGAAGTCCAGGTCGAGCGACACCGGGCTCAAGGCCTCGGTGCTGGACCCGCCCTTGTTGGCCATCAGCTGCAGCTCCAGGCCGTCCTCGGGCTGGAGCTTGATGATCAGCCGGTTGGGGCAGCTGCTGCCCGGGAAGATCGGGTGCGGCACCGGACGGAAATTGATGACGATCTGCGCGTCGCGCGCCGCGAGACGCTTGCCGGTGCGCAGGTAGAAGGGCACGCCGGCCCAGCGCCAGTTCTGGATCTCCGTCTTCAGTGCGACAAAGGTTTCGGTGTGGCTGTCCGGCGGGATCTTGCCTTCGTCCAGATAACCCGGCACCGGCTTGCCCTCGGCGTTGCCGGCCCGGTACTGGCCGCGCACGACGTCGCGCGCGACGCTCTCCGCCGTGAACGGCTTGAGCGCGCGCAGCACCTTCAATTTCTCGTCGCGGATGGCGTCGGCGTCGTTGCTCGATGGCGCTTCCATCGCGATCATCGTCAGCAGTTGCAGCGCGTGGTTCTGGATCATGTCGCGCAGCGCACCGGTGCCGTCGTAGAACGGACCGCGCGTGCCGACGCCCAGGCCCTCGGCCAGCGTGATCTGGATGTTGGCGATGCTCTCGCGCCGCCACAGCGGTTCGAACAGGGCGTTGCCGAAGCGCAGCGCCATCAGGTTCTGCACCGACGGTTTGCCGAGGTAGTGGTCGATGCGGAAGGCCTGGGTCTCGGAGAACACCGAGCGCACGACCCGATTGATCTCCTGTGCGCTGGCCAGATCGTGGCCCAGCGGCTTCTCCAGCACGACACGCACGTTGTCGCCGTTCAGACCGGCGGCGCCGAGCTGCTGGCAGATCTGCGTGAACAGGTGGGGGCTGGTGGCCAGGTAGAACACGACCGTGTCGGCGTTGCGTTCACCCAGCCATTCCTTCAGCCGCGCGTAGTGGTCGGGCTGGGACAGGTCCATGCGACGGTAATGCACCAGCTCGGAGAAGCGGGCGAACTCTTCATCGTTCGGCCGCTTGCCGGCTTCGACCTCCTGGAAGCGCTCCTTGAGCCATTCACGGTAGCGCTCGTCGGACTGATCGTCGCGGGCGACCGCCAGGATGCGGCCGCCCTCGGGCAGCTTGCCATGGCGGAACGCCTGGAACAGCGCGGGCATCAGCTTGCGCCAGGTCAGGTCACCGGTGCCACCAAAGAAGACGAGGTCGAAGGACATGAGCGCGGGCGCCCCGCGTCGGGGCGTAAGAGTTGTTGGCGATGTCTTGATGTAACGAAGTTACCGGAATTATGATGCCGCAGTTTCTTGGGCCGGTCAACGTGGGCGCCATCTCCTGAGGCAGGGGCCGCCAGCAGTTCTAATAGGGGTTTCTCCGTCGGTGGCGTGGGGCAAGGCCCATGCCTCCGACGTGCCCCTCCGTATTCGACCGCCCCCAGGCGCCCACGCTCATGAACCAGCTCGAACAACTCAAGGCCTTCACCACCGTCGTCGCCGACACCGGCAACTTCAAGCAGCTGGCGCAGTTCACGCCGCGCGACGCGACGACGAACCCGTCGCTGATCCTGAAGGCGGTGCAGTCGCCCGATTACGCGCACCTGCTGGAAGACACGGTCGCCGCAAACAGGACCGACGCGCTGGACCTGGTGGTCGACAAGGTGCTGGTCGCCTTCGGCCTGGAAATCCTGAAGGTCGTGCCAGGCCGCGTGTCGACCGAGGTCGATGCGCGCCTGAGCTTCGACACCGTGGCGACGCTGGCGCGGGCCCGCCGCCTGATCCAGATGTACGAGGACGCCGGCATCGGCCGCGACCGCGTGCTGATCAAGGTCGCGTCGACCTGGGAAGGCATCCAGGCCGCGCGCGAGCTGGAACTCGAAGGCATCCACACCAACCTGACGCTGCTGTTCTCGTTCTGCCAGGCCGTGGCCTGCGGCGAGAACGGCATCCAGCTGATCTCGCCCTTCGTCGGCCGCATCTACGACTGGTACAAGAAGTCGGCCGGTCAGAACTGGGACGAGGCGGCCAACGCCGGCGTCAACGACCCCGGCGTGAAGTCGGTGGCCGCCATCTACAACTACTTCAAGAAGCATGGCATCCGGACTGAGGTGATGGGGGCGAGCTTCCGCAACATCGGGCAGATCCAGGCGCTCGCCGGATGCGACCTGCTGACGATCAGTCCCGACCTCCTCGCCCAGCTGCAGGGCAGCGAGGTGCCGTTGACGCGCGCCCTCGACGCGGACGCCGCCAAGGCCCAGGACTTGCCCAAGGTCTCCTACAACGAGGCGGCCTTCCGCTTCGCCCTCAACCAGGATGCCATGGCCACCGAGAAGCTGGCCGAAGGCATCCGCCTGTTTGCCGTCGATGCCGGCAAGCTGGACCAGATGATCGAAAGCCTGCGATGACCGAGTTCCCGCGTTGCGACCGCAGCCCGACCTGGGCGGCCTTGCAAAGTCATTACCAGCAATCCGGACGCGCGTTCGACCTGCGCCAGGCCTTCGCGACCGATGAGGGCCGCTTCGCGGCCTGGTCGCTGCAGGCTCCGGAGGTGTTCGCGGACCTGTCGAAGAATCGCATCGACGCCCGCACGCTGGAACTGCTGCTGACGCTGGCCCGGGACGTGCAGCTGGAGTCGCAGCGCGAGGCGCTGTTCCATGGCGATCCCATCAATGCGACCGAAGGCCGCGCGGTGTTGCACACGGCGCTGCGCGCGCCGGCGGGGCAGGGGCCGCACTCGGACGAGGTGCAGGACGCGCTCACGCGCATGCTGGCCTTCGCCGACGCAGTCCGCGACGCGGCCCGCAGCGGCATCACGGACGTCGTCCACATCGGCATCGGCGGTTCGGACCTGGGGCCGGCGATGGTCGTGCAGGCCCTGCAGTCCTATGTGCCGTCCGGACTGACGCTGCATTTCGTGTCCAACGTCGACGGGCACGACCTGGCCCCGGTCCTGCGCAAGCTGAATGCAAAGACGACGCAGTTCATCGTCGCCTCCAAGACCTTCACGACGCAGGAGACGCTGGCCAATGCGATGGCCGCCAAGGCGTGGTTCCTGCAGAACGGCGGCACCGACATCGCGAGGCACTTCGCCGCCACGACCAGCAATGCCAAGGCGGCCGCCGAATTCGGTATCACGACGACCTTCGGGTTCTGGGACTGGGTCGGCGGACGCTACTCGCTGTGGTCGGTGATCGGTCTGCCGATCGCGATCGCCGTGGGGTCAGCCAATTTCCGCGCGCTGCTGGCCGGTGCCCATGCGATGGACCAGCATTTCCGCAGCGCGCCGCTGGACAGGAACCTGCCCGTGCTGCTGGGCCTGCTGGACGTCTGGTACCGCAATTTCCACGGCTTCACGAGCCGCTCGGTGGCGCCGTATCACCAGGGTCTGCGCCGTCTGCCAGCCTATCTGCAGCAACTGGAGATGGAGAGCAACGGCAAGGGCGTGGACCGCGCCGGTGATCCGCTGAGTTTCGCCACCAGCCCGGTGGTGTGGGGCGAAGCCGGTACCAACGGCCAACACGCCTACTTCCAGATGTTGCACCAGGGGACCGACGTGATCCCGGTGGAGTTCATCGCGGTGAAGATGCCGAACTTCGGCGAGCACGTGGGCGGCGAGTTGCTGGAACGGCTCCAGGACCAGCACGTGAAGCTGTTGGCGAACTGCCTCGCGCAATCGCAGGCGCTGATGCAGGGCAAGACCGCGGAAGCCGCGCGCATGGAAAAGGCGCCAACGGCGTCCCAGGATCTGGACCCGGACGTGCTGGCGCGGCATCGGAGCTTCACCGGCAACCGGCCGAGCACGACACTGCTGCTGGACGCGCTGACGCCGTCGTCGCTGGGGGCGCTGATCGCGCTGTATGAGCACCGCGTGTTCGTCAGTGGCGCCGTGTGGAACATCAACAGCTTCGATCAATGGGGCGTGGAGCTCGGCAAGGCGCTGTGCAACAGTCTGCTGCCGCGCCTGACCAGCGGCGACGCCTCGGGCCTGGACGCCTCGACGGCCGGCCTGCTGACCAAGGTGCGCCGCTGAGCGCGCTCTCCCGATTCCCACGCAGTAGAGAACGAATCAGATGAAGATCGTGTTCGACTTCGGCGCCGTGCTGTTCCGCTGGCACCCGCCGAGTTTCCTGGCCCGCGTCTGGGCCCATCGTGCCGCCGACGAGATCCAGGGAGCCGCGCTGGCCAAGGAACTCTTCCAGGACTACCGCGGCGATTGGGGCGCGTTCGATCAAGGCCTCATCGACGCCTCCATGACCGCGGACCGCATCCATGCGCGCACCGGTTGGCCGCGCGAGGACATCGTCGCAGTCATGGATGCCGTACCGTCGGAGCTGAAGCTCATCGACGGCTCCGCGGCGCTGATCCAGGAATTGAAGGCGCAGGGGCACACGCTGCACTTCCTGTCCAACATGCCCGAGCCGTATGCCGACTACCTCGAGCAGACCTTCCCGCTGAAGGACTGGTTCGTCTCGGGCGTGTTCTCGGGGCGCGTGAAGCAGTCGAAGCCGTCGCGCGAGATTTTCGATCTCGCGCTTGAGCAGTTCGGCGCCAGGCCCGAGGAAGTGCTCTTCCTCGACGACCATCCGGACAACATCGCCGCGGCGAAGGCGCTCGGCTGGCACACGCACCTTTTCACGACGCCGGAACTGGCGCGGCAAGACCTGGTGCGTCGGGACCTGCTGCCGGCCTGAAGGACGGTGGTCGGGGCGCCGGCTGAACGCGCGCGGCGTCCTTATTTCGACGCGTCGTCCTCGTCGATCGTCGTCGGCGGCGCGGCCACCCGGAATGATTCGTCGGACCAGTGGCCCAGGTCGATCTGACGGCAGCGCTCGCTGCAGAACGGGCGCCAGAGGTTGGTGGGCGCGAACAGGCTGTCGCCGCCGCAGGTGGGGCAGGGGACGATGCGAGGCGCCGGCGTGGCGGGGATGAATTTCTCGGGCATGACGGAGTCGGAACTACAGGGAGCGCGTGGCGCTCAACGCCGCGCGCGCCAGGTCAGGAACACAGGGTCAGTTCGAAGGTGGCGTCGACCGGCGCGGGTTTCAAGCGCCCATCCTCATCCTGGCGCATCAGACGGATCGAGACCATCAGCCGGTGACCGCTGATCTCGGGGATCAGGCCCAGGCTGGGATCGATGCGCATGCGCAGCATGTGGAAGCTGCGGCCCGGCGGCAGGCTCTGCTGGTACTGCCCGCCGTGGGCCGCCACCTTGTGCGGCGAGCCGCTGTCGCGCAGCAGGCCCAGCAGCACGTTGAGCGCTTCGGCCAGCGGCATCAGCGTCTGCGCCCACTGCATCAGGTCGTTGCGACGGCGGACCGGCAACAGCTGCTGCCACGCGTAGTAGGCGGGAAGGTCGAACTCGCAAGTGCCGCCGGGAATCGAGATCCGGCTGCGGATGCTCATCAGCCACTCGTTGGTCGTGAGCGTGTGACCGGCCTTGCCGGGCAGCTGGTTCAGCTTGTCAAACGCGGCGTCGATGCGACCGACGACCTCGTCCAACACGGCTTCCGACACGGCCGGATTGCCGCGGTAGCTGTTGAACTGCGTTCGGTGGCGTTCCAACTCCTTGAGCAGATCGGCCTTGAGGTCGGCGCGCGAGGCGACGTCCATCACCTCGAAGATGGTGGCCAACGCGAAGTGGTGATCCATCGCGGTGTCGCGCGCCATCAACTGACCGAGCCGATCGAACAGGTGTTCGAGTCTGAGCATCGTGCGGATGCTCTCGTTGAACGGGTATTCGTAGAGGACCAAGTCGACCATCCCTTTGCGGCAAGTGGCCATTGTTCCACAGTGTGTCGTGACGTTACCCAGATCGGCTGAGGGGTGGTCAGAAGTGGGGGGTGTTCAGCAGGTGCCCGACCTCCTCACGCAACTGCTCCAGCGAGAGGCCGTCGTTGTGGATCACGGCGTCGGCAGCGGCGCGGCGCTGAGTGCGCGTCGCCTGCTGGGCGAGGATGGCGCGCACCGTCGCCTCGTCCAGGCGTGATCGCGCGATGACGCGAGCGACCTGCGTCTCCTCCCTGCAGTCGACGACGAGCACCCGGTCGACCTGTTGGCGCCAACGACCGGACTCGACCAGCAGCGGCACGTCGAACACGACCCGCTGCCCCGGTGCGGCGAGCGCCGCCTGCCGCGCCGTCTCGGCGCCGATCAGGGGGTGCAGGATGGCTTCGAGCTCCCGCTTGGCCCTGGGGTCGCGGAAAGCCAGTTCTCGCATGGCGGCTCGATCGAGGGCGCCATCCGGAGCGACGAAGCCCGGACCGAACCGCGTGGCGATGGCTGGCATCGCGCCGCCGCCGGGCAAGGTCAAGGTTCGGGAGATGGCATCGGTGTCGACCAGCAGCGCGTCGCCCAGATCCACCAGCGCTGCCGCGACGGTGCTCTTGCCGCTGCCGATGCCGCCGGTGAGGCCGATGCGCACAACGGACTCCGAGGACGGGTCAGGCCCGCAATCCGAGCCAGGCCGCGACCTGCGCGGTTCCGACCAGCAGGACGACGAGTCCACCGCCGGCGAGGAAGGGGCCGAAGGGAACATACCGGCCTTCCCGAAGGCCTCCGCGCAGTTTCAGGCCGATGCCAACCACGGCTCCGATCAGCGAAGCGAACAGCGCGACCGGCAGCACCATCTGCCAGCCCAACCAGGCGCCGAGGGCAGCGAGCAGCTTGAAATCGCCGTAGCCCATGCCTTCCTTGCCGGTGGCCAGCTTGAAGACCCAGTAGATCGACCAGAGCGACAGATAGCCCGCCAGCGTGCCGATCAGTGAATCGCTCAGCGAGACCGGAATCCATCCCGCGAATGCCGCGATCAGGCCTGCCCACAACAGCGGTTGATTGATGCTGTCAGGCAGCAGCGTGGTGTCCCAGTCGATGCCGGCCAGGGCCACCAGCGCGGCTGCGAAGCCGCAGTACAGCAACGTCGCTGGTTGGTCACCGAGGCGCCAAGCTATGCCTGCGAACAGCAGGCCGGTGAGCAGTTCGAAAAACGGATATCGCGCCGAGATTGGCGCCTTGCAGGAGGCGCATTTTCCGCCCAGCCGCAACCAGCCGAGCAGCGGCAGATTCTCATGCCAGCGCAATTGGTGGCTGCAGTGGGGGCAGCGCGAGGCCGGTCGGATCAGCGAAAACGCGGGCAGGCGGTCGAGCGAACCGCGCAACGGCACCGCGGCGGCGGCGAGTTGCCGTGCCGCGGATTCGTCAAGTCCGGCATGGGTCTTGAGATCGCTGTCGATCGCCAACTGATCGGCGCAATCGGACAGCCATTCCCGGTGCAGCATCACCGGCAGGCGGTAGATGACGACATTCAGGAAGCTGCCGACACACAGGCCGATCAGGCCGAGGAACGCGGGGGACAGCAGCGCGTCCAGCAGGGCCGGGTCCAGCACTTACACCACCGCGCCCAGCTTGAAGATCGGCAGGTACATCGCGACCACGATGCCACCGATCAGCCCGCCCAGGAACACGATGATGATGGGTTCCATCAGGCTGGACAGCGACTTGACGGCGTCGTCGACCTCTTCCTCATAGAAGTCCGCCGCCTTGCCCAGCATGTGGTCCAACGAGCCGGATTCCTCGCCGATCGACGACATCTGCAGGACCATGATCGGGAAGATGCCGGTCGTCTGCATCGAGGTCGTCAGCGAGGCGCCCGTCGACACGTCACGCTGGATCTTCTCCGTCGCCTCGGCGAACACCGCGTTGCCGGAGGCGCCGCCCACCGAGTCCAGTGCCTCGACGAGCGGCACGCCCGCGGCGAACATCGTCGCCAGCGTGCGCGTCCAGCGCGCGACCGCGGACTTGTAGATCAGTTGCCCGAAGATCGGCACCTTGAGCAGGAGCCGGTCCATGAATTTCTGCATCTTCTCGGAGCGTTTCCAGCTCTGGAAGAAGAAATAGATGCCGCCGCCGACCACGCCGAAGATCAGCCACCAGTACGCGACGAAGATCTCCGACAGCGCCATCACGAACAGCGTCGGTGCCGGCAGCTCAGCGCCGAAGGACTTGAACACGTCCTTGAAGGCCGGGATCACGAAGATCATGATCACCGCGGTCACGACGAAGGCCACGACCAGCACCGCGATGGGGTAGGTCAGGGCCGACTTGATCTTGCCTTTCAGCGCAACGGTCTTTTCCTGATAGATCGCCAGACGGTCCAGCAACGCTTCCAGGATACCGCCCTGCTCGCCGGCCTCGACGAGGTTGCAGTAGAGCGCGTCGAAGTAGAGTGGATGCTTGCGGAAGGCGGCCGACAGCGACGTGCCGGTTTCGACGTCCTGGCGGATGTCGGTCAGCAGCTTGGTCAGGCGCGGGTTCGGACTGCCGCGCGCGACGATGTCGAAGGACTGCAGCAGTGGGACGCCAGCGCGCATCATGGTCGCCAGCTGGCGAGTGAAGACCGAGATGTCCTTCTGCTTGATGGACTTGCCGCCGGAGCTGCGGCGCTTCTTGATCTTGCTGACCAGGATGCCCTGGCGCCGCAGCGACGCGCTGATGACGGCTTCGCCGCCGGCCCGCATCTCTCCGCGCACGATCTTGCCGTTGCGGTCCTTGCCTTCCCATTCGAAGACATATTCCTTGATGCCCTTGGCCGCGCTCTTCGCGCCTGCGGTGGTCGTCGCCATATCACCTCCTGCCGTCGCGCCAGATGAGTGGCGCTCCCAATCTTTGACTCGTTCGAACGGTCCTGGTAGCCCGACGCCAGACGCACGAACGCGGCGCCCGCAGACGCCGCGTCATGTCGCCGATGTCATTCGTTGGTGGCCGCCAGCACCTCTTCCAGTGTCGTGACGCCCGCCCGGACCTTGATCAACCCGGACTGCCGCAGGTCCCGCACGCCATCCGCGCGGGCCTGGTGGGCGATGTCCACGGCCGTTCCCTCGGACAGGATGATCCGCTGGATCGGCTCCGTGATGGGCATCACTTGGTAAAGACCGACGCGCCCACGATAACCATTGTTGCAATTCGAGCAGCCGACGGCCCGGTAGGGCTTCCAGCTGCCATCGAGATCCGACTCCGCGAAGCCCGCGCGAAGCAGTGCCTCGCGCGGATATTCGGCCGGTGCCTTGCAGTTTTCGCACAACCGGCGCGCCAGACGCTGTGCGGTGATCAGCAGCACGCTCGAGGCGATGTTGAACGGGGCCACGCCCATGTTCAGCAAGCGGGTCAGGGTCGTCGGCGCATCGTTGGTGTGCAGGGTCGACATCACCATGTGGCCGGTCTGCGCAGCCTTGATGGCGATGTCCGCCGTATCCAGATCCCGGATCTCGCCGACCATGATGATGTCGGGATCCTGGCGCAGGAAGGCCTTGAGCGCCGCCGAGAAGGTCAGGCCGGCCTTGTCGTTGACGTTGACCTGGTTGATGCCGGGCAGGTTGATTTCCGCCGGATCCTCGACGGTCGAGATGTTGGTGCCGGGCTGGTTCAGGATGTTCAGGCAGGTGTATAGCGACACTGTCTTGCCCGAACCCGTCGGCCCGGTGACCAGGATCATCCCGTACGGACGATGGATGCAATGGAGCAGCCGCTCCTTCTCGATCTTTTCGTAACCCAGCGCCTCGATGCCGAGCTTGGCCGAGGACGGATCCAGGATCCGGATCACGATCTTCTCGCCGAAGAGCGTCGGGAGCGTCGAGACCCGGAAGTCGATCGCCTTGGAGCCGAATTTCAGCTTCATCCGGCCGTCCTGCGGGACGCGGCGCTCGGAGATGTCCATCCGCGAGATCACCTTGATCCGGGAGGAGAGCTTGTCCTTGATGGCGATCGGCGGTTGCGTGATCTCGCGCAACTCGCCGTCGACCCGGAACCGGACGCGGTAGTGGTATTCGAAGGGCTCGAAATGCAGGTCCGAGGCCCGCATGTTGATGGCGTCCACCAACATCTTCTGCAGGAAGCGCACCACCGGCGCATCCTCGACGTCGGCGATCTCCTGCGCTTCCTCGGGCGGTGCGGCGGTGTCGTCGGCGATGTCGAAGTCGAAGTCCTCGCCAGCGATCGCCTCCAGCGCTTCCGAGGCCGAGGCCGCGGTGAGGCCCAGCAGCTTCGCGAGCTTGTCGTGCTCGACGACGATCCATTCAGGTGTGAGCTGGGTGGCGAACTTGATGCGCTCGACGACTTCCTGCTCGGTCGGATCGGCGCCGCCGATGAAGAGCCGGTTGCCGCGGCGTGCCAGCACCACGACCTGGTACTGCACCGCCAGCTTGGCGTCGATGATGTTCTGCGGCAGCTTGTGGCCGTCGACGGCGTTCAGGTCCAGCAGCGGCAGCGCGAGCGACTGCGACAAGGTGTGCGCCAGGTCCGTCGGCGTGACGGTGCCCGAGGCCATGACCGCGTTGATGAAGCTGGTCTTCTTTTCCCGGGCCAGCTTGACCAGGTCCTCGGCGGCCTGCGGCTTGAGCTTGCCGGCGTGCACGAGCACGCGGGCGACGCCTGACAGGGCGGACTGAGGAGGTTCTGCCAGTGTGGTGTCCACGGATATCGCCATCGGGTAGGGTCTTGCCGGATGCCGGCGCATGCGCCGGAACAGCCCCTCACTTTACCCCCATGACAGGAGGGGCGGCGGCAGGGGCGGCCCTGGCTTGTAATGAAGTCAGACGCTTCGTGCAGTTTCGGCCTTGGTCACTGGAAATTGAGCGAGAAATGTGCAATACCGTTTCCGCGAGGCCGCAAGGCCTGACCCTCGGGGTCGTCGGTTCCCGACATTTCCCGCGTGCATCGCGTCTGGCGAGCGGCGCGCCGTTGCCGGGCGGGCGTTTTTCGCGCGCAAAGAAAAACGCCGCGAACCTTGCGATTCGCGGCGTCATCGATGTCCTGGTCGGGGTGAGAGGATTCGAACCTCCGGCCTCTACGTCCCGAACGTAGCGCTCTACCAGGCTAAGCTACACCCCGTTTTGGTCACTCGGTTCAGAGTGGTTCAAGAACGTCTGTTCAAGAACTTCTCTCCACCGACTGAGCCGCAAATTCTAGCAGGCTTTCTTTCCACTTGGAAAGGGGAAGCGCCGACAAATGTTGTCTCGCCTGTGCGACCTCCGCGCGGGCGGCTTCGCGCGTCGCTTCCAGCGCGCCGGTGCGACGCACGATCGCGACGATGTCCTGCAGCCGCTCGACTTCACCATGTTCGATCGCGTGCCGGATCAGCGCGCGGTCCTCGGCGGTGCCGCGCTCCATGGCGATCAGCAGCGGCAGCGTGGGTTTGCCTTCGCGCAGGTCGTCGCCGACGTTCTTGCCCAGCGATTCGCTCGTGCCTTCGTAATCCAGCGTGTCGTCGATCAGCTGGAAGGCGGTACCCAGCGCGCGACCATACCCAGCGCAGGCTTCCTCCAGTGCGGGCGGCGCATCGGCCAGCACCGCGCCCAGTCTCGCGCTGGCCTCGAACAGCTTGGCCGTCTTGTAGCGGATGACGCGCAGATAGCTGTCCACCGCAACATCCGGGTCGTGCATGTTCATCAACTGCAGGACCTCGCCTTCGGCGATGACGTTGGTCGCATCGGCCAGCACTTCCAGTACACGCATCCGGTTCACCGACACCATCATCTGGAAGGCGCGGGAGTACAGGAAGTCGCCCACCAGCACGCTGGCGGCGTTGCCGAACAGCGCGTTGGCGGTCTGCTTGCCGCGCCGCAGCGCGGACTCGTCGACGACATCGTCATGCAGCAGGGTGGCGGTGTGGATGAACTCCACGACGGCCGCGAGTTCCCGGCTGGCCGGCGAGTCCGCATCCAGCGCGTTGGCGAACATCAGCACCAGCTTCGGACGCATCCGCTTGCCGCCGGCATGGATGATGTACGCGGAGATCTGGTTGATCAGCGCGACGTCCGAACGAAGCCGCTGCGCGATCACGGCGTCGACTTCATTCATCTGCGCGTTCAGCGCCTCGAGGACCTCGGCAACTGGGGTAGAGGCAATGGGCTGCACTCTGGACTCACTGTGAGGGGAAGCGCGGATTATAGGAAGGCGCGGGGCCAGGTCTGTCCGTGACGTCCGCGCCTTCGCACGAGCGCATCGTCAAAGCGCGCCCCGGCATCTCGCGAAGGCCGCCCCGATGTCGTCTGGATGCCTCGGAAAGCCGGTGGCCACGGGCTTCTCGACGGATCAGGGTTTGCATCAATCCCGGGGGCTGTGCTACATTCTCGGGCTCCGCATCTTTGTGCGGTGTTTTTTCTTGGGCGGTCGACGAGCACCTCCGGAAATCTTCCGGGTGTCTGACGAGCCGCTCTCATGTGAAAGGGCTGATATGTACGCGGTCATAAAAACCGGTGGCAAGCAATACAAGGTTGCTGCTGGCGAAAAGATCAAGGTAGAACAGATTGCTGCGGACGTTGGCCAAGAGATCGTGATTGACCAGGTGCTGGCCGTCGGAAACGGCGCCGACCTGAAGATTGGGACTCCCTTGGTTGCGGGTGCAAGCGTCAAGGCCACCGTGGTGGCGCATGGCAAGCATGACAAGGTGCGCATCTTCAAGATGCGTCGTCGTAAGCACTACAAGAAGAGCCAAGGCCATCGCCAGACGTTCACCGAGCTGGAAATCAGCGCGGTCAACGGCTGATTCCTGACTCTCTCGTAATCTGATCAAGGAGTAATCCATGGCACAGAAAAAGGGCGGCGGCTCAACACGAAATGGCCGCGACTCGAAGCCGAAGATGCTGGGCGTCAAGGTGTACGGCGGCCAGACCATCTCGGCTGGCTCGATCATCGTCCGCCAACGCGGCACGAAGTTCCACGCCGGTACCAACGTGGGCATGGGCAAGGACCACACGCTGTTCGCACTGATCGACGGCACGGTGTCCTTCACCGTCAAGGGCGAGAACAGCCGCTCCACGGTCGTCGTCACGGCGATCTGAGCGACTTGATGTCCTGACGCCGCGATGCGGGAGACCTGGTCTCCCGTATCCGGCGGACCCAGAGCCCCGGCTTCGTCCGGGGCTTTGTTCTTTCTCGGGGCCCGATCCCGTCGGGCGCCGCGCCGACCGTGAGTCCGGCGAAACCTGACTCGCATCGATTCAAAGCATGGCCTCGCGCGGGAGCGCGGGGGTGTGAATTACGATAGCCCCGCTCCGGGACTGAAGGCCATCCATGAAGTTCGTTGACGAAGCCACCATCGATATCGCCGCCGGCAACGGCGGGGCGGGCTGCGCCAGTTTCCGCCGCGAGAAGTTCATCCCGTTCGGCGGACCGGACGGCGGGGACGGCGGCCGGGGCGGCAACGTCTTCGCGATGGCCGATCGCAACCTCAACACGCTGATCGACTACCGCTATGCGCGCCGCCACGAGGCCCGCAACGGCGAGGCCGGTCGCGGCTCGGACCAGTTCGGCGCCGCCGCCGAGGACATCACCTTGAAGGTGCCGGTCGGCACCATCGTGCGTGACCTGGAGACCGACGAAATCATCGCCGAGCTGATCGAGCCCGATGTGCCGGTGCTGCTGGCCAAGGGCGGCGACGGCGGCTTCGGCAACCTGCACTTCAAGACCTCGACGAACCGCGCGCCGCGTCAGAAGACGCCCGGCTGGCCCGGCGAGGCCAAGAAGATCAAGATGGAGTTGCGCGTGCTGGCCGACGTCGGTCTGCTCGGTCAGCCCAACGCCGGCAAGTCGACGCTGATCGCGGCCGTGTCCAACGCGCGCCCGAAGATCGCCGACTACCCCTTCACGACGCTGTACCCCAACCTGGGCGTGGTGCGCGTGGGGCCGGAGAAGAGCTTCGTCATCGCCGACATCCCGGGCCTGATCGAGGGCGCCGCCGAAGGCGCCGGCCTCGGCCACCAGTTCCTGCGCCACCTGCAACGCACGCGTGTCCTGCTGCATGTGGTCGACCTCGCGCCCTTCAATCCGGATGTCGATCCGGTCGCAGAGGCCAAGGCCATCGTCAAGGAACTGAAGAAGTACGACGAGGCGCTCTATGAGAAGCCGCGCTGGCTGGTGCTGAACAAGCTGGACATGGTGCCGGTGGAAGAGCGTGCCGCCCGCGTGAAGGACTTCGTCAAGCGCTACAAGTGGAAGGGGCCTGTGTTCGAGATCTCCGCGCTGACGCGCGAAGGGTGCGAGCCGCTGATCCGCACCATCTACGACCACGTGGCGGCGATCCAGTCGCCGCCGGTGGAGGATCCGGACGCGCGCTTCGACGAGCCGACGATCGATCCGCCGAAGGCTTTCCAGGAAACGCGCAAGACCCGCGCCACGAAGAACAAGGCGGTCAAGGCGGCGAAAGCCGACAAGGCCGAGAAAGCGGAGAAGGCTGAAAAGCCGCCCGAGCGCGATCCGCGCTTCGATCCGCTGCCCTGACTTCCGGCTCCGCACTCACGGCTCCCTGATCCTCCTCGCATGAGCAACGGCAATCTGACTGGCAACCTGGGTGGTGAACTGGCTGGTGTCCTCAAGGACGCGCGACGCATCGTCGTGAAGGTCGGCTCCAGTCTCGTGACGAACGAGGGTCGCGGCGTCGATGCCGAGGCGATCGGCAACTGGTGCCGGCAGCTCGCGGAGCTGGCGCGCGAGGGGCGTGAGGTCGTGATGGTGTCCAGCGGCGCGATTGCCGAAGGCATGAAGCGCCTGGGTTGGGCGAGCCGCCCGAAGGAATTGCACGAGCTGCAGGCTGCGGCGGCCGTCGGGCAGATGGGCCTGGCGCAGATGTACGAGACCAAGCTGCGCGAGCAGGGCCTGACCAGCGCGCAGGTGCTGCTGACGCATGCCGACCTGGCCGACCGCGAGCGCTACCTCAATGCGCGTTCGACGCTGCTGGCCCTGCTTCAGCACCGTGTGGTGCCGGTGATCAACGAGAACGACACCGTCGTCAACGACGAAATCAAGTTCGGCGACAACGACACGCTGGGCGCGCTGGTCGCGAACCTGGTCGAAGCCGATGCGCTGGTGATCCTCACCGATCAGAAAGGTCTGTACTCGGCCGATCCGCGCAAGGACCCGAGCGCCCGCTTCATCGACCGCGCGACGGCCGGCAAGCCCGAGCTCGAGGAGATGGCCGGCGGTGCCGGGACCAGCCTCGGCCGCGGCGGCATGATCACCAAGATCCTGGCGGCCAAGCGCGCGGCCAGCAGCGGCGCGAACACCGTGATCGCCTGGGGTCGCGAGCCCGACGTGCTGCTCCGCCTGGCCGGCGGCGAGGCGATCGGCACGGCGCTGATGGCGTCGACCGCCAAGCTCGCGGCACGCAAGCAGTGGATGGTTGATCACCTGCAGCTGCGCGGGAAGGTCGTCGTCGACGCCGGCGCGGCGATCAAGCTGCGGGAAGAGGGCAAGAGCCTGCTGCCGATCGGCGTGCAGGAGGTGTCGGGTGAGTTCCATCGCGGCGATGTCATCGCGGTCGTCGACCTCGCCGGGAAGGAACTCGCGCGCGGACTCACCAACTACGGCAGCGCCGAAGCACGCCTGATCGCCCGCAAGCCGTCGTTCGACATCGAGCGCGTGCTGGGTTACGCGGCCGAGCCGGAACTGATCCACCGCGACAACCTCGTGCTGCGCTGAGGCGGCACGCGAGCGCCGCGGAAGCGCTCAGTCCTTCGAAGGCTCTGCGGGACCGCCGTGAGCGGCACCCGGCGGCGACACCTCACGACCGTCGTGCGACGTCCGATGCGTGGTTTCCGCATGCGCCGGGCCGTCATGCTCATGGGGCCGTGGATCGAAGCGCTCGTGCCGGTGGTGGTCCTGATCGCCGTGATGATCTCCGTGATCGCCGTGCCCGCCATGGCGATCGCCGCCGCGCGGTGGCGGCCGCATGCCGGCCCGCAGATAGCGGTTGTGGTGATTCAGGCGAGGCAGGAATCGCGCGAGTTCCGTCAGCGCCATCTGATACACGCCGCGCTTGAATTCGATCACGGCTTCCAGCGGCACCCAGTACTCGTTCCAACGCCAGGCGTCGAACTCGGGATGATCGGTGGCGCGCAGATTCATGTCGCTGTCGCGCCCCATCATCTGCAGCAGGAACCAGATCTGTTTCTGTCCGCGGTAATGCCCCCGCGCGTCGCGCCGGATGAAGTGATCCGGGACTTCATAACGCAGCCAGTCCCGCGTGCGCGCGATGATGCGCACGTGGTCCGCAGTGAGGCCCACTTCCTCATGCAGCTCTCTGAACATCGCCTGCTCGGGCGTTTCTCCATGCTTGATGCCCCCTTGGGGGAACTGCCAAGAATGGGTGCGTATGCGCTTGCCCCAGAACACCTCGTTCTTGTGGTTGAGCAGGATGATGCCGACGTTGGGCCGGAAGCCTTCACGGTCGAGCATAATCAACCTTCAAATCATTCGTTGGATTGATTATTGCACCCGGGCAACAACCCGGCGCGATCATCGCTAACCCTCGGTGATGCACGGTGTTTTCCGCGGCGGCCCGGCTGACCGCGGACTTTTATTTTCTGCGCCCATGAAAGCCTCCCAGTTCTTCATCTCCACGCTCAAGGAAGCGCCCGCCGATGCGGAAATCGTCAGCCACAAGCTGATGATGCGGGCCGGCATGATCAAGCGCCTGGGCGCCGGCATCTACAACTACATGCCGATGGGACTGCGCGTGATCCGCAAGGTCGAGCACATCATCCGCGGCGAGATGAACCGCGCCGGCGCGGTCGAGCTGCTGATGCCGGTCGTGCAACCGGCCGAGCTGTGGCAGGAGACGGGCCGCTTCGACAAGATGGGCCCGGAGCTGCTGCGCGTGAAGGATCGCCACGGGCGTGACTTCATCATCCAGCCGACGTCGGAGGAGGTCATCACCGACATCGCGCGCCAGGAGTTGCGCAGCTACAAGCAGCTGCCGAAGAATTTCTATCACATCCAGACGAAGTTCCGCGACGAGCGCCGGCCCCGTTTCGGGATCATGCGCGGCCGCGAGTTCACGATGAAGGATGCGTACTCGTTCGACCGGGACAAGGACGCGGCGGGTCGCAGCTACGACGCGATGTACTCGGCCTACGGCCGGATCTTCGACCGCCTGGGCCTGCAGTACCGCGCCGTGGCGGCGGACACCGGCGCGATCGGCGGCGACCGCTCGCATGAATTCCAGGTCATCGCCGAGACCGGTGAAGACGCCATCATCTACTGCCCGACCAGCGACTACGCGGCCAACATCGAGCTGGCCGAGGCGCTGTCGCTGATCGCCACGCGCGGCGCCGCGACGCAGCCGCTGACGAAGACGGCGACGCCCGGCAAGGCCACCTGTGCCGATGTCGCCGACCTGCTGAAGCTGCCGCTGTCGCAGACGGTGAAGTCACTGGTGCTGGCGACCGACGAGCTCGACGACGACGGCAACATCGTCAAGTCGCAGGTCTGGCTGCTGCTGGTCCGCGGCGACCACGACCTGAACGAAGTGAAGGCCGGCAAGCTCGAAGGCCTGAAGGGCGGCTTCCGCTTCGCGACCGCCGCGGAGATCGACGCCCACTTCGGCTGCAAGCCCGGCTACCTCGGCCCGATCGGCCTGAAGCAGCCGCTGAAGGTCATCGCGGACCGCACCGTCGCCCACATGGCGGACTTCGTCTGCGGCGCCAACGAGGCTGACTTCCACTTCACCGGTGTGAACTGGGGCCGTGACCTGCCCGAGCCCGACCTGGTGGCCGACATCCGCAACGTCGTCGAGGGCGATCCCTCGCCGGACGGCAAGGGCGTGCTGGCGATCCAGCGCGGCATCGAGGTCGGCCATGTCTTCTATCTCGGCACGAAGTATTCGGCCGCGATGAACGCGAGCTACCTCGACGAGACCGGCAAGCCCCAGCTGATGGAGATGGGCTGCTACGGCATCGGTGTGACCCGCATCCTGGGCGCGGCGATCGAGCAGAACCATGACGAGCGCGGCATCGTCTGGCCCGACGCGATCGCGCCGTTCACCGTCGTGGTCTGCCCGATCGGCATGGACCGCAGCGAGGACGTGAAGGCCGCGGCGACGAAGCTGCACGAGGAACTGCTCGAGCTCGGCATCGACGTGCTGCTGGACGATCGCGGCGAGCGCCCCGGCGCGATGTTCGCCGACTGGGAACTCGTCGGCGTGCCTCACCGCGTGGTCATCTCCGACCGCGGACTGAAGGAAGGCCAGGTCGAGTACCAAGGCCGCCGCGATGCCGCCGCCACCAAGCTGGCGCTGGCCGACGTCGTCGCCCATCTGAAGCAACGACTGGCGTGAACACGGCCCGTCCGCCGCAGCGTGTCGCGGCGGTGGACGCGCTGCGCGCGCTCGCGTTGTTCCCGGTGGTGGCCGTCAACTGGGTGGGTTATCCAGCCTTGCCGGATGCGGGGCCTCTCAGTCCGCCGTCGCCCGCCGACGGTCCCGTGGCCCAGACCGTGTCCTGGTTCCTGCACGCGCTCATCGCGGGCAAGGGCATTGCGCTCCTCGCCTTCCTGTTCGGCTACAGCCAAGGCCTGTCCCAGTCGCGAGGCGAGGAGGCCCTAGGCAGGCGTCGACGGCGCCTCGCGAAGCTGCTGACACTCGGCCTGCTGCACGGCACGCTGCTCTACATGGGCGACATCCTGACGCTCTATGCGGTCTCCGGCGCGGTGCTGGCGATTTGGGCCGGGCATTCGATGGCGATGCTGAAGATCCGGCTGCGGGTGCTGATCGGCCTGGAACTCGCGGTGATCGCGCTCACGGTCCTGATGGCCAACATGCCGCTGTCAGGCGAACCGTCGGTGTCGCTCTCCGTGCCGACGACTTGGGGCGACTGGACGCTGCGCAACGCGGGTCACTTCGTCGCGTCGACCATCGCCTTCGCCACCCTGGGCTTGCCGACGCCCTTGCTTCTCATGACCGCCGGATTGATGGCGGCACGCTTGCGGCTGTTGTCCCATCCGCGTTGGGAGCCCGCGCTACGGCGCTGGTCTCGCCGATGGCTGTGGCCGGCGATGGCGGTGAACATCGCGTTCGCCTCGCTGCTCTGGCCCGGCTTGCGCGACGGCGACGGAGAGGCCACCAGCCGATATGCGATCCTCTATCTCTATCCGACGGTGCTGCTGCTGAGCGCCGCCGTGCCCGCGCTGGTGCTGCGCATGCGCAGCGAGCCACGTTGGCTGGCTGCGCTCGCGCCGCTGGGGCGCCACACGCTCAGCCTGTACCTCTTCAGCTCGGTCCTCAGCTTCGTGTTGTTCAGCGGCGCGGGACTCGCGTGGCAACCGGGCACGATGGTGGCGGCCGGGCTGGCGCTGGCGTACTGGTCCGGCGGCCTGCTGCTCGCGCGGGTGCGCGGTCCGCGACCTTTGCCGCTGGAACGCTGGCTCGCCCGCTGACGACGGCGCCGCGCGCCGTTATGCTGCCGCGCCTCGGCCCCGCGCTTGTCCATCGAATTCCGACTCCACCTGATCTCCGCCGTTCCCGTGACTGACTCTGGCTTCAAGACGATTGCTCCCTCCTCGCGCCGCGCGCTGCTGCTCGCCGGCGCGGCCAGTTGCCTGCCGCGTCCGGCGTTCGCCGGCGCACAGGTGGAAGAGCCGCTCGCCGACGCCGTCCGCTCCGCAATGTCGGCCGCGATCGCGTCGGACGCGCCGCCCAAGCCGCACTTCGACTCGATCGAGCCGCGCCTGGCCTACCTGCGATGGCTCGGTGAAATGAGCGAGCGCATGAAGCGCAAGAAGAGCGAGACCCAGACGCGGATCGAGTTCCTCGAGGCCATCTGGTACGAGAGCGCCCGCGCGGGCCTCGAGACGGCGCTGGTGCTGGGTCTGGTGCAGGTGGAGAGCGGCTTCAAGAAGTACGCGATCAGCGTCGCGGGCGCGCGCGGCTACATGCAGGTGATGCCGTTCTGGATGCGCTCGATCGGCGACGGGCAGGTGTCCCGGCTGTTCCACATGCAGACCAACCTGCGCTTCGGTTGCGTGATCCTGCGGCACTACCTGGACCGCGAGAAGGGCGACCTGTTCCTCGCGCTGGGCCGCTACAACGGCAGCCGGGGGCGCGCCGAGTACCCCAACATGGTGATGGGCGCCCGCAAGGGCTGGTTGATGCCGGGTCAGACCTGAGGTCGAAGCCCCCGCCACGCCTGCGGCGTCGCGCCGGGCAGTTGCGCGAGTTCGAGCACGCGCTCGACGGTCTCGGCCACCATCTCCTCGATGGAGGTCGGCTTCAGGTACAGCGCCGGCAGGGGCGGGAAGATGATCCCGCCCATCTCGGTCACCGCGGTCATGTTGCGCAGGTGGGCGAGGTTGAAGGGCGTCTCGCGAACCATCAGGATCAGCCGGCGACGCTCCTTGAGCGTCACGTCGGCAGCGCGGGTCATGAGGTTGTCCGACAGCCCGTGGGCGACCGCGGCGAGCGTGCGCATCGAGCAGGGCGCGACCACCATCGCGGCGGTCGGGAAACTGCCGCTGGCGACGCAGGCGCCGACGTCGCCGGGGGCATAGGCGACGTCCGCCTCGCGCTCCAGCGCGTCGCGCGCGAGCCCCAGTTCATGGTGGGCGTTGAGCACGCCCGCGGGGCTGAGGACCAGGTGGGTCTCCGCGCCGATCGCGCGGGCCCGGCGCAGCAGTTGCAGCCCGTAGGCGGCGCCCGTCGCACCGGTGATGCCGACGATCAGGCGCGGCCGAGGTGCCGCGGCCGCGGTCATCAGGCCTTGGCCAGCAGCTGCTGCAGCTCGCCGCTCTCGTACATCTCCATCATGATGTCGGAGCCGCCGACAAACTCGCCGTCGATGTAGAGCTGCGGGATGGTGGGCCAGTTGGCGTAGTCCTTGATGCCTTGGCGGACGCTCTCGTCCTCGAGCACGTTGAAGGTCTTCAGCTCGCTGGCGCCGCTGGCCTTCAGGATCTGGATCGCACGGCCGGAGAAGCCGCACATCGGGAACTGCGCGGTGCCCTTCATGAAGAGCACGATGCGGTTGCCCTTGACCAGGTCGTCGATGCGTTGCTGAACGTCGCTCATGGCGGAGATCCTCTGAAAGCTGATGCGGGATGGCGTGTGCGGTGCGCGGCAGGATCCGTTCCGGGCTCCACGGAAAGGGGCCGGCGGCTTGCCGCGCGATGCCAGGATTATCAAGCAGCGCGCAAGCCCGTGCCCGGCCGGGTTCAAGTGGCTTGAACGGGGCGCACTCGACAGGCGGCGACTGACGGCCGGCCCGTCGCGCGGCGAGGATCAGAAGCTGTAGCTCACGCCGAGCTGGATGACCGGCTTGTAGCGCAGGTCCTGAGACAGCTCGGCCTGCGGGGCGCTGTTGCCCAGGCGCAGGCTAGCCGCGCCGCCGCCCACCACGCCGACGTCCGCGCTGAAGCCCCAGCCGTTGCGCAGCGAGTAGCTGGTATAGCCGACGCCGATATAGGACAGCGACAGATTGGGCTCGCGCTCGGGACCGGTGAGCAGGCTGAGGGTGCGACGGCCGGCCGACAGCGACGGCGAGACCGTCGCCGCCTGGCCCAGCGCCACGCCGGAACTGCTCTGCAGCAGCGACATGGGGCCCAGCATCAGGCCGCCGGTGGCCCGCAGGCCGCCGCGCGTGCCAGCGCCCAGGCCGGAGCCGGTGAGGTAATAGTCCGCCAGCAGGTTGGCGCTCAGCAAGCGGCTGCCGTTGCGGGCGTCGAAGGAGAGGCTGTCGTTGTCCTGGGCCTGGCTCAACTGCAGCCGGCCCTGCCAGCTGGTGAAGGCCTTGCGGTCGGGTTTCAGTTGCAGGCCCTGTTGGGCCCACGCCGCGCCGGCCATGCAGACACTGCCGGCCAGGACCACGGCAAGGCGCAGGAGCAAGGGGGCGGCGCTCATGACAGGTCTCCCAGACTGACGACAAACCCGTTTCAAGATGGATCAAAACGGGCACCAAGTCAGACCATGCTACGCCCGCGCCGGTGACCGCGCCAGATCGAGTTGAGGGGGTTTCCAGGCACTGTTGCGGATTCCCGGCGCGGTTTCTCGCAGTGTGGAAACAGTCTGTGAGGCGCACCACATTCCTGTGCGGACTGCCACATTCCTTACGCCGGCCAGCGGCCACCGCTGGCGCGGGCTTGGCCGCCCAGATCACGCCGGTTCTCGACGTCGACGAAGCCGCGTGCGCTCAGCAGATCGGCCACCGAGCCGGCCTGGTCATACCCATGTTCGAGGAGCAGCCATCCCTCCGGGCGCAGCCGGGCCGGCGCGCCCGCGATGAGTTGGCGCAGATCGGCCAGTCCGTCGCCTTCCGGCGTCAGCGCCATCCGGGGCTCATGCCGCAGCGCGTCCAGGTGATGGTCGTCGCCCGCAACATACGGCGGGTTACTGAGGATCAGGTCGAATGCCGATTGACCCGCCAGCGGCTCGTACCAGCTGCCGAGATGGGCCTCGACCGCCAGACCCAGCCGGCGGGCGTTGTCCTGCGCGACGGCGAGGGCGCCGGCGCTCGCGTCGACCATCCGTACATCCGCATCCGGACGGCGCGACTTGATCGACAGCGCGATCGCGCCGGTGCCGGTGCCCAGGTCGACCACCCGGGGCGCGGACCGTCCGGCCAGGCGTTCGAGCGCCCACTCCACCAGCACTTCGGTGTCCGGTCGCGGGATCAGCGTGTCCGGCGTGACGCGCAGCGTCAGGCCGAAGAACTCCTTCTCGCCGGTCAGATAGGCCAGCGGCACGCCGTCGAGCCGACGGGCGAGCCAGTCCTGGAAGCGTTCGCGCTGGGGGCTGTCGAGCGGATCGGTGTCGTGGGTGATGAGCCAGGCGCGCGAGGCGCCCAGCATCGCCTGCAGCAGGTAGTGCGCTTCGGCGCGCGGCAGGCCGGCGGCGATGGCGGCGCGTTCCGCGCCTGCGACCGTCAGCGTGTCTGCGTCGGTGCGCATCACTGGCCGCCTTCCAGCGCCGCGAGCTGTTCCGCAGCCTGCGCCTGCTGCAGTCCCTGCAGCACGTCGGCGAGGTCGCCGTCCATGATCGCGCCGAGCTTGTAGAGCGTCAGGTTGATGCGGTGGTCGGTCAGCCGTCCCTGAGGAAAGTTGTAGGTGCGGATGCGATCGCTGCGGTCGCCGGTGCCGACGAGGCTCTTGCGCTGTGCGGCCTCCTTGGCGGCGCGTTCGCTGCGATCCTTGTCGCGCAACCGCGCGGCCAGCACCGCCATCGCCTTGGCCTTGTTGCGATGCTGGCTGCGGTCGTCCTGGCATTCGGCGACGAGGCCCGTCGGCAGGTGCGTGATCCGGATCGCGCTGTCGGTCTTGTTGACGTGCTGCCCGCCCGCGCCGCTCGCGCGGAAGGTGTCGATGCGCAGTTCGGCGGGATTGAGCTGGATCTCCTCGGCCTCGTCGGGTTCCGCCATCACCGCGACCGTGCACGCGCTGGTGTGGATGCGTCCTTGCGATTCGGTGGCGGGGACGCGCTGCACGCGGTGTCCGCCCGACTCGAACTTCATCTGTCCGTACACGCCGTCGCCGTCCAGGCGCAGCACGATCTCCTTGTAGCCGCCCAGGTCCGATTCGCTCGCCGACAGCACCTCGCAGCGCCAGCCGCGGCCCTCGGCGAAGCGCATGTACATGCGGGTCAGATCGCCGGCGAAGAGCGCCGATTCGTCGCCGCCCGCGCCGGCGCGGATCTCGAGGAACGCGGGGCGGTCGTCATCGGGATCCTTCGGGATCAGCGCGAGTTGCAGCGCCTGGTCGAGTTGCGCCAGATCGGCCTCGGCGCCGGCGATCTCCTCACGCGCCATCTCGATCATGTCGGCGTCGCCGCTGTCGAGCAGCTCGCGCGCCGCGACGAGATCCTGCTCGCGCTGCACGTAGCGCCGGTAGCGCTCGACCAGCGACGACACCTCCGCCTGCTCTCGCGTCAGCGCGCGGTAACGCTTCATGTCGGCGGCGGCGCTGCCGTCCGCGAGCGTGCTGTCGAGCTCCGCCAGCCGGTAGCCGAGGCGGTCGAACTTCTGGCGCAGGGCGTCTTTCATCGGAAGGGTCTGAGGAGCGAGGAGGCGGAGGAACGATCCGCAGAGGAGGTCGGGATCGTGATCGAGATCGGGAGCAGCGTGGCAGGGCGTGCCGGAGAGCCGTTGGCGACAGCCGCTCGCGCGTGGAACGCGCCGCTACGAGTCCGCTTCGTCGCCGAGCGCGTCCGGGCGGACGCCCGAGGTCTTCGCACTGCCGCGCAGGAACAGCCGCGACACGGTCTGCGCCATCTGCAGGCGCTGCTCGCCGTCGCTGCCGTTCAATTCGGCCATGGCGCCGTGCAGCATCTTCTGTGTCAGTCCGCGCGCCAGCGCGTCCAGCACGCTGTCGATGTCCTCGCCCTTGGCGATCAGCTTGCGCGCGCGCTGGATCTCGGCCTGGCGCCAGCTGTCGGCCTGCTGATGCAGGGCCTGGATCAGCGGCACCGTGTGGCGCTGGCCCAGCCAGTGGACGAAGCTCTGGACGCCGGACTCGATGATGGCTTCCGCCTGCTGGACCGCGGCCTGGCGCTTCTCGCCGGCGGTCTGGACCAGCTGGGAGAGGTCGTCCACCGTATAGAGGTAGACGTCGTCCAGCTTGGCGACTTCCTGTTCGATGTCGCGAGGCACCGCGAGGTCGACCATAAACATCGGCTTGTGGCGGCGCTTCTTCAACGCGCGTTCCACGGCGCCGAGCCCGATCAGCGGGAGGCTGGAGGCGGTGCAGGAAATCACCGCGTCGAATTCGTGCAGGCGGTCGGGAAGGTCGGCCAGCCGGAAGGCTTCGCCGCCGAGCTGATGGGCGAGCTTCTCGCCGCGTTCCTGCGTTCGGTTGGCAATGGCGATCGCCTTCGGCGCCTTGGCGGCGAAATGCGTGCCGACCAGCTCGATCATCTCGCCCGCGCCGACCAGCAGCACCTTGATGTCGGTGAGCTTCTCGAACAGCTGCGAGGCCAGCCGCACGGACGCCGCGGCCATGCTGATCGAGTGGCTGCCGATCTCGGTGGAGCTGCGGACTTCCTTGGCCACCGAGAAACTGCGCTGGAACAGCTGGTGCAGCGTCGTGCCGAGCGTGCCGGCCGAATCGGCCTCGCGCACGGCCTGCTTGAGTTGGCCGAGGATCTGCGGTTCGCCCAGCACCATCGAGTCCAGCCCGCTGGCGACGCGGAAGGCGTGCCGCGCGGCGGCGCCGTCCTCGACCACGTAGGAATGGTCCATCAGCATCGAACTGCCGACCCCGCCCATCTGCGCCAGCCAGTCGACGGCGGGGCGGACCATGTCGGCATCGCCGGCGACGTAGAGCTCGGTGCGGTTGCAGGTGGAAAGGATGGCTGCTTCCGCGGCGGCGGCGCGACGGCGCTGATTCGTGCCGATCTGGTCCTGGAAACGCAGCAGCGTCGGGGCCAGTTGCTCGAGCGTGAACGCGAAACGTCCACGCAGGTCGAGCGGCGCGGACGTGTGGTTCAGACCCAGGGCAAAGACGGACATCTGGCGATTATAAAATTCCTGCCCGACCCGTGTCTCGCACGGGCCTTGGCGGCGCGCTCATCGCCCCCGGATGCGTCAAGGAAGACGTCTTCCGGCCGCCGACCCGTTACATCTTCTTCTCGCCCGGAGCGACCGACCCGTGGATCCACTCGACGCCGTCTGGCATTTCGGCAACCTGTTCCTGCCCGCCTGGGGCGTCGCGGCGCTGATGGCCGCCGCCCTCAAGCTGATCTGCCGGGAGACCGTCTCAGGCATGCGCTGGCGCACGCTCGCCCTGTGGGGCGGCGTCGGCGGCTCGCTCGGCCTGTTCGCCGCGCTGATGCTCGTCGGCGCCGACGGCACGATGGCCGGCTACGGCCTGATGCTGCTCGGCATCACGGCCACGCAGTGGGGCGTCAGTTACAAGCGATGAGCCTGGCGGGGCGCGGGCTGACGCCACGCGCTACCGCTTTCGAGTGAGGCGTACCGGCCCTTCGGCCCACC